>RRBB01000210.1:0-18323 GCA_006543605.1 Rhodococcus sp. WS4
GTCGCCCACCGCGGCCACGCGCCACGCACCCGACGATCACCGGCCCGATCCCGGCCCGGAGCCGAAACCACACTGCCCGAACACCATTTTCGGCACATCATCGACTCCCCGACCGGAGGATTCTCCCCCACCACCAACCCCCACCGCCTCGATAAATCAGCGGGCTCCTAGGCGGCACAGGGCGTGAGGCGTCGTGATCGGACACCCTGGTCACGGGTCCACCAGCTTCAATATCCAGCTCGCCACGAAGGTCGCCTTTCGCTGTGTGGTCGACATTGCGCTTCGCCGCAGTTGTTTTCAACCTGAGGCGGAGGCGCCCATATCGATATCCTTAGTCTCGGGCCCGATCGCGCCGCCGACTGAGATGAGGACACCTGCGATTACGAGAAGAATCACGGGTGCGACCTGTGCCGAGAAGAGGGACGTCAACCCCGACACGTAGAACGCGTAAAAGGCGGGAACGATTACCGAAAGGCTGTAGCCAACTCCATAGCCGCTCGCGCGGACGGCAGCGGGGAATCGTTCTGTCAGGTACGCCGCTATCGGAGCGAAGGTGCAGATCGTGCAGACGCCCACGATCGCGCCGAGGATGATTGCGACCACGAAGGTCTTCCCTAGCTGGAGGAGCAGCGCATAGGACGTTGCGCCGCCCACCGCAACCACAATGCCGTATGCGAAGAAGTAGCGACGCCGTCCGACCTTTTGCGAGAGGGTGCCGAGCATGGGATAGGCAATGGCGGGCACTGCGGCAAACACCAGCATCACGATTGTCGACTGGATACTGGTCAAGCCGACGAGTGTCTTCAACTGCCCCGGCAATACGGCCAGCCCGACGTTGGTGGCCATCCACGTGCCGGTCATAAAGACCAGAACCTGTGCCAGACTGCGGCGATGAACCCCGAACAAGTCACGCAACGGCGAGCGATGTCTAGTGATTGATTCTGCAACGGCCGACTCGTCCTCGACTTCCTTGAGGTACGACCGGAACAGGAGAACCGCCAGGACCGTGCCGACGAGGAACGGGATCCGCCAGCCCCACTGAGAGTATGCGGAGTCGACGCCATTCGACGGCATCACGTTTAGTAGGAGCAGCGTGATCGCTGCGATGATGGCTGACGCTCCGAGGGAGGTGCAGGTAATGAGCCCGCTGATGAAGCCGCGGCGGCTCTTCGGGCTCCACTCCATGGCAAGAGGTACTGCCGCCGTGTATTCACCACCAAGGAAGAATCCGTCGATAAACCGAAGGGCGATCAGCAAGCCGATGGACCACAGCCCGATGCTGGCGTAGCCGGGCAGGAATGCGATGAGCAGTGTCGTGATCCCGAAGCCCGCGACTGCGGTGAGTGTCGCCTTTCTCCGTCCAACGGTGTCGGCGATGTGTCCAAACACGGCTGCGCCGAAGGGGCGTCCAATGAGAGTCGATGCGAAAACGAGGGCAGACAAGATCGACGCTGTGCCCGCGGATAGGTGCGTGCCCTCGAAGTACTTCGCAGCGGGAGCCAATACGACGATTGGCAGATAGATGTCGAACTGATCGACGAAGTAGGAGAATATCCCAGCGCGGACCGCCTTTCGTCCCTTGATCTCGCGTGCCGCCGTCGTTTCGGTGCGGGTACTGGTTCCTCCGTACTCGCGAGGACCACTCCCGGGTTGTACATCCGGCTCAGTGATCGTCGGCGCGGGGGGCTGCTGTTCCGCAGATGTTGACATGGCTTCTCCTGGACTTATCGATGTGCCCCGATTCCATGCGCACTGTGGTGGCGCCGAATGTCGGCACGGGGGAGTGGGAGGCAGCGCTCCGGTACCGATACGGTCGGCGCGACTGAACCCGTGACGATCGGATGATGTGCGGGGTCTCTCGTGGGCTACAGGACCCACACACCGCTCATGGGCGGTGTGACACCTTCACGGAGGCGGGATGCAACGCTCTTCCGGATCATCCCACTCGCTACGGTAGCTGAGCAACTTCGCAGCGTCGATGCGGACCCTATGATGGTGCGCTCTGGGAAGATGTTGCAGCGGAGGGTGTCCCGAGGAATGTTCGGGGATCTCGGTGAGAATCTGCCCGCAGATCTCTGGCCGTTGCTCGAC
This sequence comes from Rhodococcus sp. WS4, assembly GCA_006543605.1. Taxonomy (GTDB): domain Bacteria; phylum Actinomycetota; class Actinomycetes; order Mycobacteriales; family Mycobacteriaceae; genus Rhodococcus_F. The sequence continues at coordinate 2,092 of RRBB01000210.1, forward strand.
GGTGCTGCGGTGCGGCGCCGACGATGTCCTTCTATGGACTCGGGCCTCGGCTATTGGTCTGTCGTGCGTGGCCGGCGAGTCTCATGTGCAGGTCGAGAGCTGTCGAGGCGGTGGAATCGGTCGGTGGAATCGTCCTCATCGGGGTAATCACGAGCCGTCGGTCGCGTTATACAGGTCGCCTCCTTCACGGTTGCTCAACCCGGCAGAGGCATCGTTTCCGTTCCCTGGAGACCCGGTTCGAGACTCCAATTCGGACGGACGTTCTGAATGTTTTGGAATGCGTTCATGTTGGTTCGGCGGTGGCCGGTCACGAAGCATGTAGCCCTGGTAGGTGAGGAGAACGCCTGCCAATTTCATCGTTACACCTCGTAGTCTTGCCAATAATTCTAACAATCGTTAGTATCGCCGTATGACGACGATCGACGCAGTCCGGCAAGGCAAAGACACTGAGGCTGGCGACGTGGCCGCGATTGCGGCGCGTGTAGCCAACGGAGAGAAGTTCGAGCCAAGGCGGGAAATTCCTGAGCTGTACGCCCGCGAGGCCGCACGGATGATGGAATTCCACATGATGAGTGAGCTCATCGGCTCGGCTCACGAGTTCGAGTGGATCGCCCGCGCCCCTTCGCTGGAGGCGAAACTTGTGATATCGGCGAAAACTCAGGACGAAGTGGGGCACGCGCTGGCACTGATCCGAGTGTGTGAGGACCTGACGGGGAAGACTCGCCGCCAGTACATGGAGGAGGCCCTCGAAGGACCTCCCCGGTTCATGAACATCTTCCATTACCCTTGGGACGACTGGGCGGATCCCGCAGTAGCCGCCTGGCTCGCAGACGGTGCGGAGATTCAGCGACAGACGACCCTGCTGCGAAGCAGTTATGGTCCCTACGCCCGGGCGATGAAGAAAATCGTCAAGGAAGAAGGCTTCCATCACCAGGCGGGTCGGTACCTGATCCGGAGGATGGTGGACGGTGGCCCGTCTCAGAAACGTCGTGCCCAGGAAGCGGTGAACCGCTGGTGGCCGCGAATCATGGCGATGTTCGGCCCGAGCGGTAGCGCTTCGAAGCACGGTGAGGTGATGCTCGCCTTGCAGCTCAAGATCGTTGGTAACGAGGAACTCCGTCAGTCGTACTTGTCGACATACGTGCAGAAGATCCACCAGATGGGGTTGGAAATCCCCGACGACAAGCTGCGCCGGGACGAGGAAACCGGTATCTGGGAGTACACAGAGCCTGACTGGGATGAATTCCGCAGCCTCCTCCGCGGTGGCAGCCCCTATGGTGAAGAGGTCCAACGGAAGCTGCGCAACGCCCGGGGGGGCAGTCGCTGGTTCATGGACAAGATTTGGGCCGCATGAAATGGGCGATAATCACGTTTTCGAAATGTTTCAACGAAATGCGCCCGGCGAACAGCTAGTTCATGTGGGTGACATCGAGGCGCCCGACGTCGAAGCTGCCCTCTTTTTCGCGAAGGAGCACCTGCTCCGCCGAGAGCCGGCAGAAGCGTTGTGGATTGTGGACCGCCGCGACGTCCACGAGGCGACATGGCCTGCAGATGTATTGAACAGCGGGTCGCTGAAGCGATATCGCCGGACCCCAGGCCGCACCGGCCGATCCGGCACCACCAGTGCGTCATCATCGGCGCGCGACGAAAGGAGTACAACGTGACCTCGGAAGAAGGGGAAAGCGTGGGCACAAAGAGTGCCGGCGGAATCTGGAGGTTCTCCGAGGACACGTTCCGTCCGACGGCCACCCCAGGGATGCGGCGTCAGATCTTCACCGGCGACGGCATGTCGATGGCCTTCTGGCGCATCAAGAGCGGTGTCGGACCCACACCGTACGGTGGGCACCCGAACAACGAACAGTTCGGGCTCATCATCGCCGGACAACTCGATTTCCGACTGGGATCCGATGAGCGGGTCACGCTCGGCCCAGGTGACGTCTACTGGGCACCCACAAACCTTCCACACGGTGACAGCCGGTTTATCGGCGACCCGGAGAAGAACGATGAGGTGTGGATTTTGGACATCTTCCAGCCCGTGCGAGAGGAATACCGAAATGGCTGATTGGCGCCTTGCTGTCGACATCGGGGGGACGTTCACCGACGTCGTCCTCCTGGACGCGGAATCGGGACGAGTAGTCGTCGACAAGACCCTATCCACACCTTCCCGCCCGTTGAACGGGGTTCGCACCGGTGTACGTCAGGTCCTCGCCAAAGCGGGTGTCGGTGCCGGCGAGATCACCGCGCCGATCGTGCACGCAACGACCTTGATCACCAACGCACTCATCGAGGGCAAGACCGGCAAGGCCGCGATGGTCACGACCACCGGCTTCGGCGACACGCTGTTGATTCGGCAGGAACACCGCTACGACATGTACGACCTGCAAATCGAATTCCCTCCGCCGCCGATCCCGCGGGAGATGACGTTCGAGATCGACGAGCGCGTGCGGGTAGATGGCGCGGTATTGACTGCGCCCTCGGCTGCCGACCTCGACCGCCTCGTCGACGCGATTGCGGCGTCTGGAGCCGAGGCCGTGGGAGTCTGCTTCCTGCATGGTTACACGAACGGCGACAACGAACGTCTCGTGGCTGACGCGATCAGCGCGCGGCTCGACATCCCGGTGTGTACATCCCACGATGTCGCGCCACAGCTGCGCGAGTATCCCCGAATGGTGACGACCGCTTGTAACGCAGCGACCATGCCAATCATCGGACCATACCTCGACGAGCTTCAGTCCTGGCTCGTAGAGGAAGGATTCGCGGGCAAGGTGCTGATGATGCTGTCCAACGGCGGTGTCATCGCGGCCAACGACGCAAAGCGCTTGCCGATCCGCCTCGTCGAGTCCGGTCCCGCGGCAGGTGCTCTCGCGGGCAGCTGGTACGCGCAGCGTCTCGGTGAGAAAAGCTTGTTGTGCTTCGATATGGGAGGCACCACAGCAAAATCATGTCTGATCGACAGCGCTGAACCGCATCTGACGAACGAATTCGAGATCGCCCGCATCTACCGCCACAAAAAGGGGTCGGGCTTCCCCGTCACGGTGCCGTCCGTCGACCTGGTCGAAATCGGCGCCGGAGGTGGCAGTCTCGCTCGTGTGGACGACCTCGGGCTGCTCAAGGTCGGACCCGATTCCGCTGGATCCGAGCCCGGCCCGGCCTCATACGGTCGTGGTGGGCAGCTGCCTGCAACGACGGACGCTGATCTGTTGCTCGGCTACCTCGACGCCGACTACTTCCTCGGCGGTGAGATGCCTCTGGATCTCGCAGCCGCAGAAACCGCCACCAACAAGGTCGCCGCCGCGATTGCCAGTACCTCCGACGAGACCGCCGCGGGTATCCACGCGGTGGTGAACCAGAACATGGCCGCCGCCGCCCGCATGCACGCCATCGAGCGCGGGGTGGACGTTCGCGGAGTCCCCCTGATCGCGTTCGGTGGTGCCGGACCTGTACACGCGTGTGGCGTCGCCGAACTCCTCGAGGCTGAGCGCGTCATCTTCCCGGTCAACGCGTCGGTACTCTCGGCGTTCGGCACCCTGGTCAGCCCGGTTCGTATCGACCTGGCTCGCTCTATGCTGAGCGTGCTCGACGAGTCGACCGAAGGCGAGCGCGACAGACTACTTCGGGAGATGCGCGAGGAAGGCCAAGTCGTCTTGGCCGCCGCGGGTGTCGATGCCTCCGCTGTGCGTTTCCGGTATGGCATGGACGCCCGGTATCGGGGTCAGGGCAACGAGGTCACGATCTGGCTCGGTGAGGGTGACGGTTGGCCGGTCTCTCTGCCCGAGACGCTGGAAGCGTTCGCCGGAGAGTACGAGAAGGTATACGGGATGAGGATCCCCGACGTTCCGGTAGAGGTCGTCACATGGCGCATCGCGGCCTGGGCCCCCCCGCCCGCCATCGAGAGTGCCGAGCTTCCCCCCGCGACCGGAAAGCCGAGCCCGCAGCGCACGCGCCGAGCACGCTTTGACCGGGGCACCACCGACGTGGATGTTCCTGTCTACCGGCGTGAATCGCTCGGTGCGGGTGCGACGGTGGCCGGCCCGGCCTTTGTCGAAGAGCGGGAGACAACCGCTGTAATCCGTCCCGGATGGACGGCGACCGTCGCCGCCGACGGAACACTTATCGCCGTTAAGGAGAGTGCCTGATGGCTGACACGATTGATGCGATCGAGCTCGAGGTTCTGTGGGGCAGTCTGATCAGTACGGTCAACGAGCAAGCGAGGGCGCTTCAGCGCGCCGCTTTCAGTCCGATTGTCCGTGAAGCCGGGGACCTCGCTAACGCCTTGTTCGACCGAGAGGGTCGCATGGTGGCGCAAGCGGTGACCGGAACGCCTGGTCACATCAATTCCCTCGCTCGAGCTGCCACCGCCGTCCTCAAGCGGTATCCGCCTGAGTTCCTCGCTCCGGGGGACGTGCTGATCACCAACGACCCGTACCAAACTGCGGGACAGCTGCTGGACGTGACTGTTCTCAGCCCGGTGTTCCGCAACGGACAGGTGATCGCGTTCTTCGGATCGACGATTCACCACACTGACGTCGGCGGATATGGGATCGGTGCAGGCGCGCGCGACGTATTCGAGGAAGGCCTCTGGATTCCGATCGTCAAGCTCATGAAGGCGGGCGTTCGCAACGAGGACGTATGGACCTTCATCCTGTCGAATGTCCGCCAGCCCGAACATATGGCCGGCGACCTCCACGCACAGATCGCTTCAGGTCAAGTCGGTGCTCAGCGCCTGCAAGCCCTGTGCGATTCTCGTGGACTCGATGACATCCAAGCTCTCGCAGACGAGATCATCACCCGCTCAGAAGAGGCCACTCGACGATCGATCCGCGCGTTGCCTGCTGGCACGTATCGTGCTCACTCGGTACTCGACTTGGTCGATGGCAGTGAGATCGACATCCACGTCGCTATGACAGTGGACCCTGATCGGGGCGAGATCCTTGTCGACTACGAGGGTTCGTCGGGGGCGAGCGCTGCAGGCATCAACGTGGTGAAGAACTACACACATGCGTACAGCACCTTCACAATCCGCAGTGTGCTCAACCCTGACGTGCCGAACAACCACGGAAGTCTTGCACCCATCAAGGTTGAGGCACCGGAAGGCTCGATTGTCAACGCCGTCCGGCCGTCGCCAACCACCGCTCGTCACGTCGTCGGGATGTTCCTGCCGATGCCACTGCTCGCCGCTTTGGCCGAGGTCGCACCCGACAAGGTGCTCGCCGAAGGTGCTGGTGCGGTCTGGACCATGCAGGTCAGCGGAACCTACGACGACGGATCGCCCTTCATCACGGCAATGTTTACCTATGCCGGTGGCGTCGGCGCAAGGGCGACGAAGCCCGGTCTGCACGCCACTTCATACCCGACGGGTGTCTCCGCAGTGCCGATGGAGGTGGTAGAGGCCTCGGCGCCGGTTCGATTCCTGCAGAAGGCCTTACGTCCTGGATCGGGCGGCGAGGGCAAGAGCGCCGGTGGTATGGGACAGGTCATCGAGTTCACCGTCGACACCAATCGCCCATGGCAGCTCAATGCCGTGACGAGCCGGATGCGTCACGCCCCTCGTGGTCTCTTCGGTGGCGGCACGGCGGCGCCTGGCCGTTTTCTCGTCAACGGCGAACCGGTTTCGACCCAGGCGCGGATCACCCTCCAGCCTGGCGACGTGGTTCGGTTGGAACTGCCTGGCGGTGGTGGGTACGGCGCGCCCGAAGATGTGCGCAACTCGGTGCCCGCATAATCGAGGATCAAGCCAGGCCGGCAGGACATAGCTCCTGCCGGCCTGGCGCCGTCGAGCATAGAGGCGACGAGGGGCCGCTACTCGATCTCGGTCGATCCGCCGGTTGCGGGCCGAGATCCGTCGACACGCCGATCGCCCAAGGGCCGGTTCCCGACCGAGTGCAAGTCCACCGCTGCCGACGTGTCTCCACGCGATCTCGGACGCATCCACGAAAGCGCACCAGCTGCTGGGCGAGGACCGCCGCGCTCCCGTCCGGCATCCGGTGCTGCGCGTTACCGCGCGGGGCTCAGCCCGGTGGCGAGGGCGCTAAAGCTCCTGCATGAGCTGCTCGGTGGCTTCGGCGTCGTCGCCCGGGTGGGTCTCGGCGAAACGGGTGACCGAGCCGGGTATGGCGAGCCTGGCGTCCTCCAGGATCGCCGCGCCGCCAATGCCGGCGGACTTGCGGGCGTCGTCCTGAGCCGACACGCCGCCTGAGTGCAACGGCACCATGCCCGCGGTTCTGAAGAACGCCATCGACTGGCTCTCCCGCCCCATTCGGTGCCGGCGGGCGGCGGCCGCGGACCGTTGCGCGTCGGTGTCGATGTCCTCGTTGTAGAAGGGCACTTCGGCCAGACCCTCGTAGACGGTGACCTCGACGCCTTCGGGCGCGTGCTTCACGGTGGCCTCGGCGAGCTGATGGTTGTGCGAGCCGGAACGCACGCTGCCGACGAGGGCGAGGATACGGACAGACATGGATTCTCCAGAGGTAGATGTACTGGGTGGGGTTTCTGGATCTTGGCCCGTGGCAGCGGGGGACATCGTTCTCGTCCGGCGCGGCGGCGAGACCCGAGGAGGGTGTCCGCGGGTCTCCACCGGCGGAAGCGGTTGCGGGCGGCGCTATTCGCGCATGGTTAAGCCTCCGTCGACCGAGAGGATCTGACCGGTGACCCAGCTGGACTCGTCGGACAGGAGGAAGGCGAGCATGGAGGTAAGGTCCTCGGGCTCGCCCAGGCACGGGAGAACGGTCTTCTCCAGCAGAGCCTCACGACCTCCGCCGCCGTGCCACCGCGGACGTTCTCCGTGAAGCACGACCCGGGCGCGACGGTATTGCACCGGACATTCTTCGTGCCCCACGCACAGGCGGTGTGGCGGGTGAGCGCGTGCAGGGCGATCTTCGAGGAGGCGTACGCGGTGAGGGCCGCGTCCCGTTGCCACGCCGCCAGGGAGGAGACGGTGACGATCGAGCCTCCGCCCGAAGCGAGAAGCGCGGGCAGGCTTTCGCGGATCACGGGCCCGGTTCCGGTGACGTTGATCCGCATCATCTCGGCCCACACGTCGGCGTCCATCGTGTCGCCGGTCATGAGGTCCGCGCCGACCACCACGCCGAGATCCGCCACCACCAGGACGCCTACGACACGAGCGCCCGCCCGGCGTGAGCCGTTGGCGCCCCGAGCACGACCCGGCAGCTCACTGGGCCGACGCCGCCGATCCCCGTGGAGTGAGGCCAAGAGAGTGGGCGCGGCGCGGGAAGCCGTCATCGCGAGATCAACTGTGTACGGCTCCTTGCGGTTCGCGGCTACCGTCCTCCGCGGCGCCGAGGATTTCCGCTGCGCGGGCACGTAGTGTTGTCTTGACCAGTTTTCCGGTAGGGGTGACTGGCCAAGCACCGGACTCTATTTCGAGAAAGTGCTTCGGGATCTTGTAGCCCGCGAGCTTGCCACGGCAAGCGTCGCGGAGGCGTTCGGAATCGACCTGTCCGGTGGTTTCGACGAAGGCGATGACAACCTCGCCCCATTGCTGATCAGGAACTCCAACGACGCCGGCGTTCGTTATTCCGGGCAGTTCGGAGGTCAGGAACCGCTCGACTTCGAGTTCGGACACGTTCTCTCCGCCGGTCTTGATCATCGCCGAGTACCGTCCGCGGTAGAAGATCTGGCCGTCTGAGTCGACCGAACCATAGTCGCCGGTGTGCAGGAAACCCTCGTCGTCGAATGTCGTACGCGTGAGGTCTTCCATGCGGTAATAACCGACCATGGTGTTCCAGCCGCGGAAACAGATCTCGCCTGGTTGACCTACCGGCACGGGCTTTCGTGTCTCATAGTCCATGATGCGCACCTCGACACCAGGGAATGGCTGCCCGTTTCCCTGCACGCTCGGCACTATCGTGCGTGCAGGTGTCATGGCGACGAAATTGCTCGCTTCGGTCAGTGCGTACACGGTCGCGCATTTGACCCCGAGGGACGCGAGTTCGGAGAACGCTCGCTCGCTGGTCACCTGCATTTTTTCGATGCTGAGCGGCCGGCCTGCCGCCTTCTGGGCGTGAACGAGGCGCATGTTGACGATGTCGAACCCGCCGATGGCCGTGCAGCGTTCCCTATTCAGGGTCTCGACCATCGCGTCGTGGTCGAAGCCCTCGAACAAGTAGATGGTGGCACCACGCTGCAGAACACCGAGAAGGTGCGTCAACAGCCCGCCGCCGTGGTAGAACGGCAGCGTGTTGAGGAATCGGTCGTCTTCGGTCAGGCCGAGCCGCTCGCCGAAGTAGAAGCTCGTGCCCAGTGCGGCGTCCTGCCGGAGCAACGCCCCCTTCGCCTCTCCGGTCGATCCGGACGTGAACAGCAGGTAGGACTCCTGTACGGTTGCCCGGGGCGGGGAGGAGGCGCCCTGCTTGTCGAGGAGGGTGTTGAGGCTGTCCGCGTCGAGGACGTTGTCGTGGCGATGCCAGAAGACGACACGCTCGAGCCGTGGAAGTCCCGCGACCGTGACCGGGCCGGACGAGCGGGTCCCGATCCCGGCTGCCACTAGTTTCGGTGCCAGTTCATCTCCGCGATGGTGCGAGCCAGCGATCAGCACGTCGACATCGGCCAGCTCGAGTGCGTACCGAATCTCGCGGCCTTCCCACATGAGGTTGAAAGGGACGACGCGTGCGCCGACATAGAGTGCGGCGAACACGGTGACGACGGTCTGCCAGTGATTTCCCAGCAGGAGACCGACATTCGTCCCCGGTCGCACGCCGAGGCCGGCGAACTGCGCTGCGAGCGCGTCGCGGCGTTCTTTCAGCTCTTGGTAGGTGATCCGTACGTCTCCGTCGACTATCGCGACATGTGCTGGACGGTCGGCCGCGATGCCGTCGAGCATCTCGGCAACGTCTGATCCTGCCCAGGGATTCATTCGCAAAGCCTCTCGCATCGAGCCAATTTCCATAAGGGATACGCCAATTACGCGTCGGAAGGTGCTGGTTTCGTTTCGGGTGCCGGGTCGCGCACGAGGCGGCGGAGGATTTTGCCGGTCGCGCTTTTCGGGAGTTCGTCATGGACGACGAACCGCGTCGGACACTTGTACGCAGCGAGTTCGGCGCGACAATGCGCGGCCAGACCGACCTCGGTCACCGACGCGCCCGGGGTGAGGGAAACGTGCGCGACTACGGTCTCGCCACGGTAGTCGTCGGGCTCGCCGACGACGGCGACTTCGGCCACGTCGGGGTGGCGGTGCAGTGCCTCCTCCACTTCGCCGGGCCAGACTTTGAAGCCCGAGGCGACGATGAGGTCCTTGAGGCGGTCGACGACGAACAGCCAACCGTGGTCGTCCAGAATTCCGATGTCTCCGGTGTGTAGCCAACCGTCACGGATCGCGTGCGCGGTCTCGTCTGGGCGGTTCCAGTAGCCTCGGATCACCTGAGGACCGCGGACGACGATCTCACCTCGGGCACCGCTCGCGACGGGGCGTCCGTCTTCATCGACGATGCGGATCTCCGTTCCCGAGACCGCCTTGCCCACGGCGAGGGCGCCGGAGTCACCGTCCACCGGTGCTTGCACGCCGATCGGTGTGCCGGCCACGATTCCGGTCGATTCCGTCAGCCCATAGCCTTGATGGATGCGAACTCCCGTCGCGTCCGTGAAGCGGGCGGCGACGGAGGCTGGGACGGCGGCTCCACCGCTCGCTGCCTTCGTGAGCGTGCCGAGCTCCCGGTGCGATGCTCCGGCACGAAGAAGCGCCACGTACGCGGTGATCGGGCCGGCCGTGGTCGTCGCCCCTGTGCGCAGGCAAGCGTCGAGGACGGTGCGAGGGTCGAATCGGTGCATCAATACCAGTGGGGCGCCGGCGCCGACGGCGGCCGCGATGTGCCCGACCATGCCGCTGATGTGGAACAGCGGGGACAGGCCGAGGACGACGTCGTCGCGTCCGATGTCGAACATCCCCCGCCAGAGGGTTCCTGCGGTGGCCAGGTGTCGATGCGAGACCATCGCGCCTTTCGGCGGCCCTGTCGTGCCCGACGTGTAGTTGAGCACGGCGATGTCGTCCATTGCCGGTGACACCAGCGGCGCTCGGTCACTGCCTTGCGCCAGGTCCTCCAGCAACACAGCTCCCGAGATGTCGGGACGCGGCGAAGGCGTAGATGGACCGGTGAGGGCCGAGACGGCCCAGCGTTCGGACGTCGTCACCAGGAGGTCGAGCGGTGCGCCCGAGGCGGTCACAGCCGCGGCGAGGGACTTGAGGCAGATCACCACTCGTACGCCGGCATCAGAGAGAACAGTCGCGATCTCGCGCGGGCGCAGCATCGGACTGAGCGGCACAACGGTGGCCCCGGCACGCCATGCCGCGAAGAGAGCAACCAGGTACTCGGGATCGTTCTGGAACAGAACCCCCACGCGGTCGCCGGGAGACACGCCCCGGGCGGTGAGGCCGTGCGCGACGGAGCGGGTCAACCGGTCAAGCTCGCCGTAGGAGAGGGTGGCTTCGAAGAAGTCGATCGCGATCGAGGATGGATCCACCGCTTCGAGCGCGTCGACGAGCGATACCCCACCGGTTCGAGCGTCAGTCACCGTTGACCACCTTTGCGCCGAAGTCGTTGTCCAGTTGGTCGATGCGTATGGGCACGAACCCCGAAACCGATGGGTTCGTGCCCGCCGACCACCTGGCCACCTTTGAACACCACATCGAGCTTTCTACACCACACCGCGAAGAGGCTGTCGGCCACGTCCCGTGAAGAGCCTAAAAGCCGAAGGTATTGCCGACATCGAACTCCACGTCGGCGAAACGCTCTGCCTTGCCGGCCAGGTCCTCGAGAGTCCAACGTCCGTCGGTCTCGATCCCATCCACGATCGAGAATGGTTTGAACAGATGAACCTGCCCGCCGAAGACCAAGAACACCTTGCCGGTGATCGAACAATCGCCCGATGCGAGGTAACCGACCATCGGGGAGACGTTGGCGGGATCGAGTTCGTCGAACGTGCCTGCCGCAGGAGCCTCGTCGACCGCCCCGCCAAGCCCTTGCGTCAGCCGCGTGCGCGCCGCGGGCGCGATCGCGTTGACACGCACTCCGTACCGGCTTAGCTCCTCGGCAGTGATCATCGTGAACGCTGCCAGTCCCATCTTCGCCGCGCCATAGTTACTCTGTCCGAGCTTGCCGAACAACCCCGACGTCGACGACGTGTTGATTACCGCCGCGTTAGGCTGCTGGCCCGCCTTCGACCGGTCCCGCCAGTACGCGGCGGCGTGCCGCGTGGGACAGAAGTGTCCTTTCAGGTGCACACGGATGACGTCGTCCCACTCCCCTTCGGACATGTTGACAAGGGTTCGGTCCCGGACAAAACCTGCGTTATTGACGAGGATGTCCAGGCCGCCGAACGCGGTGATCGCGGTGTCCACCAACCGCCCGGCGCCTTCCCAGTCAGCCACGTCATCTGCGTTCGTGACCGCTTCCCCGCCCGCCGCCTGGATCTCACGGACGACGCTCTCGGCCGGCGAAAGGTCGTGGCCGGCGCCCTCGCGCGATCCGCCGTAATCGTTGACGACGACCTTCGCGCCATGCTCTGCGAGGAACAGTGCATGGCATCTCCCGATGCCGCGCCCGGCACCGGTCACAATGGCCACGCGGCCGGCGAGACCAGCGGTGGAATTGCTCGTCGTGCTCATGACGCTGCCCGCTCGAGAATGTGCACCCCACAGCTTGAACCGAGACCGATGACGTGCGCCAAGCCCACGGTGGCTCCCTCGATCTGCCGTGGGCCTGCCTCTCCCCGCAGGTGGTGACAGATCTCCCAGATGTTGGCGATACCGGTCGCCGAAATGGGGTGACCCTTCGACTCCAAGCCGCCGGACACGTTCACCGGGGTCTTGCCATCGCGCATCGGTGCTCCCGACTCGAAGAACGACACTGCCTCCCCGGGCGGACACAGCATGAGGTTCTCGTAATGGACGAGCTCCGCGGTCGCAAAACAGTCGTGCAGCTCCACGAGATCGAGGTCATCGGGACTGACTCCGGCCTTTTCGTATGCCGTCGTGGCGGCCTGCCGCGTCACGGTATTGACGTCGGGCAGGACCTGGCAGCCTTCGACCCAGGGATCGGTCGCCAAGACTGAAGCGGAGACTTTCACCGCCCGTCGCCGCTGGTCCGGATCCAGGGTGCGGAGGGTATCGCCGGATACGACGATCGCGGCGGCGGCACCGTCGCAGTTGGCCGAACACATCGGCCGTGTATTCGGGTAGGCGACCATGACGTCGTTCATGATCTCCTCGAGTGAGAACCGCTTCGAGTATGCCGCAAGCGGGTTCAGCGTCGAGTTCGCGTGGTTCTTTTCGCTGATGCGAGCGAACAATTCGAAATTGGCCTCCGGGTGGCGCGAGGCGTATTCCATACCCACCTGCGCGAAAATTCCCGGCATCGTCTCGGTTCCCACGCGCCCGTCTAGGGCATCAACCGCGCCAAAGCGTCCGGACGGTCGCCATTCTTCGGGCTGCTTGCTCGCGTTACCGCCGACCAGCAACCCCGCACCGGCGATCTTCTCGACCCCCACGGCGAGTGCGACACGGCATTCCTCAGCCCGGATCGCCATGATCGCTGTCTTGAGCGCCGTCGCACCCGTGGCGCACGCATTGGTCACGTTGAAGACCGGGACGCCCGTCTGGCCGATCTGTTTCTGCAGCGTCTGGCCGAAATTGTGCTCACCGAGCATATTGCCCGCTGCGACCAAGCCGACATCGTTCATCGTCATGCCACCATCGGCAAGAGCACTGAATACCGCTTCGGCCCCGAGATCGACGACGTCCTTGTCCGGATGCTTTCCGAACTTGGTCATCGCAATTCCGAGAATCCACACATCGTCACGCGCCAACGGTCGCACTCCTTGATTCGACGGGCTCGAATCCGAAGCCGACAGCAGTCGTGCCGGTCGCATCCGTCCCGTAGGGGAAAGTGGTGAGCTGCACCTTCGCACCCAACTCGATGTCCTCGGGGTCGGGATTGACGTTCAGCAGGTTGGCCCGCACCCACGTACCGCCGCAGTCGACGACTGCGGCGACATAGGGGACAGGCAGCCCCGGTGCCGCGAGATGAATGATCGTGTACGAGACGATCACACCTTCCGAGGGAAGCGGCACTCTTCGGAAATCCCTCGTAAAGCACGAGGCGCAGGCATTGCGGCGGTCCATGTAGCGTGCGCCGCATTGGGCGCATTCATTGGCGACCAGACGAGGTGGCGTCGTGAGCTCGAGGTACTCGACGAACGGGATCTGGCGCGTCGGTGGGTCACATCCATCCATGGAGCGGAATGCTACACCGAAATTTCTAACAATCAACCGAAAAAATCAACGGACTCAAGCCAGCCGTTCCCGCGCCAGTGCGACGAACCGTTGCGGCACCTCCGGGTCCCACCACGACACGAAGGAATTCCTCGGGGAACGGCGGCGATCGTGTTTGACGATCAGGGCCGTCATCGCGCCGGCGCGGTACTGGCTCAGTGTGACGAACCATTCGATGTCAGCAGGTTTTGCGCCGATCTCCGTGGCATACACGTCGAGGACCTCGTCCGGTGTCGCCATCCCGTCGCCTGTGCGCACCGCGTGCGGTTGGCGCTCGGCATCGCTGCTCATCGCCAGCCATCCCACGTCGATTCGCGGGTCGCCAATCGTCCAGGTTTCCCAATCGATGACCGCGCGAACCTCCTCGCCCTCGCATAACATGTTCCCGAGCCGCAAGTCGCCGTGGACGAGTGCCGGCGCCATTGGTTCCGGGAGTCGGCTCAGCAGTAGCTCGCCCACTTCATCCGCGCCGACGGCCAGATCGTCGGGAACGGCGGAGAACACCCGACGCCACCGGAGAACTTCGTCCCGCAAGCTCGTGACAGGCTCGGACTGGAGCCCCAGCTGCACTGGTCGGGCACTGTGGAGGTGTGCCATTACCGACGCTGCGTGGAGCGAGCGGCGTCGAAGGACGCCCGGCCCGGGCAGGTTGGCCTCTTCGCGGTGCGTAAGCGGCTCCAGGCATTGACCCGGGACGAGGGACATCACGACAAGGGGTGGGATCTCGGGGGGCCGGCCAATGTCTTCGCGGAGCACCGTAGGCACTGGTACTTCGGTGCTCGCCAAGGCGCGAAGTACGCGTGCCTGACGAAGGACGTCCCGGTTGAGGGTGGGCGGCAGGCCCGGGGGCGCGATCTTGACCACGAACGTCTGTTCGCTCTGGTCACGATCGACGATGCTCGCCGAGTATGTCAGGCTCGACGCGCCGCCGGTCATTCGTTTCACCGACGTAACGACCGCATCCGGCTTAAGCTCCGCCACGGCGAGCGTCACGCGATCCGAGACCCAATCCTTAGTTTCGACTTCGTTGCTCATGCCACTCCTCGGTTCGAGTCGAGCGACTCGCTGGGGAAAAAGTCTAACAGATGTTAGTATCCAGAACGCGCGGCCGCGTCCTCTGCCTTCGCGTGGCACGAGACCCAGTCCTCGGACGGCTCGCAGCAGCTACCGGGGATCCTTCACTGGATCCGGACGCTGCTCATGTGCTGGTGTGGGAACCCACGGCGGCGGAAAGGAACTGGCATGAACCCAATCGACCCTCTTCGCACCGCGATCGTTGCAGTGCATTTTGTCAACGACATCGTCGGCCCCGGGGGGACCTTCGCCCCGCTATTTCAGAAGGAGATCCAGCAGAACAACATCGTCGGAAACACCGTCCGTCTGCTCGATTCCGCACGCGCAGCCGGCGCCGAGATCGTCTATACGCGGGTGGCCTATCGGGCCGGATATACCGATCTGGTCGCCAACTCGCCGTTGCTCGGGATGGTCGTCCAACAGAAATGTCTTCTCGACGGGACAGCGGGTGCCGAGTTCATCGAGGAAGTCGCCCCGCAGTCCGGTGACGTCGTGGTCACCCATCAGCGGGTGAGCGGATTTCATGGCACCGAACTGGATGTCCTTCTACGCGCTGCCGGGATTGACACAGTCGTTCTCGCGGGTGTCGCAACGAACGTTTCTGTGGAGAGCACGGCCCGCTCCGCCTCCGACCGGGGCTACCGCACGATCGTCGTATCGGATGCCTGCGCGTCGGATTCTCCTGACGCGCACAAAGCCTCCCTGTCCTCGCTCGAGCTGCTCGCCGAAGTCGCGACGACCGACGACGTCATCAGTGGATTCCTCCCGCAGCAGCACCAGGAGAAGGCATATGCGCGCGACTGAGCCCCAGCAGATCAGTTACCCACCGGTGAGCCTGATCGTCGACGAGGCGCAGGTGACCGAATTCGCCGAGGCGGTCGGTGCGGACCCCACGCTCGGTGTGCCGCCTACGTTCGCGGCGGTGTACGCACTGCAGGTCACGATCCCGCAAATGCTCGCCGACGACCGTGTCGGCATCGATGCCGCTCGCATGCTGCACGGGGAACAGGAATTCGAGTGGTTCAATCACCCTGCGATCGGTGAGGAGTTGACGGCGATCGGATGTATCGTTCACGACAACGTCAAAGGCCATCTTCGTCTGGTCACCTTGGAGACGCTGGTGACCGGCACGGGTGGTCGTCCGGTCTGCACGGCACGTTCGGTGATGGTGGTCCGATGAAGAACCCCACCGTGGGTGCACAGCTGCCCTCATATTCGGTCACACTGACACACAAACACATCCGTCGCTATGCACAGGCTTCAGGCGACGCCAATCCGATCCACCTCGACGACGAGGCCGCTCGGAGTGCGGGCTTGCCGGGTGTTATCGCTCACGGCATGCTGCCCATGGGCCAGCTGGCGAGCTTGGTAACCCAGTGGGCTGGCCGTGCGGGCCGTATTCGGCGGATCGCGGTGCGGTTCGCTGGCACCGTCTTTCCCGGCGACACGATCACATTTCATGGCCGGGTCCGATCGCTGGTCGACGGAGTCGTGGACGTCGCGGTCGACGGGGTGAACCAACGTGGTGAGCCCGTCCTCACGCAGGGGCAGGTGCGCTTTTCAGTCTCTGCCGACCCGCCCGATTAGTACTACAGGGCTATCGGTCGGCGTGTCTGACTTGATCTTGGGGCAGCGCGTGGGATCTTGCAGTGGTGGCTGCGCGTGTTGAGAATGGTCCGGTGCTCGATCCTGATGCGGTGTCCGTCGTAGATCTGGAGGAATGGGCGTCCGAGTTCGACAAGGTCCTTGCCCGCATCGAGCCGTTGTTTGTTCACGAAAACTCGCTCCGGCATGCCGGGCAGTATCTTCGGGGGCTGCTGGCGCCGATCGAGCGGAAGAACGGCTGGACCATCGCCGAGTATGTCGGGGAGAAGGA
>RRBB01000211.1:0-18303 GCA_006543605.1 Rhodococcus sp. WS4
CTCCTGGGCGTCTACGCCGAGGGCGTCGAGAACCTCGACGGCCTCGGTTGGCTCGACCGCCTCTTCGACCGCTCCCCCTTCACCGCCGGCTTCAACGTCGCCGGCACCCCCGCGATGTCCGTACCGCTCTGCACCGACCCCGCCACCGGACTCCCCATCGGCCTGCAGTTCGCCGCAGGCTACGGCCGCGAGGACACCCTCTTCCGCCTCGCCGCCCAACTCGAACAGGCCACACCCTGGGCCCACCGGACCCCCGCCATCTGGGCAGGCACCCACTCCGCAGAGGCCTGACAAGGCCGCTCGATATCCCTGGCGAGCCGTCGGCAGGGATATCGCAGAACCACGCGCCGAGGCCTGGCCTGCACAAGTGCCACCTGAGCTCACGCTCGGCTTGCGGCGCCGTCCGTGGCTGCGATACCTTGATGGTTGATCCGTCGTAGGACTATCGAACCATTGTGTGGGGAGGAGGCTCCGTCATGGCCCGTGACGCTCCGGTCCCATTGGACACCCAGGTGGAGTTGTTCAAGGCCATGGCCGACCCGGTCCGACTGGATCTGCTCAAGCGCATTGCTTCGGTGCCCGAGATGGCCTGCACCGATCTGGTCGAGGAATCGCATGTTGCGAAATCGACCGTCTCGTACCATATGAAGGCTCTCCGTACCGCAGGCCTGATCGAAGTCCGCAAGGAGGGCAGGAACTTTCACTACACCTACCGTCCTGACGCAATGAAGATGCTGGCATCGATACTCGGGGAGATCGGACGATAAGGATCCGTTGGCCACCCGTCGGAGTGGTCGGCACGGACGCGTGGCCTCAGTTCGCGCCGCTCCCCGGGGCACCAAGATCGGTCCCCGGCGACATCCACCGTGGCCCACGGCTGTCGGACATTTTGAGAACTGGTGCCGCATCCGGGCACCGCGATCGCCGCTCGAGGGGCGGCGCCGTGACGTTCAGTGTGGCTTAGGGTTCGGCTTCGCCGGCAAGGGCAGCTCCGAGTCGGTTTTCTCGGCCACGCCGCCGTACGGCGTTGGGATTCGTCGAGCGGCCACATCGAATGGCAGGATCTGTCCTGGTTCCGGTCGGTTCGGTGGCGAATCAGTGGCCTCGGCGCTGCTCGCATCGATTGAGGTAATCGCCAAGTAGTTCTGCTGTTCTGGTGGGTTGTTCGTCGACGAAGAAATGTCCACCATCCACGGCGGCTGTTTCGAGCTCGGCGCATCGGCGCTGCCAGGTTGCCGTGATGTCGTATTTGCGGGCCATCAGTCCCCTCGTTCCCCACATGGCGAGGGTGGGGCAGGTGATCGTGCGGTGCAGATCGGCAGCATCGTGTTCGAAGTCGATCGTCAACGCTGCGCGGTAGTCCTCACAGGAGGCGCGGATCATCTCGGGGTTGTTCCAGCAGCGGCGGTATTCCGCGAGTTGCGCCGGGTCGAACTTGTCGATGGAGCCCGCTCCCCAGGTTGCCACGCTGTTGGTGAAGAAGAGGTCGGGATCGTGGCCGATCAGGGTTTCGGGCGTCGGGCTGGGCAGACTGAGGAAGAACCAGTGCCAGTATCCAGCCGCGGTCTGGTGGTCGATCGATGTGATCAACGTGTGGGTCGGGATGATGTCGAGTACAGCCAGTGATCGAATGACATCGGGATGGTCCAGCGCTGCTCGGTGTCCGGCCCGGCCCCCGCGATCATGGCCGACGAGGTGGAAGGTGGTGAATCCGAGGCCCCGCATCAGTTGGACCTGATCGGCGGCCATGGCGCGAAACGAATACGTCGAGTGGTCGGGTTGGGAAGCGGGCTTGCTCGAGTCGCCGTACCCGCGGAGATCGCTGCAGACGACGGTGAACCGACGAGCGAGTATCGATGCGATCGGAGCCCACATTGCCGAGGTCTGCGGATAGCCGTGCAGGAGAAGTACCGGGGGTCCGTCACCGGCGACACGGCAGTGTATTTCGGCTCCGTCGACGGAGAGCGTGAGGTCCTGAAATTGCGCAAACAAGACCATTGATCCGATCGCCTCATCTCTGAGTAGGTACCGGCCGTCGCCGGCACTTGCATCGCGCGGGTACTGCAATCGCTGCCCTGACCCGGTCGAGAGGATTGCCCGCGTTGAAGGTTTGGCGAGGACAGGGCCGACGCCTCGAGATTGCTGTTTCAGCCCCGGGAACGGGGGCCCGTTCGATGCGAGCAGAGCACGGAAACTGCAGTCGACGACTGCTCCTCGCCTTGGACGGTGCATCTTCTCCGGTGGGAACCCGCTCGACGCGGGATCCGGCCGGGCAAAGGGGGCCTGGAACCGGCGCTCGGGGACGGTTGTGGAGTTTGCGATCCTGGGAATTGGGTGACCACCGCAAAGGGGAGGACTGCCCGCGTGCAGGCGAGTTCGAGAACGGCGAACCGCCGACGGGGCGCCGGTAGTGACACCGGCGCTCCCGTTGACCTCAGACGGTGTGACACCGAGCGCGGTTACTCCGACGCGCCGGATCGGTGCCGTCGTCGTTCGCTATCAGGCTTCGTGGGACTTCTCGTGGGGGAGCTGTCCCACGGGGCAGTCGGCGACGCCGATCGTGCCACGCGTGATTTCTTCGACCTTCTCCCGCGCCTTCTCGGCGTCGGTGACCCACAATCGGTAGAAGTCGAAGGGGCATTCTGCGACGCCACGATCCCCGTCGCCGGCCGCATTGACACCGGAGTAGCCGCGGTGGAGCAGTTTGAACAAGTGGTTCGTCGACTGATCGCTTCGGCGAGCCTCGCGAATGGCCGACACCGACAGTTGCGCGAACTGCATGCCGTACTCCTCGGTCCCGGTTTCGCCGAGGGTCCGGCCATCGAAACCGATGATCGACGAGTGCCCGAAGTACGTGTAGATGCCATCGAAGCCCGCCGCGTTGGCTACCGCAACGTAGGAGTTGTTCGCCCATGCCATCGCCTTCGCCATGGTCACGGTCTGCTCGACGGCTGGGTACATGTAGCCCTGGCAACGCACGATCAGTTCCGCACCCTTCATCGCGCAGTCCCGCCAGATCTCGGGGTAGTTGCCGTCGTCGCAGATGATCAGCGAGACCTTCAGCCCCTTCGGTCCCTCGACAACGTAGGTTCCGTCGCCGGGATACCAGCCCTCGATCGGTGTCCACGGGAGGATCTTGCGGTACTTCTGGACGATTTCGCCCTGATCGTTGATCAGGATGAGGGTGTTGTACGGAGGCTTGTGGGGATGGTCTTCGTGTCGCTCGCCGGTGATGCTGAACACTCCCCAGGTTCCCGCGTCGCGGCAGGCCGCGGAGAAGATTTCGGTTTCCGGCCCGGGGACGGTTGTTGCCGTGTCGAACATTTCCTGCTCGTCGTACATGATTCCGTGGGTGGAATACTCCGGGAACACGATCAGATCGAGTCCGGGAAAGCCCGACTTGATGCCGCGCACCATCTCCGCGATCTTGTTCGCGTTGTCGAGAACCTCCGCACGGTTGTGCAACCGGGGCATCTTGTAGTTGATGACCGCGACGCCTACAGTGTCCGGGCTCGAGGTGATGTCTCCGTGGCGCATCTACTTACTCCTTTGTTGGGTTTCTCTGTGGCACTGAACTATTGGTGTGATGGTGAAGAACGTTGAGCGAATCATCTATTCCGCGTGCGCAAAATTGTTGCGTGTCGCAAGTGCCGGTTTGACGGAAGACCGTGCGCTCACCGCCGCTGCGATACCGACGAGACCGAGGACCGCAACAGCGGAAACCGCTGCGGTAGCCGGTGGCGGTTGGTATCCGGCCAGCAAGGCCAGCGCGGGGATCGTGCAGGTGGGCTGACTCAGGAGGATGGTGGTCCATCCGGTAAATTTCTGAATTCGCGTGCGACCGAGTGCAAAGAGCATGAAGAACAGCGCCCAGAGCAGCGCCCAGCTCAACCACAAGACACCGAAGAGGGAATCGTCGAGCAGTGTGAAAGATATCCAGGCGTAGACCGAGGCCACAACGGATACGAAGAGCGAGAACCACCCGATTCCGGTGGGGTCCAGGCCGCTCAGCCCGGCGATTCCCACGTAGAGGTACGTGAATCCGAAGAGGTACAGGCCGGAGGCCTGCAGCAGGAGCCCCGGGTCATTGTCGGCCTGAATGATCAGCATGGTCGGGATCAGGCACTGCAAGGTGCCGACGAAGAGATTGAGGGGAGCAGCTGCACGCAGAGTGATCACCTCCAGGAGTACCAGCCCGTTCAGAAGTAGGACTGCCCCGACGTATAACAAACCGATAGTTGCCATCTCGTGCCACCTTCAGGGACTTTGCCCCATTTGAGTTTGTTTCAAATGAAAATATGTGACCCCTGCCACGCTGTCAAGGGGCTCCCGTCCCCACCCTGCGTCACCCGGGGACGTGAGGGTCACAACGTTTGCAACGGCAAACGTTTTCTTCGCGATGCGGTTCCACATGGAGGTGGAGGTCGTTCGCGCAGTGGATAATTCGACGCTTGCCTCGTGGGGCGTACGGTCGGCGCCGCGCCGGCCACTCGGCTCGGTCGGCGACGAATACGGGCGTCGGCTACCGCGGCTATCGCGGCGAGGCGCGCGCCCACCTCGCCGACGGGCAGTGGAGCAGCCACCTCGAACGCGGCCGCGCCGAGGGGGTAGCGGCGGCGGACGGGAGCCTCGGTGGCCGCAGGTAGCGAAAATCGGAAATCCATGGTCGACCTAATTCTGCCTCGCAGCAATACTTTTGAGCCCTCCCGGCCGCACACCAGCACCGCCCGGCAGGAAGGATTCCTTGCGGCATCGGCAACCCGTATGGTTCCATAGTTCAAATCCCTTCGAACTATTTCTTCAGGAGAGTTCTCCGTGACCCTGCTCGACGACCAGCGTCAACCCGTTTCCGATCCTCACGTCGACCTCCCCGATGTCGGGCACCTGCCGCCCGTGGGCGTCGTGCCCCCGACGATGCACGCACAGGTCATCCGGCCCGGCCACTACGGCGATCCCGCAACCGCGTTCCGCCGGGAGGTCGTACCGACACCGCCGATCGGTCCCGGCGAGGTGCTGATCGCCGTCATGGCGGCCGGGATCAACTACAACAACGTGTGGGCCGCGCGCGGTTACCCGGTGGATCAGGTCGCCACCCGCCAGAAGCGCGGCGAAACCGAGGACTTCCACATCGGCGGCTCGGACGCGTCCGGGATCGTGTACGCCACCGGCGAGGGTGTCGACACCGTCAACGTCGGCGACGAGGTAATCGTCCACCCCGGCGTCTGGGACGAGCACGACCCGTGGATCACCGCCGGCCGCGACCAGATGATCGCCCCGAGCGCCCGGATCTGGGGATACGACACCAACTACGGGTCCTTCGGGCAGTTCGCGCGCGTGCAGGCACACCAGGTACTCCCGAAGGCCCCGCACCTGTCCTGGG
Organism: Rhodococcus sp. WS4; assembly: GCA_006543605.1. Lineage (GTDB taxonomy): Bacteria > Actinomycetota > Actinomycetes > Mycobacteriales > Mycobacteriaceae > Rhodococcus_F. The sequence goes on from RRBB01000211.1 coordinate 5,381, forward strand.
CAGAAGCAGCCGCACCCACCCTGGTCGGCACCACCGCGTACCGGATGCTGCACGGCTGGCAGGGCAACACCGTCCAGGACGGTGACCTCGTTCTCGTCTGGGGCGGTTCGGGTGGTCTGGGGACCCAGGCCTGCCAGCTCGTCCGTGAGGCGGGCGGCCGGGCCGTCGCCGTCGTCTCCGACGACGAGCGCGGCGCATACGCGATGAAGTACGGCGCCATCGGCTACATCAACCGCCGCGAATTCACGCACTGGGGCATCCCACCGCTGGTCGACGACAAGGACGGCCAGAAGGCGTGGACCGCCGGCGCCCGCGCGTTCGGCAAGAAGCTGTGGGAGATCGCCGGGGCGAAGGAAGACCCCGCGATCGTGTTCGAGCACCCCGGCGCGGCGACCATCCCCACCAGTATCTTCCTGTGCCGTCCCGGCGGCATGGTCACGATCTGCGCGGGCACCACCGGCTTCGACGCCATGGTCGACCTGAGGTACCACTGGACGCGGCAGAAGCGCCTGCAGGGCTCACACGGCACCAACGACGAGCAGGCCATCGCCTACAACAGGCTGGTCGTCGACGGGCGCATCGACCCGTGCGTCGGCCGTGTGCTGACGATGGACGACATCCCGCGCGCGCACGCGGAGATGGGGCGCGGCGAAGAGGTCTTCGGCAACACCGTCATCCTCGTCGGCTCCAGCACGCCGGACCTCGGCAAGCACTGAGATCGGCGGTGCCAGCGATGCGCTCGTGGCATGTACAGCGGCACGGTGACCCGCGCACGGCTCTGCTGTTGCGGGACACCGAGCCGCCGCAACCCGCGCCCGGACAGATCCGGGTCCGGGTCGGTGCGACCTCGTGCAATTTCGCCGACGTGCTGCTGTGCCGCGGGCAGTATCAGGCCAAGCCCGATCTCCCGTTCACGCCGGGGCTCGAGACCTGCGGCGTCGTCGATTCGGTCGGCGACGCCGCCCAGGCGGATCTGCTCGGCGCCCGCGTCGTCGGGCAACCGGTGCTGCCCTACGGCGGATTCGCCGAGTTCGCGGTCATGGACAGCGCCGCAGCGCTCACGGTGCCGCCCGGCATCCCCGACGCGTCGGCGGCGACGTTGCACCTGACGTATCTCACCGCGTGGCTCGGCCTGCACCGGCGGGGCGCGATGGCGGCCGGGGACGTGGTCGTCATCACCGCCGCGGCCGGCGGTGTCGGCTTCGCCGCCGCGCAGGTGGCGATGGCCGCCGGCGCCACCGTCATCGGGATCGTCTCCGGTCCGGAGAAGAAGGCCCTGCTCGAGGCGCACGGTGTACCGGTGGTCATCGATCGGACCGACGGAGATGTCGTGGAACGGGTACGGGCTGCATCCCCCCGCGGGGGCGCCGACATCGTCTTCGAATCCGTCGGCGGCGACGCGTACCAGGAGGCGACGAAATACATCACCTTCGAAGGTCGCATCATCGTGATCGGCTTCGCCGGCGGCACGATCCCCCAGCCGCGGCTCACTCACGCGTTCATCAAGAACTACACGATCGCCGGGCTGCACTGGGGGTTGTACCGGCAGCACCGCCCCGACGTCCTACACGAGGCCCAATCCGACATTTTCGAACTCTTCCGACATCGGACCATTACGCCGCTGATCTCGCGCACCATTCCGATCGACGACGTCGCGGACGCGCTCCAAGACCTCGCTGACGGCCACACCCATGGCAAGTCAGTGATGACGCCGTAACCGCACTGCGCGAACGCCGTCTCGCCCCCTCACCAAGGAGGAATCCCCGTGCACCCCACCGCGGAACTGACCCGCCCGAAATTCGCTGACTACCAACACTTGCGGGTCGAACCGCACGGCTCGGTAGTGCTGATCACCCTCGACCGGCCGACCGCACTCAACGCGCTCTGTGACGCGCTGACCGTCGAGTTGACCCACGCGCTCGATGTCACCGAGGCCGACGACAGCATCGGCTCCGTGGTGCTGACCGGCAGTGCCAAGGCGTTCGCCGCGGGTGCAGACATCACGGAGATGCAACCGAAGTCGTTCACCGACGTCTACCTCGAGGATTTCATCACCGCGAGCTGGGAACGGGCCTCGACGACCCGCAAGCCGATCATCGCCGCCGTGGCCGGGTACGCACTCGGCGGCGGCGCCGAACTCGCGATGAGCTGCGACTTCATCATCGCCGCCGACACCGCGAAGTTCGGTCAGCCCGAGATCACCATCGGCATCCTGCCCGGCGCAGGCGGCACCCAGCGGTTGACCCGTTCGGTCGGCAAGTCCAAGGCGATGGACATGGTACTGACCGGGCGGATGATCGACGCCGAGGAAGCCGAGCGGATCGGGCTGGTCGCCCGGGTGGTGCCCGACGACCGGCTCATCTCGGAAGCGCTCGACGCCGCGAAGAAGATCGCCGGTTTCTCCCGCCCCTCGGTGCTGCTGGCGAAGGAAGCGGTCAACTCCGCCTTCGAGACCCCGCTGCGGGAAGGGCTGCGGTTCGAGCGGCGCCTGTTCCACGCCGCGTTCGCCACCGACGGCCAATCCGAGGGCATGACCGCATTCCTCGAGAAACGCGACCCCGAGTTCAACAATCGCTGAAAGGCCTACGTGCGCATGAAGTCCCCTATCCCCCTCCCCCGCCTGATGCGGACCGGCAGCGGCGCGGCCGACCAGATCGGTGACGTCGTCGCCGGTCTGGCGCTGCCGCGGCCGTTCTACACCCGGTACAAGAACCCCACCACCCGCTGGCAGGACGGCACCCCGGTCCGGGCCGACTTCTCCATGCCCACCCATGAGTGAGATCGACCAGGTCACCTCGGCGCCCGGGACCGCTGCCGTGTGCACCGTCCCGGACGCCGAGCGGCACGTCCTCACCGCGGTCGAGGGGTCGATCGGGTCCATCCGGCTCAACCGGCCGCGTGCCCTCAACGCCCTCACCTCGGAGATGGTGGCCGACATCGATGGTGCGCTGCACGCATGGGCGAGCGAATCGCTGACCGCGGTGGTCATCTCCAGCACGAACCCGAAAGCGTTCTGCGCCGGTGGGGACATCCGTGCGGTGCAGGAGAACACGCTGGCCGGGGACTACGCGGCCAGCGCACGGTTCTTCTCCACCGAATACGCGCTGAACCTGTACCTGGCCCGGTACCAGAGTCCGCTGGTGGCCCTCATCGACGGCATCTGCATGGGCGGCGGCCTCGGTGTGTCGGTCCACGGCGCTTTCCGGGTCGTCACCGAAACCGCGGCGCTGGCGATGCCGGAGACCGGCATCGGGTTCTTCCCCGACATCGGTGCCAGCTACTTCCTGTCGCGGCTGCCCGGTGGGCTCGGCGCCTACATCGGTCTGACCGGCTATCGGCTCGATGCCGCGGATGGGCTCTACACGGGTCTGGCCACCCACTTCGTGCCGTCCATGGACATCGACTCGGTCCCCGGCTTCCTGGCCGCGTCGCCGCGGGCGCCGATCGACGAGTGTCTTCGCCGGCTGGCCCCGCACACGCTGCCGGCCGACAGTTACCTCGCCGCACACCGCCCCGGCATCGACCGGTGCTTTTCGGCGCCGACCGTCGCGGAGATCACGCGGCGGCTGCGCGCCGAGTCGAGCACCTGGGCGAGGCAGACCCTGGAAGTTCTCGAGACAAAGTCGCCGCAGAGCCTCGAGGTCACCAGTGCGTTGCTGGCCTGGGGACGCCAGCACGACCTGGGCCGGTGCCTGGACGCCGAACTGGACGTCGCCCTCGAGATGACCCGCACCGCGGATTTCGTCGAAGGTGTCCGCGCGGCGCTGGTCGACAAGGATCGGACGCCGCGGTGGTCGCGGACGCAGTTCTCCGGTTTCGACGCGTTCGGCAAAAGCCAGTGGGTCGACGTCAGTTGACCGGCTGGGCGGCGGCCGGCCCGCTGGGCACCCGGCGTCCTCCGACCGCCACACGGACAGGACGGGAGGTCAATACCCAGATGGCACATCTGATTTGGGCGGGAGCGCACCTGCTCACAGGCGGCGAGGGCACGCTGCTTCTGAGCGAGTGGGCCGGACCGACGGGCGGGGCCGGCAGGTCGGAGGCGCCGGCCGTATCGGCGGAGCTCTTCTCGGATCGACACTCGTGGCGACCGGGACCCTGGCGTGCGCACGGGCGCGACCACTGTCGGGGTAGCAGTGCTGACCCGTCGGCGAGGCTGTCAGCGACATGAGTACTCGAGCACCACTGCACCCCAGGGAAGGACACGTGAGCGATCGAACCGGACATGACGAGCCGGCACCGCGCTCGACCGGTAGCTCCCGCGTCGGCGCGGACAGCCAGGCAGAGCTACCCCCTCGCTCCTCGCTGCCGGCGGCCTCCCGGGGTGCCTCACTGCAGGGCATGACGATCATCGGCCGGACTCTGGTGCACATGAGCGGATGGTGCTGGGCCCTGACGGGGGCGCACGCCGCCCTCGAGAGTGCACCGACGGTCAGACGCCGGGTGGACCCCGAACGCGTCGTCGTCGGCGCGGGCCTGCTCGGCTGCGACGCCGCCGGCGCACTGCCCGCGCAGGCCCCGATACCCGGACAGCGCCTCCTGGTCGTCGAGTTCGCCGACGGGAAGATCATCCTCACTCGGATCGTTCCCAACCAGATGGTGGTGGCAGAGAGTTTCGTCCACAGAATCAACCACACCGGACCGCACCAATCCCCACCCTAGCTCACCGCGCACCCCGCAGAGGTGCGCACTGCAATGCTCGACCCCGGCGCATCCAGGGCATCGGGCTGCGAGAGAAAGAACTACGCCAGAAAGCCGGTTTCCATCATGACCGTATCCGCATACCAGCACATGCATCGCCGCAGCCTGCACGATCCCGAATCCTTCTGGGCCGACGCCGCCAAGGCCATCACGTGGATCACCGCGCCGACCAAGACCCTCGAAACCACCTCGGGCACACCCGGGTACACGTGGTTCGTCGACGGCACCGTCAACACCTGCTTCAACACCCTGGACCGGCACGTCCAGCTCGGGCGCGGGTCGGCGACCGCACTGATTTACGACTCCCCCGTCACCGAGACCCGGGAGACCTACACGTACTCCGAATTGCTTGCCATGACGGAGACTTTCGCCGGGGCGCTGCGCTCGCTCGGCGTCGGGCGGGGCGACCGGGTGCTGATCTACTTCCCCATGATTCCCCAGGCAGTCGTGGCGATGCTGGCGTGCGCGCGGATCGGCGCCGTCCACGTCGTCGTCTTCGGTGGCTTCGGGGCCGCCGAGCTGGCCACCCGCATCGACGATGCCCGGCCGAAGGTGATCGTCGCCGCGTCCTGCGGGGTCGAACCCAAGCGCGTCATCGAGTACAAGCCGCTGCTCGATCACGCCCTCGAGCTCGCCACCCACACCCCGCAGCGGTGCGTGATCCTCCAACGCCCGCAGGCTCCCGCCGAGCTGACAGACCGCGACATCGACTGGAACACACTGTTGTCCTCCCCGGATATCGAACCGGCCGGCTGCGTCGAACTGGACTCGACCGACCCGTTGTACATCCTCTACACCTCCGGCACCACCGGAAAACCCAAGGGCATCGTCCGCGACAACGGCGGACACGCCGTCGCGCTGCAGTGGTCGATGAACAACATCTTCGACATCGGCCCCGGCGACGTCTTCTTCGCAGGCAGCGACATCGGCTGGGTGGTCGGGCACTCCTACATCGTCTACGCACCCCTGCTCGCCGGGGCCGCCACCGTCCTCTACGAGGGCAAACCCGTCGGCACCCCCGACGCCGGCGCATTCTGGCGACTCGTCTCCGACTACCGGGTCAACGGCCTGTTCACCGCCCCCACCGCGATCCGGGCCATCAAACGCGACGATCCGGACGGGAACGCGATCGGCGACTACGACCTGTCCACCCTGCGCGGGCTGTTCCTCGCCGGCGAACGCCTGGACCCCGACACCTACCAGTGGCTGACCCAGATGCTCGACGTTCCCATCGTCGACAACTGGTGGCAGACCGAAACCGGCTGGCCGATCGCCTCCTGCCTGCTCGGCCTCGAACCGATGCCCACCAAACCCGGCTCGGCCACGGTGCCGGTCCCCGGCTACGACGTGCAGATCCTCAACAGCGACGGCACCCCGGTCCCGGCCGGCGAGGAGGGCGCGGTCTGCATCAAACTGCCCCTTCCCCCCGGTGCTCTCGCCACGGTGTGGGGCGACCACGACAGGTTCGAACGTTCCTACCTGAGCACCTATCCCGGTTACTACCTCACCGGCGACGGAGGCTACATCGACTCCGACGGCTACCTGTTCATCCTCGGCCGCACCGACGACGTCATGAACGTCGCCGGCCACCGGCTCTCGTCCGGGCAAATCGAAGCGGCCGTCGCCGAACACCCGGGCGTCGCCGAATGCGCCGTCATCGGCGCACACGACGAGCTGAAGGGACAAGTACCGCGCGCACTCGTGGTCCCGACAACCGTCTACTCCGATCGCGTCGACACCCTGCCGGCCGAGCTCAGTGACCTGGTCCGCGCGAAGATCGGCGCCATCGCCTCCCTCTCCGGAGTCGACATCGTCCCCGGACTGCCGAAGACCCGATCCGGCAAGATCCTGCGCCGCACGCTTCGGCAGATCGTGGACGGGCAAACACCCGATATCCCCTCGACGATCGAGAATCCCTCCGTCGTGGGGGAAATCGTCAAGGCCCTCCGCCCCTGACACCGCCCTCCGAGGGAGCGAGCACACCACGCATCGGCTCCCCGGCCTCGGCACCCGCCGCAACCACGCCGAAAGCAGCGCAAGGTGATCATCCGCCGAGGTCACCTCCATCCGTGCCTCGCCAGTGATAGTTCGGCCCAACACACAGAATCGACCACGATGCCGCTTCCGTCTTCGCACCACACAACTGCACCACACCCGATCCACCGACAGCACAGGCCAGCACAGTGATCCTGCTACTGCACGGCCTGACCGCCGTGTTCCGGCTCATCGCCGGCGCCTATGCACCACGGCGGAGCTTCGAGCACTGGTCCGCGATGAACAGTTCAAACCCTGTCGACCACTGACACCAGAACCCACCACCACCCCCTCACCCCGGGAATCCACGATGACCACTGCCGGCACCCCACGCGCCGCGAACACCCCACGCCGCACCCCAACCCCCGAAGAGATCAATCGACCGACCCGCACCTACGGGGTCAGGCCAGAACAACATGCCCGGAAGAACCAGCTCCACAGCACCTTTCGCACTCCTTCCCGCGAGATACGCGAGGCCCAGAAGACCATCGAACTCGCCCACACCTGGGTCCCCTACGGAGGAGTGCCCGCCGAACTAACGTTCCAGACATTCGGGATCACCACACGCCAGTTCGTCGACAGACTCTGGCAAGCCGTCCAGGACACCAACTGCAGCTATCCCGTCGTGCGCGATCTGAGCCCGGTCTACCCCCGCAACGGGCATCGCGCCATGCGCCTCTCCGACAGCTGACACCCTCCACTGAACTGCGGCAACGACACGGCCCCCGGGGATCCGGGTCCGCGTCCGCCCGTACCACGAAAGACTATCGGCGGCACCCGGGCGATCTCCTCGGCGGTCAGGATCTCCCCGAGCGGCGACGATGTGGGTGCTGCATTCTCGGTCAATTGCATCTCCCCCATTGTCAGAACTCGGACGTTGTGGACAGTATCGCGTTGTGTGCGTGTCCCTTCGGACGTCGCGGGGCATGTCATCTGCTGAGGTCAGCGGGTTGAGATGCCTCCGCGAGACAGCAGGCCTCGGCCGCATCTGATGTTCGGAAGCCGATCGCCATCCGGTGCCTCGATAGGCGATCTCTACTCGCGCCGGCGCAATCCGTCGAGGACGATGCTGAGCAGGTGCCGGGCTCGAGTGTCCCATTCGTTCTCGTCGAGCCGGGACAGGTAGCCGATGAGGAGGATGACGTCACGAGCGTCGACATCGGAGCGGATCGCTCCGGCGGCTTTGCCGGCGGCAAGGAGCATTGTCACCGCATCACCGATCGGACCGAGGCTGTGCGCGGAGAGGTCCCGCCATACCGCCGTCTCGACTGCGGCGAACACTCCACGCTTGATTCGTGCATAGTCCGCCACCCGGTTGAACCAGCAAGCCAGCGCCTTGAGCGGCTCATGCTCGGCGAGGAACGTCGGCGCGGCCGCAACGAGCTGTTCGACATCGTTGCGATAGACCTCGGCCAGCAGGTCGTCTCGGGTCGGAAAGTGGCGGTACAGGGTGCCCTGGCCGACCCCTGCCTGCTTGGCGATCGCGTTGAGCCTCAGCTCGTCTGAGTTCGCGATGACCGTTCGTGCGGTCTCGATAATCCGAGCGCGATTCTCGGCAGCGTCGGAGCGGCGGCGGGGTGCGTTCATCTGTCCTCTGCATGACGACTTGAGTAAGCGGACACGTGTCCGCTAACTTGAAACGTAAGCGGACACATGTCCATTTTAATTGAAGGGATTCCACATGTCAGCCATCAACGGCAAGGTTGTCGCCATCACCGGCGCGAGCAGTGGCATCGGTGAGGCAACCGCCCGCCTGCTCGCCGAGCGCGGCGCGGCGGTCGTCCTCGGTGCGCGTCGGACCGAGCGTCTCGACGAGCTCGCCCAGGGCATCCGTGAACGTGGTGGACGTACTGCCACCTGCACTACTGATGTCACCCGCCCCGAGGACCTCGAGCGGCTCGTCGGCCGCGCCGTAGAGGAGTTCGGCAGACTCGATGTACTGGTGAACAATGCCGGAATTAGCAAGATCGGGAACATGGCAGACCTTGACGTCGACGGCTGGTCGGCGATGATCGACGTCAACCTCCGTGGGGTGCTCCACGGCATCGCCGCGGCACTTCCGATATTCCGTCGACAGGGCGAGGGGCATCTCGTGACCACCGTGTCGACGTCCGGCCTGAAGATCGTCCCCACCCAGGCGGTCTACGCCGGAACCAAGAACGCCGTCCGCACCCTGTTGGAAGGACTGCGGCAAGAATCGACCGACGGCGTCCTGCGGACAACGTCGGTGTCGCCCGGCGTGGTCCGCACCGATCTCGCCGATTCCATCGACGATGCCCAGGTCCGCGCGCAGATCCAGCGGAACATGAACGAATTCGCCATCCCGCCGGAAGCCGTCGCCCGCGCCATCGCGTTTGCCATCGAACAACCCCACGACGTCGAAATCGGCGATATCACCATCCGCCCAACCGTCCAAGGCTAGGTGCCGTTACCCGATCTCAAGGCATTCGCCCATAGGCGATCGCCTTGCGGCCACCCGGTGATGTTGCGCCTGTCTCTTCGTGCAACGAGTCAGGCGGTCCCATCGCACGTCCCGCCTGGCAATCGAGCTGAGATGGTGCTCGTGCCATTCAGGGACGGAGCGCCGGGATCATTTGCGGACGCGGAATCGGAGCATGGTGACGGGGCCCGACTGCGCGTTGCTGAACGGTTCCAGGTCGATCCTGCCGAGGCCTGGGGCCGAGAAGCGGATACCGTCGCCGAGCAGCACCGGCAGGACATACACCAGGATCTCGTCGACGAGCCCTCGCTGCAGGCACTGGCTGGCCACGTCGGCACCGAGGATCTCCAGGTTTTTGCCGCCCGCAGCGTTGCGCGCCGTGGCGACGGCTTCCGCGATGTCGCAGGTGAGGAACGTGACCCCTGGGTCCGGCTCGTCCGGCGGCTCGTGGGTGAGGACGAACTCGGGCCCCCCGTCGTAGGTGGTGTCCTCGTCGGCCATCTGCTTGGCGACCTCGTAGGTGCCCCGGCCAATGAGCATGGCGCCCGTGGCCGCCATGACCTCCGGGAACGCGGCCGCGCTCATGAGGTCGAGGATCCAGTCCATCGCGTGGTCGGGACCGGCGATGAAGCCGTCGAGCGACATCGCCCTGTTCACGACCACTTTGCCGGTGCCGGTGCTCGTGTCGCTCACGCGCTTCCTCGCAGGACTCCGGCGGGCTGGCGGGACAGACAGCGAGTCGTCTCCGCCCCAGCGGCGTCGGGAAGCGACACGTGAACGCCAGCGCCGCGCCGGACGACGTAGTAGCCGGGACTACCCCCGAGCTTGGTGTGGTGGTGCGCCGTGACGCATCTCCAAAGGGTGTCGAGGCCGATGTCGAACACCTCGCTGTACCACGCACTCAGCGATGTCGAAGTTGCCCGACGCATTCGGCTACTCTATCCGAGATTTTGCGAGTGACGCCCGGCTCCGGGCGCCACAGGGATGCTCGGCAGAGTGGGTGGACCCCGCCTCGTGAGGGACCCAGAGTACCTGCGGATGGGCTCACTTCGACGGGAATAGCACAGCGCCCACTCGTCCCGCACGCCGAACCTGCACCGGGACGAGATCGGCGCCCAGCGCGCACTCGCAAGGGTCAGCGCTCGTCCCGAGAGCGGATGGGTAACCAGGACTGTTTGGTGGGCGCTGCCCCCGCGCAGGCGCTCGGTTGCTGTTGCAGCACAAGCGCCCCGCGGAATTCGGTCAGTCGATGAGGGCGGTCGCCTCGACTTCGACGAGCACATCCGGCTCGAACAGGTAGTCCACGCCGATGAGCGATGTCGGCGGCAGCGGCAGCGTGAGCCCGATCTCCTCGGCGACCTGCTCGACACCGGCCATGAACTCACCGATCTTCTCGGGCTTCCAGTCCGTGACGTAAAAGGTCAGCCGGAGGACGTCGTCGAAGGTCGCGCCCACCCCGGTCAGCCCTGCCGCGGTGTTGCGGAGCGCTTGGGCCACCTGCCCCGCGAGATCACCTTGGGCAACCGGGGTTCCATCGGCGAGCCGTGCGATCTGACCTGCGACGTGGACGTGTCGGGTTCCGGAACCGACAGCGACGTGGTGATACGGAGTGGGCTGCGTCATTCCATCGGGGGTGAAGTACTGAACGGTCATGAAGGTTCTCCTCGAATATCGACCTGGATAGGTATACCTTTAATACCTGGTATACAGAAGTCACTTCAACGAGACTAGGTAGCATGCGAGATACTCCCCAGGCCGTTCGCGACGAACTCACGATTACCCCGCCTCATCGAGAGCTGCTTGATCAGATTCTCGACAAGTGGTCATTGGCGGTGCTCAACGAACTGTGCGAGCGCCCAAGCCGCTTCAACGATCTGCGCCGCGCGATCCCTTCAGTGACACAGAAATCTTTGACCGCCACCCTGCGTCGACTCGAACGCAACGGCATCATCGAGCGCGAACTTCTCAGCTCTCGCCCGGTCGCCGTCGAGTACCGGATCACCCCGCTCGGCAAGACCCTTCGCCATCCGGTCGATGTCCTCCTCGGCTGGGCCGAAACCCACATGCCCGAGATCGAAAACGCACGCACACGCTTCGATGCCGAGTCGGAACTCGCCTGATGCACCGCACGGCATTCGGACGCAGGGGCCGGCCCCACAAGTGATCCCTGACAGCACCGGGCGCTCTGCTTGTCGATCATCATGCGCATCCTCTCAGGGATCGGTTTGCGGTACTGGCGCCTCTATCCCCTGCTCAGCATCGCCGCCGCAGTGAGCGTGGGGCTGCCGGCCTTCCTGCTGGCGCGGCGACTCCAACTCGCTGCGAGCCGATCCAGCTCGTTCCCGGCGCCGCGCGGCGGTGCCAGACTTTGCGCAGATGACTGACATCGACACGCTGCCGCCCGACCTTTCCAGGTTCATCGGCTGTGCCCGTGAACTCCGAGAGATCGCCGTCCTCGTGGCCCCGGGGAGGCTCGTCACGTTGCTCGGTCCGGGTAGGGTGCGGCAAGACACGTCTCGCAGCGCCCGCGGTGATCGAACGCTGGCGCGCGGGCCGGAAGATAGATCCTGACATGCCACGCGGTTTCGCCGATCTCAAACACGAGGTCTTCGCTCGCCACTCCAGTTCTCCCCGCCGTTCGGCCTGCTCGAGGGTGTGTCGATCCCCGGGCTCGTCGCGGCGGTGTTCGCGGCCACCGTATTCGGGCTGATGCACGGCGCGATCGCGTTTGCCGCCGGCGCCTGCACGGGCCGCCGGTCGGTGGCGATCGCCACCGCCGCAACCGTGGCCGTGGCCGGGAACCTGCTCAACGCCGTCGCCGCGTCGAGCGAGAGCTTCCACTTCTTGCGCTTCGCCTCGCCCTGGCACTGGTACGGGGGCCGCAACATGCTCGCGGAGGGGATCGCGCTCGAGCCGTTCCTCGCCCCGATTGCCGTTTCGGTGCTCTGCGCGGCCGTGGCGTTGTGGAGATTTCGACGGCGGGATCTGCACTGACCGCCCGCCGGGATCGGGTCGCGCCGCATCCGAGACTGCCATCTCGAGCCTGCGCAGTGGCCCACAGTCGGTCGGTCCGATGCGAGTCATGCCCCCTCCTCGTTGGGGTTCGTCGGGGCTTTCGACGACACCCGTGTTTACAGCCCGTGCATCCCAAAGAAGGTGTGATCTGGTGCCTATTGGTGGTCAATTTGGACCACTCGCGCGCACAACGACATCCGGTGCCGGGTGGTCACCGCGTGCACACCACACAGCAGCACACCGCCACCGCCCGCCCAACCGGCCAGATCGGCACCGGCAGCGCGCTCACCGCGGCGGCCGCGCTGCGGGTGCCGGTACCGGAACCGGAACGGAGTTCACCCGACCTCGCTCCCGAGGGTCGCGGCGTCACCGGTGTGCGCGAGCTGCTGCCACGTCCACCCGTGAGCCGCGCAAGCGCCGTCACCGGGGGATGATCGCCGCATCCGCCAACAGCCCCGCCGCTGTCCTGTCGTTGCATCTCGACACGTACCGTGGTGCTGTGCGCGATCAACTGCCTCCAGGACTGCCCCCGGACCCCTTCGCCGGCGACCCCGCCGACCCGGCGGCAGCCCTCGACGCCACCGAACCGGGCCAGCCGCTCGACCCCCGCGAGCGTCTCGCCGTGGAGGAAGACCTGGCCGACCTCGCCGTGTTCGAGGCGCTGCTGGCACATCGCGGAGTCCGCGGTCTCGTCGAATACTGCGAGGACTGCCAGCACGATCACTACCATGAC
>RRBB01000212.1:0-18259 GCA_006543605.1 Rhodococcus sp. WS4
CAGCCCGCCGAAGCATTACATCTATTATTGTACAGAGCGGGTGCGAGCACAACCTCAAAATCGAGCAAATCCGCTGATCAGGGCGACGAAAGCGCCGTCACACCCAGCCGTATGTCGGGAGTCCTGGACACCCGACCACTATTTCTGGACGGAGGCGTTCGGTATGCAAATCAAGATTTGCGGCCGGATCCCCGACAACGTCACCCCGTTCATTGTGGAACACGACGAGGAGACGGGGTCCTATCTCCTCCGATGGTCCACCGTCGACGGCAGGCCGGTAGCCGCGGCAACCGTCAACCGCAAGATGCCAGTAGCGAAGCTACGCCGGTTGGCGACCGAAGCGGCGTAGCAGCACCCTGACATCGCGCCTGAGCACGCTCCCGAGCGGTGTCGTCAAGCGCGTCGAGTTCAAAATCGTGTTGCTTCGCTACCTGGTACCCGCGTTGCCGCGGGCACCAACCTGTTTCTGGTCGCCGGCCCGCAAAGTTCCTCCGTGCTCTACAACATGCCAGTGGTTGGGCAGCGAGGATCACGTCGACTTTCATCGCCGCCGCCATCGAGCACCTCCGGCAGTGCGGTCTCGACACCCATCGAGGCCGACACTCGAGGCGGAGACCGGGGTTGCCCACGAACGATATCGCGGGCATACCCTGATCCCCGAGAACGGCTCCCGGTGGATGGGCGCCAATATCCGGCAAGCCGGATATGCCTGGTCTACCTCTGGTGGCGCGGACGTCTACCGCGGCATCTGCGTCGACGTCATCGTCCAAGAACTACGACAAGGATTCACCCTGTCGGCCGCGCGTGAACGTACCCCCGCGCGGATCGGCTGAGCACCTCCCGCCAACCAGTTCTCGCTTGGCGTCTCGGCACGCCCACCTGATGGCCGGCCGAGCCGCTGCCCAGCCTATTCAGGAGAACAGATGCCACTCGACACCGCAGTACAAAACCTGCTCAGCGGATTGACCGAGCAGGAAGTTCGACCCTTCGAAGAGATGAGTGTCGCCGAAGCCCGGGCGACCGTCGCATCGTTCGTCGACCTGCAGGCCGAACCCCGCGAGGTGGCGCAGGTGATCGACACGTGTTACCCAGGTCCGGCCGGGGATCAGAACATCAGGGTGTACATCCCGGACGCCCCCGGGCCATTGCCCGTGGTGGCGTACTTCCACGGCGGCGGCTTCGTCACCGGAGACCTCACCGTGACCGAGGAACTGTGCAGGGCTCTGGCGAACGACGCCAGCGCCATCATCGCCGCGGTGAGCTACCGGCTCGCACCCGAGCATCCCTACCCGGCCGCCACCGACGACACCTTCGCCGCGTTGCGATGGATCGCCGACAACGCCATCCACTTCGGCGGCGACCCTGCCCGCCTCGCCGTGCACAGCGACAGCGCCGGCGGCAACCTCGCTGCCGTCGCGGCGCTGCGCGCCCGGGACGAGGGCGGACCCACCCTGACCTGCCAGGTGCTGACCTACGCGGTCATCGATCCCCACGCCGATACCCCGTCACGAGAACAGTTCGGCGAGGGCTACGTCATCACCTCCGCCGGGCTCGACTGGTTCTGGAACCACTACCTCCAAGATCCTCAGGATGCCGAGAACCCGCTCGCGGTGCCCTCGAAGGCCGCCTCCCTCGCCGGCCTTCCTCCCACCCTCATCTTGTCGATGGAATACGAGGTTGCCCGCGACGAGGCCGAGGCATACGGAAAAAAGCTCGCCGACGCCGGCGTCCCCGTCGAGATCATCCGCTTCGACGGGCTCGTCCACGGGGTGTACTGGATCTCCGGCGCGGTCCCCCGCGCCACCGAAATTCGATCTGACGTAGCCGAATTCCTCACACGGCAATTCAGTGAGCGAACCGTCTCCGACCGAGAAGCGGCCCGGTAGGCGCAGCCTCCACCGTTTCACCGCTTGAAAAGGAATACCTGTCGGCGGGGTACCACCGAGACCCGCATCGGACGTCGAAACCGTCTCCGCTCCTGACCACGCAGAAGTCCGTTGAGGTCTGTCGAGAACGCTTTGAAGATCCTCAGGTTGGTGGGCAAGGCGAAGAGCGTACGAGTGATGGATGTAGCTGCACATCTGCAGGTGTCCAGATCCACAGCTCACCGGCTTCTCGATGCGCTCGGCAATCAAGGCGTCGTCGTCGAGGACGCAGCACGCGTGTATTGGAAAGGACCAGCCTTCGCTGACGCAGGCCTCGCCGGTGAACAGCTGCCCGACTGGCAACCGTCGATTCACTCCCACCTGCGTGAATTGGCGAATCGCACCGGCGAGACCTGCCACATGGGGGTTCTCGAAGGCAACAGTGCGCGCTTTATCGACGACGTCAATAGCGAGCAGATCCTGCGAGTGGGACTACGAACGGGAATCCTTCTGCCCGCACATACGACCGCCGTTGGCAAAGCCATCCTCAGCGAGATGTCAGTGGAGAACGTTCGGGCGCTGTTCCCGTTCGGGCTTCCTGGCTCGACGCCGTCCTCGCCCACCGAGCCAGCAAGAATGCTGGCTCTTCGTCGAGAACTGGTGACGATCCGCCACCGAGGTTACGCAATCAATGTCGGGGAAACAGAAGTTGGGGTCATAGCGGTCGGGGCACCACTTCACGACAAGTCAGGTCGCACTGTCGGCGCCATTGCGGTGGCCGCTCCCACCGCACGCGTCCCGAGGAACGACGTCGAGCACCTCGCTGCGGAACTCATGCACACGGTGCGCGCTATCGAATCGGACCTGGCCCTTGACGCCGACGATTCGGATCGGTAGAGACCGCTGTCCCTGCTCACCGAATCGACGTCAATCGGTTCGTCGAGCGGCGGACACGCACACAAGGGCCGACCTGCCCCGCTGAACCTGATACGACCTGGTGCGGCGGCTGCGCCGCCGCACCAGCATCGATGTCGATCTGCTTTGGCTGTGGCACTCGGCGGCGACCCGGATGTTGCGCGACGGCATCGCTCTCGAGATTGTCGCCCAGTTACTCCCGTTCTCCTGACTTAGGTCATTACTGGCGGGTAGAGAGCCGTTGAGGTCTGCCACCTGCACATTCACGACCTCGCTGAAGCGGATCGGGACACTAAAGCAGGTGGGTTCGGGCGGTGGCATTCGTGTGGAAAGTGCGCACCGCATCGGGCGCGTAGCGGTGCAGGTCGTGCGCAAACACCGCGGCCGACACGAGATCATCGCGTACGTCGGGCCCGCGCATTCCGACGTCAGAGCCTTCTCGGCGCGCGTACGGCGCTGCAGCAACCAATCCGGAAAGTACGAGCCGGAGCGCAGCTTCGGAATCGCCACGTCGAGAGTCCCGGCACGGGTATCGAAGTCCCGATGGCGGTGGCCGTTTTGGCTGTTGACTCGCTCTTCGGAGCGTTCACCGAAACCGGCGCCGCACAGGCTGGCGGCTCGGCGCCCATCAGCGCGTCGATGAACGTGGACAGCAGGCTGCGCAGCAGGTGGGGGCTGGCGTCGGTGAGGCGGTCGGTCAGGAACTGGTGCAGGTCGATATCGTGGGCAGTGGTCATCGCGTGGTCCTTCATCGAGTGACTTTGGTCGGTCTCTCGAAGAGTCACGCGATGGCCGTCTTCTTGGGCTACGACACGCCGGTCAGATCCGAATCCAGTCCGTGCACCATCTTCATAGACACAACCGGAGACGCAGGCGGGCAAATCGGACATGCTTGCGTTATACCTAGCGGCGGCGATGCTCACGAGCGAGCTGAGTTTCTCGACCGGCGCTGGCATGGCGGGTACGGATGTTTGACGGATTCTCCGCTAGTCGGTGACGCCAGTGAGCCGGAAGGGACCTTCGGGAGCAGCATCCTCGGTCGATCCGGTGCACATACAGATCACGTGACGAGTTCCAGCCCGGCGCACAAGCCAACAGTCGCCCCCGCCTACCTGGACACTTCCTCGGCAGTCCCGTGGATCTCATCCTCCCTCCTGATGTGTCCCTTCATCAGCCTGCTGGCTTGGGGCACAACAGTATTCCTGGAGCAGGAGAGCTGTCCGGGTCTCGAGCTGTCGCTCGACCACCGGCCGCCCAAGGATTTCGGCTGCTCGCCTGAGTCGGTAGGTAACTGTGTTCCTCGCAACGTGAAGCTTCGCCGCCGTCGCATTGGGACTGTGGTTTTCTAGAAACGTACGGAGTGTCAGTCGCAGATCCGCTGTCTTGGGGTCGTCCGATGCAAGATCTCCTAATTCGAAAGCGACGAACTCCGCCGCTGCCTCTGGCTCCATTAGTAGGATGCTCAGGAGGCTTACGTCGTCATACAAGCAGCTCGAAGGCCTGGGTCCTCGGTGCAGTCGAGCTATGCGATGAACTTCGAGAGCTTGCCGATGCGTACGCCGGAAACCGATCGGTCCGTACCCGAGTCGACCGACCGCGAGCCTGGGGCCCCCCAATTGCGGCAGTCGATCGACATCTAGCTGCACGGATGAATTCCCCCACGCCCACAACGTCTGGAGCCCACGGGGCATGATCAACGTCTGCGTGGCACAAAGGACGGCGAGCGCATGATGCGCCGCCTCAACAAGGAGGGTATCGGATCCGTCCGAGGACTCGAGGTATACGACAATGCCTACGTGATAGCGGTGTGCGATGTCGTAGGCCAGTCGGTGACTCGCTTCGCCCAGGTTCGACTCATCTCCCTGGAGAACGCGCTCGAGCGCCTTAGCGCGTGCGGCGTACACAGAGGCGCTCCAGTCCCGTTCGGCCGCTTCGAAGGCCGGTCCGACCTCGGTGACGAGCCCTTCAACGTACTCGAACAAGACTCGGGAGATGAGCTGCAACTGCTCGGCGAGCTCTGCCGCCGGCACGAGGCCTCGACAGGCAGTCATCAGCTGGTCTGCCACATATGCGTGACCCTGACGAACCTGAGCCAGCAGTTGGGCCAAGGGGATGCGTCGCTGAATGAGATCCGCGATGTATCTGTTTGCATCCGGATTCAGGAAGGGTGGTACCGGTTTACCTCGATACAGGCTCTCCAAGATAGACAGATACCCAGCCTCGAAGCCAAGGCGTTGGGCGATGGTCAGGCTGCGACCACTCCGCGGGACAGCTGATCCTGTCGCAGGGTTGAGGGCCGCATCTGCGGCGATTCGGACAGCCCAGTTGATAGCGTCCGGCCCGATCAGTTCACGGATCGGCGCGACCGTAGCCTCTGTACAAACAGGCATCAAGACCTCGCCATCTGGGACACGGAGACGTCGGACCCAAGATGCGGAGGCCTTCATGAAATTCCTCCCGGCGGTAGTGCGGTGGACCTATTGTGGCAGGCCAAGAAGGCCGGTTCAGCACCCCTCTGGCGGAGAGCATGTTCCGCAGGGGGGAATCCTCTGTAGAAGCTATACGCCCGCCGATTGCCGACCCGTATGTTCAGGGAACCAAACCAGGGAGATCGACACCGTAACTGCAGCTGAACCGCTCAAGGAAGCCGACGCTTTCGAATCGCCACCCAAGGGTTCACAAGACAATCAGAGTTGACAAACAGCTGTCGACACACCCCCTCTCGAATACCACGTTACCCACGATGAGCAGGACGGACGACATGACAATTTTTCCCACCCTCGACCCCGAGCTGGCTCCAGCGGTCTCAATGATTCCGAGTCTGGACCTGGCCGACGTAAACTCCGCCAGGGCGACGCTCGATTCCCTGGTCGGCACTGCACTGAGCGACCTCTCGTACGACGGCGTCGACGTACGCGAGATCTCGGCACCCGGACTGGCCGGGGCCCCCGACGTGACCATCCGATTCTTCACCCCCCAGAACAGTCATAACCCGTTGCCGGTACTGGTGTGGTTCCACGGCGGAGGGTTTGTACTCGGCA
This sequence comes from Rhodococcus sp. WS4, assembly GCA_006543605.1. Lineage (GTDB taxonomy): Bacteria > Actinomycetota > Actinomycetes > Mycobacteriales > Mycobacteriaceae > Rhodococcus_F. Next base: position 5,822 of record RRBB01000212.1, read on the forward strand.
CGGCAATATCCAGCGATCCTTTCTGCGTCGATGTCACACGCGAACTCGGATTCGCCGTGGCGAACGTCGAGTACCGGCTGGCGCCGGAAACTCCTTACCCCGGGCCAATCGATGATGGCTACGCCGCGCTGACCTACGTTCACGAGCACGCGGAGGAGTTGCAGATCGACCCCACGCGTATCGCTGTTGGCGGTCAAAGCGCCGGTGGAGGAATCGCCGCCGGAATCGTCCTGAGAGCCCGCGATGAAGGCGTCGTCCCAGTGGCCTTCCAGTTTCTCGAGATTCCCGAACTCGACGATCGCCTGGCTACGACTTCGATGAAGACTTTCGTCGACACTCCGATGTGGCACCGACCCAACGCCATCCTGTCCTGGAAGTACTACCTCGGTGACTCGTACTCCGGTCCGGACGACGAATGCGTCTCCATCTATGCCGCTCCTGCCCGCGCAACTGATCTGCGCCGCTTGCCGCCGACCTACCTGTCCACCATGGAGCTCGACCCCCTGCGCGATGAGGGGATCGACTACGCCGTCCGATTGCTCGGTGCTGGAGTCAGCGTAGAACTGCACTCATTCCCTGGGACATTCCATGGGTCCGCTCTGCTGGCAACAGCCGAGGTCAGTAAACGCGGTCACGCCGAAGCACTCGGCGCGCTACGCAGAAATTTGCGCGTGCCATTGGCGATTTTCTAGATTCTGTGGGCGCAAGGACTGATGTACCGGGCTCTGAAAACTCGACGCCAACTCCATCAGCCTGATAGAAGGGCCGCCGACACGGAGGGCCAGCCCGGTGCAGGGAACCTGCAGATGCAGCCGCCTAATGTCTGGTCCACAGCTGGCGTTGTGGGTAACCCGCTGCTACACCGAACCGTCGTGGCGAATCGCGATTTCCTTTTCGATCACGTTCACAGCCTTCTTCAAACGCGTTGTCAAGTCGTGGAGGTCGCCGCTCGGAATACGAGTTGTGGTTGCCGCCAACGCAATCGCGGCGATAGTGCGACCCGACTCATCGTGAAGCGGTGCCCCGACCGCGGTAACCCCTACTTCTGTTTCCCCAACATTGATCGCGTAACCTCGGTGATGTGCGGTAGCGAGTTCTCGACGTAACGCCAGCATCTTGACCGGCTCTGTAGGTGACGACGGAGTCGCTCCAGGCAGACCGAATGGGTACAAGGCCCGAACAGCTTCAGCGGACATTTCGCCGAGAATCGCCTTGCCGACCGCGGTGGAGTGTGCGGGGAGAAGCATCCCCACCCGTGAACCCACACGTGGGAACTGTTCACTGCTCATTCCGTCGATGACTCGAACGCTATTTCCTTCGAGTACAGCAAGATGACATGTCTTGCCGGTTTGACTGACCAACTCGCGCATGTGGAGCCGAACCTTGGGTTGCCATCTCGGCATGCGCTCAGACACCAGGCCTGTGTGAGTGAAGGCTGGGCCGATCCGGTATATATGCGCGGCGTCCCTCATCACGAAGCCCCGCCTGTTGAGGGCATCGAGCAGGCGGTGCGACGTCGACCTCGACACACCCAGATGATCGGCCACATCCACCACTCGCACACTTTTGGTTTCTCCAACCAACATCAGGATTCGTAACGCATTGTCAACAGATCCCATGGAGCGAGTCGACTCATTCACACTCAACTCTGCAACGCTCATGCTTAAACCTCTCTACTTCCCTTCTTGCGCATGTTGACGAAATCGGCTTCCTCAGCCGACAGCCTCACTAGGTCTATGACTGGCCGGCGGATAGCAAACGCTCCTACCCAAACCGAGCACCGTCTTCAGTGAGCTCTGCGCCAAGGGATTGCCAGTGAATCTACGTTGGCTAACTGGGCGTTTCTTGCGCCGATTGCACAATGTATGTCTCAAAACAGATGCGCTGATGCAATTTCTGTGCAAGACCTGCCCGTCGACGCGTCGTCGCTCCTCGTGTTGAGCACAAGCCAGCAGGTGGTCTCGATCCGTCCCTACCTGTGGCAATGTCGCAACGGCCGAGTCAGGGCGCGCGAGAGACCCGCGACGTACGGTCCCGCCCCCTCACAGGTCGGGAAAGTGTTGGTCGGGAACGTCATGTTGCTGTGCCCGTAGTCGGCATGGCTACTCTCGGCCTGTGGGCATCGGAAGAAAATCGTCGAGGACACCGCTACAGTTCTGCGCTGTCCTCGTCTCGGTGCCAGCGGTCGGTCTTTAGAGCACGCCGCTGGTCGAGCCTGTCAGTCGTTCTTCTGCAGATTCTCCTCGAGTGCGCCGAGGAACTCCTCGGTGGTCAGGAAGCTTTGGTCGCTGACGACCAGGATCGCGAGGTCCTTGATTATCTGGCCCCCTCTCGTCGGTCTTGATGACCACGTCCTCGAGTTTCTGGGCGAAGCCAATGACGTCGCGGCTGTTGTCCACTTGCCGCGGTGCTCGAGGCCACGGGTCCACGACCGTCTCGATCGATGCGGAGTTCGACTCGTTGTCCTGCACGCCTCGGCGAGCCGGGACGCCGTCGCACTCGTTTTGATGCTGCCTGCCTACCGGGCACCACCCACGGGACGGTGAGGTCCATCTTGTGCACCTTCCACCCCGCGTCCGGCGTGGTCATTGAACCCGCACGACACACCGAGTTCCCGAATTAGACGATATGAGGGGCTGGGCTGAGGCCCCACGCACATGTGAACGTGGGTTGCCGACAGGAAACGGGTCCTGGCCGGTAGAGCCACAAGATGTGGGAGGCCCCAGCGATGAATCAGCGTACGAGCATTGGATTGGATGTGCACGCACGATCGGTGGTCGCCTGCGGCCTCGACGGGCGAACCGGTGAGCTGTTCGAGCGAAGATTGACACCGGATCACCGTGAAATCGTGGGCTGGAGCAGGTCCCTACCGACGCCGGTGGCGGTGACCTACGAGGCCGGGCCGACCGGCTTCGGGCTGGCCAGGTCACTGACCGCGGCGGGCATCGAGTGCCTGGTCGCGGCACCGTCGAAGCTGCAGCGCCCGCCCGGAGATCGGGTCAAAACCGACGCGCGCGACGCGCGGCATCTGGCTCGTCTGCTGCACCTCGGTCAGATTGTCGAGGTGGCGGTGCCCAGCGTCGAGCAGGAGGCGGCCCGGGATCTGGTGCGCGCCCGTGAGGACTGTCGTGGGGATCTGATGTCGGCCCGGCATCGGGTGTCGAAACTACTTCTGCAGCAAGGGATCGTCTACTACGGCGGCCACGCGTGGACGAAGGTGCACGACACCTGGCTGCGCACCCAGCACTTCGATGCGCCCGGTCTGCAGCTGGCGTACGAGACCGCCTACGACACCATGCTCGCGGCGGTGGACCGGCGGGATCGGCTGGATGTGGCGATCGCGGCGATGGCCACCGACAGCGACTACACCCCGGTCGTGACTCGGCTCGGCTGCCTGCGCGGGGTCTCGACGCTGACCGCGTTCGGGCTGGCCGTGGAGATCGGTGACTGGCAGCGCCTGACCGGACGCTCGATCGGCGCCTACCTCGGGCTGGTGCCCACCGAACACTCCTCGGGCACGTCGCGCTCGCAGGGATCGATCACCAAGACCGGCAACGGCCACGCCCGACGACTGCTGATCGAGGCCGCCTGGCACCACCGACCCCGGTATCGCCCCGGGGCGGAGCTGCGGCGCCGCTGGGAGCAGGCCAGTCCCGCGGCCCGGGCCCGCGGACAGCAGGCAAACCAGCGCCTGCACGCCCGCTGGGCAGGATTCGACGCCCGTAACAAACGCCCCGCACTGGCGAACACCGCGATCGCCCGCGAACTCGCCGGCTGGTGTTGGTCGCTGGCCGTGCTCGACACCTGAAATCAGGGTCCCCGTTCCGCATCCCCGGTTGCGAGTGTGGTCGTCGACTCGTCGGGCGGCAAGGTCGGTTCTCCTCGCTGCGCTGCGGGGACTCCACCTTGCCCCCTCGTCGCCGACGACCGTTGAGCAAGGACCGGAACGGGAACCCCCCACAACGTCCGGACGAATCATGCGGTGGTGACGGCAGCGCCTGGGAGTGATCCGCGAGCGACCTATGAGCAATCTCCAACTGTACGTTGGGATCACGCTCGACATTAGACCAGCGATCCACTCCAGCCGAACAACCGTCCTGCGGTACCCAACCCGCGAATATCAGAGTTGACCACGCGTCGAAACCGACACGCTCGCCACCACCCAGATCGACCGGACCCACAGAGGCGGCGCCCACGACGACGGTCCTGGACGCCGCCTCGCCCTGCGTCCTTGACAAACCGGCGTACATATCAGGTCGGCTGCTTCTCCAGGTCGGCGAGATAGTCCTCCAATCCGACCCAGCCGGTAGTGTCAGTGTCGGCACCTTCCCGTAGATGCGTTCGCAAATTTCTTGTTAGCTGAGTCACCGCAGGTCCGGCGTCGAGGATCGGTCGTAGCAGCCCGAGGCGAGCGCACTGCCCGGCGAGCGGCAACAGCTCTGTCAGCGCGGCATCCTCCCGTTGCATGGCGCCCAGCACTTCCACCTGCAGCAAGGCGACGTTGAGGAATGCCCGCGGGCGGACCTGCCGATCGATCGACTCGACGAGGGCGTGTGCCCTTTCGTATACGGGCCCGAGGTCCTGATCGTGGGCGGTCAGGGCCGCCCGAATCCTCGAGTCCTCCTCCAATTCGAAGATGGTGACTGCAATTCCGTTGTTCCGATCGGGCAGTTGTCGGCCCTCGAGGTCTACAACCGGGGGCCCGGTAGCCGCGTGTGCGATTCCGGCTCGAACTCGTTCGTTGGTTATTCGCGCTGCCAAACGGGGCAAGCCCAATTGCTGCGCCAACCGGGCGCCCTCATCGAGACGCGCCTTCGCCGCATTCTTTTGCCCGAGCAGGAGCTTCAGTCGGGCACCCGTTCCGTAGGTGGCGACCATAAAGTCGACGGTGCCGCCTTCGGCACCCAGGGTGTGACTGCGGTCGAGTAGATCGTCGGCGGCGGCGAGGTGTCCCTGTTCGTACAGCAGGTCGCCGAGCAGAGCCGCGGTGAGCCGGGCACCGTAGCCGAGACCCTCGTCGGCCTCCGAGGCCAATGCCATAGCGTGCCGGAAGTTCGCCTCAGCCGCCGGCAGATCGAGTTGTTCCCGTGCGGCGATGCCGGCCATGCAATATCCGTACATCACGCTGAACGGCCCGGTGGAACGGTGGTGGAAGGGCAGCGCCCATTTCTGCCATCGGCGGGCTTCGTCGAAATCGAAGCGGTAGATGGCGCGGAAGGACGCAACGTCGGCGGCTCCGCACAATACCCAGGGTCGTAGTGTGTCCGCCCGGGCCATGCATCGCTCGACGGCCTCGTCCAATCCGTCGATCTCGTCGTTGAACGCGGTGATCGTAGCGTGGATGAATGCAGCCTCGACACGCAAATCCGCAACCTTGTCGTCGTCGCTGGCCAGAGCAGTCTCCGCGACCGACAGCCATTCCACGGCGTCGCGCGGGTGATGCAGCAGCGCGTGCGCCCACGCGAGTGCAACCTGGAGGCGGGGCCGGTTGGTAGTTCCTTTCGCCGGCAGTTTCGCGGCGAGACCGAGCAGCGTTCCCATCTGCGACTGCTCCAGCAGGTCCATTGCGGCGTCCTCGACGAGCGTGACAGCATCGTCTTCCTCACCGGCGAGGAGGTAGTGGTCGACCGCCTGGCTGAGAAGGTGCCGGTCCGCGAACCACTGGCCTGCTCGCCGATGAAGCTCGACAATTCGGTCGGGATCGTCACGCTCGAGGCGGTGTTGCAGGAACTCGGCGAACAGATGGTGGTAGCGGAACCACTCCCCCTCCTCGTCGAGCCGTCGCAGGAACAGATCACGGGACTCGATGTCCTCGAGCGCCGCTTGCCCTTCCCGATTGTCGGTGAGCGCGCGCGCCAAGCTGCCGCAGATCTTCTCAGTGATCGAGGTCGCGAGTAGGAAATCGAGGGTGCGTTGATCGAGACTGCCAAGGACGTTCTCGGCCAGATACTCGCCTATTGCCCGATTCCCTCCGGTCAGATGCTCGATCAACCTCCGCGGGTCCGGATGATCACGTAAAGCCAGTGAGACCAGTTGCAGCGCCGCTGCCCATCCGTCCGTCGACTGTTCCAGCTCGACGATGTCCGGTACGTCCAGGTGGAGGCCGGAGCGGTCCACCAACAATTGGGTCGACTCCCGAACATCGAAACGCAATGCTGCGGAATCTATTTCAATCAACTCGTTGTGCACGCTCATCCTGCTGAGCGGAAGGCCGAGCCGGGTGCGGCTGGTGACGATCAGATGCAGATGGTGGCAGCCGTGCTCGAGCAGGAACGCCAGCGCCGACCGCGTGTCGTCGTTGCTCACGCGGTGCCAGTCGTCGATGACGAGGGCGACGTGGTGGTCGGAGGAGTGAAGCTCGTCGATCAACGAGGTCAGCACGTACCTTTCGCGGCCGGCGCCGTGGACTTCGAGTTCACGAATCAGTTCCCGACCGAAAGCTGGTTGCGCCACCGCGATGGACTCGATCAGGTGGGTGAGGAACCAGATGAGGGTGTTGTCGTCGTTGTCTATCGTCAGCCACGCAGTCGCCACACCTTCTCCCCGCAGGGCCGCGAGGCGTTGGGCGGCCAGCGTGCTTTTCCCGAATCCCGCGGGTGCATGAATCAGCACCAGACGCGGGCGACCGCTGCGGCGCAAGCGTTCGAGCAGGTGTGTGCGGGCCACCGCCGCACCTGGAGTAACCGGCGGACGGTACTTGGTGGACGCACTCGGTGGCGCGGGGGAATCCAGCCGGGTCGCGCTGCCGCGTCGGTATCGAAGATATTCCGACACACCGACCTCGACCTCATCCGAGGGGCGGAAGGGGCGGTCTGCCTCATCGACGATCGGAAGCGGGATATCCGCCAGTGCGAGGCCGATGTGTTCGCCCGCCCGTCGCAGCGCGCCGCCCAGGTCCGCAGCAGTGGCGGGGCGCTCCGCTGGGTCCCGGGACATCGCCGCCTCGATCACGGTGCACACCGCTTCGGGGACACCCGCCTCTCGAAGATCGGGCAGCGGATCCGTTCCGATGCGCATCAGCTGGGAGAAGACCTGCTCGCCGCGGCGACGGGCAAACGCCGGGCGGCCCGCCAGCGCGGTAAACAGTGTTGCGCCGAGTCCGTAGACATCCGTGACCACCGACGCGTCGGCGCCGCTGAGCAGTTCCGGGGCGGTGTAGGCGGGTGACCCGGCCACCAGACCCCAGGTGGTCTCCTCGCCGCCCGTGATGCGGGCGATGCCGAAATCGGTCAACTGCGGCTCGCCGTACTCGGTCAATAGAATGTTGCCCGGTTTGATGTCGCGGTGCAGCACTCCCGCGCGGTGCGCGGTTTCCAGAGCACCGGCGAGTTTGACACCGACGGCCAGTGCCTCGGCCGCCGTCACGGCACCGTGGTTGGTGATCCAGGAGTCGAGGGAATCACGGCGATGAAACGGCATCACAATGTAGGGGCGACCGGTGTAGGTGATTCCCGCTTGCAGCACATGCACGATGTTCGGGTGCCCGGACAACCGCCCCATCGCCTGCTGCTCGCGCAGGAAACGTGCCCGATCCATGTGGTCCGGGTCCGGGCTCAGGACTTTGACGGCAACCACCCGGTCGAGGGAGGGTTGCCGGCACCGGTACACGATGCCGAAACCGCCGCGGCCGGCGATGCACGCGTCCTCGAAACCTTCAGCCGCCAACTCCGCGACGACGTCTGCGTCGACCTGGCGTTGCGTGCTCTCGGTGTCGTCGTCCGGCATGGCAAGCCTCAAAGCGCCGTGACCGGTTCGCCGATGCGCCGCGCCCGAGCCCACCAACACCTGCCCATGAGGGCCTCCTCGCACTGCGACTACCCCATTCTAGATACCGGTAGCCAACTGGTCGCCGGAAAGCACATGTCGACATCGAGATAGGGAGACTGGGGCGTGGGCAGAGCCGACATCAAGCTGCACATTCTGAAAGTCCTGTGCAGGACGCGCGGAGTAGTTCAACAGGGCCGTTACCGGCAGGAGTCGTGGCAGTATCCGCGATTCGCGATCGTCGCCGAGGTCGGAGCCGCGGAGTTTGACGGTAGGTGGGGTGGTTGTCGGGAGGCCGGCGGGCGGTGCGGCTCGTCGGGCGTTGTAGGGGCCGGGGCCGACCTGGCCGATGCAGCCATGAGGATTTCGCCGTTGGTGTCGGGGGGCGACACCGGTGACAACCGGCTCGGTCAGGACTGCCTTCGCGGCGGTCGCGCCGAGTTCGTGGGCGGGTATGTCCTTGAAGCGGTTGCTCGCCGGTTGCACAATCCGCAGACGTTCGGCTGGGTACGAAGTTCCAGGTCCTACCGCGGGCGGGCAGGATGATTCGAGGCCGGCCATCGAGACCCGGGCAGGCAGCATCGGAGCGTGACCGCCCCAACGGCGATCAGAGCGTCGAACATCAGTGTGGGCATCTTCAATCCTGTTCTGCGTTTAACCGGCAACTCCGCGCCGCTCTGCTGGGCCGGCGACGCCCGCGCTGCGCTGCGAACCCCTCTGTCGGGGAATCGAGTAGGTCACCTCGAGATTCTCCCGATCGTGCGCAGCGATGGATCTCGTCGTTACGGAGGTCAAGATCCGCTGGATACGCAACTGGGGTGGCGGGTTATCGCGTCGTGGAAGGCGGCGCTGCGTCCACGGAGGAAAGCGGCATGTACCGCTGCCGTGTCGTCGGCGAGGAGGTACGCCGCGGCGCCGTCGCAGTCGAGGAGGAATTTCCCGTACGCCCGCCGCACCGGCGCCTGCTCGTTGAAGATCACCGGCAGCACCACGTCGTCGATCAGGTGGAACGGGAAACGAACGAGCCGGTAGGCGGCCCGTATCAGCGCTCGCGCCGCGGCGCCCAGTTCCATGGTCCGATCGTAACGTCGGCGCGGGCTGTGGTGACGCTGTTACCAGGCCAGGTTCCAACGGGCCAGGCCGCACCGCAGTGGGAAGGGTGCCGAGGACCCGCAGCGGCGTCCGGTCGCTCGGTGTCGCCCGGCGCAGAGCCCTATTCGGTACTCGCGCCGTCGGCACGTGCCGTGTCAAGGATCCGGCCAAGACGGCCGCGGCTACGCACAATGCATGTTCTGCGTCGGTCAACCTGACGTTGGTGACCTGTGTCGGCCCCAACCCCAGCTCTGCTGCGAGCCGGTGCTCGGTGACTTGTCGGAGGATGTGCTGACGCAGTTGGTCGAAGTCCACCGGGAGGACCTCGCCGAGCAACCGGGCGCCGGTGGATTCGCGGTCGTCGTCGATGAGGGCGAGGAGGATCTGTTCGGTGCCGATGCGCTCGTGGCCGAGCAGCGAAGTTTCGCGCATGCTCTGTTCGAGGACCTGTTTGGCGTGCCGGGTGAACGGGATGTGCCCGGATCGGACCTGCTCGCCTTGACCGGTGGTGAGTCGGCTGTCGATGATGGCCGCCGACACGCCGAACGCTTCCAGCGATCGCGCCGCTGCGCGATCTTCGGCGAAGTTCTCGATGTTTCACCGGAGGATGCGATCCGCCTACCGGGCATGCACCAGGCCGGTCTGCGCTAGCCGGATCCGCACATCTCGTAAAACACTCGGGTACAGCACATTCGCGTCGTAGAGCACGGCACGGTGAAGGTCACGTTAGTACAGCCCGAGGTCTTCCGTCAGGGCCGCCAGCTCGTCCGCGGCGGCGCGCGAGGACCCCAACTGCGTCCGCTGGTAGGCGAGCAGCGACGATGCCAGGATTCTGCGATGGCGGCCGACCATCCGGTACTCGATGTGCCCCTCGTCGAGGAGCTTGATCACATGCGGGCGTGAGACGTTGAGCATCTGCGCGGCCTGCTGGGTCGTCAGCTCCGCATGTGCCGGGACGACGGTGACCCCCCTGCCCGACGGCCATATTCGCCAACACCTCGCGGATCAGATCGAGCGCCGCCCGAGGAAGATGCACCGACTCCGCGGTGCCGGCCACGGTTACATCGAGGGTCTCCCCCGCCGGCTCGACGTCACGAAGCAACTGCAGGGCCTGCCGGGCATGCTCCTGCTCGACCACGGTCGGTTGATCATGTGCTGCGGACGAAATATACGCAACAAACGAAACAAACGAAACAACCGCAACGACATACTCGGTCCGTGGAGCGGCCTTCTTCGTCGTCTGTCGGTCACTCAGCGGATACGAACGTCCTGTTTGCCTGATGTCACGTCGGAACGAAGACAACCCTGGGGATGGCAGCGCTGGCCATCTCCGCCCTCATCAGCGGCTGCGGTGGCGGCGCGCAGTCCAGCAGCACGTCGACCACCACCACGCCATCGGTGGCCCGAATTGTCGAGGCATCGAGCGCACGGCCCACGACCACCGTGGGCGCGGCGCCCGCCACGACTACCGCCGCCCTGCCGGCGACCACGACTGCGGCCGTCGCCCCGCCGGTCGCCCCGGTCGCGCCCACGACACCCGTTGCCGTTGCTCCACCGACCGCCGTGATTCCGGCAAACCCCCCGGCGCCGATCCACACCGCCCCGCAATCATCGGTCAGCTCCGCGTCCTGCGCCGACGCGAAAGCAGCCGGGGCGGCGCCGATCTACCAAGGCGAGCCCGGCTACTCGACGAAACTCGACCGGGACAAGGACGGTATCGCCTGCGACAAGTGATGCCGCGTCACCATCGCCCGACGTCGTGCCGTGGTCGACGGTGCGGGTCACAGGGGGCACAGGGTTTGCCGGGTCCGGTTCCAGAACGGAAACAACTCGGGGCTGCCGGCGTCCGGGTGTTGCCGTTGCGCCTGCTCGACGAATTCGAGGACCGTCTTTCCGGTGGTGTGCGACAGTGCGCAGGCATCCAGACTCACCTTCGCCGACGCCACGAACCCGATCCGCTCGGCGTACGGGCCCAGGACCCCGGAATCGACGAACGGAGCAAGGCCAATCCCCCACCGGTTGAAGGCAGACTGCAACCCGAAATCACAGGGATACCTGAAAAGTTCACTGCACGTCGTCGGCCGGCCGTGGACCATGACCGCGGTATCAGGCAGCGGGCGCGGCGGCTCGGGCGCATCCGGTCGCGACGCAACCACCCACACCACCATCACTGGCATACCCTACCCATCCCGGCACACGACGATCCGAATCGAGGGTGCTCGATTGCCGGTAGCGGATCGATGACCGGGAGGTGTCGGAATGTCGCCTGCCATGAGCATGGGACCGTCTTGACCTGATTTCTGCCACCCTCATGGGACCACTCGGATTGCCAGTTATGGGACCACCCCGGCGCGTCGTGCCGGAGTCCCGTCGGATGACTCGTTTGATCGTCGTGTCGGTATCCCCGGTCACGAAGGCGGACGGGCATGGCTTTTCGGGAGGTCAATGTGAACGAAGTCAAGGAAGTGCTCCGGATCTGGCTCGGGGTGCCCGGGTCCCGGCCGCCGGGATTGCGCACGATCGCCGCGCACTGCGGGGTGGACCGCAAAACGGCCCGCCGATACATCGAGGCCGCCCAGGCAGCGGGGTTGCAGCGCGGCGACTGTGTCGACGCCCTCGACGATGGGCTGATCGGTGCGGTGATCGAGGCGGTGCGCCCGGCCCGCCCGAGCGGGCACGGGTCCGCCTGGGACCGGCTGTTGGGGTTCGAGGATCAGATCACCGCGTGGGTGGCCGGCGACGGGAACCATCCACCGCTGACGATCACCAAGATCGAGACCCTGCTGGCCCGCCAGGGCTGCGTGGTGCCGTATCGGACGTTGCACCGATTCGCCACCGAGCGGTGCGGTTTCGGCCGCAAGGACACCACCGTCCGCATCGTCGACGGCGATCCCGGCAGCGAATGCCAGATCGACTTCGGCTACCTGGGCTATCTGACCGATCCGGACACCGGTCGGCGCCGCAAGGTGCACGCACTGATCTTCACCGCCGTGTACTCGCGGCACATGTTCGTGTGGCTGACGTACTCGCAGACCCTGGCGGCGGTGATCGCCGGCTGCGAAGCGGCGTGGACCTTCTTCGGCGGTGTCTTCAAGGTCCTCATCCCGGACAATCTGAAGGCGGTGGTCACCGAGGCGGACGCGGTCAATCCGCGGCTGTCGCAGGGCTGGTTGGACTACGCCCAGCACACCGGGTTCGTCACGGACCCGGCGCGGATCCGGTCCCCAAAGGACAAACCTAGGGTCGAAAGAGCAGTTCAGTATGTGCGCGGAAACTACTGGGCCGGTGAGGACTTCACGGATCTCGCCGAGGCGCAACGGCGGGCCGAAGCGTGGTGCCGTGACACCGCCGGGATGCGGACCCACGGCACCACCGCCGCCCGCCCACTCGAGGTGTTCGACGAGGACGAGGCACCGATACTGCTGGCCGTTCCCCAGGTTTACGACGTGCCGATCTTCAAACAGGTCATCCCTAAAGGGGCGGGGTCTTGTCAAGGACTATTTTGGCTGTTTCGGTCTCCATGCGGGCAGCGCTGAGCAAGGGTCAGGGTCAAGTCACAGCGCCCGCAGCGTCAGCGAGGAC
>RRBB01000213.1:0-18246 GCA_006543605.1 Rhodococcus sp. WS4
GGGTACGGGAGAACCGCGGCGCGGGGGCGTGCTGGGTGACGCCGTCGAGTTCGACCAGCGATCCGCGCGCGGCGATGTGCTCGTTGGACGGTGCCTCCGCGAACGTCAGCACGGGCGATACGCAGGCGTCGGTGCCGAGGAAGATCGCCGCCCACTCGTCGCGGGTCTTCGACAGGAACTTCTCGGCGAACACCTTCTTCATCTGCGGCCACGCCGAGACGTCCATTTGCTGCGGCAGTTCGGCGGGGTCGAGTTCGAGGCCCTGCAGCAGCAGGGCGTAGAACTGCGGCTCGATCGAGCCGACGGCCATGTACTTGCCGTCGGACGTCTCGTAGGTGTCGTAGAACGGCGCACCGGTGTCGAGGAGGTTGACGCCGCGCTCGTCGGACCACACGCCGCGTCCACGGAACGCCCACATCATGTGCGACAGGGCCAGCGCGCCGTCGACCATCGCCGCGTCCACGACCTGCCCCTTCCCGGACGTCTGGCGTTCCACCAGCGCCGACAGGATCCCGAAGATGAGGAACATCGAGCCGCCGCCGAAGTCGCCGACCATGTTCAGGGGCGGGACGGGACGCTCGCCCTTGCGGCCGATGGCGTGGAGGACACCGGTCAGCGAGATGTAGTTGATGTCGTGACCGGCGGCGCTGGCCAGCGGGCCCTCCTGGCCCCAGCCCGTCATCCGTCCGTACACCAGGCGCTCGTTGCGCCCGAGGCACACGTCGGGGCCGAGACCCATGCGTTCGGTGACGCCGGGCCGGAAGCCCTCGATCACGACGTCGGCCCGCTCGATGAGTCCGAGCACCTTCTCGACCTGTTCGGGGTCTTTCAGGTTGGCCTCGACGACGCGGCGGCCGCGCTGGATCTGGTCGTACGGACCGTCCGGCGGGATCACGCCGGGACGCTGGACGCACACGACGTCGGCGCCGAGATCGGCCAGGAGCGTCGCGGCGTGCGGGCCCGGGCCCAGGCCTGCGAATTCGACGACGCGAATGCCCGCGAGGGGGCCCTTCTTCTCTGTAACTGGAGCAGACACGCGAGTTCCTCATTCCGGTGCGAGACGACCTGTCGAATCGACGTTAACTTGCGGGCGCCGGGCCGTGTGCCCCGGGTCACGGGACGGCGCCGGGGGTGATCCCGCGCTCTTGCCTGCGCGCAGGTGTGCGGGGCACAGTTGAAGCATGAGTCTTCAGGGTGAGCTCGTGAGTTTCGTGGCCAGCACCGACCTGGACGTCTCGGAGATGTTCTACGTGGAGACCCTGGGGCTGACGCTCGTCTCGCGGGACGAATTCGCGTTGGCCCTCGACTGCAACGGTGCCCTGCTCCGGGTCACGCTGGTGCAGGCGAAGGCCGATACCGGGTACACCGTGCTGGGGTGGAAGGTCGCCGACCTGAACGGGGTCGTCGATTCGCTGCGCGGCAGGGGCATCGAGTTCACCGAGTATCCCGGGATGGATCAAGACGAACACGCGGCCTGGCGGGCCCCGGACGGTATCCGCGTCGCGTGGTTCCGGGATCCGCACAGCAATGTGCTGTCGCTCTTCGAGGACCCGAACTGATCAGCGGCCGGTTGCGCTGCGGTCGGCCAGCAGTGCCTCGGTCGCGTCCCACAACCGCGCGGCGAGTTCCGCGTCGCGCGCGTCCTTGCCGGCGTGAACGACCTTGCAGCCCTTGACGTATTGGCCGGTGAACTTGCCGGATTCGGTGGCGGTGGCGGTCCAGACGGCCGTTTCGGCGCCCTTCGCGACCTCGGCCATGAATGGGGTCAGGAGCGTCCCGACCACCTGGTGGCCGAACGACAGATTCCGCCCGAGAGTGGTGCCGCGGACGAAACCGGGATCGGCGCAGTTGACGACCAGCCTGGCGGGATCGGACCGGTGCGCCAACGCGCGGGTGAACAGGGTCAGGGCGAGTTTGGAGTTGTTGTACGCGCGCTGGCCGTGGAACGTGTCCTTGGTGCCGTCCAGGTCGTCGAAGTCGAGGCGCCCGCCGCGGTGCCCGGACGAACTGATGTCGACGATGCGCGCCGGATGCCGGTAACCGGCCGCGTCGGCGGTCGACGCCTGCGTCATCGCCGGAGCCAGCGTGGTCGCCAGCACGAACGGCGCGAGGTAGTTCACTGCGAACGTCGTTTCGATGCCGTCGACCGTCAGCTGACGATGCCCCACGTCGACGCCGGCGTTGTTGACCAGCACGTCGATCCGCGGGAACCGATGCAGCAGTTCTCCGGACAGCTTGTGGACCTGGGCGAGCGAGGACAGGTCGGCGAGCGCCGAGTTCAGCCTGTCGCGGTCGGTGCTCTCGGACAGGTCGGCGATCGCGGCGTCGATCTTGTCCCGGTCTCGGCCGACCAGGACGACGGTGGCCCCACGGCGCGCAAACTGGCGACACGTTTCCAGGCCGAGCCCTGCGGTGGCACCGGTGACCACCATGGTGCGGCCTGTGAGGTCGTTCGGTTCGGTCATGCTCGCCTCCCGAATGCAGGTCCTACGAGAGTAGGGCAATCGAGGGAAGTCGCAACGTGGAACGAACCGCGGGTCAGGCCGTGAGGAACCGGCCCTGGACGAACCCGGCTGGCGCGGGTTCTTTCCCCTACCGCCGGTGCTCGTACCCTTGCCAGGCGCGTCGACGCTCACCGAGCGGGTCGTTCTCCACCCGGCTGGTGTCGTCGATGATGAGCGTTTCCCGGCGCTCCGGCGAGTAGCGGGGCCAACCGGGGGCGGGCGTCCCGTGCCGGGCGAAGTGCAACCAGTGCGACTGGACGGTGTCGGTGACGGCCCGCAGCCCGCGTCGGCCACCGAGCGCCGTCAGCGCCCGCGCCCACGGTCCGGTCAACCCGAACACCGCGTACAGCTCCGTCGCGTGGGTGGCGCCCAGTCCGAGGACCCG
Organism: Rhodococcus sp. WS4; assembly: GCA_006543605.1. Lineage (GTDB taxonomy): Bacteria > Actinomycetota > Actinomycetes > Mycobacteriales > Mycobacteriaceae > Rhodococcus_F. The sequence continues at coordinate 2,890 of RRBB01000213.1, forward strand.
GAGCAACCGGGGTGCGAAGTCGTACCGGTAGCTGTACGTCGGCGCGACGGTCGTGTGACCCTGCGCGCAGAGGACGGACGGTTCCCAGAACGTCACGTCGCCGCCGAGATCCGCGGCCGCGCGCCGATTGGGATAACCGGGGTAGGCGGCGATGGCCCGTTCCTTCACGGCCGGGTCCACGTGCGAGAACATCTTGTCGATCCGGGCCGGATCCGTGGGCAGGATGTTCAGGAACCGGGGAAAGACCCTGCCCTCGTGACTGTTCGTGCCGATGATCAGGGGAATCGGATGCCCGGACCCCGACGCGAAACAGTCGAGCGGATGGGTGGGAAGGAAGAACCCGTCGACGACGGGCGCGAACGCGCGGGTTCCCGGTTCCTCGTCGGCGCCCCGGCGCGCCAGCGTCGTGCCCGCCGCGACGAACTCGGCGGGATCTGCGGATTCGAGCCAGGCCGCGGCCTCGGACACCGGGACCCCGGCGATCTCGAGGAATTCGCGCGACCACCGCGCCGCCCGATCGGGGTGGTACGCGGATGCGACGGGCGGGCTCTCCGCGATGGCGCGTGCGAACAGGCCCTTCGCGGCGGGGGTGGTCATCAGGGTGGTGACGGCGTTGGCGCCGGCGGATTCGCCGAAGAGGGTGACGTTGTCGGGGTCGCCGCCGAATTCGGCGATGTTGCGTTGCACCCATTCGAGTGCGGCGACCTGGTCGCGGAGGCCGAGGTTGGAGTCGAAAGATCTTTCGGGGGTGGAGAACTGGGTGAAGTCGAGGTATCCCAGTGCTCCGAGGCGGTAGTTGATCGACACGTACACGATGTCGCCGCGGCGGACCAGCGAGTGGCCGCCGTACAGCGACGAGGACGCTCTCCCGCCGGAGTAGGCGCCGCCGTGGATGAACACCATCACCGGTCTCGGTGTTCCGGACGCCGATGCCGGTGCGAGCACGTTGAGGGTCAAACAGTCCTCGTCGGAATCCCCACCACCCTGGGGCGCGGGCGGACCGAAGTGGAACGTCCGCCGGACATCCGACCACGCCTCGACCGGTTGCGGGGCCCGCAACCGCAGAGGCCCGACCGGGGGCGCGGCGTAGGGGATGCCCCGCCAGGCGATCAGGTCGTCGATCCGGCGCCCTCCGACGGCGCCGGCATCGGTGTGGACCTCGAAAGCGCTCACAGGCCCTGCCCGAAGTAGCCTTCGTACCCCTCCCAGGCCAGCCTGCGCTCCCGGCGCGGGTCGTCCTGGACGGTGGTGACGGTGTCGAACACGAGTGTTGCCCTCCGGTCTGTGTCGTATCGAGGCCATGACGCCAACGGTGTTCCCTGCGAGGCGAAGTGCAGCCAATGGCGTTGCACAGTATCCGTCACGCCCTTCAGCCCGCGTCGCCCGCCCGGCAAAGTGAGGCCGCGTCCGATCAGGCTGTCGGCGATGTCGAACACGGCGAACAACTCGAACCCGTGGGTGGCGCCGAGGCCGAGCCACTTCATCGCGCGGGGAGCGAAGTCGAAACGGTAGCTGTAGGTGGGGGCGTACGCGGAGTGCGCCTGGGCCAGTTCGATCGACGGCTTCCAGAACGTAAGGTCGCCGCCCAGATCGACCGCCGCGTCCGGCTCCGGGTAGCCCGGGTACGCCGCGGTGACGCGGGCCTCGGCGTCCGGGTCGGTGAGCGCGAACATCCGCCCGATCCGGTCGGGGTCGGTCGGCAGCGCGTCCAGGAGTTTCGGGAACAGGGTGCCCTCACGGGCATTGGTACCGATGATCAGCGGAACCCGGTGTGCCGAGCCGTCGGCGAACGCGTCGAGCGGTGGCTTCGGAAGGAAGTCGCCGTCGATCACGGGGCCGAACGGGTGCAGGCCCGGTGTCTCCGACAGGACTTTCGCGCCGAGACGATTTCCGGCCCGGCCGAGGGCGCCGACGGGTGACGAGCCGAGCGCCTCTGCGGCAGTGCCGGGTTCGGCCCCGAGCAGGGTGATGTAGTCGGACGCCCAGTGGGCCGCCCGCTCCGCCGTGGTGACCAGGCCGGGGGCGGAACTCTCCGAGATGGCCCGTGCGAACAGGCCCTTCGCGGCGGGGGTGGTCATCAGGGTGGTGACGGCGTTGGCGCCGGCGGATTCGCCGAAGAGGGTGACGTTGTCGGGGTCGCCGCCGAATTCGGCGATGTTGCGTTGCACCCATTCGAGTGCGGCGACCTGGTCGCGGAGTCCGAGGTTGGAGTCGAAAGGTCTTTCGGGGGTGGAGAACTGGGTGAAGTCGAGGTATCCCAGTGATCCGAGGCGGTAGTTGATCGACACGTACACGACGTCGCCGCGGCGGACCAGCGACTGCCCGCCGTACAGGGCGGTGGCCGACATGCCGAGCGTGTACGCGCCACCGTGGATGAACACCATCACCGGCCGCGACCCGGACGTGCCGGGGGTGGCCAGCACGTTGAGCGTCAGGCAGTTCTCACTGCTCGGCTGATACTTGCCAGGACGCAGCGCGGTGAACTTCTTGTGCTGGACGGCGGCGTCGCCGAACTCGGTGGCGTGGAGCTCATCGGACCACGGCACGACCGGCTGGGGTGCGCGCAACCGCAGCGGGCCGACCGGGGGAGCCGCGTACGGAATTCCCCGCCACGCGAGCAGGTCGCCGACCCGCCGGCCCCGGACCACCCCGTCGGTCGTCCTCACCAGTGTGTCGGTCGTGAGAGTGTCAGGCGCCATGTCGGCGACTATACGGAGGCCGGACGAGCGAACGCTCCTTCCGTTCGGTCAGCGCCTCGCCTCCAGCAGCCGCAGCCACACCTCGCTCACGGTCGGGTACGACGGAACCGCGTGCCACAGCGTGTCGAGCGGCACTTTTCCGACCAGCGCGATGGTGGCCGCGTGGACGAGCTCGCCCACATCGGTGCCTGCGAACGTCGCACCGACCAGGGTGTCGGTGGCCCGATCGACCACGAGCTTGGCGTGGCCGCTGAAATCGTCGCGGGCCAGCGACGAGCCGGCGACGGCGATGTCGACCTCCAGGGTTTCGACGTCCACACCCGCGTCCCGCGCCTCCTTCGCGGTGATCCCGACGGCCGAGACCTCCGGGTCGGCGAACACCACCTGCGGAACCTGTCCGTGGTCGGCCGTCGCGCGGAACCGGGACCCGTCGAGCGGACGGCCCTCGGCACGAGCGGCGATCACGTCGCCGCAGACGCGGCCCTGGTACTTGCCCATGTGGGTGAGCAGCGCGCGACCGTTGGCGTCTCCGACGGCGTACAACCACTCGTCCGCCGTCGTCAGATGGTCGTCGGTGTCGAGGTACCCGTGGGAGTTCAGCAGTCGCGCGTCGAGGCCGAGCGCGGCCGTCGCCGGTGTGCGCCCGGTCGCCACGACGATCTCGTCGGTGACGAGCGGATCCTGCCCCGCCACGTCCAGGGTCACCGGGCCGCCGTGAATGCGGCCGATGCCCGTGTCCCGTGCGTCGGGCCGCTCGACCCCGCGGAGATCCGCCCCGAACAGGATCCGCGCGCCCTTCTTCTCCAGTGACCGGGCCACCAGTTCGCCGGCGAACGGTTCGTTCTTCGGGAGCAGCGCGCGGCCGCGCACCACCATCGTCAGGTCCTCGACACCGAGGTCCAGCAGCCACGTGGCGCTCTCACAGGCCACCACGCCGCCGCCGATCACCACGGCCCGGCGCGGGATCTCCCTCAGATTGGTGGCGTCCCGCGAGATCCACGGCAGCGCCGCGCGCAGGCCGGGGGTGTCGGGGACCGCGGCGGTCGTTCCGGTCGCGACGACGACGGCGTGCCGGGCGCGCAGTTCGCGTGCTCCACCGACCGTCACCGTGCGTTCCCCGGTGATACGTGCGGATCCGCGGATGACGTCGATCCCCTGGGAGTCGGCCCACATCACCTGCGACGAGTCGTCGTGGTTGTTGGTGAACGAGTCGCGGCGGGCCAGCACGGCATCCACGTCGAGCGGGCCGGCCGACACCCCGGGCATGTTGCGCGCTGCCCCGAGGACCTCGCCCGGACGCAGCAGCGCCTTGCTGGGCATGCAGGCCCAGTAGGAGCATTCCCCGCCGACGAGTTCGTGTTCGATCAGCGCCACGGTGCGGTCGCTGCCTGCGATGGCGTAACCCGCCGCGTTCTCACCCGCCGGGCCGCCCCCGATCACGATGACATCGAACTCTTCCGCGCCGCTCCCAGAGTCAGTCATGCCTGTAACGGTATGCCGGTCGGTGGTGAATGTCAGAGCTTCCGCCGGAGCACCTCGCGTTGTTACCCACGGGTAGATACTGTGGCGGAATGACACGGCAGAAGATTCTGATCACCGGCGCCAGCTCGGGGCTCGGCGAGGAGATGGCGCGTCGGTTCGCCGCCCAGGGGCGCGACCTCGCGCTGTGTGCGCGGCGCCTCGAACGGCTCGAGTCACTGAAGGACGAATTGCAGGCCGCGCACCCCGGAATCGTGGTCGCCGTCCGCGAACTCGACGTCACCGACCACGACGCCGTGGTCCGGGTCTTCGGCGAACTGCGCGGCGAGTTGGGCGGACTCGACCGCGTCGTCGTCAACGCCGGACTCGGCAAGGGCGCCAGGATCGGAACCGGCCGGGCCGACGCCAATCTGGCCACCGCGCGCACCAACTTCGTCGGCGCGCTGTCCCAGTGCGAGGCCGCCCTCGCGATCTTCCGCGAACAGAACTCCGGCCACCTCGTGCTGGTGTCCTCGATCAGCGCCGACCGGGGACTGCCCGGGCCGAAGGCGGCGTACTCCGCCAGCAAGGCAGGAGTGTCGGCCCTCGGCGAGGCACTGACCGCGGAGCTCGCGAAGAGTCCGATCGTGGTGACCACCCTGCTGCCCGGGTACATCGCCACCGACATGTCGGGCAACGCCGGCGACACCACGATGATGGCCACCCTCGACGCGGGCGTCGACGCGATGGTCTCGGCCATCGAGAAGGAGACGAACCGCGCCGCGCTGCCGGGAATCAGGTGGCGAGGAATCGACCTCGCGTTGAGGTTCCTTCCTCATGCATGGACATCCCGGTTCGTGTAGGACTGACCTATGACGACCGCCCAGGAATCCTCGTCCCTCGGCCTGCAGCGTTCACGGCCGCGCGTCGTCATCATCGGGGGAGGGTTCGGCGGCGTCTATGCGGCCCGGCGGCTTCGCGACGCCGACGTCGACGTCACCCTGCTCGATCGGGGCACCAGCCACGTCTTCCAGCCACTGCTCTACCAATGCGCGACGGGGCTGCTCTCCGAGGGTGAGATCAGCAGTCCGCTGCGCCATCTGCTGCGCGGCAACCGCAATGTGCACGTCGCGCTCGGGGAGGCGCAGGCGATCGACGCCGGCCGCCGGGTGCTGACGGCCAGCCGATTCGACGGATCCACGTTCGAGCTTCCCTACGACTACCTGATCGTCGCCGCGGGGATGCGTCAGGCGTATCACGGGCACGACGAGTACATCCGATGGGCGCCGGGGATGAAGACCCTCGACGACGCCCTCGCCATCCGCCGAAAGCTGATCTCCGCCTTCGAGATGGCCGAATCTCTGCCCACCGCGGAGGAGCGCAGACCGTGGCTGACGTTCGCCGTCGCCGGCGGCGGACCCACCGGAGTCGAATTGGCGGGCCAGATCCGGGAACTCGCCGTGCACGCCCTCGCCAACGAATTCCAGTCCATCGACCCGTGCGAGGCTCGGGTGCTGCTCTTCCACGGCGGCGACCGCGTTCTCGCGTCGTTCAACCGGAAACTGTCCGCGGCGGCGCAACGGACACTCGACAAGGTCGGCGTCGAAACGCACCTCGGTGTGCACGTCACCGACGTCTGCGAGACCAGCATCGAGACGACGGCCAAGAACGCGGCCCACACCAAGAAGCGGTACGGGGCCCGCACGATCCTGTGGACCGCGGGCGTCGAGGCCGTGCCGTTCGCCGCCGTGCTCGCGGAGGCGTTGGGCGTGAAGCAGATTCAGGGTGGCCGCATCGCGGTCGAACCCGATCTGACCGTGCCCGGTCACCCGAACGTGTGGGTGATCGGCGACCTGATGTCGCTGAACGACCTCCCCGGTGTGGCCGAGGTCGCGATGCAGGGCGGCAGGCACGCCGGTGGGTGCATCGAGCGGACCGTTGCAGGTGGAGTGCCCGACCGCAAACCCTTCAAGTACCGCGACCTCGGGAGCGCGGCCTACATCGCCCGCAGGCATGCGCTGCTCCAGGCCGGTCCGATCCGGATGTCCGGGTTTTTCGGCTGGGTGTCGTGGGGGGTCATCCACATCGCGTTCCTCGCCGGGTACCGCAACCGGTTCGGCACCCTCCTCAACTGGGGCGTCACTTTGGCGTCGCGGACGCGCCGCGAGCGGGCCATCACCTACGGGGATCCGGAGTCGGCGCGGCAGCCCTACACCGATCTCACGCCCGGGCTGTAGTCCTCACCACCCCCGCGCGGTGAGTCCGTACCCGGCGAGGATGCTCTCCGTCCGCTCGCGGAGCGCCGCCCGGTCCGGGCTGTCCAGCGACTCCAGCGCGAGCGTGTAACTGCCGCCGAACCGGCTGAGATAGGCGGACAGCCGGGTGCGGCTGGTGACGACCCCCGGGTGCACGGCGCGGGTGGCGATTCCGGTGGTCCGGTGACCGCCGACCGACGCGAGCGCCTCGGGTAGCGGCCCGATGTTGGAACACAACACGTCGCGCTCGCCGGGGTTACCCGTCAGGGCGTGCGCCACCCGGTCGGGGACCAGTTGCAGCATTTCCTCCGGGAATCCGGCGGGGCTGGTCATCGCGGGTGCGGAGTACGCTGCCCGGCTCGCCGCCCGCACGTCGGCGACCGTGTCCTGCGGGGACACGTCCACCTCGACCATGGCGACGGAGTTCGCGGTGCCCGACGCGTCGTCGCCGGCCCGGAGATCCATCGGCACGCTGATCGTGAGCGGCCGGGATTCGCCGTCCCGCCGCGCCGCCTCGGCCACCACCGACAGGAACAGGCTGTTGGGGGTGCCGCCTGCCCGATCCGCGGCGGCGTCCCACTGCTCGGCGTCCACGTCCAGCACCGCCGACACAGGTGAGTGGCAAAGTGTGCCGGGGGACGCATTGCCACTCACGTGCAGGAAGCGGCGGAGTTCCGCGCGGCGGCTCCCGTTCACCGCGAGACCGGCCACCGCACGTGCCGTCCCCTCCGTCACCCGGCGCGCGAGCCGGGTCGCGTCCCACATGTCCGCGACGGCGCCTGCGCCGCCCCCTGAGTCCGACGGCGGCCGGCCCTGCAGGGCGGCCGCGATAGCCGCCGCCAGCCCCCGCGCATCCGCGATCACATGCGAGCACACCAGCGACAGCACCGTGCCGCCATCGGCCGGTCGTGCGCAGGCCAGGCGCCAGCCGGGACCACGCTCGGGGTCCACCGGCAACGAACCCTGCTCGTCCGCCCACGCGAGAACCGACCCCGCAGCGATGTCGGAATATTCGACGGGAAAGGCGTCGGAACTCGGCTCGAACCGGGGCCGCGCGCCGGGGATTCGCGGACGCACCACCCGCCGGCCGAGCGGCCCCCGGGCGAGTTCCGCGGCCAGCGCATCGAGAGTCGCGGCGTCCACCCACCCGTCGGTACGCCACAGTCCCTGCATCACGATCGGCGTACCCCACCCCCGGTGGGTGCGTAGAAACATCTCGTCGACGACGCTCAATCGGGCGCTCACCAGCGAAGTGTACGACCGGTCGAGCCGGTCGCGGGACGTAGGCCTCTGGACAACCGGCGCATAATGGAAGTGCAGCGCTGTACGGACCCGCCCACGGAGTACACCATGGTTAGCGTCGAGAAATGGAAGGTGTGGGGTTCCGTCGTGGAGGTCGACGTGACCGAGGGCGCCGCCCTTCCCGAGGCCGCCGCGTTGATCGCGGCCGTCATCGACGAGGCCGAATCGGTCTGCGACATCCACCGCGGCGACGCCGAGATCCATGCGGTCAACCTCTCGCAGGGCGCCCCGGTGAAGGTGAGCCGGCGAATGTCCGCACTGCTGCGTTCGGCGCTGTGGGCGGCGCGGATGACCGACGGCGTGGTGAATCCGCTCGCCACCGAATCCGCCGACGAGGACCTGATCCCCACCGTGCATCCGGCACCCAGCTTCCTGGACGTCCAGATCGACGATGACGTCGTGTTCGCGCCGTGGGGTGCCTCGTTCGACATCACCGACACCGCGAAGGCCGACACGGTGGATCGGGCGGCGGAACTGGTCGCCCGCCAACTCGAGTGCGGGGCCGCCGTGCGCATCGGTGACGTCGTTGCGACGGCCGGCCACTGCCCGGCGGGCGGCTGGCAGATCCCGGTGCCCGGCGACGGCGAAGTGGAGTTGGTGAACGGGACGGCGATGGCGACGGCCTTCGGGCCCCCGGTCACCGAACCGCCCACCGCCACCGAATGGGAGACGGTGACCGTCATCGCCGACGACGCACTCTGGGCGTACGCGGCCAGCGTCGCCGCCCTCGCCCGTGGCATCGGTGCGATCCGGTGGATCGAGCAGCACGAACTGCGTGCGCGGCTGGTCGATCGTTCGGGCCGGGTCTACACCACCGAGAGCTGGTGAATCAGGCCCGTCCGCGCTGACGGCGGTACCAGCGCACCAGACTGTCCGTCGACGAATCGCTCTGCGCGGCGGGCTCATCCGCGGCGGTCAGCACCGGCTGCAGCTCGACGGCCTGCGTCTTGCCGAGCTCGACGCCCCACTGGTCGAACGAGTCGATGCCCCACACGACGCCCTCGACGAACACCTGGTGCTCGTACAGCGCGATCAACTGACCGATCGCCGACGGCGTGAGCTTGGGCGCGAGGATCGTGGTGGACGGCCGGTTACCGGGCATCACCTTGTGCGGCACCAGATGTTCGGGTGTTCCCTCGGCCGCGATCTCGTCGGCCGTCTTCCCGAACGCCAGGACCTTCGTCTGGGCGAAGAAGTTGCTCATCAGCAGGTCGTGCATGCTGCCCGTGCCGTCGGCGGTGGGCAGGTCGTCGGTGGGCTCGCCGAAACCGATGAAGTCGGAGGGAACGAGCCGGGTTCCCTGGTGCAGGAGTTGGTAGAAGGCGTGCTGACCGTTGGTTCCCGGTTCGCCCCAGAAGATCTCACCCGTGGACGCGGGAACGGGGGAGCCGTCGGCGCGCACCGACTTTCCGTTCGACTCCATCGTCAGCTGCTGCAGGTAGGCCGGGAACCGCACGAGGTCGTTGGAATACGGAAGCACGGCACGGGATTCGGCGCCGAAGAAGTTCGAGTACCAGAGCCCGATCAGCCCGAGCAGGACCGGCGCGTTCTCCTCGAGCGGCGCCGTCCGGAAGTGCTCGTCCACGGCATGGAAGCCGGCGAGGAACTCCGCGAATCGCTCCTTGCCGATGGCCGCCATCACCGACAGTCCGATGGCGGAATCGACCGAGTACCGGCCGCCCACCCAATCCCAGAACCCGAACATGTTGGCGGTGTCGATGCCGAACTCCGCCACCCGATCCGCGTGCGTCGACACGGCGACGAAATGCTTTGCGACGGCGTCGTTTCCGAGTCCGAGCCCGGCGAGCAGCCACCGCCGCGCGGCGGTGGCGTTGGTGAGCGTCTCGAGCGTCGAGAACGTCTTGGACGCCACGATGAACAGGGTGGTGGCCGGGTCGAGGCCCTGCAGGCTGCGCACCAGGTCGGACGGGTCGACGTTGGAGATGAACCGGACACTGATGCCGGCGTCCGCGTAGTGCCGCAGCGCCCGGTACACCATGACCGGGCCCAGGTCGGATCCGCCGATGCCGATGTTGACGACGGTCTTGATTCTCTCGCCCGTGGCCCCGCGCCATTCGCCGGAGCGCACCCGATCCGTGAAGTCGCCCATGCGATCGAGGACGTCGTGAACGTCGGCCACGACGTCCTGCCCGTCGACGACGAGCGACGCGTCGGCAGGCAGCCTCAGCGCGGTGTGGAGGACGGCGCGGTCCTCCGAGGTGTTGATGTGCTCGCCCGCGAACATCGCGTCACGGCGTGCCTCCACCTCTGCGGTGCGCGCCAGTTCGAGGAGCAACCCGATGGTGTCGCGGTCGATGCGGTGCTTGCTGTAGTCGATGTACAGGTCGCCGGCCGACACGGTGAGTTCCTGGCCGCGTGCCGGGTCCTTCTCGAAGAGCTCTCGAAGATGGACGGACTGAATTTGAGCGTGATGATCACGCAATTTCTGCCAGGCAGCGGTTCCGGTGATGTCTGAGCTCACGAGATTTGAGCTTAATGCCCGCGCGTCGAAACTTCCGTGTGAACTTCGGTGCGGCGCATGATGGACGTCATGGATGCTGTCGAACTCATGCGAACCGTCCCCACCACCCTCTTCCTCGGCGGCGAGAAATGCGACGCCGAGAACGGCGCCACGTTCACCGTTTTCGATCCGGCCACCGGCGACGCCCTCACCGAGGTCGCGGACGCCAGTCCCGCCGACGCGATGAAGGCGCTCGACGCCGCGGCCGCGGTGCAGCGGGAGTGGGCGGCGACTCCGGCGCGGGAGCGAGGGGAGCTGCTGCGCGCGGTGTTCGAGAAGATCACCGCCCGGGCCGACGACTTCGCCCTGCTGATGACGCTGGAGATGGGCAAGGCGCTGCCGGAGAGCGCGGCGGAGGTCAAGTACGGCGCCGAATTCTTCCGGTGGTTCGGCGAGGAAGCCGTGCGCATCGCCGGCCGCTACACACCGGCCCCCGCGGGGAACGGACGCATCCTCGTGACCAAGCAGCCCGTCGGTCCCTGTCTGGCGATCACCCCGTGGAACTTCCCGCTCGCGATGGGCACCCGCAAGATCGGCCCCGCCCTGGCCGCGGGCTGCACGATGATCGTCAAACCCGCCTCCGAGACTCCGCTGACGATGCTGCTGCTCGCCGAAGTGATGGCGGACGCCGGACTGCCGAAGGGCGTGCTGTCGGTGCTGCCGACGTCGAAGTCGGGGGAAGTGACCGGTCCGCTGCTCGACGACCCGCGACTGCGGAAGCTGACGTTCACGGGCTCGACCGGTGTCGGACGGATGCTCGTCGAGAAGTCGGCGAAGGGGCTGCTGCGTACTTCCATGGAGCTCGGGGGGAACGCGCCGTTCGTGGTCTTCGACGACGCGGACGTCGACAAGGCCGTGGCCGGCGCCGTCCTCGCCAAGATGCGCAACGGAGGTGAGGCCTGCACCGCGGCCAATCGTTTCCACGTCGCGAACAGCGTGCGGGAGGAATTCACCGCCAAGCTCGTCGACAAGCTGTCGTCGTACACACTCGGCCCGGGCACGGACCCCGATACGACGCTCGGCCCGCTGATCAACGCGGATCAACTCGAGAAGGTCGGGGAACTCGTGCAGGACGCCGTCGGCGCGGGCGCTCGGGTGCGGCTCGGCGGCGTCGCGCCGGAAGGTCCGGGCTATTTCTACCCGGCGACGGTGCTGGACGAGATTCCCGCCCAGGCTCGGATCCTGAAAGAGGAAGTGTTCGGACCGGTGGTCGCGATCGCCGGGTTCGACACCGAGGAGGAGGGGATTGCCGCGGCCAACGACACGGAGTTCGGCCTGGCGTCCTACATCTTCACCCGCGACCTCGACCGCGCACTCCGCGTCGCCGACGCCCTCGAATCGGGCATGGTCGGCGTCAACCGTGGAGTCATCTCGGACACCGCTGCCCCCTTCGGCGGCGTCAAAGCGTCAGGCTTCGGGCGCGAAGGGGGCAGTGAAGGCATCGAGGAGTACCTGGACACCAAGTACGTGGCACTCGAGCCGTAACGACCGCCGCGGTGAAGGGGCAGGCCGCTTCGGGAACTCAGTGACCGAGGCGGCCGCGCCCGAGGCGCAGCAACAGCATGGCAAGCGTGTGGCCTTCCTGGCCGAGCTCGTTGAACCGCTCGAGCACCTTCATCTCACGGCTGTGGACGAGGCGGGGACCGCCGGACGCCATCCGGGTGCGCCCGATGAGCTGCGAGACCTCCGCGCGGCGCTTGATTGCGGCGAGAATCTCGGCGTCGAGCTTGTCGATCTCCTGGCGGAGAACCTCGATCTCGGCCTCGCTGGTGGGAACAGCGGTTTCCTTGGCGGCTGATGCGACGGTCTGAGTGCTCATTGGTTCGTCTCCCTCTTGTCAGAACTTGGATCGTTGTTTTGGCTCGAGTCGTTACCGATCCAGGCTCGTTTGACGAAAAAAGCCCCGGATCCGGTGCGGACCTCGGGGCTCGTGAGCTGTTCAGTTCACGGGCACCGGAGGCCGGTACCCGTAAAAAAATCGCCACAGGGGGCGCGACGACGGTCTGAACATGTGTACCAGTTTGCCATGGCGGTACCGCGCAGGCCAAGCCGCTGTGACGCTGTCGGTACACGCCGGTAAGTTTGGAAGACGATGAACACTATCTCCGGCACCGCTTCTCCCCTGAGCAACGAGACGACTCCGCGCGCCGCCGAACCTGCGCGCGCGGTGTCGGATGCGCTCCTCCAGGGCCTCAACCCACCGCAACGGGAAGCGGTCGTGCACGCCGGTTCTCCGCTGCTGATCGTCGCGGGTGCGGGCTCGGGCAAGACGGCGGTGCTGACCCGCCGGATCGCGTATCTGCTGGCCGAGCGGGGGGTGATGCCCGGTCAGATCCTGGCCATCACTTTCACCAACAAGGCCGCCGCCGAGATGCGCGAGCGCGTGGCCCACCTCGTCGGCCCCCGGGCCAACAGCATGTGGGTGTCCACCTTCCACTCGAGCTGTGTGCGGATCCTCCGGGCTCAGGCGGCGCTGCTTCCCGGCCTCAACTCGAACTTCTCCATCTACGACGCGGACGATTCGCGGCGACTGTTGACGATGATCGCCAAGGATCTGAACATCGACACCAAGCGCTATTCGGCGCGGCTCCTCGCCACGCACATCTCGAATCTCAAGAACGAGTTGATCGATCCGGGACAGGCGAGTGCCGACGCCGACAAGGACCCGGCGGAACTGCCTCGGCTGATCGCCAAGGTGTACGGCCACTACCAGCAGCGGTTGCGTTCGGCGAACGCACTGGACTTCGACGACCTGATCGGCGAGACGGTCGCGATGCTGCAGGCGTTCCCCCAGGTGGCCGAGTACTACCGCCGACGGTTCCGTCACGTGCTGGTCGACGAGTACCAGGACACGAACCACGCCCAGTACATGCTGGTGCGTGAGCTGGTCGGCGGAACGGCGGACGGCGAGGACGCGGACCATCGGGTCGCCCCCGCCGAGCTGTGCGTGGTGGGCGACGCGGACCAGTCGATCTACGCGTTCCGCGGCGCCACGATCCGCAACATCGAGGAATTCGAGCGCGACTACCCGGACGCCCGCACCATCCTGCTCGAGCAGAACTACCGCTCCACTCAGAACATCCTGTCGGCGGCCAACTCGGTGATCTCGAAGAACACCGGTCGCCGGGAGAAGCGGCTGTGGACCGACTCCGGCGAGGGCGAGCTCATCACCGGCTACGTCGCGGACAACGAGCACGACGAGGCCTCGTTCGTGGCTTCGGAGATCGACAAGCTCGTCGACTCCGGCGACGCCAAGTTCGGCGACGTCGCAGTGTTCTACCGCACCAACAACTCGTCCCGCGCACCGGAGGAGATCTTCATCCGGCTCGGCGTGCCGTACAAGGTCGTCGGCGGGGTTCGGTTCTATGAGCGCAAGGAGGTACGCGATATCGTCGCGTATCTGCGCGTCCTCGCGAACGAGGACGACACCGTCAGCCTGCGCCGGATCCTCAACACCCCGCGTCGCGGCATCGGGGACCGCGCAGAGGCGTGTGTGGCTGTGCACTCCGAGCAGCGGGGCATCAGCTTCGCGGAGGCGCTGCGGGACGGTGGGGAGGGCCGGGTGCCGCTGCTGAACACCCGTTCCCAGAAGGCCATCGCGGCGTTCCTTGAGCTCATGGACGGACTGCGTGTCCTCCTGCCACCGGAGACGACCGCCGACGACGTCGTGCCCGATCAGCTCGGCGACATCGGTGACGTCGTCGAGGCCGTCCTGGAGCGGACGGGCTACCGCGCCGAGCTCGCGGCGAGCAGCGATCCCCAGGACGGGGCGCGGCTCGACAACCTCAACGAACTCGTCAGCGTGGCGCGTGAGTTCAGCTCCGACGCCCGGAACGCGGCCGGACTCGTCGAGCCGCCCGAGGACGGCGACGTCGACGCCCGGGACGGCGAGCCCGACCCCGGTTCCCTCGCCGCCTTCCTCGAACGGGTCTCCCTGGTCGCGGACTCCGATCAGCTGCCGGACAACGACGAGGGCGTCGTCACCCTGATGACCCTGCACACCGCGAAGGGGCTCGAGTTTCCCGTCGTCTTCGTCACCGGGTGGGAAGACGGCCAGTTCCCGCACATGCGGGCGCTCGGCGACCCCACCGAACTGTCGGAGGAGCGGCGTCTCGCGTACGTGGGTATCACCCGTGCCCGGCAGCGGTTGTATCTGACGCGGGCGGTCATGCGGTCGGCGTGGGGGCAGCCCATCCAGAACCCCGAGTCGCGGTTCCTGCAGGAGATCCCGTCGGACCTCGTGCACTGGCGCCGTGAGGACCCGGGAACGGGCATCGGCTCGGGCCACGCGATCGGCGGCGGCAGGGCGCGTGGATCGGGATACGGCGGTCAGGGCTTCGGCGGCGGTTCCGGTTACGGCGGCGGTTCGGCAGGCACGCCGAGTTTCGGTGCCGCCCGCTCCCGCAACAACAACCTGGTCCTCGCGGTCGGCGACCGGGTGAGCCACGACAAGTACGGCCTCGGCACGGTTCTCGAGACCAAGGGCGCCGGACCGACGGCGACGGTCACGATCGACTTCGGCAGCGCCGGCAAGGTCCGGCTGATGCTGATTGGTGGCGTCCCGATGGTCAAGCTGTAGAGACACGAAAACGACTGCGGCGCATGCATTGCATGCGCCGCAGTCGTTGTGGTTCGGGTGGTGCCGGGGAGGTTCCGGTCAGTCCATCTCGGGGCCGAGGCTGATGCCGCGGGAGGCCAGCCAGGGCAGGGGGTCGATCTTGTTCTCGCCGGCGAGGTGAACCTCGAAATGCAGGTGCGGGCCGGTTGAGAAGCCGCGGTTGCCGACGGTCGCGATCTGGTCGCCCGCCATGACCTTCTGGCCGACGGTGACGGTGGAGGTGTTGATGTGGCCGTAGACGGTGATGGTGCCGTCGGCGTGCTTGAGGCGGACCCACATACCGAACCCGGAAGCCGGACCCGAGTCGATAACCTCGCCGTCGGCGACGGCCACGATGGGGGTGCCGATGGGTGCGGCGATGTCGACGCCCGCGTGCAGGGTGCCCCAGCGGGTTCCGAAGTTGGAGGTGAACGTTCCCACGGCGGGGAGGACGAACAGGGGGCGGCGGGCGGCGGCTTCGCGGGCGGCGCGCTCTTCGCTGAAACGCTGTCCCTTGGCGAGGAG
>RRBB01000214.1:0-18019 GCA_006543605.1 Rhodococcus sp. WS4
ACTCGGACCGGTCGCCGGCTCAGTGACGACGCGGTCGAAGCGCGTCTCGCCCTCCACAAGACCACCGCCGCCCGGCGTTGCCCCTCCCTGATGGCCAAACGACTCACCCCCCACGTGCTCCGTCACATTGTCTCTGCTTAGTTCCCGTGTCGCGGTTGGGCGCGCGCTGGTGCGTTGCGTGCCGGACGGGCAGGCCCCTGCATGCCCGCGATCTTGCCCGTCAGGGGTCGCAGAGGTCTCCAGGGTCAAGGGCGGCCGCAGGCCGTCGCGTAGCGATTGCGGAGCAACCCTTGAGGCTGGAGGGGCGGCCCCGCATCCTGCGCGACGCACCTCCCAGCCCAGGGGGTTTGAACGCAACACGCAAGCGACCGCACACGGCTTCTGCGGACACAAGGCATACCTGCGCCATGACCCTGCTTCGGGCAGGCGTCGATGTCGCGGTCATCGCCCTCTGGATGGGACACGCGGACATCCGCTCCACCAACGCATACCTCCACGCCGACATGAGCATCAAGGAACGCGCCCTCGCACGAACAACCCCGCACACCTCCAAACCGGGCCGCTACCGTCCACCCGACAACCTGCTCGCATTCCTCGAAAGCCTGTAATTATCCCGACGACACGTCACGCCCACACACCCCAGAACCCCACCCGAACAACACATCCGGTCACCACCCCGATACCCATGTCGGGATAATTCCGTGGTCGGGATAAGTCGAGTAATCCCGACATCGGGATTACTCGACGATTTTGCGCTTCGGCCCCTGGACGCGACCGAGACCAACGACTTCTACGAGTTGGTCGTGGAGCGCCACCGCCGCAAGGCGACGATCGTCTCCTCGAATAGGGCCCCTGATGAGTGGCTGTCGATGACCACCGACGCCCTGCTGGCGCAGTCGGCGATCGACCGGCTCACCTCCTCGGCGCACACCCTCGTCATCGAGGGCCCGTCCTACCGGCAACGCACCCGTCTGGGGCATGGCGCGGTTGACAGTTCAGAAGGCGAGGTCGATGCTCGATGACACACTTCGGGTGGTCCCATGCTCGTGGCAACGAGGTGGTCCCATCACCCTGGCAAGCGACAAGGGTGGGTCCGAAGATTCTCTCCCACAACGTGATTGATGTTTCCGGGAAGTCGATGAGGATCAGCGGATCGGTGTAACGGTCGTGCACCGCGCCCACGTCGCCGACGACCGCTTCACCGCCCGGACGAGTGCAGTGCCGGTCTCCCGGGAAACAGTGACCATCTCACCCTGGGTGGCGGAACGGTCACCCTCGGGTGTTTCCAGACAGCACTCGGGGTGCTTACTTCCTGAGCCGACGCGACGGACAGTAGAACCTGTCACCGCAAACAGGACCGGAGGGCGGCATGTCGAACGCGATCACCACCCCGGACCCGGTCGAGCGTAGAACCACAGTCTCGGCTGACGACGATGTTTCGCTTGCGGTTCGCGAGTACGGCCCCACCGACGCCCCTGTGACCATTGTCCTTCTGCACGGCCATTGCCTGAGTACCGAATCGTGGTCCTTGGTGCGGGATGACCTGATGCGGCAGTACCGCGACGCCCGGATCGTCTGCTACGACCACCGCGGACATGGCGATTCCGCCGAGGCGCCAGCCTGGACTTACACGCTCGAGCAGTTGGGCCGCGACCTCCACGTGGTGCTCCGCGCCGTCGCTCCCACCGGCCCCGTCATCCTGGTCGGCCACTCCATGGGTGGGATGACAGCGCTGACGTATGCCCGCCAGCATCCGCACGAGATCGGCGCCCGCATCGTCGGGATCGGCTTGATTGCGACCGCCGCGAGCGGTCTGGCTGAGGCAGGATTTGGCCGACTGCTGCGATCACCCGTCCTGTCCTGGATCCAGGGGGCGGTGCGCCGAGCTCCGACCTCCATGGAGCAGGTGAAGCGACTGGGCTGCAAGGTATTCGCGCCGGTGATCCGCGGGGCTGAATTCGGTGACCGGAAGGTCAGCCCGCGCGTCCTCGCACTTGCCAGCGCGATGCACGATGAGACCCCGATCGTGACGATGGCCAGCTTCCTGAGCTCGTTCATGACCTACGACGAGAGTGGGACACTGCCCGCACTCTCGGCGATTCCCACGCTCGTGCTGTGCGGCTCCGCGGACCTGATGACGCCGGCCACCCATTCGGTGGCAATCGCCGCGCGGGTCGAGGATGCTGATTTCGTATGCGTCGACGGCGCCGGCCACTCGGTGATCCTCGAGCAGCCGATCCCGGTCGCCGAGGCGATCGCTCGCCTCGTGACCTGTGTGCGCGGTGCCGCGAACCTGGTACTTACTGCCTAATCGGTGCGCTGTTCGAGCAGGATGCTGCTCGGTGCGCTCGAGGTCCAGGCCCCGGACACGCCGCTTCTGTGGTCAACCCCGTTGCGTCGCGCGCCAGGTGGGAGTCAGGGGAGGGGACGCCGGGGAGGTCAGTGTGGTGGCCAACCGACGGCGTCGAAGACAGCGATCGGGTCGAGGTAGTCCCGCCAGTGCGAGATCTCGCTGTCGCGGAGTGTGAGCACGGAGATGTATCGGTTGGAGTATCGGCGTCCGGTGCCCACCACCCGGCCTTCGGAGGCGTACTCGAGCACCACAACCCCGGTGGTGGCGTCGTGGTGGACGGCCAGATCGAAGCAGCGGTCGAGAACGATGGTGGTGCCGTAGGGGCGGTATAGCTCGGCGACTGCGGAACGGCCCTCGATGTGCCGCGGGTACCCGGGGACGGTTATCACGTAGTCGACGGTGATGTCTTCTGCGAGGAGGTCGAAGAAGTGTCCGGGCTGGACCAGCCCGTGCAGGCCCTGTTCGATGATCCGGAAGAACGGTTCCAGTGCGGCGAAGTCCGCGAGGTCGGCTATGGGTGCCTTCACGATGCCGAGTTTACGTCCGTGCCGGAGTGGTCGTGGACGCAAATTCGAAGCTGATCGGTGCCGACGTCGGTGACGGAAGGGCATCGCCGTCGGGCTGGGAGCTGACACCGTGGGCAGTCGTCGCGGACCGGGTTTGTCCGATCCGAGGGTCCGGATCGAGAGCAGAGTCCGCGCGGCCCGGTTATGGCGTCGCGCGAGGTCGAGGAATCGGGCACGGGCGGCCGAGCAGGACTACGACCTCGAAGGGCGGACACATTCCCGCGGAGGTCGACCTCGCGCTCAGCGCCGCCAGCTGACGCCTGGCCGGATGAAGAGCTCGCTGCATAACGCTGTGAGGGGCGATCGCCCCTCGCGCAGTGGCCGCGGCATCGATCCGGGCGGTCCTCAGCCCGCCTGCGACATAGCGGCGACCGCGGCAGATACGGCGTCGGGCGTCGTCGCTCATGCGGTGCGTGGAGGCGGGATCCCGGCTGTTGGCGCTGGCCCGAAGGGGTCCAGTTGGTCCAGCGGCGATGTCGGCGCACCGCAGAGCGATTCGAGAAAGGCGCTCGGGACCGGCGTCCACTCCGGCCGCCACAGCCCGTGCAGTTGATCGTCGCGGAGGCCGCGCACAGTCGACATGACATACGGTCCCCCGTCGAGGAGGTACCGGATCATGCCGCGATCCGCGCACTGCGCCGCGATCGAGGCCAGCACCTGTTTCGCTTCGTCCATTCGACCTGCGGCCGCGAGGCAGCCGATGAGCAGTCGATTCGCTTGCAGTAGCGCCCGGTGCCGTCCTCGGCCTTCGATCCTGTGGACCCATTCCCCGGCCCAGGTGCAGGCGGTCGCTGTCGTCTCCGCCGATCGTTGACCGAGGAGAAGGGTGATGGCAGTGGCGTCCTCGAGTTGCGCGGTGATCTCGTCCAATCCATCGACCGGGTGACGCCGCTGGGCGAACTCGACCGCGCGACCGGGTTCGAGAGGGAGACCCAGCATGACCCGTTCGTTGTCGATCCTGGCCCGAAATCGGGGCAGCGACCGGGATTCGGCGGCCTCGGCGCCCTCGTCCATCCGCATTTCCGCCCCGCCGCGGTCTCCTCGCAGCGCCCTGATGTGGGCTCCGACGACGCAGGGGGCGAGCATGAAATCCACGCAGACGTCGAATCCGAGTTCGCGGCTCTCGTTCAACAGTCGTTCGGCCGTGGTGATGTCACCGCGTTCGTAGAGCAGTTCGCCGAGCAGGGCGCTGGCGAGACGTGCAGCGTGTGAGTGACGTCCCCCGGACTTCACCGCGAGCCGCATCGCCTTCCGGAAGTGGTGCTCGGCCGCAACGACATCGAGCTGTTCATTGGCGGCGATGCCGTAGTAGCAGTATCCCCACGCCCCGCTGTACGGTCCGCTCGTTCGCTCGTGGTACGTCGATGCCCAGTCCTGCATACGGCGTGCCGCGTCGAAGTCGAACCGGTAGACCGCGGCGAAGGTTGCGATGTCGGCCGCGGCGGAGACGACCCACGGGGGAAGGGTCTCCGGTCTCGACAGGCATTCCGCCATCAGTTCCTCGACGCCGTCGATCCGGTCCGAGAATATGGTGATGTCACCCTGAATGACGTTCGCCTCGACCCGCAGATCGGCGATCTCGGCCCCGGTCGTCGCGTCACGTTCGAGGAGGGAACAGGCACGGTCCAGTGCACGCCTGTGCGGGCCGGACACGCTGGAGTTCACAGTGAGCCCACGCCAGCGTGAGCTGGAGACGGGCGCTGGAGGCGACAAGACTCGGGGGAAGTTTCGCCACAAGACCCAGCAGAGTGGACATTTTCGCGTGCTCGAGCAGAACCGCCCCGTCATGCTCGACCAAGTCGACTGCCCGTTTCTCGTCGCCCGCAGCCAGGGCATGATTGATGGCCTCACTGAGCAATTGACGATCGGCGAACGACTGCGACGCCGCGGCGTGGAGCTCACCGATCCGCTCGGGACGATCGCGCGCGAGTCTTCTGCGCAGGTACTCGGCGAAGAGGTGGTGGTACCGGAACCACTCGCCGTCGTCGTCGATGCGGTGCAGGAACAGATCCCGGCGCTCGACGTCTTCGAGCATCGCCTGCCCACGCTCGACGCGCGCGAGTGCCGACGCGAGGCTGCCGCAGATGCGTCCGGTGATCGAGGTGGCCAGGAGGAATTCGAGCAGAGTCGGCTCGAGGGTGTCGAGCACGTTCTCGGCCAGGAACTCGCCGATGGCGTGGTGGCGCCCCGACAGGTGACTGATCAGCTGCGTTGGGTCGTCGCATCCGCTCAGCGACAAGGACGCGAGTTGCAGGGCGGCAACCCATCCGTCGGTCGACTGTGTCAACGCGTTGACCTAGCATGAATCACGGTCAGTCGTCGAGACCGGCCCGCGCGTAGGACGTCGATGAGCCGAGCCCGGGCAACCAACAGACGCGTGGCAGTCGGTGGACGGAACTTGGCTGCCGGAGTGGGCGGCGGCGTACGCCGCCGGGCGCTACCGCTCAGCGGGTGGGAGCTCCCCGACACGACGCCAAGTGTCCCGCCCAGTGGATCCTGTCCGTCCTCACGCTGCTCGGCCGGAAGCGCCATGTGATCGACGGACAGCCCAATTCGACGCTGGCACTCCCGCAGCTCGTGCCCGAATTCGGCGGCGGTCGTCGGGCGCATCCGCGGGTCTTCGGACATGGCGCGTTCGACGATGTCGCATAGGTCCTGCGGAATGCCTTCCTGCCCGAAATCGGGGATGGGTTCGGTGGTGATCCGCAGGAATTGGGCGACAACCCTCTCACCGCTACGCCTCTCGAACGCGGCGTGGCCGGTGATCGCGCAGAACAGTGTCGCGGCGAGGCCGTAGACGTCCGAGCTCGGAGTTGGCGGACCACCCGAGAGGACCTCGGGGGCGGTGAAGGCCGGCGACCCGAGGACGGACCTGCTGGAGGTCTCGAAGCCACCGGCGATGCGCGCAATGCCGAAGTCGGTGAGCTGGGGTTCTCCGTACTCGGTGAGCAGGATGTTCGCGGGCTTGACGTCGCGATGGACGATGCCGAGGCGGTGTGCGGTTTCGAGGGCGCCCGCCAGTTTGATCCCGAGTCCCAACGCCTCGGGCCACTCGACCGGTCCCATCCTGCGAATGCGGGCGTCGAGCGAATCGGACGCGTGATATTGCATCACGATGTAGGGGCGACCCGACGAGGTGGCGCCGACCCGGTAAATGTTGACGACGTGCGGGTGCCCCGACAGCTGACCCATCGCACGTTGCTCACGCAGAAACCGTTCGAGATTGTCGGGGTCGAGATCCTCGGTCAGCAGCTTCACCGCGACTGTGCGGTCCAGGGATGGTTGACGGCAGCGGTAGACGACGCCGAACCCGCCGCGCCCGATTTCCCGGGCGTCGTCGAATCCGGCCGCGGCCAGCTCCGCGGTGATCGCGGGACTGGGAGTGCGCCGAGTGGTCAGTGGATCGAACTCGGCCATCGGCGGCGGCGGCCTCACCCCGGACATCGGCATCCACCAGACGTCGGTCCCTCGCAGGCACTGCTCGACGTGGGTGTTTCTCCAGGATAGTCCCCCGACTTCGGGGGTCAGTCCGTCGGATTCGCCCCGCGTCCCCAGACCGGGAGGTGCACGTGGGCGTGTAGCTTGCGCCACTCGGGGGAGCGGGTGATGCTGGATCGCGTCGAGGTCGTCACGGTTCAGGCGATCCCGGCCGGTTCGGCGGACCGAGCGGACGGCTCACCAAGTCCTACGGTCTGATGATCGGTCAAGCGATCCTGGGGTTCTCCAGCACGAGGGCGACGCCCTGGCCCGATCCGACGCACACCCCGAGCACACCGTAGCGGGCTTCGCGGAGCCGAGTTCGGTCGCGAGGGTGAGCACGTATCTGGTGCCGGACGATCCGAACGGGTGACCGATCGCGACGGCGCCGCCGTTCGGATTCAGGCGCTCGTCGGGAACTTCGAAGCCGTCGAGCTGATGCGGTAGCTCTCGGAGCACACCGAGGGCTTGCGCGGAATACGCCTCGTGAATCTCCCACACACCGATGTCGCCGGGATTCAGGCCCGCCCGTGCGAGGGCCTTCGGGATCGCGAACGCGGGCGCGATCCCCATGATCTGCGGATCGAGAGCGTACGTCGCCGACGCCAACCACTCGGGCCAGCGGTTCGACGCCGAGTTGTTCTGCGGCGGCCGCGCTGGCGAGGACCACTGCGCTCGCCCCGTCGTTGAGCGGGGACGAGTTACCGGCCGTCATCTGGGTGGTATTCGGTTGCGGCGCGAGCGCTGCAAGCTTCTCGGCGGTGGTGTCCCCCCGAATGCTCTCGTCGTGCTCGAACCGGCGGGCCGGCGCTGTGCGGCTGGCGGGAATCTCGACAGGTTCGATCTCCATGGCGAGGCGACCCGAATCGCGGGCGGCGGCAGCGTGCTGGTGTGAGCGTAGTGCGAAGGTATCGATTTCTTGGCGGGTGAGGTTGTAGCGGTCCGCGACGTTCTGCGCTGTCTGCATCATCTCGATGTATGCGTTGCGCGCGAGGAGTGTCGGGTTGGGAGGGCCGCCCGCGCCGGCCCACATCGTGTCGAGCATGAAGACCGGCCCGCGTGGCATGAACGGCGCGTCCCCTTTCATCAGAGCCCATCCCGAGCGGGACATGGATCCGACGCCGCCGGCGAGTCCGATTTCCATCTCGTCGCTGCGGATGGCGTGGGCGATCGAGTTCGCCGCCGACAACGAGGACGCACAAAAACGGTTGACCGTGATCGCCGGGACGGAGTCCGGGAAACCCGCGGCGAGGGCGGACCAGCGTGCGATGTCACCCATCCCCTCGTGGGCGGGGTTCACGCAGCCGGCGACGATGTCCTCGACCTTGTCGAGCGGCACACTGGTGCGCTCGCACGCTGCGACCATGGTTCGGCCGAGCAGATCATCGGTGCGTAGGTGCGAGAGCGAGCCACCGTAGCGCCCGACCGGCGTCCGAACGCCGCCCAGAACAAACGCGTCAGTCATACCGACTCCTCACCCGCGGAGGGCGCGCCTGTCACCCGATCGGTGTGCCGATCAGCCACCTGAAAATCCATCCCGAGCGCGCTGTCCAATACAAACTGTAGCGGCCGAGGTTGTCCAGAGGCTATGAAGACTGTCATCGACCCGATCTGGGCACCGTGAGAATCGTTGCCGGTGAGATCGATCTTCATTCTTCGATCGCACACGAACACAGAGTCGACGTAGCTCCATCGAGTTCGTGTCGGCTCGGATGCCCACAGGTGCGATACCACCACGCTGGACCGCGAGACCACCCAAGCACCGAACATGGTGTGGGTACCCGGAGTCGACCAACCTGAGACCGAATCAGGTGGCGCTGCGTTGGTTGGATCCCACCGCGTCGAGCACGGCGGTTCGCATCGAGGGGTCGGTGGTGATGGGCTTCTCGACGGTTCCGGTGCTGAGCAGCTGCCGCCACCTGGTCTCGTCGAACGGTAGTGGACGCGTGTCGGACAGAAACTTCTCGACGTTGTGCAGGAAGCGCATCGGGTCGTCCCGGAAGGGGAAATGACCGGCGCCCTCGAAGATCTCCAGGCGCGAGCCGGGCATCGCCGCGTGCGCGAGGTGGGCGTGGCTGACCGGGATGACGGTATCCCGATCTCCCCAGATCAGTTGAACCGGGAGGCTTTCGGTCAGATAGCAGCGGTCGAGAATGGTCACCATCTGTCCGCGCCAGTCGACCACTGCACGCAGGGTGCGCAGGTAGGCCTCGTGCGCGGTGGGGTCGGGCAGGTCGGCCAGGATCCGTATCAGATCCGGGGTGTCGTGTAATACTGCGCCGGGGCGCAGGGGTGTGCCGTGCAGTCGAGTCAGGAGGGTTCCCGCCCATCGCATCACGGGCACCGCTCCGGGCAGTCGCAGCAATTTCAGTGCCTCGTTGACAATGGGCGTCGCGGCGAGGCGCAGGAGGGGATGAACGTCCTTGGTGACCCCGCCGGCGGATACCAGGATGAGCCGATCCACCATCTGTGGGAACTGGTAGGCGAATTGCATGGCGACTCCGCCGCCCAGCGAGTGTCCGATCACGGTGGCGTGGTCGATTCCCAGGGCGGAGAGGAGGTCGCGCATGCCGTTGGCGTAGGCGGCGATGGAATAGTCGGCGCGGGGTTTGTCGGAGCGTCCGTGGCCGAGTAGATCGGGCGCGATGACGGTGAAGTTCTCGGCGAGGTGCGGGATGACCTCGGTCCAGGTCGACGAGTTGTCGCCGATGCCGTGCAACAGCAGCAGTGCGGGGCCCTCACCGGTCATGCGGAAGGCACGCCGGTACCCGTGGATGGTGCGGAACATCATCTGTGGTTGGGCGTCGGGAACCGGCCTGAGCCTGCGTATGCGAGTGGCGTTCATCGCGTCCTCCTCGACTTTCGCGTTCGTTGCCGATTCTTCGCTGCATCCGGTCGACATGCGCGACGACACGCCCCATACGAGGGTGTCGATCTACGGTCGTTGCCGCATCCGGTGTCCCGGAGTAGGCGCGAGATGTGTTCGTTGGTTATTCGCGGCGGAGGCCACCGTGTTACACGGGTAGGGGATCGCCCGAGCAGCCGGATTGCCTGCGCCGCTCGCGAGTGGACTGCCGCACTGCCGTGGCGGGCGTTGGCGGCAGTATGGTGAGATTATCGAACCCGAGGGCCGAGTTGGCGTCGCATTCGCACCGGGTTCTGCGGGACTAGGATTGGATCCGTGACTGACGGGCCTGAGCCGGATCCGGTGTCGGTGACGGCGCGCTTCAACGACTGCATCAACCGGCGAGACCCCGACACCATGTCGGAGTTGATGTCCGAGGACCACTGCTTCGTCGATACCGAGGGCAGCGTCATCTCGGGTAAGCAGCCGTGCCTGGACGCCTGGCGGGTGTTCTTCGCGTCGTTTCCGGACTACCGGAACCATTTCACATCGGATACCGGCCGCGGCGGTGTCGCCACGGCCATCGGGCATTCGGTGTGCTCGGAACCGAGTCTGGCCGGGCCGGCACTGTGGACCGCGGTGGTCAGGCACGACGAGGTCGCCGAGGGGCGCGTGTGCGCCGACACGCCGGAGGCTCGCACCCGGCTCGCGATTCAGCGGGATTGAAGCGGTCTGCAGGCCCGGACCTGGTGCCGCGGTGTTTGCCAGCCATTTTGGGACCGGAGTTGCCGTCTCTGGTCCAATCCGAATGGAAGCGCGAAGGTTTCGAACTTCGGTGAGGACCAGAGGCCGACCGCGGCGGTCGTGGTGCGTCAGCTTCCGATGGTTCGATGCCAATTGCGGAGCAGGGCCGCGACCAGCTGCGGGTCATCGCACATCGGGAAGTGGTTTCCGCCGGGCACGACCTCCTGCCGCGCCTGGGGGAACAGCCGCCTCCAGCATGGTTGGAATCCGAGCGGGTCGTTGTGTTCACCGAACACGGTCAGAACGGGGTGATCGGCGAGGGAGGCGGCTAGCGCCGCGTCGATCTTCTTGTAGATCCCGTCGGCGCTGTGTGCGTCGGCGAAGTACCGATGCCATGACCGCCGAGCGCTGCGATCGATTCCCGCCCGGAACACCGTCCGGTCGTCCTTCGTCCAGTGCCGGCCCACCCCGAACCTTCCGGACGTCGCCCGAGGGAGCCATCCGAGTGCTGCGTCGCTGGCGCGAAGCGGAGCGCTGCCCATGACGGCGAGCATGCCGCGGAACGCCATGCTGGTCGGCCGCCAGCCGAAACAGTTGACGGCGACGATGGCGGCGATTCGGTCCGGCCCAGCCGCGGCGGCTGCCAGCGCGGCCGGGCCACCGAGGTCGTGGGCCACCAAGGTGACGTTCGTCAGGTCGAGCTGCACGAGCACCGCGGTCACGGCGTCCGCGGATGCCTGTAAGCTCACGCGGTCACCGGGGACTCGGTCGCTGAGCCCGCAGCCGGGGGCGTCGATGGTGATGCAGCGAAACGCGGGGGAGAGCGCGGACAGGAGGTCGCGCCATACGAAGCTCCAGGCGCCGGTGTGGACCAACACGATGACGGGCCCGCGGCCGACGTCGGTGATCGCCACCCGGCCACCTGCGGTGGGCACCGCGTGGGTGTCCCAGGGCCATGCGGTCTCGGTCAGCCAGTCGGGTCGGTCAATGGTTGTGGGGGTGGTCATCGGATTCTCCTCGAGGTGGTGGCGCAGTGAGACCAGGTTCGAGGAACGCGATCAGCCGCGCGAGTTGAACGTCGACGTCCGGGGATTCCATCGGCGGCCGCCGATCGGCGGAGGGGGTGGCGGTGGCGAACAGGCCGGTGATGATCGAGACCACTAATCCGAGGCGGATTCTCATCTCCTGTTCGGGTACCTTCGGAAGTGTTTGGCGCAGAAGGGGAATCAGGCGTTCGGCGACGGGTGCGAATTGCTCGTGCATGAACCCTGCCACGGACGCGCTGGGTTGTGTGTACGCGCGACCGATGAAGCGTGCGATCTGCGGGTTCTGCGCTCGCAGATCGGCGAGCGCGTCGAGGTCGGGTCGCAGAAACGCGGTCAGTAACACGCCCACTGGCACGTGGTCACCGTATTCGGCGACGGCAGCGTCGAACATGGCCAGGCGTCGGGCGTTGATCGGTTCGACGTATCCCTCGAGTACGAGCCGCAACAATTGGTCGCGACTGCCGAAGTGGTAGTTGACGGACGCGACGTTGGCGCCCGCTTCGCGGGTGATGGCCCGCAGTGAGGTCGCATCCTCACCGCCTTGCGCGAACAGCCGCTGCGCTGCGGCCAGCAGTCGCTCGCGTGTGTTCTCACCCGCGGCCATTCAAACAGTGTATCAAACAGTGTTTGACTGACAAGAGTATTTCGCCGGGAAGGTGATGATCGAATGCCGGTCCAGCGCATCACTGCCATCCCGCCGGCTGGACCATTATCGGTACGTCGTGGGATGGTTGCGAAGATCCGGACGAAGCACTGCGGCGAGCCGGAAGGCTGATGTTGATCGCGCGGTCGCGGTGCCATCGCCGTTCATGTGTCGGGCCCCTTGGTTACCGCGCCTCGGGCACTGCCGGGTACGCCGCGGGCGGTGTGATGATCAGGGATTCGTCGAGAGCGCGGGTGGCCGCGCGTTCGACGAGCAGGGGCACGAAGTCCCGGATCTGGCATCCGTCGAATCGGTGGTGGGCGGTCTCGATCGCAGTGTCGACCCGGTCGGTGTCGAGGAACTGGTACCGCTGAATCAGATGTGCGCGCACCGCGTCGATGTGCTGTTCGTCGGTGACGTCCATGAGAGAGATTGTGCTCCCGTCGCCGGCGGTCGGGAAAGGGTCTTCCGTCGGATTCACCAGCTTGAACACCGTTGTTCCGGACCTTTTGCCGGGACGGGAGGCGGGGTTGACGTGGGGCGTCGGGTTCGGCAACGATGGCTCGTTGGATTGCAGCGGCGCAGTCTCCTTACGCCCCGCGGCACCACCCTTTTGGATTGGATCCGGCCGCACGAAGCGAGAGAGCACCGGATGACACCGACCGACCACGACCCCGATACCGCCCAGGCCCGGATGTTCCGCGACCTGCTGCACGAGGAGATCACGGCACTCACGTCCCGGATCGAGACCGCCCGAGGACACACAGACCGAGGCGGCCCCGAGGACCGGGAGCTGGGTGCACGCCTGCGCGGGCAACTCGCCGAGGCGCATCAGCTGGTGGCCCGGCTAACTGCCCGGTACCCGGAACTGCGCACCGACAGACACGCCGGACGGTGACCGGCGCCCTGCAGGGAGGGGTGCTGCGGCGGCGGTGCATCAGCTCGAACCGGGTGTGCCGAAGCCTGACAAATCTCGGACCGGCGAGAAGGCCGCGTCGTCCGCCCACGCCAGGCCTGCGGTTGAAGCGGCCGCACCGGTTCCCGCGACGAAAGCGGCACCGTCGCGCCGAGCGCCGACGACCTGGCCGTCCTCATAGGCCGTGGCGTGGGCGGGTGTAACGGCACCCCCGTTTTCTCCCGCACAGGATTGGCACCGTTGAGCATCACGGCCGAGTGCTCAATGGTGCCGAATGTGACGTCTAGGTGTTGTCCGCCGTCCTCGGGGTGTGGTTGCGGGCTTCGATGGCCTTGACGGTCTTGTCGAACGCCTTTCCCAGGACACGTGTGCCGAAGACGCCGAGCACGGCCCCGAGCGCTCGTCCTTTGAG
Source organism: Rhodococcus sp. WS4 (assembly GCA_006543605.1). Lineage (GTDB taxonomy): Bacteria > Actinomycetota > Actinomycetes > Mycobacteriales > Mycobacteriaceae > Rhodococcus_F. The sequence continues at coordinate 13,003 of RRBB01000214.1, forward strand.
ATTCTTACCGTCGCGGACCACGACGGCGTCGACGTCGGTGGTCCCGTCGGGCATCGGGGTGAGCGTGTAGGTGTGGCCCGAGTCTCCGCCCCACAGGTTGGAGTCGGTGGTGGTCATGACGATGCGATGGGGATCTGTCCAGTCGTAGTGCAGGCGTTCCCAGGCCCCGCCGGAGCCTTCGGTGACGTCGGCGTGGTCGGTGCCGAGTTCGTGCACTTGGAGGTAGTCGTCGGCGCTGTTGCCGAAGAGCGTCTCGCGGCCGGGCCCGAAGTCGGTGAGTGCGTCGAGGAATTGTTGGGGTGTCGCGGTGGTGGTCTGGTGTAGGTGGATCGTGGACATGGCGTGTTCTCCTTGATGGGTTGTGCAGGGTGAGGGGTAGACCGGTGGGGGAACTGAGGGCAGTTAGACGGGCAGCTCCGTTCCGGCCTGTTCGGCGACCATGTAGGCGGCGTACCAGTCGGGCCAGTTCGGATCCTCTGCACCGGTGCGCTTCTCGTGTTCGCTGTGAGCGATCGCCGCGCGAATGAGCGCACGGGTCAGGTCGGCGGTGCTGCCGAATGTTGTTGCCGTGGTGGTGACCGCCTCGTTCGAGCGGGTTTCGGTCGTGCACATGGTTGCCTTCTCGCGGGTCTCGAAAACGGGGTGATCGGATGCGGGGCCGTCGGTCCGCCGGTGGGGAGCGCTGTGCGCTGTTCGGCTGCCCTGGGGGTGGGGCGGCCGGGCTGCTCTACATCGGGGTGCTGCTGTTCCAGCCGGCCAGGATCTGGTCGAGCACGATGGTTTCGGCGCGCCGGTCCTGCCGCTGGTCACGCTGACGGTCGTGCTGGCGTTGCTGCTGCATGTCGTTGTCGCGGTCGAACGGGCTGTCGTGGGTGACAGCGGCGGCGACGGGCTGCGCGGGGGCCGGTGCGGTGGTGGCGTTGGCGGCGCCGACCGGGACGATGCCGAGTGTGATGGTCGCTGCGGCGACGGCAGCCAGTTGCTTCCAGGAGGTGCTGGTGGCGGAGGGGGTGATCTGGTGAAGCTGTGTTGTGCTCATGATGATCGGTGGTCCTAATCCGAGTGCCGCAGGCCCAGCGTCTGCGGCTACTCGAACGGTGTCCGGGAGGGCCGGAAGCGTTACACCGGCCAGCCCCAGATCGGTGTGACGTGTGTCACTGCCGGGTGACTACTGTGGCGGATCGGGGGTCGATGCAGCGCAACGGGGTGTGTGCACTCAGCAGCCAGGCCCCGCCCTTTGCGGTGGGGCCGATGGACAATGCGTGGGTTCCGTCGGGGCGAGTGCATGCGGAGAGTGCGGTGAGGGTTTCGCCGTGCGTGCACCACCGCGGGCCGGCCACGTCGCCGGTGGCGAGGCACCGGGTGGTCGGGCTGCAGTACAGGACGCGTAACTCGACCCCGGTGAGGGTGCCGACGAGGCCGGCAGCTTGTTCCTTGCCGAGGGCACTGAGGGGCCGGTGGGCGTCGGACCCGTGCCAGCTCTGCTTTGATATCGCATGGGCGTGCCGGAGCAGGACGAACATCCCAGAGCCTCTTCCGACGAGAGCGTGTGTGTGCAGGCCAGCATCGGCGCGGGAGCCGAACGGTTCGTGAAGATGCCCGCAGCACGGGCTGCGGGCGAGAGAGTGACGGACTCCGGCGATTTTCACCGTGAGGTTACGGTCGGCGTCGCCCGGGCGGCCTACGGTGGAAGTGCTGTGGCTGCTGTGCTGCTCGGGGGTGGTGCTGTCGCAGTTTCATCTGTCGCCTGGGGAGTTGCCGTCGAAGTGCTGGCTGTTGTCGTCGTCCTCGTCACCGTCGTCCTGATCGTTTCCGCGGTCTATCTGTTGCTGTGCGCGGTGATCCTGGTCGAGCAGCGCCGTCTCGGTCGGCCCGCGCCGCCCCGGACTCCGTACCTACACGGATTTCCCGACTGAGTCGAGGGTGGATCGGTCGGATCCGCGGCGGGGTGTTCGAAAGGTGGTCGACAGCCGGTGCGGGAAGGGCAGAGAGGCGGACGCCTGACGGTGCGACGTGTCCGGTTCTCGCGAGTGCTAGTCGGAGGTTTGCCGGTCGGTGAGGGTTAGGGGGTTTGGAAAATCTGCTTCTCGCCGCGGGCTTGCTCCATGCGGTCCTCGAATTTGTGCTCCTCCTCATCGGCGTCGTTGTCGGTGGTAGGCGGTGCGGGGTCCCGGGGGCGCCCAATCCAGGGTCCGCGGCGTCGATCTCGTCGGGACGCACGTGTGTGATTGGCAGGAACGCCCGTTCATGGACGTGGATCCATCCTGCCGCGGCCGCGGGGACGGCCAACAGCCGTCGCGTGGGTGGGGATCAACAGTGCGGTCGACGATCTGGAGGCCGCGGGGGTCGGGAGCAGGAATTTTCTCTGCGTGGCCGCGCGCCTGCCGCTGCCCTTCGAGCTTTGCCGAGCAGCGTCGGCTGGTGGTGGCATCAGAAGGTGTTACAAAGAAGGTCCTGGCCAATGTGTGAGACGTGACTCCCACTCGGCCATGATGCGGCGGCGTCCGCGTGTCGTTCCGGGGATCCCTGTGGGGGATGGGCGTCGATGGCGAGATCCACCAGAGCATGGGCGACGGTCAGCACACTGAGGTGATGACTTCGCGACTTGAAGCAGTTCTTCGAATGCATCGGTTTGGCTGCAACGGCATACGGCGATCAGGATGCCTTCCGCCACCGATAGCGTTTCCCGTCCATCCCTTGCGCGGTGGACATCCACCCCGGCCTGCCTGGTGATCGAGTCAGATTCGGGCACCACCCTCATGGGGCATCATCTCCCTCGATGTGGCGTCAATTTTCGGCAACCGATCGGGTCGGCGACCCAATGCGGCGTACCCGCGCATGGTGACCTTCACACGTCACGCGAGGACGTACGCCTGCGCTGTATGGAAACCTTCGCCGCATCCCCGACTTGTCACGTCTCGATCAAGGAGGCGAGCTTGGCGGTCGCGGTGCGCTCGATGAGCAATGGAACGAAATCCCGAATGCGCCCGCTCGTGAAGTAGGCGGCCGCTTCTTCCACGGCGGTTTCCACCACCTCCGGCGATGCGGTCGGGAACTTCGTGAGCAGCCGTGTGGTGACCTGCGAGATCTGGCGCGCTTCTTCCGCGGAATTCCTACTACGAATTGTTCTTGCCCGCGACCTTCCAGGTCAATCCAGCACCGTGGGTCTGTGATCAACGCATCTCGGGGCAAGAAGTTTCGTCCGACCGGCCTCGCAAACCGGACGCCTCTGCTCGACGGCGCAGCGCTCACAGCCGGACACGCGCTCCGACGGCAGTTGCGGGTTCCAATGACCACCAAATCGGGTACTGCCTGGGCATGGACGCAGATAGCCGGGACGACGCCGCATGGAACCGCCGAGTCCGCGACGAAACCGAAACCCAGCGACTCGACCGCAACTGGAGCAACCTGCTGCAGGAACTGCGCGTGGTGCAGACCGGCGTCCAACTCCTGACCGGATTCCTGCTGACCCTGCCGTTCCAGCAGCGTTTCGAGGAACTGTCGGACACCCAGGAGGCGATCTACCTCGTGACCGTCGCCCTCTCCGTCACCGCGACGATGATGCTCGTCGCGCCGGTCGGCATACACCGACTGCTGTTCCGGCAGCATGCCCTTCCCACGCTCGTCGCGACCGGCCAGCGACTGGCGATCGGCGGCATCGCCGTCCTCGGGTTCGCCCTCGTCGGCGTGGTCCTGCTGATCTTCAGTTTCGTGGTCGACATGCCCACCGGCATCATCGCGGCCGCAGTGGCAATGCTGATGTTCTTCGGTTTCTGGATCCTGCCGTCGCTGCCGCACCGTCGCCCCACCGGCGATCCTCAAACACACGAATCGGTGTGAGGGCAGACTGGACTCATGTTGTCGACGCGGCGTGAGCGGGAAGACAAGTACGACGTGGACCGGGATTTCACCCTGCCAGATCTGGGAGGGCTGGTCCCGCCCGGCGGCCGACTCGACACACGAGCGGCGACCTGACCAGCGTCTACTACGACACCACCGACCGGGACCTGCTCCGCCAGCACCTCACGCTTCGCCGCCGGACCGGTGACACCGACTCGCGGAGGTGTCCGACGACCTGGTGCACGCGACCGTCGCCGGGGACGTCGCCGTGGTCAGCGAATGGCGGGAAGTGAAGTCGAACTCGGTGAGTGCGGCAAGCCTTCCCGGGCTGCGAAGGTACTGGCCAAGGTCGGTAAACGCCTCACCAAGGCTGGTGCCCGGCCGTCGCCGCATGAGTCGAAGCTCGGCCGGGCACTCGCCGGCAACCACCCACCTGCCGCCGACACCAGTGCCGCAGCGGAGCGGGCCCTGACAAAGTACCTCGACGCCCAGGCCCAGGCGATCGTCGCCGGCCATGTGTGGCTCCGCCGCGGGCTGGACCCGATCCATTCCACCCGCGTGGGTATTCGACGGTTCCGAAGCACCCTGCGCGTGTTCAACAAGCTCCTGGACATCGAGGCGCGGACCAAGCTCGACGCCGAATTATCTTGGTACGCGGGTGTGCTCGGCGAGGTGCGGGACCAGCAGGTGCAGCGAAAGCGTTTCGCGGAGAAGGTGGCCGACCTGCCGAGCGAGCTGGTGATGGGACCGGTCGCCGCCCGCATCCAGGGTGATCTGCTCGCCGAGCAACACCATCACCTCGAGCATGCGATGGCGGTCCTCGACAGCGACCGCTACCGGGAACTGATGGCCACATTGGCGCAGTGGCGCACCGACCCACCCTTCACCGCCCCGGCCGATTCCCGTTCCGTCCGCAAGGCGACCCGCAAGGCCGGACCAGGCGCGAGCGGACGCCGCGCGGCTGACCAGCTAACTCACTCGCATGCGTCGACTCCTCTGGGTCGCGTCGCCAAAAGTGCGGGCCGACGCTGTGCGACGACACTGTGTGATCTGGATCCGACCGAAGGAGCGTCATGAAGATGCGAACGATGCGGTCTGTCGTCGCCGACACGTTGGGCGAACCGTCCGAGGTCCTGCACCTGCAGACCAGCCCGCTTCCGGAGCCCCGTCCCGGCCA
>RRBB01000215.1:0-17995 GCA_006543605.1 Rhodococcus sp. WS4
GTATGGGTGAGATGTCGGTGGCGGCCGCGGCCGCCGAGCTGGGCGTGTCCGGCCGACAGGTCACTCGTCTCGCGCGGGCGGGGGAGCTGGTGGTGACGCGTGAGGTGGGGAAGGCGTTGCTGTTGGATGCGGGGTCGGTGCACCGTGTGGCGCAGACGGACCGCCATCGAGGCCGGCCGTGGAACGGGGATGTCGCGTGGGCGGCGTTGGCGATGTTGTCTGGTGTGGGGGTGGATTGGATTTCTCCGTCGCAGGCGAGTCGTCTGAGGCATCGGCTGCGCCGGGCGAGCGCGGACGAGGTGGCGTTTCTTGCCCGCCGGCGCGCGCGGGTGCACCGGATGCGGGGATGGGGCGATGATCTGAACACTCTGGTCACCGGCGGGTACGTGGCGGCCACCGGTGTCAGCGCCCTTGCCCATGTTGAGGGGGTGGCGGACCGGTTCGATTTGTCGGGGACCGGTGGTGGTGGTGCGGTGGACGGGTATGTGCTCGGCGACGACCTCACCGGCGTGATCGATACCTTCGGTTTGGTGGCGGACGGTCAGGGGGACGTGACGGTGAGGGTGGTCACTGCGCTGGACCGGTTTTTCACAACGACGACGTTGCCGGTGGCGGCGATTGCGGTGGATTTGATGGAGTCGCTCGACACCCGGGAGCGCAGCGCCGGAGCGCGGGTGCTGGGGGAGCTGCTCAATGATTTCCGGTGAGCGGCCGCAGTGGACGGTGCAGGCACCGGTCGGTGGGTGGGGGCCGCCGTGGCCGCAGGCCGCCGAGATCGCCCAGATGATTCCGTCCGAGCAGTGGACGTTGATCGGTGGGTTGATGGTTCAGCTTCATGCGGTGCGCGCGGGGGTGCCGCCGACCCGGGCGACCGTCGATGTCGACATGATTCTGCATATCGAGACCGGTGCCGCGACGTTCGGCGGGGTCCGCGCCCGGCTCGAGCAGCTCGGATACGAGTTGCAGATGCCGGTGAGGGGGCGGGTGCACCGTTTCGTCCGTTCGGGTGGTGTCGAGCAGGTCGATGTGATGGTCGCCGATCACCTGGTACCCCGGTATCGGCCGAGTGTGTCTGGACGTGAGGTGTTCGCCGTTCCTGCGGGCACGTCCGCGTTGCGCAAGACGGTGGATTGCCTGCTCGAGATCGATGGGGTGTCAACCAAGTTGAGTGTGCCCGACGTCTTGGGGGCGTTGGTGCTCAAGGGCGCGGCCTACCTCGAGGATCCCCGCGATCGGGGGCGTCATCTCGACGATGCCGTGGTGTTGGCGTGCGCCATCGAGAACCCCATGGCCGATCGGGGACGGATGAGGGGGAGCGATCGGGGCAGAGTCCGAGCCCTGGCCGAGGTGTTGGCCGATCCGGATCATCGTTCGTGGCTGTCGATGCCCGAGCAACGCCGGAGACGAGGACGTGATGCGTTGCAACTTCTGGTTCAGGAGCCGAAGACGAGAGCTACTCGGCAGCAACGAAATACACGATAGATGAGGCACATCTGTCGACTGCCGCTCGACCGGGTCCGCTCGGGCGGTGGACAGCCCGCCATCAGGATCATCCCGGTGGCGGGCTGTTGCGGTCACTGCTGTCACCTTTCGGCCCGGTCCTCCCGCCGGCACCTCAGGTGGGCGTCGTCGCATCCGCTGCAATGAAGCCCATCAGCGTCGGTGCCGGCCGCACGCGCAACTCCCCGGATACGGGCGCTGAACCGGGAAGATGGCATGTCCCCTTTGCCGGGTTCCGCTTCGTGTCGCCGCTTCTGGTGAGCGGTGCCGTCAGGTCGCAGTGTGGGTGCGATTCGGTTCGGCTGCCCGGTACCAGGCGTGCGCACCGAGGCCGGCGATGAGAAACGCCCCAATCGTCAGTACCTGGGAATCGGCGACGGTCGCGGACTGTGCGAGCGATGCCGCGGCGGTCGGCAACATGACGAGTTGCACTTTGGTGAGTGTGTCCGATCTGGTCCAGTGCACGGACTGCCCCTTCGAATTATCCATGCGGAGCATGGCAGGTGCAGGGCCTGGCGCAGTGAAACCAGGTGCCAGGGTGTCGATCGCGCTGGGTGTGGGTCGGTGTTCCCGGTCGGTGAATATGTCGAGGTCGACCTCTGTCGGGGTGGGGCACGTCCACTCCCGGGGTGGGCGAACGAGCCCCCCTGGGGTTGCTTCAATACGGGCGCCGGAGTGGGCAGAGTTGTACCTGTCACCGACGCACTTCCCCGACATCCTCAGGAGAAACGCCAATGATCAACGCCCGCCGAACCTTTGCCGCCATCGCCTTCACTGCCTTTACGGTCCTGAGTGCGGCCGGGGCGGCGTCCGTCGCTCAGGCCGAGCCGATCGGCCCGAACGGTCCCACCGGTGGTCCGTGCCCGATCGTGAACACGGACTCGAACGGAAATGAGACGGTGACATACGGCAAGCCCGGTGACCGCAATGGCGCTTTGGTGTGCGGTGCGGACGGCGAATGGACGGTCGGCAAGACCAAGGCCAACCCCGGGCAGATCCAGATCCAGCCCCGACTCTCCCGCGGATAACCGAGAGCAGCCTCCGCTTCCCTGCTGAAGGCGCCTTCCCCGCATCGATGCCGATGCGGGGCATTGTCGTCCCCCACGGCCCTCGGTCGCTGTACGCGCCCGGTTGATGCCGGTGCCAAATCGTCGACCGCCTTCCTCCCGGGTTGTTGCAACATCACAATTTGACGCTGTAAGGGGGTGGAGAAGTGGGACCGTGACGAAGGGGGAGCCGTGATGTACGACCTGCCGATGACCAACCTGCCGGCCGCGCTGGCGCAGGTCGACAAGGCCAACGCCCGCCTGGCGCGCAACAACATCGCCGAACGGTTCACCTACGTCCTCGACCCCTACACCCATGAAGAGACCAACGCCCTCGGCATCACCACCGCACAGCAGCGGGTGCGCCTGACCCTGTCCGCCCCGCGGATCGGGTTCGGCGACTGGGCGTTCGTCGCGCGCCTGGTCGAGGAGGAGGCCGGCTACGTGACCTTCTGCGCACCGGGCCAGAACCTGGACGGCTGGACCCGACCGGACACCCCGCACTGCGACTACTGCGGCAAGTTCCGCCGCCGCGCCAAGGAAGTACGTGCTGCGCCACACCGGCACCGGTGAGATCACGCAGGTCGGCGCCTCCTGCATCACCCTGTTCCTCGGGGTGAAGGTCGCCGGACTGTGGACCCTCGAATACGCCGTCGACGAGCACCTGCCCGCCCTGGGTGGGCAGGAGTGGGGCGAACCGGTGGCCGGTGGGGACCGGTCGCTGCACACGCTCGACACCATCGCTCTCGCGCTGGCGTTCTCCGACGGCGGCCGCGGCTTCATCTCCCGCGCCCGGGCCCGTGACCGCGAGATTCCCGCGACCGCGGACACCATCGCGACCGCCGTGTGGGGACTGACCTTCATCCGCAACAGCACGGTGCGCCGCGAACTCGAAGACGGCGCGGCGGAGGCCCGCCGGATCCGGGCCGAGCAGCCCGAGCTGATCGACGCCGTCCTGGCCGCCGCCGAGACCGTCGACGCGGCCAGCGATTACGGGATGAACCTGCGCACCCTGCTCGCCGGAGATTACGTGTCCGCGAAGTCGGTGGGTATCGCCGCCTCACTGGTCGCGGTCTATGCCCGGCGCCACGTCGAGACGGTCCCGATCTTCCGATCCGACCGCGTACGTCAGAAGGCGGATGATTCCTTCGGTGTCGGGATCGGTCACGTCGATAGCGGCCGGGGTGGCGCTCACGTGGCCCACGGTAAGGCCGGTGTGCTGGACGCGCCGTCTGCGGGACCCATCGCGTCGAATCCCCGGAGGGCGGCCTTGACTGACCGTCATCCTACTTGTGGCCGGTCGAGGGCGTCCCAGGCGGCGTGCTGCTCGCACAGCTCACCGATGATGGCGACCACGGTGTCGGTGTGCGGATCGACCCACACCGGTCCTTCCTGGCGTAGGCGGGGGTTGAGGATGTGCAGTCCTCGCGATGGCCACTGGACGAAGTCGTATCCGGTCAGCTCGCCTTGCGTGGTCTCCGCGACCCAGACCGCGGCCTGCGAGTAGGGGGCATCCATCGATACGCCGTGGCAGAGGTTGAATCCACCGACCCCTGGCCCGCGCCAGCCGACGGTGACGGCGTATTGGTCGTTGATTTCGAGTTCCCACACCAGTCGGTCGACCTCCACGTTGTGTCCGTAGCGAAGGCACCGCAGATCCCGGACCACGGCCCCGATTGCGAGCAGCCACGCGGTCGGTGGCTCAAATCCGGGGGTGGCGTGGAAGTCCGGACCGCCGTCGGTCATGGCGAAACGCCACACCAAACTGTCCTGGTTCCAATCCGACATCGGCATGGATCTATCCTCGCCCTCGGCGTCTGCCCGCGTCGTGCCTTCACCTGCCCATCCCGCGCCTCGGCACGGGATGGGCAGGTGACGTTCTGGAGTTTGACGGCTTGATTTCGGGGGCTGGTGCAGCTGGGTGTTGTGTTGTGCTGGTGGGGCTTAGTGGTTCCGCCCATAAGTTCGTTGGGGGTCAGGTCCAGGCCGTCGGGTCGTTGAGGTAGAGACCGCAGACGGTGTCGAGGGCGTCTTCTGGGAGTCCGGCGGTGTGGCCGTTGGGCAGGAAGGAGTCCTCGTATCCGTCCTTGCTCGCAAGGTAGGCCGCGAAGCCCCATTGGGAGGCGGACCCGCCGTAGCGTAGTCGCATCAATGGCTGGGTATCGCCGTCGACGAGTTCACCGGTGACATAGGCGAACTGGCCACGGAACCGAACTCCGACACCGGTCAGCTGTGGCCAGCGTTCGCGTGCGCGTTGGGACAGGCGCTGTTGCAGCGACGTCTTCGTGGACTGAGGAGGCGTGGCCATGATCACTGATCCTGCCCGACCGGCGCGTCGTGAGCCAGTCCGCCGGGTGAAACTCGAGACTGAAGTGACTATTGGGAACTTCGGTTTGGGGTGTGAGCATTGCCTTTGATCAGTGCGGATCCGGTCAGGGTGACCGGATCCCAGCGCCGCGAGCTGAATCGTTTGCTTCGAGCCGGGCGCACCGAACAGCGTCTTGTGCTGCGCGCCACCATCGTTTTGTGGGCTGCGGATCGGTGCCCGAGTGCCGCGATCGCCCGGGCGTTACGCGTGAGTGTGGAGACCGTCCGCAAGTGGCGGGGCCGTTGGAACGCCGCGCCGGGCGTGGCGTCGCTGGGAGACGCGAAACGGTCGGGTCGGCCACCGAAGTTCACCCCGGTGCAGGTCACGCGGGTCAAGGCGATGGCCTGCACACCCCCGAAGGAGTGTGGGGTGCCGTTGGCGCGGTGGTCGTGTCCGGAACTGGCCCGCCACGCCGTCGCCGACGGGATCTGTGCGTCGATTTCGCAGGCCACGATTCGCAGGTGGCTCTCCCAGGACGCCCTCAAGCCCTGGCAGCATCAGTCGTGGATCTTCATCTCCGATCCGAACTTCGCCGCTAAAGCTGGCCGTGTGCTCGACCTGTATGCCCGGGTGTGGGATGGGGAACCGTTGGGCGAGCACGATTATGTGATCTCCTCTGACGAGAAGACGTCCATCCAGGCCCGCTGTCGCTGTCACCCCACACTTCCACCCGGCCGCTCCCGGACGATGCGGGTCAACCACACCTACAAGCGGCGCGGCGCCCTCGCCTACCTCGCTGCTTACGATGTGCACCGCGCGAATGTTTTCGGTCGCTGCGAGGACACCACCGGCATCGTTCCGTTCGCCCGTCTCGTCGAGCAGGTCATGACCCAAGCGCCCTACGCGTCGGCGGAGCGAGTGTTCTGGATTGTGGACAACGGCTCGTCACACCGGGGGCAAGCGGCGATCGACCGGCTTGCCGAACAGTTTCCCAACGCGATCATGGTCCATACACCGGTGCACGCGTCGTGGTTGAACCAAGTCGAGATCTTCTTCTCCATAGTTCAACGAAAGATTGTCTCGCCCAACGACTTTACTGATACCGACGAAGTCGCCGCACGACTGGCGGCCTTCGAGACCCACTACAACCGGGCAGTCCAACCGTTCAAATGGAAGTTCACCACCGCCGACCTCGCCGATCTGCTCGCCAGGCTCGACCGCCACGAACGCGACCATGATCGGCCCGACAAAACAACCGCTCAAGCCCGTGCCGCATGACCCCCAACGAACTTATGGGCGGAACCACTTAGCTACCGAAGAGGGTGCCCAGTTCACTGAGGTCGGGAACGATAGTGGCGGCGGGTGGTGCGGGGGATGTATCGACGTTGGGTACGGTGACGACGGTGGAGGTTTGTTGGACGGTGAATTCGGTGCCCGGCCATTGGTCCAGGTAGTCCTCGATGCCGGGGTAGTCGGAGATCCACATGGCGGGGTCGGTGTCGGCGCGCGAGCATGATGCCAGTGCGACGTAGGAGCCGTCGGGAATATCGAGTACCGACTGGGTCGTCGTCCCTGGCTGTACCTCGCCGGTCTCGTAGAGAGTTTGACCGGCACTGAGGACGTCCCGGACGGGCGGCAGCACCCCGCCGGGGGCTGGTGAGAGGGCGGTTCCGCACGTCAGGGTGGTGCCGCTGTTGTTGGTGATCGTATTGGTCACGGTCGATCCGCTGAGGGTGAAGGCGAAGGTGACGTCGGTGGCCTCGGCCGCTGACGCGGGCGCGGGCGTTGCGACGGCCAGCGGGATGGCCGCTGCGGCAAGGAGTGTGGTGCGGGCGATCATGCGCATCTAGGGTCCTGTTCGTCGGGGATGGGAAGGTGTTCTGTACGAATGGTGCAGCAAAACCAACCGATCGGCATTGTTTTCGTCGACCCGCCTCGCCGTACGACATCCAGGGATATTCGAAAGATTCGAAAGGTGTTCGCTTGTTTTGAACGGAAGGGGTTCGGTATGGGTGCGCAGGCGTTGGATCAGCGCACGTATCTGCCACAAAGGGTGGAGGGTGCGGGGTTAGCTGCGGTTGTCGGCTTCCTTGACGCGCGCGGGCGGCGCCGCGTGGTCGACGAGCCTCGAAAAATTCGTAGCCTGTGCCGTGCCTCAGTGCCCACAATGCTGCCGCAGCGGTATGAGGAGCGCGATACGGCATCTGTTGGCCATCGTATCGGGACAGCGCACCCAGGCGCTCACGAGGGCTGCGGCCGGTCAGGCGGATGTAGGTGAGGTCGGTACCGTCTGTGCGGCGCACGCGGTAAAGACCGGGGGACAGCCGGATTCCGGGGCCCGTGCCGGAGCGGCACCCATCGGCTTCGCACCAGGGCAGACGGGTCAGCGTTCACGGCAACGTCTTCTTAAGGCAAGTGGGTAAGTAGGCGCCGCTGTGCCGAGCGCCCAACGTCGTCTGGCGCGTGTGGGTTAGTGATCAGCGATGAGGCGTCGCAGTGGGGCGTGGGCAGGTGGGGCCCCATGGGTTTGTCGCCCCAGCGATCGTGGACGCCGGCGTCTTCGATGAGGATGCCGCTGAGGGCGCGCAGCACCGTCCATCTGCGGGAGCTGAACCATCTTGCGGAGCAGAGTCGGGACCGACGCCGATGTCAGCCAGATGGCCGAACGAGCGCTCCAGTGCCGCGTTCTCTGGCCAAGACCACCCGGAACAACGGCAGAGGACTGCTCGCTCAACGAAGTACCGTACGCAACATCGTCCAATGAGATACCCGCCGCCTTACCGCCCCAGGTCTGTGAGCAGGGAGTCGAGCACCAGTTCTTCTTCGACCTTGCGCCGCGCGCTTTCCATCTCTGCGCTCAGTGCTGCGTCCCAGCGTGCCTCGGTCCGCCGCTCAGTGAGTGGCCCGCCGAGTCCGGCGGCCACCGCCCGACGGTAGTCATTCGCGGTGAATCGCCACGGCTGCGCGTCGAGGCGCTCGATCATCAGATTCGCGATGGTGATGCCGCCCCAGTCGAAGTCACCGTGATATCGCAGCGTCGCCCCGCTTCGGGCGAGTAGGCGCAACAGGTGTAGCACCGCGCTGCCCGGCTGGCCGTTGGTGCACACCAGCGGCGCGCAGGACGAACCCAGCTCGTCCGCCGCTGAGGTCACGACGACGGGGTTCTCGCACACGAACACTGACCGGCCCGCCAGCATGAGCTGCGGCTCGCATCGGACCAGTTGCCGCAGGGTGAGCACGGCCGGTTCCCCGGCCTCCCGCCATTCCCTCAGCGCACGACCGGTCGCCGAGTGGGCGTCACCCGGGAGACCCAGCGCCAGAACAGTGCTCGACACCTCGTCGCGCAGCAGCCCGACCGAGGCCCAGGCCTCGCGACGTCCGGCGGCGTCGCGGGTGTCGGGTCCCTCCGGAAGTTGCGCTAGCGCCCGCGCGGCGCCCAGCGCGAGTGTTGCCAGTGGTCGTCCGTCATCGAGCGCGTGCGCGTCGCCGAGCACCCGTGCGGCGAACCGGCCCAACGGTTCTCCGGACGAGGGCAGGTTCGTCACCACCCGCGCCAGCGCGGCGACGATGGGGGATGCGGCCTCCGGGGTTCCGGTGAGTCGGCGCACGATCCCCGTCGCGTAGAGACGCTCGTACCAGCCGAGCAGTTCGGTCCTACGGTCGACGACGGTGGCGAGGGGATCGAAGGCGTCCCGCCAGGACGCCTCGAGGCGTTGCGCCGCTTCGGCGCGGACGGTGACCGAGCCGGTCAGTTCGATGATCGCCGCCGCGAGTCCTGCGGACCAGATGCCGGAGTCGGTCAGCACCTTCTCTACCTGCGACAGTGGAACGTTGATACTCCCGGTTGCGCGGGGGCGGCGTCCGAGCAGGCGTTCGACGGCGGCGCGCTGGCCGGGGGAGGGATCGGTGAGGGTCACGGTTCCTTCCAGCGGCCGCCCGTGCTCGATCCGTGTACGCAGCCGTGAGACCAGCCAGTGGAGATCGCTGTCGCCGAGCAGGCGCGCGAGCCGGTCGGGGTCTGCGGTCACCCCCACAGACCATCCTGCCCGGTCGGGGCGGGCACTTCGGGCGTCGCGGCCAGGGCAGGTTCGGGGGCCCGGGACCGCCCCGCGCCGTCCCATTCCCACCGGGTGACCAGCACCGCGGCGACGTCGTCGGTTCGGGACAGTTGCGCGATGGCGAGTCCGGGAACCTCTGGGTAGCAACCCCATTCCCGTTCGCTGGTCATCACGACGTCGAGGTCGAATGCGGCGAGCAGCCCGAGGTACTTTGCGCGGGCATTGTCGTCGACTCCAGCGAAGGCCTCATCGAGGGTGACCAGCCTCGGGGCGTGGGGGTTCCCGGCGGATCCGTAGTGGGCGGAGGCCGCAGCGAACAGTGGAACACTCGCGGCGAGGACCCGTTCGCCGCCGGACGCCGGGCCGGTGGCGGACTTCCACTGCCCGTTCTGGTGACGCCTGATCACGAACCGGTTCCACGATCGGTAGTCGAGGGCCTCGCTCAAATGCTCGAGCCAGGTGCCGCCCACGTTGCGCGCCCGGGCCTCGGTGATCTCCTGCTGGAGGAAAGTGCCGACCGCGGCGCGGTCCTCCTCGGACCAGGCGTCGGCGGTCTGGCGCAGCTTCTGCTGGGCCGCGGCCAGGCCTGTGGGGCCGTCCTCGCGCGGTTGCCAGTGCAGCCGCAGCCGCATCCCGGTGCTGGTGGGCCGGGCATCGAGCTCGGCGTTCATTCGGGCGACCTGGGCCTCGGCAGCGGAGATGAGTTCCTGCATGGTGCTGGCCACCTCGTTGACGAGGTGGTTCTCGAGGATCTCGCGTTCGCGCGCGGTGAGCAGCCGTTCACGGTCGGCGACTTCATCGGACAGTGCGGCGGCCAGCCCGCTCACCGTGATCGGCCGGCCCCGGAAGGCCACCTCCACGACGATTCCGTCGTCGAGGAGCTGCGCCGTGGTGGAGTTGCCTTGGCGGCCGAGGATGTCGGCGAGGCTCTTGTGCTCCTCGACCACTCGGCGCTGCGCGCGATTCCACGGGTCGTCGCCGTCGTCCACCTCGGTGAGATCCTGGTCGACCCGGCGTGCCAAGCGGACGGCAGGATCCGGGTTCCACTCCGACGCGGTATCGGGGACCTCCAGCTCCGGTAGGGCGACAGTAAGCAGCCCCGTCCCCGCGAACCGACGCAGCGACTTGGTGGCCTCGGCGCGGGTCGCGCGCGCCGCTTCCAACTGCTCGGCCAGCTGCAGCCGCAGCCCATCCGCCTTACCGCGTGCCTCCAGCGCGGCGTCGTTGGCTTTCCCGGCGTCGCGGTGGGTCTGCCGGTTCGCCTCGATGTCCGCCCCGACCAGACTCAACTGGTGTTCGAGTTCCTCGACCTCGGCGCCGACGGTCTCGCGTAGGGTGCGGTACCGCTCCTTCGCGGCCTCGGCGACGATCTTGGCCTCGGCCAGGCGTTCGGCGATGGCCGCGTGCGCTTGTTCGCTGCGTTCGAGATCGGCCCGAGTTTCCGCGCTGGCGTCCGCGGCGTCGCCCGCGGCGGCGAGGGCCGGCCACAGTCCGGCGACGGCGACGCGATAGTTGCCCAGTGCCTCGCGGATCGTGTCGAGGTCGGCCGGATCGGTCGGCAGTCCGGCGTCGTCGGCGTCCGTCGCGAGGGTGTCGGCGGCACCGCGGTGCACGGCGTCGGCGGTATCGACGAGCGCCGTGGCCGAGGACCGGGACTCGACCAGCCGGAGCTGCTCGCTCTCAAGGGCGGTTACGGTCGAATATGCCTGGCGCAGTGCGTCGTCCGAGGGTGCCGCGGCAGCTTCCGTGGTGAGGGTCTCGCGACGCTGTGCCAGGGTTCGGTCGTGGTCGGTGAGGGTGGACAGCTGTTCGTCGACTGCGGTGAGGTCCTGGCGCAGGACCACCAGGCGTGCCCGCCGGGCGGATTCTCGGGCGCCGCGGCCGATGAACTCCGCGGTGGGTTTGCGCCACGCCCCGGTGAGCACGCCCAGGCGGAACCGGCCGTCCGTGTCGACCCAGCTGTGCAGGTCGCTGTCGGCGCCGAGTCCGATGCCGGAGACCGCGGCGGCGACGGTGTCCTCGGTCAGCGCCGCAGACTGCGCGTCGTCGCGGTCGATGGCGGGCCGCAGCACGGCCGATAGGAGGGGACCCTTGGTGTCGTGCGGCTCGTGCGGTGCGAGCAGCACGTCGCCGCTGACTGGGTCGAGCAGGGTGCCGTCCGGGGTGATCCAGGCGTCGAGGATCCCGGGGGCCTCCAGCGCGGCCTCGAGACCGGCGCGGTCGGCGTCGGCGGCACTGTCGGCGAACTCCGTCACCCGCCACAGCGGCGCACCCGGTCGGTCGGTGCGGATACCCGGGGCGCGGGTATGCGACGGGGGAGGTGCGGTGTCCTCGCCGGCGTCGAGTCGGGCGATCTCCTCGACGAGGTCGGCGCGGCGTTGCTGCAGTGCGGTCGTCTGGGATCGGAGATCGGCGCGCTGTCGGGCGATTGCGTCCGCAGCCGCCGACACCGTCGCCGCCAGGCGCACGCCGGCCGGGTTCGGGCCCTGGATCGACTCGGCCCAGAGTTCGAGTTCGGCGAGCAGTTCGGCGGGGTCGGCCGGACGCAACTCGTGGGCAGCGTCGAGGTGCCCGCGCATGTTCGTGACCAACGCCGTGGACTCGGCGGTGACAGCGGCCCGGGCGGCGACGACGCGTTCGCCGAGTTCGTCTGCTTGGGAATCGATGTCACCGAGGCGCCGTCGCGCCTCGGCGAGCGTGCGCTGCGCGGCGCGTGCCCCGTCGATCAGTGCCCGGATGTGGGCGATAGCCCGGCCGTGGGACCCGATCAGCCGCTGAGCGGCCGTAGAGGCGTCACCGCCGGAGGTAGCTCCTGGGTCGATGATGTCGTCGACCTGCTGCCCGTGGCTGGGGCCGATCCGCGCGCCGTCGGCGCAGTCCTGGGCGTCGGTGCGGGCGTCGTCGAGTCGAGTCCGAGCGTCGGCGAGCCGGGTGCCCGCGGTCTCGTCGCGGGCGCGCAGACGCTCGACCGCAGCCTGCGCGTCACGTTGTTCGCCGAAGATCCGCTCGGTATCGGCGACGCGGTCGCGGGCATTTGCTCCCGCGGTTTCGAGTTCGCGTGCACTGTCCATGGTTTCGCTGTCGCGCAGTGCCCGGTCGCGTTCGCGCAGCGTCGCCAGTTGCGTGTCGAGGCGCTCGATCTCGGCGCGGGCGGCGGCGCTGTGCTGTTCGGCCTTCGCGTGGGCAGCCTCGGCATCGGCCAGCTCGCGGGAGACCTTCTCGAAGTGGGACTGGGCTTTTCGGGGAATGGTGGCACGGCGCCGAGACGCGATCCGCGCGTAGCGACGGTAGTGGGTGAGGAAGGAGCTGGTGCCCTCCATCGACTCCCGCAGGTCCGCCAGCGCCTCCCGGTCCTCCTGGAGGCTGCGGAACGCCTCGGCGACGTCGGCGAGGATCGCCTGGTCGAGCGGTGGGAGGGCCTCGGTGAGGGCGGCGGACAGCGCCTTCTCGGTGGGGCGTTTGGACAGCTGCGGTTGACGCAGCTGGATGAGGAGGTCGACCAGTGCGCCGTACCGCTGCTCGCCGAGCCCGAACAGTGTCTCGTCGACCGCGCGGCGGTATTCGCGGGCCCGGTCGTAGCGGGTTCCGGTGTCGTCGAGGGCCTCGGCGAGCCGGTCCTTGGTGAGAGCGGTTCCGGTGTGGTCGATCAGCAAGAGGTCGTCACCGATCCGTTGCCCGGTCACGAAGAACCACGGCGGCAGCATGCCCTTACCGGAGACGGCCTTGAGCCCGGCGCCGATGGTGCGGTAGTGGGCCACGCCGTCCGGATCGATCCGGCCGAACTCGAGCCAGGTGTATCCGAGCCGCTCCCCGTGCGGGTGCGCGCCGCCGAGCAGCAGGTTCCAGTCCATACGCTTCTTCGGGTCGGCGTCCGGTTCGACCCGGTGGGCGGACAGGTCCGCGTCGAGCAGGAACGGCAGCATCAGCGCGAGCACCTTCGACTTGCCGGTGCCGTTGTTGCCGCGCAGCAGCAGCCGCCCGTCGCGGAACCAGAACTCCTCGCGGTCGTAGTAGAACAGGTCGACAAGTCCGGCGCGTAGGGGTTGCCAGCGCTCGAGCGACGGGGTCGGCAGCGGGGTGTGGGTGCTCACGTGAGGGTGCTTTCTGCGGGCTCGGGGATGCCGGTAACGGTGGGTTCGCCGAGGGAGTACCGCGCGATGGCCGGTCGGAGGTGCACCGCGACGGGGGTCCTGCGGATCAGGCGCAGCGCCTCGAGCTTGCCGAGGACGGTATCGACGATCTGTGTCTCCGCCCCGGGCTCGCCCGCACTCCTGCGCCAGACTCGTTGTGCAACAAAAGTGCTGGATTGCTTCCGGATCCACTCGTGGAGCTCGGCGACCGGGACCGTGGTGCGGCCGGCGGCGGCAAGATAGTCGGCGACCAGCAGCGCGGCGTGGCCGTCGGTGCCGACCTCGGGCATCCGCACGTCGGTCAGGTCGTCGTGCGGGTCGACCATGGCGATGCCCTCGGCGCGTACCTCGGCCACAAGCCCGGTGAAGGCGGCGATCTTGCCGGTGATCGAGGTCCGCTGCCCGGTCAGATACGCCAGTTCCGCCTCGGTCAGTTCGTCGTAGTAGAGCACCGGCTCGTCGAGCAGTCGACGTGTGATCCGGTGCCGGATCTGCCGGTTGCGCAGGTCGTCGGTGGTAGCCGGCAGTTCCTCGGTGAGCCGGGTGAGCCGCTTGTCGAAGCCGTCGGCGTCGACGGTGGACGGACCGCGCACGGTGGCAAGCAGGGCGGACAGCACCCTGCGCTGCACGTCGTAGAGCACGTCACCGGTGTCGTTGACAAACGAGTCCTCGTCGCCCGCGACCCGGGTGAGCACCCCGTAGTCGATCAGGAGGCGCACCACCGCGACGAGGTCGGAGCGCTCGTCGCGGCGCTCGAGCGTGAACGCGATGCCGGCGTCGATCAGGTCGGGATCGGCCGCGGCGAGCACCACCTGTTCGGCGAGCCGCCCGAGGGTGACCTGGGCGTCGGAGCGGGAGAGCGCGGCCAGCGACAGGCAGGTGAGGACGTACCTGCGGCGGCTGAAGGGTTGCTTGCCGCGGGTGTCGACCGCCGGATGGGTGTGTTCGCCGGAGACGGCGTCGTTCGCCTCGACGGACTTGACCAAGCGTGCCAGCTCGGAGTTGACGATCAGTGCCCAACCGGTGTTGGTCTGGAACCATTCGCGCAGCACCGGCGCGTGCCGACGCACCGCGGTGAAGACCTCGGCGTCGCGGCCATCCGCGCGCAGCAGCGGCCTGCGGAGGATGGCCCGCGCGGCCCGGCACTGCTCCGCAGTCCGGGTCTCGGACAGTGCGTCGGAGAGCGATCCGCTCATCTCAAGCGCTCCGTTCCTCGGTGAGGTCGGTGAGGTCGGTTATCTCGACGAGGTGGTCGGGACCGCGGAAAATGCCGTGCGGGGTGCGGACCTCGGCGGTGCCCGGCCGATCGAGCTCGACCAACCGGATCGACATGGTGCCGTCGGAGGTGGTGGTCTCCACCCGCCGTTCACCGGGGACCTTGGTGGCCAGCGCGTCCCCGAGCAGTCCGAGGAAGAGCCGGAACTCGGGCGGGTCGAGCGCGCCGAGGTCGGAGAGGCGAATCGGGCCGGGGGTTGCCAACCGGGCGCGGGCCTCGGCGGCCTCCTGTGCCTCGCGGGCGGCCTGATCTGCCAGATACCGTCTTTGCTCCGAGCGGTCGATCACCTTATTCGGTTTGCCACGGCGCTCGTAGCTGCCGGTTTTGCGCAGCCGCGGGTTGATCAGTAGCGGAGGCGCCTGGTTCCAGGCGGTGCCGGTCGAGACCGGGTCTTCCTGCCGTGCCTCGAGGGTGTCTGCGTCGACGGTCAGGTGCCGGCTCGGGGAGAGGCCGAACGCGGAGCGCCACAGCCGGTGCATCGAGGCCTCGTCGGGGGCCTCGGCAAACCACAGTGCGAGGGTGCGGAAGTCGGCAGCGCGGTCGGACCGGCCGGAGCGGCGTTCGTTGAGCGTAGAGACCACCTGCAGCAGACGGGGGATCGCCGCCCGTGCCTGGGTGCGCAGTTGCATCGCCTGGCTCGGGTGGTGCGGGGTGCTGACGAACCACACCCGGAATCCTTGCCAGCGGTCCTGCCAGAGCAGCCTACTGCGGGTGCGTTCGACCTGGCGGGGATCCTCGTCGGTCTTCTCGGCGTCGGCGCTGTCCGGGGCACCGCCGGGGGCCGCGTCCTGCGCCTCACGTTCGGCGGCGATGTCGAGCAGACGCCCGACGCCGGCCTGCTCGAGTTGTTCGACGAGCCCGGCGATCTCCGCGCCGGTGCCGACGAGGTCCTTGATGAACCGCTCGAGGTAGCCGATCAACTGGTCTTTGTAGGCGAGGAATGCCTCGGCCTCGGTGTCCTGCAGGTCGATTGTGCGGGCCAGCGAGCCCATGAACGCCTGCGCGTTGGCCGCCAGGTCCTTGAACCGGTCGACGAGGGCGAGCAGGGACAGGTGGGCTTTGGCCGGGTCCGGCTCGGCCACGCGGGCCAGCTCGAGCAGGATGCGCAGCTGGACGGCGATGTCGACCAGCGCCACCGACTGCAACGCTCCCCGCCGGCCGAGTGCCTGATCGTAGGTGTCGAGGGCCTCCTCGGCCGCATCCCCGTGGATGGTCATCTGGTACAGGTAGCGTGCGCGGTGGAACTCCTCGACGGTGGTCACGCGGCTGGTGTCCGGGTCGGAGTGCAGGTTGCCCCAGTGCTCGAGTGACGAGAGCGCATCGCTGATTGCCGGGAGCTCCGGTGCACCGCCGGTCGCCTCGGTGAGCGCGTCGCGGACGTCCTCGGGGCGCAGGTGCACGATGAACCGGCGTTTGGCCTGGACGAAGGCGCCCATGATCCGGCGGTACACCGCGGCGTTCTGCTGATGGAGGTGCGCGAACGGCTTCGGGTCGACCGGGTCGGTGGTGGCGTCCATCGTCACGTCCCCCTCGTACTGTCAGTGGTGGCTGTGTTCCGCAGCCGAGGATACGGGTTGGCACCGACACCGCGGGCACCTCATTCGGCGATCCGTTCCGGGCCACCGGCCGGGTCCGCCAGTTCCGTTGCCACACGACCGGCACGCCAGCCGTCGGTGTTGGTCACCGAGTGCGACGTCTCGACGGCGGACGGGAACTGGTTCTCGAACACCGATCCGACGGCTTCAGTGCGTTCGGCCGTGATCGGCACCAGCGGCACCGGTGATCGGCACCGCGATCGGCAGCCGCGGGATTGACCGGTTCGGGGCGCTCCGGCAGATCCGTGCGGGTGAGTTTCGCGGCGTCCGCTGAGATACGGCGACAAACACAACATCACCGTCGGGCGCCGGTTCCGGGAGGTCGACCCCCTCGCCGACGCGCTCGTCCTCTGGGCACAACATCTCGGCGCGGACGTGGTGACCCCGATGAGCCCTGCCGATTCCCGGCTCCTCATGGCTGTACGAGCTCGACAACCGGGCACTCCGTACCTTCGCGCACGAGATGTACCTGGGCACCTCGTCGGGCAACGGCCTCAACGTGCGGTCAGAGGCCCTGACCCCCTCGCCGAGCGTGATCACCACCGAGGTCGTCGTCCGGACTCATGTGCATGCCCGGGCGTACGCGGCCACCGGCAGCGCCCGTCTCGACGAGCAGGAGCAGGCTCGGCGCGCCGAGCTGCTCGTCGCAGCCCATTCACTGGTCGGGCTCGCTTCGGCGGGGAAGACGCTAGGGCGGATGATCATCCTCGATGACCGGAAGGGTATGGCGTTGCGCCGCGTGAACGTACCGATGCTCCTCTGCATTGGCGGTCCAGGTCGCCTCCGATCGCCGCTAACGAAGCAAGGCAGTGGCTCAGAACTGGGATGCGTTTGACCGCGGAGCTGCTGCAGTAACTCAGCGCGATGGCTAGAGACGACTGCGGCTGTTCTTACGTGAATGAGCACTGGATGGAGCGAACCCTTCTGGGTGTCGACGGGTCCGGCGGTCAATCCTGATCTGGTAGGAGGCGGGTCATGAACTCGGCAATTGCCTCATCGAGGGCAAAGGTGGCCGGGTCGAGTACATAGAGATGGCCAGAGTGGTGATGGAACCCGAGGGTTTGCCAGAGTTTGCCCAATGCAACAGATCCTGCCTCCCATTCATCGTCCGGCACGTCCCCGCTGCCGTAGCGATCGCGGAGCTCAAACGGCGAAGCGTGGAGGGCGACACACGTGGCGGCGTGGTCGAGGTGCCGGATCGCCAAGCCGGTGAGATACCGGCCGACACCCCCGTGTCCCCGCCATGCAGGGTCGAGGACGACACGATTGATGAGCACGAGACGGGATTCAACCCCGTCCACCAGGGGGGCAGAAGACCGTGGTATCGGCATCGACTGCGTCGAGCTCGGACACGAGATCTTCGCCTTCACCGAGACTGCCCGCGCACCGTGGTGTAGCCGTCGCCGGGGGTCAGTTCGAGGGTGGTGAGGTCTTCGAGTGCGGCGACGTCGGATTCTTCCCAGTCGCCGCCGCCGGAGATCACGCCGTCCGCATCGAGCGGCAGTCCGAGTGTCGCCGAGCGCAGCATCAGGTAGTCCATCTGCGCTGCGGTCGCGGGTTTGGCGTTCACGCCCTGCCCGGACAGGTGCCGCTCGATCGTGGCGAGATGGTCGGCGATCGCCTTCTGCTCGCCGAGGAACGCATCGCGCGCCCACTTGCGCCACAGCTGAGCGAACGTGCTCAGCAGTGGCCAGTCGACGACCGGAACCAGCCACTGCCCGACCGTGTCGAGCCCCTGTGCGAGCACTGAGCGCGGCGGCAGCTCCACGCCCCAGTAGCGGCCCTTCTGGGTCGGGTTGCCCCAGAGCATCGCGTGCTGTTGCCCGCGTAGGTAATCCGCCCACGACAACGCACCCGGCACGTCCGGGATCGGATCGGCCCAGGTGTCATGCGCCTGCGCCCACTGCCGCACCGGACACGGTGTTCGCACCAGCCGCCGGTGCAGCCCCGTCACGCCGGCCTCGGCGAGGTTCGCCACGACCAGGCCCTCGTTCTGGATGTAGCGGCGCTGCTTGCCGACCGGACGCATGTTCCACGGCCCCGGCGGCTGCACGAACCACGCCGTCGACTGCCGGCGCGTGC
>RRBB01000216.1:0-17905 GCA_006543605.1 Rhodococcus sp. WS4
GACGTATCCCCACTCCCCCGAACCCCGAACAAACCTTTGCGGACACCGATTTGTTCTGTAACTCGGCTCGCGGGGACATGGCTCGCTTCGCTCGCGGGCGTCTGGGCCTCTACGTCCGGCCTTCCCTCGTCACTCACTCGCTGCGCTCCCTCGTTCCTCAGTCCAGACCGGACGGCCCAGACGGCGGATCTCGGTTTCCTCGACCCGGCTCGGCCACTCTCGCGCGCAACCGGCACCCACTCCGCCGGTCATCGGAGAAGGCCCTTCATCTGGATGGTGGGGGTGGCCGCCAGCGCGGCCTGCTCCGCCGCACGCGCCACCTCCTCCCGGTGGACGCCGAGCGGCATCTGCTGGATCTTCTCGTGCAGCGCGAGGATCGCGTTCAGCAGCATCTCGGGCCGCGGCGGGCAACCGGGCAGATAGATGTCGACCGGGACGATGTGGTCGACGCCCTGCACGATCGCGTAGTTGTTGAACATGCCACCCGACGACGCACACACGCCCATCGCCAGCACCCACTTCGGCTCCACCATCTGGTCGTAGATCTGCCGCAGCACCGGAGCCATCTTCTGGCTCACCCGGCCGGCCACGATCATCAGATCGGCCTGCCGGGGTGAGGCGCGGAACGCCTCCATGCCGAAGCGGGCGATGTCGAAGCGTCCGCCGGCGGTGGCCATCATCTCGATCGCGCAGCACGCGAGCCCGAAACTCGCCGGCCACAACGAGCCCTTGCGGACGTAACCCGCCAACCCCTCGACCGTGGTCAGCAGGAAGCCGCTCGGCAGCTTCTCCTCGATGCCCATATTCCGACTCTTCTCTTCCGACTTGGCTTTTGGATCGCTGGCGGGACCGATCAGTCCCAACTGAGACCGCCACGCCGCCACTCGTACGCATAGGCGACGGACACGTTGAAGATGAACAGGGCCATGGCCCCGAGACCGAAGAAGCCGAGGGCGTCGAAGTGGACCGCCCACGGATAGAGGAACACGATCTCGATGTCGAAGATGATGAACAGCATGGCCGTCAGGTAATACTTCACCGGGATGCGTCCCGCGCCCAGAGGTGAGGGCGTCGGCTCGATGCCGCACTCGTAGGCGTCGAGCTTCGCACGGTTGTAACGCCTCGGACCGACGATCCTCGCCACGATCACGGAGAACACCGCGAACGCGACCGCAATCGCCCCGAGCACGAGGATCGGCACGTAGACATTCATGCCGTCTCAGCTCCCCTCTTCCCGAGCCTGCCCGCCCGATTCCCGGACGGTCGTTTCCGAAGCTACGCTCTTGTGAGTTATGCCACAGCGTACAAGGGAAGTCGTCAGGCCCGGTCGATTTGACCGAGTGAGTTCCGGGCGATCTCGAACCACGGAAAACCCCTGCGGCACAGGCGCTCGATGCACCTGCGGACGGTAGGGAAGGAAGTCAGGAGACCCTAAGCAGAGAGTCGGGTGCGCAGCAGCGCTATGACCGCTTCGGACAACCGGATCGGGTCGAGCGGATGCGGCACCGCCGCCTCGGCCCGCGACCAGCTGGCCAGCCAGGCGTCGTCGGCGCGACCCGTCAGGACGAGGATCGGGGGGCAGTCGTCGACCTCGTCCTTCAGCTGCTTGGCGATGCCCATCCCGCCTGCGGGCACCGCTTCCCCGTCCAGAATCGCCAGGTCGATACCGCCGGCATCCATGTTCCGGAACACCACCGGCGCCGTTGCCACCTCGACATATTCCAGCTCCGGCAGATCGGGGTGCGGACGCTTCCCCAGGGCCAGAAGGACCTTCTGGCGGGTGTTCGCGTCGTCGCTGTAGACGAGGACACGCAACCGGTCAGGACGGCTGGTGTGGGCGGTCGGGTCGGTCACGGACACGATGCTACCGGTCGCCCGCCCTCCAGACCTGCGGCTCGCGGCGATCGAAAAGCGGCGCGTCGAAATCGAATTGGTCCCGCCGGCCGGCGGACGTGCTCGGCTACAGGCTCGAGGCGAGGGCCAGTGCCGTGGAACCGAGCTTCGGCAGGCGCAGATCGGCGATGGGGGTCAGCATGTTGCCGAGCCGGTTGGTGACGAACGCGATCGACAACCCGGTGTCCGCGTCGGCGAACGCGCCGGACCCGCCCAAACCGTAGTGCCCGAAAGTATTCGACGGCTGCCTGCGCCGCGCCACCATTCCCGCGTGGTAGCCGAGCCGCCAGTTCATCGGAATGCCCAGGACGTAATCGCGGGCCGTGGTCTGCACCTCGCTGAGCTGCGCCACGACCTCCGGCTGCAGGAACTCCACACCGCCGACGGTTCCGCCGTTCGCCAGCGCCCCGTACATCCGGGCCAGCGCCCGGGCGCTGAACACGCCGTTCCACCCCGGCATCACGCTGTCGTGGATCGCGGGGTTGCGGACGAGGGCGTCGAAACCGGCGGGCATGCCGGCGTCGGCCACGTTGCGCAGCCCGGGCAGCCGCGACATCGCGAACGACGTGGCTCCCCACGGAACGCCGAAGGGGTTGATGTGCGGGAAGGTCCTGGCGATCCGGTCACGCTCGGGCAGCGGCACCTCGTACCAGAATTCCTTCACCCCGAGCGGCTCGGCGACCTCGGTCCGTACTAGGTCCGTGAACGGTGTTCCGGCCGCGCGGGACGTCAGTTCGGCGACGAGCGAACCGAACGTCACCGCGTGGTATCCGGGGACCTTCAGCCGGCGCCGGTCGGGGGTCGCGGCGGCCAGCGCGGCGCTGACCAGCGAATGGTCCATCAGGCTCAACGGGCCGGGCACCAGCCCGCGAACCCGGTGCAGCCCGGCACGGTGCGACAGCAGCTCGCGAACCGTGATCGCATCCTTGCCCTCGGCGGCGAACTCGGGCCAGTACTGCGCCACCGGCGCGTCGTACTCGATGATCCCGCGAGACGCGAGACGGTGCAGAACGGTGGACGCGACGCCCTTGCCGGTGGAGAACGTGAGAGTGACGGTGTCGTGCTGCCAGAAGGTGTCGCGGCTCGACCACCCCGCCCACACGTCGACGACGGGTTCGCCGTGCAGATAGACGGCCAGCGCGCCGCCACCCTGGCTGCTGTCGTGGAAGAGTCCGAAGAACTGGTCGACGAGCATCCCGAACCGCCGGTCCGCGAGCATTCCTGCCGGCGGCCGTGCCCCGTGGCCCTTCAACGGCCACGGCGTCGTGGTCGTCATATCGACTTCCCTCGGTCGTCTTCACATCAATGACATGTGCATTTAACTTCCTCTTTACACATGGGAAGCCCCGCTGGCACCGCTTCAGAGCCTGCGTGATCGCTTCGTGGCCATACCGCAACGGGAAAGTGCGTCCCCGCACCGGGCAGGTGACACGCTGCTGATCATTTCGGTTCCAGCGAATGGAAGTAGTCCGACCGCACCTCGACGTCCTCGACGAGTCGTGTGGTGGTCTGGACACCCAGCGAATGCTCCTTCAGCAGGTCGCAGAGCCGGTCGCCGTCGATGAGGTCGATCGGCGGCGCCCCGTCCCGCTTGGACTCCGTGCGGGCGTCGCCGGTGAAGGTTCCGGTGGTGATGAGCAGGCCCTTCTCACCGCGGCCCGCCATCGCGCCGCGGAAGTCACGCACCGCCCCGGCGCCGACGCTGCCGCTGTAGCGCTTGCACTGGAAGAACACCGGAAAACTGAGCAGCGACAACTGGTACACCCCCAGACCCTCGATGTCTCCGTCGCCGCCGCGACCGGTGACGGACGCGCTCGAGAAGCCGGCTTCCCGCAGCAACCGCTGGGTCAGGCGCTCGAACGCGGGTGGCGACATCTTCAGGACCGTGTCGAGCAGGAGGTCCTTCCAGTCCGCGTCGTTCTCTGCCTCCGCGATGTTCGCATCCGGCTCGTCGTTCCTGCGCGACGCGGCCTTCGCCGACTTGCGGGCCGCGTTCTTCTTTCGATTCTCGGCGGAGAACTCGGCGTGCAGGGGGCGGATCTCGGTCTCGGCGACCTCGCGGCCCTTCTCCGTCACACTCCACACCCCGCGCCTGCTGTTCGTGAGCAGACCCATCCCCTTGAGGTAGGTGCGCGCCCACGCCAACCGGTACTCGATCTCGGTGCTGGGTCCGTCTCCGTGCAGCACACCCTGAACGTCGGACGAAAGTCCTTCTCGCTCAACGACGGCGCTGTCGAGCTCCTCGTTGGACGCCGAACCACCGAGAGCAATGGCAGCCTGAAGCGCTGGCCAGAGGAGGTCGACGTACTGAGGAACGTGAACAGTCATGGCCACAAGCATGCCGGAATCGACCGGGCCGTCCGCACACGGACCCCGATCCGATCATCCCGGGGAACCGTGGGCGAGCCGCGCCGCCGCACGGTTCTCGAGCTGCGCGCGGTAGATGGTCTTCCCCGATCGGCGCACGATGAGATAGGCGAGCCCGACCGCGATCATCCCCGGCACGAGGACGCCGACGCTTCCCGTCATCTCCGCGACCATCAGCATGACCGCGAGCGGAGCGCGGGCGATGCTGCCGAAACAGGCCATCATTCCGACGATGACGAAGGGCGCCGGGCTGTCGGGGACGGCCGGAGCGATCGGTTCCAGCACGCGCCACACCGCGGCGCCGGTGAACGCCCCGATCACCATCCCGGGTCCGAAGATGCCGCCGGACCCACCCGAGCCGATCGACAGCGACGTCGCGAGGATCTTCGCGAACGGCAGCAACAGCACCACCCAGAGTGGGATGTCGGTGAGGGCGCCGCGGGCCATCGATTGCTGGATCCAGCCGTATCCGCTGCCCAGCACCTCCGGCAACACGAGCGCCATCAGTCCGACGAGCAGCCCGCCGACCGCGGGTTTGACGATCTGGCTGCCGGGCAGCCGGTGGGTGAGATCGACGGCCGTGTAGAACGTCCCGCTGTACAGCAGGCCGATCAGGCCGGCCAGCACACCGATGAGCGCGAACCACACCAACTGGACCGGAGTGTCGAAGACGTAGTCCTGCGCGGCGTACCCGAACAGCGGACCGAAACCGAGGAAGCTGCCGAAAACTGTGTAGCTGACGATCGACGTGACCAACGCCGGCACGAGGATCTCGAAGTCGAAGTCTTCCTTGTACGGAATGGTGCAGCACAGCACCGCGCCGCCGAGCGGGGCGCCGAAGATCGCGCCGATGCCGGAGCCGATCCCGATCGCCACGGCGATTCTGCCGTCCCGGGGCGACAGGTCGAGCCTGCGGGCGAGGAGCGATCCGAAACCCGCCGAGATCTGCGCGGTCGGTCCCTCGCGGCCGCCCGAACCGCCGGATCCGATGGTGATTGCGGACGCGACGAGCTTCACGAGGACGACGCGGACGCGAATCATGCGCGGGTCTCGGTGAACGGCTTCGATCGCCGCATCGGTGCCGTGCCCCTCGGCCTCGGGCGCCAGGGTGAACACGATGATCCCCGACACCAGACCACCGAGACACACCACCAGTGGGATCGCCCACGGTCGCGTGAACTCCCGGCTGCCGACCGCCCCGCCGTCGCCCGCCGCGGTCGGCGGGTGGTAGCCACCGATGCCGACGATCAGCAGTTGCGTCGCCTCCGACAGCGCGACGTAGAACACGACCGCTCCGAGTCCGGCGACGATCCCGATCACGACACCGAGAACCAGCCATTTGCGGGTGTAGCCCGAGGTGCGGACCCAGGTTCCCGCCGACGTCCCGATCGACCGCAGGGTCCGGGACCCGGGCGTCACCCGGATCACTCCAGCTTTCCGAAGACCGTCCGACCCTCCAGGATCGTGGCGAGCACTTCCAGGTCCGCGATGTCGTCGGGGTCCACCAGAAGCGGATTCGCCGACAGCACGACGAGATCGGCGTGCATGCCGGGGACGATCGCCCCGATGGCGTCCTCGCTTTGCAGGTGCCACGCCGAGTTGATCGTCTCGGCGCGCAGGGCGTCCGGGACGGAGATCCGCTCCTCGGGTGCGAGCACGCGTCCCGACCGAGTGCGGCGGGTGACGGCGTCGGCGATGTTGCGCAGCGGGTTGGTCGGGGTGACCGGCCCGTCGTTGTGGAACGAGATCCGCTGCCCCGCTGCGATCGCGGACGCGGCCGACGCCCACTTCGCTCCGCGCTCGCCGAACAGGTCATCGACGAGCACGTCGCCCCAGTAGTAGAGGTGGTCGACGAACATGCTGCACGTGACACCGAGTTCGGTCGCTCGACGGAACTGGTCCGGCGTCATCGCACCGACGTGCTCGAGCCGGAGGCGGTGATCCTCCCGCGGGGTGTCGGCGAGCATCCGCTCCCACGCGTCGAGCACCATGGTGACGGCGTCGTCACCGTTCGCGTGACAGGAGATCTGCCAGCCCTTCTCGAAGTACGGCCTGCTGATCTCGAGGACCTCGTCCTCCGTGTAGTTGGCCTTGCCGCGGGTGCCGGCGAGACCGAGCGACCGGGTGACGTCCGTGTCGAGGTACGGAAAACTGGTGGCCGCGTTGCCCACCCACGGCGAGCCGTCCGACCAGATCTTGATGCCCACCTGTCGCAGCAGGTCGTTGCCGACCCCCGGCGACACTTCGGAGGCGCGCTCCGGGTTCGACATCTCGTACAGACGCAGTCGGGTGGTGAGCGCCCCGGATCGGGCGATCGCGGTGAGGGCACCCCGGAACCGTGGGTCGAACGCCATCTCGCTGGCCGTCGTGATGCCGGCGGCGTTCATCCGCGCGCACTCGGCGGCGAGGAGTTCGGGCAACCGCTCGGTGGCACCGGCGAGGATCGTGGCGGCCACCGCCATCACGGCCGGGGCCTCGAATGCCGAACCGTCGAGTTCCCCCGACTTGTCGCGGCCGAAGCTGCCGCCCTCGGGGTCCGGTGTGTCCTTCGTCAGTCCGGACTCCCGCGCGGCGACGTCGTTGAAGTAGGCGACGTGACCGGTGTTGTGCAGGATCACCAGGGACGTGTCGGGGGCGACGGAATTGAGCCATTCGCGGGTCGGTTCGGGCAGCCCCTTCTGGAGCAGGGGGTCCCAGCCGTTGAGGACGGCGCCGTCGGGGTGTTCGTCGACGGCTCGGCGAACGGCATCGACCACGTCCCCGGGGTCGGCGACGGTGACCGGCCTGATGTCCACGACCGGTTCGCCGAGCAGCACCGCGGAGTTCAGCGGGTGGCCGTGCGCCTCGATGAAGCCCGGGAGTATGCATGCGCGGTGCACGTCCACGGTGATCGTGGCCGGTCCGATCAGCGGAAACACTGCGGCGTCGTTGCCGACGGCGGCGATCCGCCCGTCACGCACCGCGACCGCCCGAGCACGTGGCCCGGCGTCGTTCATGGTGACCACGTCACCGAACAGCACCAGATCGGCAGGTTTTGCGTCGTTCGTGCCCATCAGTGCACCCTCCCGTCAGACCGGGCGTCGGGCGAGAGCCCACGCGCCGGCAGCGAGTGTCGACTGTGACTTCAGATTACAACTACACAGCAGGTCATATGCAGGAATAGTGCGTAACCAAGATCAGTTGCAGACAGGCATGACCGAAACACCGCTGCCCGTGGACGGCCTCTTCGAGCCATTCGCCGTCAAATCCCTCCAGCTCCGGAATCGCTTCGCGATGGCACCCATGACCAGGGCTTTCTCGCCCGACGGCGTCCCCGGCGACGACGTGGCGGCGTACTACCGCCGGCGCGCGGCGGGTGGGGTCGGTCTCGTCATCACCGAGGGCACGTACATCCCCGACCCGGCCGCCGGATCACACACCCGCGTGCCACTTCTGTACGGACAGGACAGTCTCGCGGGCTGGAAATCGGTCGTGGACGCCGTCCACGACGAGGGCGGGCAGATCATCCCGCAGCTGTGGCATCTCGGTGTCGAACGCGGCCCGCAACCCCGTCTCAATCCCGACGTGACCACCGCCAGCCCGTCCGGAATCGCCCTCGACGGAACCCGGCTGGGACGCGCCTTCACCGAGTCCGATCTCGACGCGCTGCGCGAGGCGTGGGTCGCGGCCGCCGTCAACGCACGCGACGTGGGCTTCGACGGCATCGAACTGCACGGTGCGCACGGCTACCTGCTCGACCAGTTCCTGTGGGACCGCACCAACGTCCGCACCGACGGCTACGGCGGATCCGCCCTGGCCCGCACCCGGTTCCCCGCCGAGGTGGTCGCGGCGATCCGCGAGGCCGTCGGCGAGGATTTCGCCATCGTCTACCGCTTCTCCCAGTGGAAGTCGAACCACTACGACTCGCGCATCGCCCAGACCCCCGACGAGCTGGCGGCCGTGCTCGCACCCCTCGTCGCCGCCGGCGTCGACGTACTGCACCCGTCCACCCGCAGGCACTGGGAACCGGCGTTCGCAGAACTCGCCGGCGATGACGGCGAACTGGGTCTGGCCGGGTGGACGAAGAAGCTCACCGGACTCCCGACCATCACCGTCGGCTCGGTGGGTCTCGACGAGGTGTTCACGACGGCATTCACGTCCGACGGCGCCTCGAACACAGCCGGTATCGACCGCCTGCTCCGGCAGTACGAGAACGGCGAGTTCGATCTCGTCGCGGTGGGTCGCGCGCTGCTGTCCGACCCCGAGTGGGTGCTCAAGCTGCGCGACGGCAGAACCGCCGAGCACGTCCCGTTCACGAACGAGCACCGGGCGGTCCTGCACTGACCGTGCCGGTCAGCTGTCCTCGACGGTGATCTCCACCTGGTCGGCGTTCACGCCTTCGGGCGGGTTCGCCGTTCCTTCGACGGAGATACGGCTCTTGTCGACGCCCTTGGCCTCGAGTGCGTTCGCGACGGCCTGGGCGCGCTGATCGGCCAGCAGTTCGGCGGCGGCCTCGTCCGAGTTGGTGGCGTACGCCTCGATCTGGATGTTGTTGTCACTGGCCTTCAGCGCGGCCGCCACCGCGCTGACAGTGACGTCGGAGATCGCGTTGAGCTCGGCGGTTCCCGACTCGAATCCGATCGGGACCGCCGAGATGGCCGAGTTGATCGCGTTCTGCGTGGCCTCACGGGCAGTGTTCACAGCGGACGACGCCGTGGCCTGGACACTGCTGATCGCGCCTTCCACCCGCTCGGACGCGGAAGAGGTCGTCGTGGTCGCGATCGGAGCCTCGTTCGAACTGTCGTCGGAGCAGCCGGCCACACCGAGCACCGCGATGGCCGCGACGGCGACGCTGGTGACGATCGTCTTGCGAATCATGGATTCCCCTATACGTCGGTATGTCCGGTAAGCGCTACACGTCGTGGGACGAGGATAGCCCCGCCGCGCGCTGCCGAAGGCAGGATTCGGGCACCGCCCGGGGGCAGGATTCGGGCGCCGCCCGGTATCCCGCATCGTGAGATCCGGGGCGTCCGATCCGAATTCGGACACGGGCTTCTCACCTGGAAGGAACCCGGAAATTCGTGCCGCGTTTCATTTCGGTTAATCGCCCCGATTGCGATCTCATTTCAATAACGGTAGGAATGAATCCGGCGCCCGCTCAGCGCCAACGTAAATGCCCACAACCGAGCAAGGAGTTAAAAGCATGGATCTCGCTTTCCTGTCCGAATTCTTCTCCGCCTTCTCCGATCTCGCCGGCGCCCTGGACTTCTTCTCGGGTTCCGCGGACGCGGTGGGCGGTGGCGCAGACGCCGCAACCGCGGCCGCAGCCACGCTTGGCTAGCATTTCCGCTGGCACAGGACTTGAACACCCGCGACGGGGTTCGCACGCTCAGGCGCGCGAGCCCCGTCGCGTTCATGTCTGCACCCCGCCTCCACCCCGGTCGGCAGCCCCACCGCATCACTATCACAATGCGATAACGAATGAAATGAACATGTTCATTGTCGCCTCACCTGCATTTTTCCCTATTTGGTCGGTCGACCAACACGTGCATTCACCGGAGAGCGCACTCCCCGTTCAGCAGTAATTAATTGCTGAAATAATCGGCCGCAGCGCACGTTCTCGACATCGACGTATCGCGCGCGCATCTCAGTGCACATACGTACACTCAAATCTCGTGACCGACCCGCAGATCAGACGCCGCTCGGAAGTGCGGGCGCTCGCCCAGCTGGCGCTCGAGGAAATCGGGGGCGCCGCCGCCGGCATCGGCAGCATCCACCGCGCGATCTCCGACCGTGTCTTCGCCGGGATACGGCTCGGCGTCGGCCCCCACGCTCTCCCCGCCAAGGCGCTCCACGACGAGATCTCCGGGGCCGTGTACGCACTGGTCGCCGACACCGCGCGCCTCGGCGGCTCCCTCGCGGGACAGTTGCTCGACCTCCCGTCGTCCGAGAACGTCGCACCCTCGCAGACCCGCCGCGGCGCTCAGGCCATCGCCGCGATCCAGGGCCTGATCGGCGACGTTCTGGAATCCCAGGGGTCACCGCTCGCCGAACCCATGGCGATACGGGTGAACGGTGTCGCGCTCACGCCGGATGCGGCCACGCTCGCCGACGCATTCCCGCACGCCGGCGGCCGCATCGTCGTCTTCCTGCACGGACTCGTCGAGACCGAGAGCGCCTGGGAACTGGGCGGCCGTCCCACCTACGGTGAGCGGCTCGGGACGGACCTCGGGTACACGGCGCTGCAGATCCGCTACAACTCCGGCCGCCACATCTCGGACAACGGCAGGAGCCTGTCCGAACTTCTGGACGCGGTCACCGATAACTGGCCGGTCGAGGTGGAGTCGATCGCACTCGTCGGGCATTCCATGGGCGGTCTCGTCGCCCGCAGCGCCTGCCGGGTCGCGTTCCTCGACGACCGCCCGTGGGTCGGACGGGTGCGGCAGGTGGTGAGCCTCGGCTCTCCGCATCTCGGCGCCCCTCTGGAGCAGGCCGTGCACTACGCGAGCGCAGGCCTGGCGGCGTTGCCCGAGACGCGGGCCATCTCCGGGCTGCTACGCCGCAGAAGCGCGGGGATCCGGGATCTGAATCAGGGATCCCTCGTCGACGAGGACTGGCGCGACTGCGATCCGGACGCCCTCCGCGCCGCGGCATGCAGTGAGGTCCCACTCCTCGACGGGGTGACGTACTGCTTCGTCTCCGCGACCATCACGCGCAGCCCGAAGCACCCGCTGGGCCGCCTGCTCGGCGACGGCATGGTGCTGGTGCCGAGCGCCTCGGGCCGAAACAGGACGCGGATGATCGGTTTCCGCGACGAGGACGGCATGCACCTCGCGCCCGCGAACCATTTCACGATGCTCAACCACGAGTCGGTGTACGACAAGTTGCTCGACTGGCTCGGTACGCCGGAAGCCGGCTGATCCGCGCTCAGGCCATGGTCGTGTGCCACACGACGGCGGCGGCGAGCGCACCCGCGCCGTTCAGCGACCAGTGCAGCGCGATGGGAGCGATCAGGCTCCCGCTGCGGCGGCGCAGCCACGTGAACACGACGCCTGCGGCCGCGGTGGCAACCACCGCCGCGGCGATGCCGAGCACCTGCCCGAGCACGCCGCCACCCAGGAAGCTGGACAGCCCTTTGTTCCCGGACGTCAGCCCCAGCGAGGACGCGATGTGCCAGAGACCGAACATCAGCGATCCCGCCGCGAAGACGCCTCGTGCGCCGTACACGCGGTCCAGAGTGCCGTGCAGCACGCCGCGGAACGCGAGCTCTTCCGGGATGACGGTCTGCAACGGGATGACGATCATCGACGCGATCAGCGCACCGGAGATGGTCGCGTAGCGGTCGGCCATGAAGAAGGGGCGGGTGATCGGCAGGGCCGCGCCGATCGCCACGACGCCGATCACGAGACCCATCGCCGCCAGCGCGTACAGCGAGCCCTTTCGCCAGTGCCGGGGCGAGAGCCCCAGTTCGGCCCACCCGAGTCCGCGGCGACGCGTGAGCACGAGCAGCACGACAGCCGCGATGGGAACGGTCGCGATGCTGGCCCATGCGGTGGTGAAATGGGCGATCAGATTGGTCGCCGCGAGGACGACCACCACGATCGCGATGTCGAGGTAGGCGTGCAGCACGGGCCGCTTGGCACGTGCACCGCCCTTCGCGAGGTCGACGGGTCCGGCGTACTCGGCTTCCAGGGTCATTCGGCCCACCGATCTCGTTCGTGTTCGCGCATCCAGTCAAGTGTACGGATTTGTTTGTGAAAACCCTGTGACAGCCGCCACAACCCGGCCCCCGGCCTCCGCCGCCTCACGTACCCGCGTCTAGCCTGAAGACGAACTTCACACAACCCGCTGTCCAGGAGATACAATGGCCGACTTCCTCTACGAGGACTTGCTGCCGATCGGTGAGGACCCCACCGAATATCGGCTGCTGACCACCGAGGGGGTGTCGACTGTCGAAGGACCCGACGGCCGCACCTTCCTGTCCGTCGAGCCCGAGGCGCTGCGTCTGCTCACCGAGACCGCGCTCCACGACATCTCGCATTACCTGCGCAGCGATCATCTGACGCAGCTCGCGAGCATCCTCCACGACGCGGAAGCGTCGAACAACGACAAGTTCGTGGCACTGGATCTCCTCAAGAACGCCAACATCTCCGCGGCAGGCGTGCTGCCGATGTGCCAGGACACCGGCACCGCGATCGTGATGGGCAAGCGCGGTCAGCACGTCCTCACCCCCGGCGACGACGAGAAGGCCATCGCTCGGGGCGTGTACGACGCCTACACGCGGCTCAACCTGCGGTACTCGCAGAATGCGCCGATCACGATGTGGGAAGAGAAGAACACCGGCAGCAACCTTCCGGCCCAGATCGAGCTGTACGCCGACACCGCGGCCGGCCACGAGAACGCCTACAAGTTCCTGTACATGGCCAAGGGCGGCGGCAGCGCCAACAAGTCGTACCTGTTCCAGGAGACCAAGGCGATCCTGAACCCCGACGGCATGATGCGGTTCCTCGAGGAGAAGATCCGCGCCCTCGGCACCGCGGCCTGCCCGCCGTACCACCTCGCGATCGTCGTCGGCGGCACGTCGGCGGAGTTCGCGCTCAAGACGGCGAAGTACGCGTCGGCGCACTACCTGGACGAGCTCCCCAACGAGGGTGCGATCACCGGCCGCGGGTTCCGCGACCTGGATCTCGAGGAGAAGGTGCTCGAGCTGACCCGTCAGATCGGCATCGGCGCACAGTTCGGCGGCAAGTACTTCTGCCACGACGTCCGCGTGATCCGACTCCCCCGCCACGGCGCCTCCCTCCCCGTCGCCCTCGCAGTGTCCTGCTCGGCAGACCGCCAGGCCAAGGCGAAGATCACCCCCGAGGGCGTCTTCCTCGAGCAGCTCGAGTTCAACCCCGGCAAGTACCTGCCCGAGGTCACCGACGCCCAACTCGACGCCGAGACCGACGGCGTCTCCGGCACCGGCAAGGGTGCGGCCGTGAAGATCGACCTCACCAAGCCGATGCCCGAGATCCTCGCCGAGCTGTCGAAGCACCCGGTGAAGACGCGGCTGTCGCTCACCGGCCCGCTCGTCGTCGCACGCGACATCGCCCACGCCAAGATCAAGGAACGGCTCGACGCCGGCGAGGAGATGCCGCAGTACCTCAAGGACCACCCGGTGTACTACGCCGGTCCGGCCAAGACCCCCGACGGCATGGCGTCCGGTTCCTTCGGGCCCACCACCGCCGGTCGCATGGATTCCTACGTGGAGCAGTTCCAGGCCGCCGGCGGATCCATGGTGATGCTCGCGAAGGGCAACCGCTCCAAGCAGGTCACCGACGCCTGCAAGTCGTACGGCGGCTTCTACCTCGGGTCCATCGGCGGTCCCGCGGCGCGTCTCGCCCTCGACTGCATCAAGAAGGTCGAGATCGTCGAGTACGAAGAGCTCGGTATGGAAGCGGTCTGGAAGATCGAGGTCGAGGACTTCCCCGCGTTCATCGTGGTCGACGACAAGGGCGAGGACTTCTTCGCCGGTGTCTCCACACCCACCCTCACCATCGGGAAGCGTCCCGGCCTGTAGGCGGCTTCGCCGCCCGTGAGTGGTTGAGGAGTCTCTGGAAAGTTGCGCTCCGGATCCCGGCGCACGTGCTCGACACACAAGAGGCAAGGACTCGTCAACCACTCACGGGCGCTACGCGCCTGCGGCGATCTCGATCACCGGGCGCTTCGCCGGGTCGAGCCGGCCGAGGAGAGTGACCAGCGTGTCGCGGTCGGTGGCGACGCAGCCCTCGGTGGTGGTGCCGTCGGTGACGTGCAGGAACATCGCCGAACCCGCCCCGGGAATCCGGGCGGCGTTGTGGCCGATCGCCACCGCGTAGTCGTACAGCGGCCCCGCTTCGTAGAGGTTCTCGCTGTTACCGCCGGGGCTCGCGTCCTGACGGACGTGCGTGTTGTACGTCCGGGACAGCGGATTCGAATCCCACCAGTCGCGCCGGTCCGATTGGAAGTAGGGCATCGCCGTCGCCGGTGCGGACTGTCGGCCGAACGCCTGTGTCAGCGGGAAGACACCGGCCGGCGTGCGGGTCGAGAATTCGTTGGCCGCCCCGATTCCTTCCGCGCCGACGTCGGCGGCGACGGGACCCGCGAACACCTGCCACTTGCCGTCTGCGCCGCGTTCCCAGGCTGTCAGTGTGCCCACCACCGCTTCGGCGGACGGAACGTGGACCGTGACCACCTGATCGGCGGCACCCGAGAAGACCGCGCCTTCCGGGGCCGCGGAGGCGACCGGAGCGAGCACCATCCCGCCCAGAGCCACCATCAGTCCCAGCAAGCACAGTCGACCCACCCGCAACGTCGTCATGGGCCGAGTGTCCCATCCATGGGGCCATCCTCGCGAGGTGTTCGTGCGGTCCTACACCCGGCAGAGGATCTCGCTGTGCAGGAGCGCGAACCAGCCGTCGCCCTCCTGCACCCATGCACGCCACCCCGCCGCGATGCGTTCGAGGTCGCCATGGGTGGCAAGTCCCAGCTCGAGCGTCCGGTCCGCGTAGGTGGACCGGAGTGTGCGGTCGGCCCAGGACCCACCCCACCACTCCCGATCCTCGCCGGAGGAGAAACACCACGTGCTCGCGGTGTTCACCACGTCGTCGAGACCCGCTTCGTGTGCCCACGCCCGCAGGCGCCTGCCCGCATCCGGTTCGCCGCCGTTCGCCCTGGTGGTGTCCTTGTAGAGCGCCAACCACTCGTCGAGTTCCGGCGTCGCCGGAAACCAGGTGAAGGTGCCGTAGTCGGCGTCGCGGGCGGCCACGAGTCCACCGGGCCTGCACACCCGCTTCATCTCGCGCAGTGCCTGGACGGGATCCCCGACATGTTGCAGTACCTGATGTGCGTGCACCACGTCGAAGCTGTCGTCGGGAAGGTCGAGGGCGTGAACATCCGACACGACGGCCTCGACGTTCGCGACGCCCCGCTTCAGGAATTCGTTCCTGGCGAGGGACAGAGCCTCGTCGTTCATCTCGACGGCGGTGACGACTCCTGGACCGACGAGGCCCGCGAGGTCGGCGGTGATGGTGCCCGGCCCGCATCCGACGTCGAGCAGGGTCATGCCTTCGCGCAAGTGCGGGAGTAGATACGCGGCGGAGTTCTCCGCAGTACGCCATCGGTGATTGCGCAGTACCGATTCGTCGTGGCCGTGGGTGTAGATCGTCTCCTCGCCGTTCATACCTCCGACGCTAGCAACATCGACCAGATAATGAGATAGCAATCTCACCTGTCAGGATATGACGATCGCGAGCCCGGCAGCCTGTGGTTGTTACGTTGATGCGCAGCAACGCAGCAAGCGAGGGACTGCCATGACTTTTAGCGTCTACATAGATCTCACACTTCCTGATACTGATGTAGCGGCAATGTGAGGCGTATGTGTGTCACGGCTACCCGTATCGCCTTGCAGCGGTGCGGGTTTGACCGTGTCCCACACCGACGCTCGGGGTGCAGGAACATGCTTGTTCGGGTTCACCTCCGCTCGTGTGGGTGCGGGATGGGTGCTGTGGCGGACGCGGCGGTGCCGTGGCCGCGGTGCTGTCGGGCCGGTTTTGTCGCGGCTCTTGCGCACCGGTGCGTGTTCGGCCTCGCGGACCGTGGGCAGCTTCCCACGGCGGCGGGTGACTTTGCATCGGCCGAGCAGGGCGCGTTTGGCCAGGTTCACCCCGGCAAGGTGGTCCCGGTTGCCGCCGACCCGGCAGTCCGGGCACCACGCGGTGTGGTAACCACCGGGGCGGGTAAGGGGTTCGTTGCAGCCCGGGCACAGGGCGGACGAGCCGCGGGCGGGCACGCAGACCACGGTGACACCGACACCGGCGGCGGTGTGCGCGAGCGCGTCGACGGCTTGGCGGCGGGCGGACTGCGCTGCCCGGTTGTTGTTGACCCGCCCGTGTCCGCGGGTTTCGAGCGTGGCCAGGTCCTCGACCGCGATCACCGTCGCACCGGCCGCGGCGGCGTAGTCGGTGACCTGTCGGGCGAAGTGGAAGGCCAGTTCCCGGTTGATCTTGCCGCGCTTGATCCCGAGGGCGGTGCGGTGGGCGTCGAGGACCGCGATCTTCGCTTCCAGCCGGGCACGGACCTCGGGTGGCGCGGTGGCGGCCAGTCGCGTCAACCGGGCTGACTTGCGGTGCAGCATCTGGCCCTCTGACTGCAGCCGCGCCAGTTTGATGCCCAGGCCCCGGTCGTCGTAGGTCCAGCCGAGGTAGGTCGATACCAGCCCATCCGAGGTGTCGGTTGTGATGGCGGCAGCACCCAGAGTCGACGGGGACCAGTCGACGCCGATGGCGACCGCGGCGGCACCGAGGTAGCCGTCGGGCACCGTTTCGGTGGCGGCGCACCGCCAGAGCAGCCCTCGGTGGTCGACGGTCAGGATGGGCAGGTGCCAGTCGGTGATCGCCCTGTGATGCAGGTGGTCGGGGATGGCGGCGGTGAGCCGGACCCGCTGCCACTGCGCCGGTCCCTGCGGGGCCGGGCAGGTGGGCAGTTTCACCGTCAACACCAGCTCGTCACCGGTGACCGCGAGCTGTGCGAGTTGCCGGTCGGCGGCGGACAGGCGGGCCATCGCCGCGACCTGCGGTGGCCTCTGTACATCGGTGATCCGCAGCTTCGGCGTAATCGGTTGCCTGCTGCTGCGGCGGCGGTGGCAGGCGGCGAGTTGACGAACAACACCCCGGGCGAACCCCGGCGGCACGAAGTCCCCGGGCGTGTCGGGGCAGGCGAGACGGCCGGTCGTCGGATCGAACCGCGCCGACAGCGACACCACCGCAATGTCGCGATAGGCCATCGTCCGCAGCGTCGCTACGACCTGCGCGGTCACCACCCGCGTCACCCGCGACGGCGCATACACCCCGTCTGGGTACCTCGGCACCCACCCCAGACGCGCCGCGGCGACGTGCCCCTGCGCGGGCAGCTTCCGGTCCTGCCGGTCCCGGCCCGCCGCGAGCACATCGAACGTGGCCGGATGCCACAATCGTCCCAGCAACTCCGATCCGGCCGTGGTGACCAGATCCAGCAACCAGCGCAGCCGGATGTCGACATCGTCGAGCCCGATCGCCTCACCCGCCGCCTCGTCACCCGCTCGATACGCTCGCGTGGTGAACGAGAACTGCCGCGCCTGGGCGGAACCCGTATCGCTCATGACGGGCCTCCGGTGCCAGTCGCAGTGTGTCGAACCATCCGGACCGCGCAGCCCCCCGACGCCTGAACGTAGTCGGCACGACACAGTGGACCGTCAACCTCGGTGACGACACCGTCGCGGATCCGCGCACCCCAGTGATCGGACCGCACACTCGCTCTGACCGGCAACACCGCAGCTGGCGCCGGGGCCGCAGAAAGGTTCCGCGGAGAGTTCGGCTTGCCCACCGGGACATGCCCATCGGCCAGGTAGCCGATGGGCCGCACCCTCGACCGGCCGAGCGAGACGACCGTTCCCACGCGGCGTCCATCGGGTCCGATCAGCACGACGTCACCACCATTCACTGCGTGGGTCGCGATCAGGTCCATTGCCGCACTGACGAATACACGGTGCGCATGACGCCGAGTGTCCTGCATCTCGAACCGCTCCGCCGCTTGGTGCGCAGCGCCATGCACGCAGCAGTCACCGCTGCCGTCGCAACCGGTCGCGTGCACCGGCCACGTCGAAGCC
>RRBB01000217.1:0-17632 GCA_006543605.1 Rhodococcus sp. WS4
ACCGTGAACTCGCGGAGCCGTCTCTCGTCGTCTGAGCACGTGAGTGGCGAAGTGCGTTCCGGCACGCTTCGCCACTCACGTGCTCAGACGACGAGAGACGGCTCCGCGAGTTCACGGTCGACCGCGAGCGTCGCGTACGCTGCCGCGATACCGTCCACACCCCGGCGCAGCTCGTCGGACGTCCGCGCGTAGGGCAGGCGGACGAACCGCTCGAAAGCACCCTCCACACCGAACCGCGGCCCCGCCGCCAGCAGCACCCCGAAGTTGGGGGCCGTCGCGGCCAGCGCCGTCGACACCGGCGCCGGCATGCGCAGCCACAGGGACATCCCGCCCGAACCGATGGTCGGGATCCAGTCGGGCAGGCGGTCGGCGAGTGCATCGAGCATCGCGCTCCGCTGTTCCCGCAGTTCCACGCGGCGACGCGCGAGGACGAGTTCGTCGTCGGAGAGCAGATGGGCTGCCGCCAGCTGATCCATCACCGGCGTGCCGAGGTCGACCGCCGCCCGGGCACCGGCGAGCCGGGTGATCAGCGCCGGATCCGCGCGGATCCACCCGACGCGCAGACCACCCCAGAACGATTTGGCCGCCGACCCGATCGTCACCACCTCCGACTTCGCCGCTCCCCGGCCGTGCGCCGCGACCGGCCCCGGTGACGGCTCGTCCAGCCACAGGTCGACCATCGTCTCGTCCACCACCAGCGTCATCCGGGTGTCGCGCGCGATCCGCGCCAGTTCCGCCCGCCCCGACGCGTCGAGGCACAGTCCGGTGGGGTTGTGGAAGTCCGGGATCAGGTACGCCATCCGGGCGGCGGTCTGCCGGGCCGCGCTCCGGATGCCGTCCAGATCCCACGCCCCGGACGCCCCGCCCTCCGGCCGGACGGGAACCGGGACCGGACGCGCACCCACCCGGCGGATCGCCTCCAGCGCGTTGGGATACGTGGGGTGATCGACCAGCACCCGCTCCCCCGGCGCCGTCAGCACGTTGAGGAGCAGCCGCAGCGCATGCTGCGCACCCGAGGTGACCATGATCTGCTCGGGGGACGTCTCGAGACCCCGCGCCCGATACCGGGCCGCGATGACATCCCGCAACGCGCCGATTCCCACCGGCTCCATGCCGTGCGTCGGGAGAAACTGCGGAAGTGATTGCAACGCATACGCATAGGCCGCCTCGACCGCCTCGGCCGGCGCGGCCATGGCGGCGTAGCTGAGATCGACCACCGCACCGTCGGAGCCCGGCTGGTGCGCCCGGAACATCAATCCGTTCTGCCGCGCACCCAGCGGCAGCGCCACCGTGCTGCGCGACCCCTGACGGCTGATGAGATACCCCTCGTCGCGGAGCACCGAATACGACGACGTGATCGTGGTCCGGCTCAATTCCAGCACCGACGCCAGCTCGCGTTCGCTCGGCAACGCGACCCCCAGGGGGATGCGTCCGTCGTGCACGAGCAGGCGGATCCCGTCGGCGAGCGCCCGGTAGGCCGGTCGCGCCGCCGAGCGGCGGCCACTGTCGTCCTGCCAGTTGCCGAGGTCCCTGGCCAGCGAGCGGGCTCCGAGCACACGAGTCATCATGCGGTCCAGTATCACCCTCTTGGCTATTCATCTCCAAGCCAGTTCCCGCGAAGCTCGGATCCATGACAACACTGATCACCCTCGCGTGCATGGCCCTCCTGGCCGCAGCGGTCGCACACTACGGCCCCAAAGAAGGAGGTAAAGGGCTTTTTCGGCTGGAACAGTTCCGGATCGGCGCCCCGCTCGGCGGAATCTTTCACGAGGAGCCACCGGACCTCCGCAACAGGTCGAACAGTCCAGATTCCGCCGACTGGACCTCCCAGACGTGAGTGCGAATGTGTGCCCGGGCACACATTCGCACTCACGTCGGCGTCAGCGCGCCGGAGGCGGCAGGACCTGAGTGAACAGCACCGTCCCGGCCGCGTCGAGGAGATCCACCCGCAACTCCGACGTCTTCCCGTCGACGAACACCTCGCCGAAGTGCTGGAAACCGTCGAGCGGCGACGAGTTGGGCGCGGGCGGTGCGTGCACGAACACCGCCTCGGGGCCGAACGTGGCATCGAGGTCGTTGGGACCGAATCCGCCCGCGTTGAGCGGACCGGACACGAACTCCCAGAACTCGTCGAAATCCTGGTACGCCGCCCGCTCGGGCGAGTACCGGTGCGCTGCGGTGTAATGCACGTCCGCCGTGAGCCAGACGGTCCCGGTGATCCTGCCCGCCTTGATCGCCGACAGCACCTGCGCGATCTCGGACTCCCGGCCGGAGGGCCGACCCGGATCCCGGTTCGCGACCCCCTCGAACGCGGTGTCACCGTCCGGGACCACCACGCCGAGCGGGAGATCGTTGGCGATGATCTTCCACGTCGCCGTCGACGCACCGAGTTCGCGGATCAGCCAGTCCTTCTGCGCTGCACCCAGAATCTGGCCGGCCGCACCCGTGTTGACCCCGTTCGCGTCCTTGTAGGTGCGCATGTCGAGGACGAAGACGTCGAGCAGCGGTCCGTAGCCGATCTTGCGGTACACCCGACCGTCGACCGCCTCGGCCGGCTCGAGCGGCAGCCACTCGTGGTACGCCTGGAACGCCCTCTGCGCCAGCACGTCCACGTTCTTCTCCGTGTACGCCTCGAGGTCGAGGATCTCACCGGGATACCAGTTGTTGACCGTCTCGTGGTCGTCCCACTGAACGATCTGCGCCACAGCCGAATTGAACCTGCGGTAGTTGTCGTCGATGAGGTTGTAGGCATACTGCCCGCGGTACTGTCCCAACGTCTGCGCG
This sequence comes from Rhodococcus sp. WS4, assembly GCA_006543605.1. Classification (GTDB taxonomy): domain Bacteria; phylum Actinomycetota; class Actinomycetes; order Mycobacteriales; family Mycobacteriaceae; genus Rhodococcus_F. The sequence continues at coordinate 2,785 of RRBB01000217.1, forward strand.
ACCGCGCCCTTCGCCTCGCTGACCGTGTTCCGCCAGACGCGTCCGTCCGCCAGGGTCACGGACTCCTTCAGCGGACCATCGGCGTAAACCACGTCACCGGAGTGCAGGAACAGGTGCGGGTCGCGCGCAGCCATCGTGTCGAAGATCCGCATCCCGCCGATGTCCGGGTTGATCCCGTACCCCTGACCGGCCGTGTCCCCGGACCACTGCAACCGAATGTCGCCGGGTGCGCTCGGAGCGGTCCGGAAGACGCCCGTCACCCCCTCCGAGGTGGCGCCGTCGTCGCCCTCGACGGTCACCCGGTAATGCACCTGCTGGCCGGCGGGCAGTCCAGTCAACCGCAACCTGCCGGTGCCGTCCGTGTCCGGGGTGAGCAGCCCGCCCTCGTGACGCACCGGGTCGGTGAACGACTCGGTGGCCGAGGTCTCCACGATCAGCTTCGCGGGACGGTCGGATCGCGCCCAGACGAGTGCACCGTCGGCTCGCACGTCCCCGGCCGCGACACCGTGCGTCAGGGTCGGCCGGTCGCGGACCAGCGCCGGACCCGAACTGCCGGAGTCGGAGCACGCCGCCGCAGGAACGGCGAGCAATCCGAGTGCGGTGGAGCGAAGCAGGGAACGGCGGGACAGATACACGGAACATCTCCTCGGTCGGCGAGCTTCGAGGATGTCCAACCCCGGTCAACAGAAGGTGAACGTCGGATGTGGGAGGCATACTGGATGGGTGACCACAGGAATCGCCCTGTTCGACACTGCCCTCGGCGCCTGCGCCATCGCGTGGCGCGCCGCCGGAATCGTGGGCGTGCAACTGCCGGAAGGCTCACCCGAGGCCACCCGGCAGCGTCTCGAACGCTGCTTCCCGGACGCTGTGGAGCACCAGCCGCCGGCACCGGTCCAGCAGGCCGTCGACGGAATACGCGACCACCTCGGCGGCGCCCTCGACGATCTGCGGTGGATCGACCTCGACTTCGAGGGTGTCTCCGAATTCGACTGCACCGTATACGACATCACCCGCGGTATCGACCCGGGCACCACGCTCACCTACGGCGACATCGCGGCCGAACTCGGCAAACCCCATGCCGCGCAGACCGTCGGCCAGGCCCTCGGCCGCAACCCGCTGCCGATCGTGATTCCCTGCCATCGCGTCCTCGCCGCCGGTGGCCAGGTGGGCGGCTTCTCCGCGGGCGCGGGCACTCTCACCAAACGCGAACTGCTCGCCCTCGAGCACACACCCGGTTTCGACGACCCGGTGTTGTTCTGATCGGCGCATGTGTGTCTTTGGCCGACGCCTGTGTCGCCGACCGGCGTCTGTGTGTCGCCGAATGTCACATGGGTTCGGTCCGAGTGAACCGCGGGGACATCGGGCGGCGGGCGTGGGGCAACGGGTCGACGAACTCTCGCGCCATCGCGCTCGCAGCCGCCATCCTGTCACCATCGGGAACGCGGAGCGTCCGGACGACCCGCTGATCCGCCCCGTTGACGCGGGCGCAGCCGAGCACGAACGACTGCCCACCTGCGACGATCGCCCGCTCCACAGCGTGGACGAACGCGTCCACCGTCGACCTCGGGTCACCTTCGAACACCCACACGCCGAGATCCGTCGACACCACCGCCACACACCTGCCGGCGTCCGACGGGTCGTGCCCGGAGCCGAAGGCCTCCAGGACGGCGGCCGCGGCATGGAAGCTGTCGAACCACCGGCCGGCCGGCGTCCGAGTACTCGCTTCGACAGTCCTGATCATCGGCTCGAATGTATCTCGACTCGCCGAATGTCGCATCGGTTCAAGCCAACTAGACCGATGCGACATTTCGGCGAAGGAGAAACGGACTACCGCACCACGTCGCGGCGGACGATGGTCTCGTCGCGTCCGGGGCCGACACCGATGCAGGAGATGTATGCGCCGGACAGTTCCTCGAGGCGCAGGACGTAGTTCTGCGCGTTCTTCGGCAGCTCCCCGAAGGTCCGGGCGTGGGAGATGTCTTCCCACCAGCCGGGCAATTCTTCGTAGATCGGCTTCGCGTGGTGAACGTCGGTCTGCGACATGGGCATTTCGTCGTGCCGGACGCCGTCGACGTCGTAGCCGACGCAGATCGGGATGGTGTCGAGGCTGCTGAGCACGTCGAGCTTGGTGAGGAAGTAGTCGGTGATACCGTTGACACGCGTTGCGTAGCGGGCGATCACGGCGTCGAACCAGCCGGTGCGACGGGCGCGGCCGGTGGTAACGCCCACCTCGCCGCCGGTCTTGGCGAGGTATTCGCCGTTCTGGTCGAACAGTTCGGTGGGGAACGGTCCCGACCCGACGCGAGTGGTGTACGCCTTGAGGATGCCCAGCACCGTGGTGATCTTGGTGGGTCCGATGCCCGAACCGACCGCTGCGCCACCGGACGTCGGGTTGGACGAGGTCACGTAGGGGTAGGTGCCGTGGTCGACGTCGAGGAGCGTGCCCTGCGAGCCCTCCAGCAGCACCGTCTCGCCGCGCTCGAGTGCCTCATTGAGCTGCAGTCGCGTGTCCGCGATCCGGTGCTTGAACCCGTCTGCCTGCTCGAGCACCTCGTCGACGACCTGCTGCGGGTCGAGGGCCTTGCGGTTGTAGATCTTGACGAGCACCTGGTTCTTGAACTCGAGTGCCGCCTCGACCTTCTGGGTGAGGATCTTCTCGTCCAGCACGTCCTGCACGCGGACGCCGACACGGGCGAGTTTGTCCTGGTAGCAGGGGCCGATACCGCGGCCGGTGGTGCCGATCTTCTTGGCTCCGAGGAACCGTTCGGTGACCTTGTCGATGGCCACGTGGTACGGCATGATCAGGTGCGCGTCGGCCGAGAGCAGCAGGCGGCTGGTGTCCACGCCCCGCTCGTCGAGTCCGGCGAGTTCGGTGAGCAGCACTCCCGGGTCCACCACGACACCGTTGCCGATGACATTGGTGACGCCCGGCGTGAGGATTCCGGACGGAATCAGATGCAGAGCGAACTTGTCGCCGTTGGGAAGAACCACAGTGTGTCCGGCGTTGTTACCGCCCTGGTAGCGCACCACCCACTGCAGGCGTCCGCCCAGTAGATCGGTAGCTTTGCCCTTGCCCTCGTCGCCCCACTGGGCGCCGATCAGGACGATTGCCGGCATGACGTTGTCTCCTACGGTCGACGTACAGTCGTATCCGACTGCGTGGTCCTGCCGTTCGTAGGCAGTGGCCGGGGGAACAGTCTAGCCGAGGGCCCGGAGAACAGACCCCACAGTACGGCTGGGGAGGCCATCTCGGGCGTGCCACTAGGATGATCCGAAAGGGAAGCTGCGGAAATCGCGGCGGGACATCCGGGCGAGGAGTGGCGTTGACCCCCGTAGTGCTCATTTGCGGCGACGTGCCGCTTCCCCTACCTCTGGGCTCCATTTCGACCTCGAGCGCACCTGCCGTCCCGGACAAGGACGACTTCGACGAGGTCTTCTCCAAACTTCAGGTGGTCGTGGATCCGCGACTGATCGTGGTGGGCAACGACGCCGCCTTCGCGGCCACCCTCACCCGGTTGATGCGCACCGAACGCCTGCACATCGAACTCGCGTACGTCGCGGAGCATCGTTCGGAGGCGACGGACGCCTACCACCTGTCCACCGGCGCCCGCGGCGCCCGCACCGCCTTGAAGGGGACGGCCAAACCAGTCCCCCTCATCCGCGACGACGCGGGGATCGCGCTCGTCGGGTGCGCCGCCGTCACCGGTCCGGACGAGGGTCCGCTCGTCGGCGAGGCCTACGTCGACGACACCCGGTTGTTCACCGGTACGACGACGAGCATGACCGTCACCCCGACCCCACGGATGCCCGGCCTGCGGGCGTCGGTCGAACCACGCCGGCGCTGGCTGCCGCGCCGCTGGGTGGAGGGCCGCGCCGTGCAACTCGGATCACCGGCCGCAGCGCTCACCCGGGACGGCGTCCCCAACCCCCGCGACGTCAAGCGTTCGACGTTCTACCGCCACGACCAAGAGTGGTTGCTGGTGCGATGAACCTCCCCAGGGCACGGACCACCGCGGTCCGTCCCAGCCCGGTCTTCCTGGTGGTCGTCGCCGTCGCTGTCGCCGGCGGCGCCCTGGCATGGCCGTCCGAGCGCCAGTCGGTGCTCGGACACGTCGGGGTGTTCCTGCTGGTGGTCGCCGGCTGGGTGGTGACACTCTGCCTGCACGAGTTCGCGCACGCATACACGGCGTGGCGGCACGGCGACACCGACGTCGAGGTGCGCGGCTACCTCACTCTCAACCCGTTGAAGTACAGCCACCCGCTGCTGTCGATCGGTCTGCCGGTGCTGTTCATCGCACTCGGCGGGATCGGGTTGCCCGGCGGTGCCGTGTACCTGCGCACCGGGTTGTTCCCACCGAAGGTCCAGGCCCGGGTATCGCTTGCCGGGCCTGCCGTGAACCTGGTGTCGGCGATCGTCCTGCTCGTGGTGATCCGCTGGTTCGGCCTGGGCGGCGACCACGAGGTGTTCTGGGCGGGACTGAGCTTTCTCGCCTTTCTGCAGGTGATGGCCACGGTGCTCAATCTCCTGCCGGTCCCCGGACTCGACGGCTACGCCGCACTCGAGCCGTTCCTGCCGCCCCGCACCCGCAGGTCCGTCGACCAGTACAAGCCGTACGGACTGCTGATCCTCGTCGCGCTGCTGTTCGTGCCGTCGATCAACGTGGTGTTCTTCGACGCCATCTACGGACTGTTCGGACTGTCCGGGGTGCCGGAGATCTACGCGCAGTACGGCAACTATCTGATGCGCTTCTGGCTCTGACCTGTGAGTACTTATTAACCGCCCGCGGTTGACAAGTACTCACGGGCGGGACCCATCCTCTTCGGTGAAGTTGGGGGTCAGCCGCAGGTCCTGCAGCGGCACCTCCCGGCCCGGGCTGCGGACCTCGACGCGCACGGGTTCGCCCGTCGCGTCGTCCCGCATCCCGATGGGCGCACCGTGCTTGCCCTGGAGGTACTTGTCGCCCCACTGCATCAGCGCGAGCACGGCGGGCAGGAGGTCGCGCCCCTTCTCGGTGAGTACGTATTCGTAGCGGGTGCGCTGCCCGGGCTCCTTGTAGGGTTGCCGCTCGAACAGCCCCGCGGCGGTCAGTTCACGCAGTCGGGACGCCGCCACGGCCTCGGTGATGCCGACCCGTTTCGCGAAGTCGTCGAATCGCGTGGTGCCGTAGTAGGCCTCGCGCAGGATCAGGACGGCCGAACGCGTGCCGATCACGTCCATCGCCTTGCCGATGGAGCAGTGCGTCGCCCGCCAGGTGTCGCGATCTGCGAGAAAGCCGTCCAACCGTGCCGCGTCCATGCACCTCAGCATAGCTGACTTGCAGATTCCATAGTCAGCGCTCACAGTTGCCAGGACAGGTGCGACAGCCCGCTGGCGTCGAGTTCGAGCCCGCGCGGAGTCGACACCAGCCGCAGCAGCACCTCCTGACAACCCGGACATCGCACGACGACGCCGGGTGCGCGGGTGTAGACGTGGACGGCAGCCATCGGACCGTCCAGACCACAGAATCGGCATTGCCCGGTCGCTGCGGTGAGGTCGTGAACGAAGATCTCCGCGAAGGGCCCGCCGAGCACGTTGCCGTCCTCGAAGTCGTTGTCCTGCACCGTACTCATCGACAATTCCTTCCTCCGGTCACGGCCCCGAAGGACCGAACCTCTCGGTCTTGATGTCGTCAGGCGAGTGCCCGAGCGCGAGAAGCAGCCGAGCCACCTCCTCGACAAACCCGGTGGGGCCGCAGACGAAGCAGCGCGGCGCGAAGTCCGCCGGCCACCCCCACGCGGCGAGATCGGCGGCAGTGATCCGCCCGGCCGGACGACCGGACCGCGGTGAGTCCTCACGGGTGTGCAGCACAACGGCCTCGACACCGCCGTCGCCGGCGCGGGGCCTGTTCAGCTCGTCCGCGAACAACTCGTCGGCCTGCGTCCGAACGGAGTACACGAGCCGGAACGGTGTGCGGTCGTGCCGGAACCGGCGCTCGCGAATCATCGACATCAGCGGCACGATGCCCGCACCGCCCGCAACGAGAAGCACCGGCGCGCCACCACCCTCGCGCGGCGACCACACGAACCAGCCACCGATCGGTCCGCGCACCTCGATCAGATTGCCCGCGTCGAACACATCGGTCAGGTAGGGAGACACCTCGCCGTCCCCCACCCGCTGGACGACCAGCTGCAGTCGCCAGCCGGCCGGGGAGCGTTCGGCCGGCGACGCCAGCGAGTAACTCCGTTCGGTGGTGTAGCCGTCGGGGCCGGTCAGACGGAGGTCGACGTGCTGCCCGGCGCGATGACCGGGCCAGTCGGGAACCCCGAGGACGAGGGCGCGCGCACTCGCCGTCTCGGGCCACGAATCGACGAGTTCGGCCACCCGCCAGGTGAGTACGGCGCGGCCCGCGAGCTCACTGGTCACCCTGATACCTCTGCTCCCTCCAGGGATCTCCGCGGTCGTGGTACCCGAGCTGTTCCCAGAAACCCGGGACCTCCTGGGTGACGAGCTGGATCGACCGGACCCATTTCGCGGACTTCCAGAGATACAGATGCGGCACCAGCAGCCGGGCCGGGCCGCCGTGCACCGGCGCGAGAGGCCCTCCGTCGTAGCTGTGCACGATCCAGGCCTTGCCACCCAGGATGTCGGCGACGGGAAGGTTCGTGGTGTAGCCGCCGTCGCATCCGACGAGGACGAATCCCGCGGATGTCTCGATGTCCGCGAACAGGGTGTCGAGGGAGACGCCCTTCCACGAGGTACCGAACTTCGACCATCGAGTGACGCAGTGGAGGTCGACCGTCGGCCGCTCCTGCGGCAGTTTCATGAATTCCGCCCACGACCATTCGCGGCGCCGCCCGGTCTCGTCGGTCACGGTCAACGTCCACGTGTCGGTCGGGACACGAGGCGTGGGCCCCGCGGAGAGCACCGGAAAATCCTCCACCTCGTACTGCCCGGGCGGGAGAGAGTGCTCGCTGCGCGGTCGACCACGAAAGCCGGGAGTCAGAACAGCCATGCCTCACGCTAGGACTACGACGGCATCTTTGCAGCGCAACCAGTCGCTTCGAGGCATCCAATACACCTGACTTGCCAGAACCATAGTCAGGTCGTAGATTGCTGACTATGGCACTCAATAGTCAGGTGCGCGAGCAAGCGCGGCTAGGCCCGCTCCTCGCCGTCCTCTCCGGCGCGCCGTTCGTCGCGAGCCTCGACCTGTTCGTCGTCAACGTCGCGTTCGGCGACATCGGGGCGAGCTACCCCGGCTACAGTCTCGGCGACGTCAGCTGGGTGCTCGGTGGCTACGCGATCGTGTTCGCCGCACTGCTGGTTCCGCTCGGACGCTGGGCAGACCGCGTCGGCCTCCGGCGCGGATTCCTCCTCGGGCTTGCCCTGTTCACCGCCGCCAGCGCCGCGTGCGCCCTGAGCCCCTCGCTGTGGCTGCTCGTCGCGTTCCGGCTGCTCCAGGCCGTCGGCGCGGCCGCCCTGACCCCCGCGAGCCTGGGACTGCTGATCAGCACGGTCCCCGAAGCGAAACGTGCCGGTGCGGTCCGGATCTGGGCTGCGTCGGGTGCCGCAGCCGCCGCCTTCGGACCCGTGGTGGGCGGCCTTCTCGTCGAGGCGTCGTGGCGCTGGGCCTTCCTCATCAACGTCCCCATCGGTATCGCATTCCTGATCGCCACCGTCCGATTGGTCCCCGACTTCCGACCCACCGCCCGCGACACCGACCTGGATCTGTTCGGCGCGACCCTCCTCACCGTCGGCATCGGCGCCCTCGCGCTCGGACTGGTCCAGGGACCCGACTGGGGTTGGGGCGACCCCCGGATCACGATCGCATTCACCGTCGCCGCCGCGTCCGTCGCACTCTTCTGGTGGAGCAACAACCGGCAGCGCGAGCCGCTCATCGATCCGGCCATGCTGAAGGTGCGGACCTTCGCCTGGTCGAACGTGACCGCGCTCGCGTTCAGCGCCGCCTTCGCGGCCGGGTTGCTCGCGAACATCCTGTGGCTCCAGCAGGTGTGGGGTTACTCCGCCCTCCGCACCGGTCTCGCGATCGCGCCGGGCCCGTTGATGGTGCCGGTGTTCGCCGTCGTCGGCCAGCTTCTTGCCCGCAGATTTTCCGCGGGCGCTCTCACCGCGGCAGGCAGCGCCCTCTGGGCGGCCGGCGCCCTGCTCGTTCTCGCATCCGTCGGGATGGAGCCGCACTACGCGTCGGAACTGTTGCCCGGCTGGATGATCGCCGGTGTCGGGGTCGGCCTGGCGCTGCCGACGATCCTGTCGTCCGCCACCGCGGGACTGCCGCAGTCGCGATCGGCCACCGGTAGCGCCGTCGTCACCATGAGCCGTCAGATCGGCACCGTGCTGGGCGTCAGCATGCTCGTCGCCCTTCTCGGCACCACCGTCGGGTACGACGACACCCATTCCGCGTTCCAACTCGCCTGGGCCGCGGTGGCCGCGGTGGCCGTCGTCGCCGCACTCACCGCGCCAGGTATGAACCCACCCCGTGAGTACTTATTAACCGCCCGCGGTTAACAAGTACTCACAGCACCGAAAGGAAAGATCATGAGAGACGCCGTCATCGTCGAGGCCGTCCGCACCCCCATCGGCAAGGGCAAGCCCACGGGCGCCCTGCACGGAGTGCACCCGGTCGACCTCCTCGCCCACAGCCTCTCGACCCTCGTCGAGCGCACGGGAATCGATCCGGCACTGATCGACGATGTCATCGGCGGCACCGTCACGCAGGTCGGCGATCAGAGCCAGAACATCACCCGCAGTGCACTTCTCGCCGCCGGATTTCCCGAATCCGTGCCCGGGACCACCGTCGACCGGCAATGCGGCAGCAGCCAGCAGGCCGTCCACTTCGCCGCCCAGGGCGTGATGTCGGGCGCGTACGACATCGTCGTCGCCGCCGGCGTCGAGTCGATGGGCCGAGTCCCCATGGGGTCCAGCGGCATCGGCCGTGAATCGATGGGCGTCGGCTTCGAACGCCGCTACCCCGACGGACTCGTCCCGCAGGGCATCAGCGCCGAACTCATCGCCGCCCGCTGGGGCCTCCCTCGCACCCAGCTGGACGAGTTCGCCCTCCGCAGTCACCAGAAGGCCGCGGCGGCAACGAGTGCCGGGAACTTCGCGAAGGAACTCGCCGTCCTTCCCGAGTTGAGCGTCGACGAGGCCATCCGCCCGGACACGACCCTGGACGCGCTCGCCGCCCTGCGACCCGCCTTCCGCAGCGACGTCTACGCGGAGAGGTTCCCGCAGATCGACTGGTCGATCACGGCCGGCAACAGCAGTCCCCTGTCGGACGGAAGTGCCGCGCTCATGATCACGACCAGCGAGATCGCCGGCCGACTGGGACTGCGGCCGCTGGCCCGCCTCCACAGCTTCTCCGTCGTCGGCGACGACCCACTGATGATGCTCACCGCCGTCATTCCGGCGACGCGCAAGGTGCTGCAGCGCAGCGGCCTCGACATCTCCGACATCGACCTGTTCGAGGTCAACGAGGCCTTCGCGCCGGTGGTCCTGGCCTGGGCCGCAGACACCGGCGCCGAGCTGGACCGCGTCAACGTGCACGGCGGCGCCATCGCGCTCGGACATCCGCTCGGGGCCAGCGGCGCCCGGCTGATGACCACGCTGGTGAACGCCATGGAACAGCGCGGGGCACGATTCGGTCTGCAGACCATGTGCGAGGCCGGCGGACTCGCCAACGCCACGGTGCTCGAACGACTCGTGTGAGGCGGCAGAGGTAGTCCCGCTCAGCCGTTCCGGCGGGCGATCGACTCTCCCACCGCATGCAGCGATTTGCGCAGCGAGTCCGGTTGGAGCACTTCGACTCCCCCGCCGAGGACGGTCAGCTGGTCGAGCGCCACGTCCTCGGCCTCGAGCACCAGGTCGACGGTCACCCAGCCGTCGTCGTCCGGCGGACCGGGTTCGACGCGCGCGGCCTCCACGCCCACGACCCGCGGCAGTCGACGCCACGACGCGGGCGACAGCCGGACTCGGCATCGGAATCGCAGAAGGGCACGATCGAACTCGGCCACCGAGTCCGTCCACCATGCACCCAGGTCGAAGTTCTGCGGACGCACCGCCGGTTGGTCCAGCACTGCCGCGGCGCCGATCTTCGACACGCGGTACGACAGCGTGCGCCCGCGATGCTGCGCGACGAGGTACCAGACACCCGCCTTCGCCACCAAACCCAGCGGATCGAGTGTCCTTGCCGCCGAGCGGCTTCCCCTGCGGTAGCGGATGGCGAGGCGCCGCCCTTCGAGCACCGCGGATGCGACCACAGGAAGGTGGCCGTTGTCGCGTGGCCCGTCGAACCAACCGGGCGCGTCGACGTACAGCCGATCCCGCCACAGCTGAGCCTCGACGCGCAGCGGGACCGGCAATGCCCCCAACAGCTTCGACTGCGCTGCGGCGGTGACGTCGCGCAGGCCGAGATCGTCGGCGATCGACGGGACACCCAGCAACATCAGCGCGGACGTCTCCTCCCCCGTCATCCCGCCGAGTTTCGACTGCCAGCCGTCGAGCAACCGGATTCCACCGCCGGGGCCGCTCTCCGTCCACAACGGGACGCCGGCCGCCGACAGCGCCGTGACGTCGCGGTACACCGTGCGGACCGAGACCCCGAGCTCGTCCGCCAATTGCTGGGCGGTGGCGCCGCGGCTGCCCTCCAGACGGAGCATCACCTCGACGAGCCGACTCGAACGCATCCTCCGAGTCTAGAGAAAATCCCTGACAGTAGATGTCAGGAATAGGAGAGCACACTGGTCGGCATGACCAAGTGGACACAGTTCGAGACCGAAGCACCCGAGCTCGCCAAGGCCGTTGCCGCCCGCTTCGAAGCCCACAAGCATCACGTGCTGGCGACGCTCCGCAAGGACGGCTCACCGCGGGTGAGCGGCACCGAGGTCGAGTTCTACGAAGGCGCGTTGCTGCTCGGTTCGATGGTGGGCGCCCGCAAAGTACGTGACCTGCAACGCGATCCGCGGTACTCCCTGCACAGCAACCCCGGCCACCACACGATGGAGGGTGGCGACGCCAAGATCAGCGGCCGCGCAGACGAGATCCTCGGGGAACGGAAACAGCAGATCGTCGACCACTACCCCGACGAGATCCCCGAGGCGGACGTCTTCGAACTCGGTCTCGACGAGGTCGTGCTCACCACCGTCGACGGCGACCACCTGTACGTCGACCTGTGGCGGCCGGGCGCAGGCGTCACCCGGTTCACCAAATGACGGTCACTGCGTGACGGCGAATCCGAAGCCGAGGGTGCAGGCGGCGAGCGGCCCCTTCGGCCCGTCGGGGTCATAGGTGCCGCCGGGGATCAGATGTCCCGTGAACCCGGCGAGTTCCTTTTCGACGCCCTGGCCGTTCGTCAACGGTCCGGACGTGCCGATCGTCGGCGCCTGGCCGATGTTCAGGTACGTCACCTGGGCGTCGGTCGTGGCGTCCTTCGGCCCCTCGAACTCCCACTCGACCTGGTTGCCTTCCTTCTCGACGTCCAGTGTGGCGGCGGGCGTGCAGTTCGCCAGCGGATCGGGCATGAACGGGGCGGCCGAGGCGACGGCCGGTGCGGCGAAGAGGGCGGCCGCACCGAGTGCGGCGACGGCGGCGGGTCGTGCGAACGCTGCGAGAGTGGACATGATGTTCCCTTCCGTGAGTCGTCGCATGTCGGTTCCCGATGCGATACCGGACGAAACAGACAGGACCTACCAGGTGACGTTCTCGGCGCAGTGACGTCCATTGGCGGTGGATTCGACCTGCACCGTCGCGTGGGAGAGTTGGTGGCTCTCGAGGACCGTCCGCGCGGATTCGAGGACCGCGGAGGAGTCGGCGTCGGTCGTGAGGTGGACGGTGGCCACGTCCATTCCCGTCGTAAGCGTCCACACGTGCAGGTCGTGCACCCCGGTGACGCCGGGGAGCGCCTCGAGGTCGGCCTGCACGCCCTCGACGTCGACGTCGGCCGGGGAGGTCTGGGTGAGGATGCGCAGTGATGCGGCGGCCAGTTTCATCGCGCGCGGCACCACCCACAACGAGATCAGGACACCGACGATGATGTCGGCGTACGTCCAGTTGAAGGCCAGCACGAGGCCGCCGGCGATGAGCACGCCGACGCTGCCGACGGCGTCCGCGAGCACTTCGAGGTACGCGCCGCGGACGGCGAGGCTGTCCTTGGAGTCGGCGCGCAGCATCAGCATCACCACGAGGTTCGCGGCGAGACCGGCGGCGGCGGTGAGAACAAGTGCCATTCCGGGGAGATCGGGTGCGTCGCCGATGCGCGAGATGGCCTCGTAGAACACCCAGATCGCGACGGCGAGCAGCATCGCGGCGTTGGCCATGGCGGTGAGCACTTCGGCGCGGTGCCAGCCGAACGTCCGGGCCGCGGTGGCACTGCCCTTGCGGGCCAGGAGGAGTGCGACGAGCCCCATCGACATTCCGACGACGTCGGTGAGCATGTGCCCGGCGTCGGCGAGCAGCGACAGCGAGTTGACGGCCAGACCGACACCGGCCTCGAGGAACAGGAACGCGACGAGAATGACGAGGGCCACTGCCATTCGGCGGATCCGCGCGCGAGACGGCCCTACCTCACCGCCGCCTTGCGTGTGGCCGTGTGAATGGCCGTGTCCGACTCCCATGACTGAGCCTCCTCCCGAGTTGTGCCGAGCATATGCGTACATGCGCATATGATCAACAGCGTGCTCGGGCGGTCAGAGTTCGGGGCGGTACGCGGGTTTCTCCACGGTCGGCGGCAGCGTGGCGATCGCCGAGATGCGTTTCAGACCCGCCACCTGCAGGAGGTCGACGGTCAAGGATCGGATCTGCGCGAAGACGACGGTGGCCGACAGACCCGCGTTCTCGACCAGTTCCGGTTTCAATCCGGACGCGACCGAGCGCAGCACCCGCGCCGCCTCGGCCTGGTCGGGTTGCTGCCCCGGGTCGGCGAGGGCCATCTGCCGGAGGGTTTCCAGGGCGTGGGCGAGCTTCTCCACCTGGTCGACGAGCCTCGGGTTCAGGATCTCGTCGTCCCGCACCAGCGAGAGTGAACGCCGCGCCAGCACCCGGATGTTGCGCAGGGCGTTGTCGAGGGGGTCCGCGGCGGCGGTCAGCCGTTCCAGCCGGCTGCGGGTATTCCAGTACAGCGGCGAGATGCGGCTGATCTCCCGGCCGCCGGCAAGGTGGGTCCGGAGGGTGTCGATGGACGCCTGGGTGGCCCGCGCCTTCCGCAGCGCCTCCTCGATGGGTTTGTCGTCGTTGGCGATCAACCCGTCGGCCACCAACTGCATCACCTCGGACGCGGTCCCGAGAACGTTGGCGGCATACTTCCGCGCCCGGCCCACGGGATGCGTGGGTATCAGTGCGACGACGGCGATTCCCACCAGACCACCGGTCAGGGCGTCCACCATGCGGTTGATACCCGCAGCACCCCCCGGCGGAAGCAGCGTCGCCACGAGTACCGCGGAGTTGCCCGCCTGCATCGAGAAGATCGGGCCGCTGTTCAGCAACACCGCCGTCGACATCGCCAGCGCCACGACGAGCGCGATCTGCCAGGCACCGCTCCCGATGACGGAGACGATGAGGTCGCCGACCCCGATCCCGATCGTGACCCCGGCCACCAGCTCGACGGAACGCCGCAAGCGGGCACCGAGAGACAATCCCAGCGACACCACCGCCGCGATCGGCGCGAAGAACGGCGTCGGGTGACCGATCACCACCGTGGCCACCCACCACGCCACTCCGGCCGCCACCGCACACTGCACGATGGGCAGCGCGGACACCCGCAGCCGCTGGACCGAGGTTCTCAGTCCGGTGCGGCTGCGGACCTTCGCCGAGCTGAGGGCGTTAACCGACGCCAAGCGCTTCGGCGGCTCGGGGATCGCAGTCCTCGAGCAGGTCGAGGCAGCGCGCGTACTCGTCCGTCTCGCCGATCGCCTTCGCGGCCTTCGCCAGGACGGCGACGCACCGGAGGAACCCACGGTTGGGTTCGTGGCCGTAGGGCACCGGGCCGAAACCCTTCCAGCCGTTGCGGCGCAACTGGTCGAGGCCACGGTGGTACCCGGTGCGTGCGTAGGCGTACGCCGCGATGGTCTCCTCCGCGTCGAAGGCCGCCTCGGCCAGGTAGGCCCATGCGATCGATGCGGTGGGGTGGGCGGCTGCCACAGAAGCCGGATCCTCGTGGTTCAACAGGGCCGACTCGGCCTCGTCGTCCCCGGGAAGCAGCGTGGGCTGTGGTCCGAGAAGGTCACCGAAAGACGTCATGCGCCTATTGTGCCCCCGCCGCAGCGCCGTCACTGCGTCGGCCCGCGTCCGCGACGCGCCCTGTCGTGGTCTCCGAGGACGCACGATGTCGTTAGGCTGCCCCCAACGTTCATTTCTCTGCAGACCGAGGGGCAACGCGTGCAGGACCCGAAGAAAGACGAATCGACTCCGAAACCGGCGGCGGACATACCGTCCGACGCGGGGGCGGCGAACTCCACCGACAAGCCGGCCACCGGCGGCGACGCGGCCGCGAAGTCGGCGACATCGGAACCCGCCGCACCCACGGCGAAGTCGCCCGAGCCGAAGCCCCCGCAGAAGAAGGTCCCGGAGAAGGCGGACCGGCAGAAACCCGAGGAACCGCAGGCCCCACTGCCCAAGCCACCGGCACCGCGCCCGAAGGCCGCGAAACCGGAGGAGAAGGCGTCCGAGGCGGCCACGAGGGCGCTCCCCATGCAGAAGGGCGCGCCCGCGTCACCCGACGCCGCGACCCAGAAGATGCACCGCGCGCCGACCGCGCAGAACCCGCAGGCCCAGGGGCAATCGAAGCAGACGTCCGACGCGGAGACGGTCGCGATTCCCATGACGAAGCCCGCGGTCCCGGCGACACCTCCGCCGCCC
>RRBB01000218.1:0-17610 GCA_006543605.1 Rhodococcus sp. WS4
CCGCCTTGATCGTCGACCTGAGAATCGTCATTCGTGGGATCTGCCAGAACAAACATGCGAACTCCTCTCTCACCCTCTCGGGTAAGGATTCACCGCAACTGCCGTACACAGACCATCTGACACGCCCCGTCGAGTCCGGCGATCATCCGCTGCCACACCTGCCCGAACCCCACCTCGGCGAACAGCCCGGCGGCCAGCAGCAGGTAGACCACCACCCGCGAGGGCAGATCACGTACCCGGGCCTGGACCTTGCCGGTCTCGGCCAATGCGGCGTCGACCATGTCGAAGCCCACGATTCGGGTCAGCTCCCCGAGATGACCCGGGGCGAACTGGCCTCCCGCGACGGTGACGACACGGGTGATGACAGAATCGGTAGTCAGCGGAGCTCCTGGGTCGAGGATGTCTTGGAGGACCCCCTCTTCTACCGGAGCTCCGCTACCCATTCGCGCACGACACGCCCAAGACCCGCATTCTTGACCGCCAGCCGTCCCCGTTAACTACACGGCTTTGGGGCTAGCCCGGCACGCGGCCCCGGGCCGGGCGGCCCGTTCGGCCCGCTCGACCCGGTCCTACATGTGCGCTCTCGACGCCGGCACCCACATTTCGAGTGTGGCGGTGCCGAACGTGCATGCCGAGACCGGATTTCGGTTGTGCTGGCGTGTCTCTCGGACCTATCTCCGGATCCAAACCGGCCGCGAATACCCGCACGGTAACCGGCTACTACAGGGCAGTCGGCGGAGGTTGCTTCGATCAACGCACTGGCCGAGCATGCCGATCTGCCAGAGACAGTGCGGAATCTCAGAACGGTGGCGGATCCGCCACGTCGCCGCCAAACGTTCTCCAGAGGTGCGCGATCGGCTGTCGGTGTACGGCGCGCTGTGTCTGTGTCTGTGGCTGTGTTTGCGGCTGCGGCCGGGCGGTGCTGCGGCCCGCATGCGATCCTCGGGGTATGGCACGAACGTGGTTGTCGGTGACGGTGGAGCTGCTCGGCGGGCGTGGCGAGGAATTGTGGCCGTGGCCTGGCCGCGTCTTCGCGGTCGGACCGTCGCACACCTTTATGGACTTTGCGAATGCGATCAATGATGCCTTCGCGCGGTGGGACCGCTCGCATCTGTCGATGTTCACCCTTGCCGATGGGCGCGTGGTCACCGACACCGAGACCGGCGCCGAGATGGTGGAGTCGCTCGGCGGGCCGATCACCGAGCCGGTGGACATCGAGTCGGCGAAGGTCTCGCGACTGCTGAGGCTGGGTGTGGAGTTCCAGTTCACCTTCGACCTGGGTGATGACTGGACCCACCGCTGTGTGGTCGGGAGGGAGAAGGTCGACCCCGTGGAGGTGTTGGGTATCCGCCCCGATGTCCCTGTGCCGTATTGGGGTTGGGGCAGCATCCCGGATCAGTACGGGCGCCGGTGGTCCGACGACGACGGGGAAGGCCGAGCACCGCGCAGACCACCCCAGCCGCATCCGATGCTGCTGCACGCGTGGCCCGCGCGGGACCAGGTGCCCGTACTCGATGTGTCCGAGCTGCGCGCCGCTATCGCGGCAGCAGATGCGGCCCGGTTCCTCGCCGCGGTGCGGGGTCATGACGTCGACGACGCGCTGCAACAGGTGGGGGCCGGCATACCGATGGCACTGCAGCAGCGACGGGAGCAGGCCGAACCGGTGGCGGTGTCGGTCATCAACCGGCTGACCTGGCGCGCCGGCACGGGTGACGGGGTGCTGGCCGAGGACCTGCTCGCGTGTCTGCGCGGCGAGCCGTTGGCCGGGCGGGTGGTGCCGGTCGACCTCGAGATGCTCGGTACCGAATTGGAGGGGGATCTGGGCATGTCGACGGGCGGCTACGTCGACCTGCGCACCGGACAGGTGTACGACGCCAGCAGTACTGATCCGATGATGGTCGGCGAGGACGCCGCCGTCGACGTGGAGGCCGAGCCCGACCGTTGGCTCCGGTTCGACCGGACAGGCTCGCGGGATGGCTGGCGTGACATGGCGGCCTTCGCCGAGCGGCATCATGATGCGGCGCTGCGGGAGCGGCTGGAGCGGGCGATCGAGGGCAAGGGCGCGTTCGGCCGGTTCCGCGACTTCGTCCACCAGGAGAGCCTCGCCGACCAGTGGTACGCCTTCTCCGCCGACCGCCAACTGGGTCGTGCTCGCGAGTTCCTCGCCGACAGGGGCATCCGCGTGGGCTGACGGTCACCACATCGCCGTGCCACGTGTGTCTCTGACCCATCGGCGTGGCCCACGGTCGGGTGTGTTGGGCGGCGAAAGGAGTGGATGTCTTGCTCTGCCGAACTCGGCGCCGATTTGAGAATCGCGGCGACCACGCGGCCGCTGCCGCTCGACCGTCGCCGGCCGCGCGGTAGGTCTGGGTCAGTGCCAGGAGTTCCACCAGAGGACTATGGGCACCAGCCAGGGTTGCCACACCATCGAGCTGTCTCCCAAGCCGTACGGCGGGATCGGAATCACGTCATCACCTCCTGGTCGTGATCGAGGCTGGTGTCGGGGGTTACTCCCATCGGGTGGCGTTCCATGCGTCCGTGCAAGCTTGAATGAACGGAACCCTTGTTCAAGCAAATCGCCTATTGCTTGAATCGCACCGGCGCACGTGTAGCCGGCACCCGACCCTCGGGGTGCGGGCCGTCTTCGTTGTGATCCCGTCGTGACCTGATGTGATTGGCATGTCCCCGGTTTGCGATGTGGGGTGCCAGCGGGCACCAGCGTGCCCGGCGTCGAGTACGTTTTGAAAGTGGGTGTATTTCAATATATTTGGGTAATAGGTTAGGTTCGAGCCCGGTTGACCGCGCTGCGGTACTTCGCACTCGACGGCATCGACCGCATCAGTGACAAGGGGTAGGGCAGCATGGTTCGACTGCGCCATCATCTGGCGGAACAGGCACGCCGCGGACGAGACGCTCCGCCAGATCGTCACCGAGGCAGACGTTGCCTGATGCGGCACTGGCCGGAGGCTAGCTGTCCGCGCGCAGAGCCGTCGGGGTCCAGGACGGCCAGGTCGGGTCGTCAATCGGATTGCCGTTGGTGAAGATTGCGACCAGCCGAAACGGGTGAGCTGTGGTGGTGTTGTCGTATACGTAGGCTTGATCGGCGGAGGCGATCGCAGCCCGCAGTAGACTCCACAACCGCCCAAATCGCGCCCGGATCTTCTCCTCGGGCACGTAATGGCCTCCGTTCGCCACGCGGTCGACCACGCGCGCGACAGCCAACTCCTCCGGGATCAGGACCACGTGCAAGGTCACGTGGAATCCTGCCTGTTGGGCGTCGCGGAGCAGGTCGAGTTTCGACTCGTGGGAGAACACGGTCTCGGTGACGAACGATCGGCGTTGGGCGATCCGCTGTGCTCGTTCCTCGGCCGCAAGGGCGGCCGCCTCGTACGCGTGGGTGGCCTCCTCGTCCGGCCAACGTGCGGCGGCAATGACGTCTGCGTTGACGAAGTCCAGGTGCGTGACAGGGCGGAGCATGAGCTCGTAGAACGTGGTCTTCCCGGCACCGTTCGGTCCGGCGATGGCGTGCAGGACGGGATCAGCGCTCAAGCGCCGGCCGACCCGCCGTCGTGCGCGGCGTGCCGAACGATGTTCCCATGTTGGTCCAGCTCGACGTAGGAACGGCCGGAGTGGGCGAACTGTTCTGCCAGGTCCAGTCCTTCTCGGCGCTCGGTGATTCGCTCGGTCCATTCCGCACGGACGACCGCCTGTTCCCGGTCGGTCAGCTCGTCGTAGTCGCGTCGGCCGTCCAGCACCTCGGCGACGTCGCGGTAGGAAACGCTGTGGGAGGCTTCCAGCTCGCGGCCGATGCGCGCCCAGTGCGCAATCTGTTGCGCGGCGCTGCGACTCATCCGTCCACCGACCAGTTTCGCCGATGCATACAGCTCGTTGTCGATTCGAGTCGGAGATGTACTTGCCATGTCGTGAACCTTCCTCTCGACACCACTGTAGCAGTCTGCAACAGCCCAAGTGGGTGGGGTGCCGTAGTCACTTCCGAAGCGTTTCCGAGCAGGCCTGCTGCTGGCATTTTCCTGTTATCGGCGAGTGGATCGGGGGACACCGCCGGCGGCGGTCATGGGTGCTCTGTCAACCGTGCGGTGAGTCGCTTCGCCACGTCGAGATCGGCGTCAGCGATTCCGAGGGTGTCCACGTCGAGCGCGTTCGCGTCGAGGTCGGCGTAGGTGCGCTCCAGGTCGAGGAGGGTTCGACGTAGGGCGTGCAGCGCATCCCGGACCTTGGTTACCTGCTCGTCGAGGTCAGCGGGCGTGTTCACACGATCCCGTCTCAGAGCACCGCGGCTCAGGAGCGGGTGAAGCGGGATCTGAGTTTGTGCATGCCGACCATGATCTTTTCTGCGGTGCTTCCGGGTCCGGGGACCATGCCCAGCTGTATGGCGATGTCGTTCATGTTGACGATGATCCGGAGTGTGACGATTTTGCCGTCGCGGTATTCGTGGATGTCGACGCCGTCGAATTCGAGCTGTTTGCCGGTGGCGGGATGCCGGGCGGGTCGATGGGGCCCTGGTGGGTGGCGGTGGCCTTCCACCAGTAGGCGGCGCGGGGGCCGTCACCCGCGATCTGTGGGCCGGCGATCAGCTCGAAGGTCAGGTCGGGGAACGCGCGCCAGGTGTGGTCGAGGAATTCGCGTACGTCGGCTTTGCCGCGCATGGTCTTGGGCCAGGCGGAGTCGTCGTAGACGATGTCGTCGGTGAGTAGCTCGAGGACCTGTGCGGGGTCGTGGGCGTTCCAGGCGTTGCCCCAGCGCTCGGCGAACTCGTCCACTGAAACCCGCGAAGTCGGAAGGGGCACCGGTGGTGCCTGCGCGGTGGGTGTTTTCGATGAATCGGATGACGCTGTGGACGGCCAGAATTGGGGCTTGGGGATTAGGAGCGCTGGCGGAGCCGCGTCGGCGTGGATGCCGTCGAAGAGGTGTCGGTGCCGAGGCGGTGGTGGTGGCGGGCGGCGTCGGAGGCGGCAGCTGCGGCGCGGAGTGGCTGGTCGCTGAATCGCGCGAACATCACTGATCACTGCCGGCCGGGGGCGGGGGCCTTGGCTGAGGGTATGTGTGCGGTTCGAACTTATGGGTTGATGTGCGGTGGGGCGCAGTGATGTCGGCTCCGCCCCACCGGCGAGTGGAAGGCATCCTTGTGCCGGTGTGCCCGGGGTTTGTGAGGGATGGATGCTGTGGTCGTTCGCCTAGGTTGTGGGCGTGGTGGTGTTCTGGTCGAGGGTGATCGGGAGCTGAACCTGTGAGGGGTGGTCGGGTCCGTGGTGGAGGGTCAGGTTGGGTGGGCGGCCGTGCGGTACTTGGGTGAAGTGGTCGGCGTCGGCGCCGCTGATTGACAGTCGGATTCGGCTTCCGGTAGAGAAGCGCCAGGCCACGGGCAGGAACGGGATACGGATGTTTTCGATGTGTCCGGGTGCCATGGGTGAGGTGTGGTCGCGGCGGAAGGTGCGGAACGGCCAGGTGGTGCGGTAGTTGTCGGGGGCGTTGGTTTCTTTGCGGTGCAGGGCACGGAGCAGGCCTTCGGTGACATACCGTTCGGTGCCGTCGGTTTCGATTTCGGTGAGGTAGACGAACAGGGCAGCGTCGGGTTCACTGTTGCTGATCCACAGGTCCGCCAACGCGTGACCGGCGAGTTCGCGGGCCACGGGTAGCGGATCGGAGGTGTAGCTGAGCATCCGGTCGGTGCGGCCTTGCCAGTCGGGGTAGTACTCGGTGCTGTTGATGCCGGCGATCCGCTCGTAGCGGGTGCCGTGGCCGGTGCCGAGGGTGAAATCGACCGCGTACGAGTCATTGCCGGAGTGGGGGGCGGGCGCGTGGCTCATCGAGGACTCGGGTCCGACGAAGAGGGTGGTGTCGGCGGGCGCGGGCGGCCAGGTGTGCGCGGTGCGCCATTGTTCGCTGTGGAGTGCGTAGTAGTGGATGGGGGCTTCGTGTTCGAGTCCGGTGTCGAGGCGCATGAGGTAGTGGTCGAAGAAGCGCAGGAGGTCGGCGAGCCAGATCGGTTCGGCCGTCTCGGTGGTGCGCCAGGGGGAGATGTCGATGCGGGCGCCGTGGTCCCAGGGGCCGAGCATCAGGTGGGTGGGGTTGTTGCGCAGGGTCAGGAAGCGGGAGATGGCACCGTTCATGTATCCGGCGCCGTCCATCCACCCGGAGATCGAGTAGATCGCGACGTTTTCGCGGATGTGGTCGGCGCGGGAGTAGGGGCTGAAGGAGGCGGAGCTGAAGTCCGGGTCGTAGGGCAGGGCTTCTTCCCGGAACCGGAACTCGGGCATGAACTCGGTTTGCCGGAAGTTCGACAGGTGCTCGGTTACCGCGTGTGCGAGCAGTTCGCCGTCGGGGTCGTCGTCGACCGGCTGCGGTCCACGGAAGTCCGGGTTCGAGTAGTAGACGAAGTTCGGTAGGAGGTCGCGCCGATCGTGGTCGAGGGCGACCATGAGATCGTCGTAGCTCTTGGTCAGCGACGACACTTGCAGCCCGCCGGGAAAGTAGTTGTCGGCGTAGGTGTCCCACACCGAGAACAGGGGGGCGATGGCGGCGACGGCGGGGTGCCCGGTGGTGGCGAGGAAGTCGGAGGCGGCGCCGCCGTAGGAGATGCCGGTGGCGCCGACGGTGCCGTTGCACCAGTCCTGCCCGACGATCCAGTCCACCACTTCGTAGCTGTCCTCACGCTCGCGCGGGGACCGGAAGCTGTCCCGGGTTCCGAAGCTCGCCCCGGTTCCCCGGACGTCGATGACCACGACGGCGTAACCGCGGGGGACGAAGTAGTCGCGGAACTTTCCCGTATTCGGGTTGTTCTCCCCGGAGGTTCCGGGTTCCATCTTGAACCGCCGGTAGTAGGGGGTGAACAACGCGATGGTGGGAAACGAGGTGGCGTTCGACGAGGCCGCGGTCGGCTGGGGCAGGTGAACATCGATGGCGATGCGGCAGCCGTCGCGCATGGTCAGATACCGCGACGCCGGTGCCGTGGGCTGTTCCCACTGCGGTGGCCGCCCGGCGGCGTATTCGGTCGGTGTGACCGTCCAGGCGGCCGCAGGGATCCGGTGCTCGGCCTCACTTGCGGTGCTAGAGGTGAATGTCGTACTAGGCATTGAAGATTTCCTTCGTCGGTGGAGATTCGGTGAGGGTCGAGCACGCGGTGACATCGCGGCCGGTGGGGCGGCGGGTGTCAGCGGATCGGTGCCCCCGGGCCGAGCGGGAGGCCGAGTAGATACCAGAGGGCGAACAGCGCTACCCAGGCGATGAACATCGCCGCCGCCAGTGGCAGTGTCATGGAGAACAAGGTGCCGATGCCGGCGGACTTGCGGTAGCGCGCGATGATCGCGACCGACATTGCGAAGTACGGGCTCACCGGGGTCAGCACGTTGGTGCACGAGTCCGCGATGCGGTAGAGGGCGGTAGTGGTGACGGGATCGACGTGCAAGAGCATGAGCATCGGGACAAAGATCGGGCCGACCAGGGACCACTGCGCTGATCCGCTGGTGATGACCAGGTTCATCGCACTGATCACGATGAGTATCCCGCCGAAGATGACGATGGTGGGGGCGTCGAGATCCCGCAGGTTCTCGGCGCCGTTGGTGGCGATGAGGACACCGATGTTGGTCCAGCTGAAGTACCCCAGGAACTGGGATACGGCGAAGAACAGCACCAGGATCGGGGTGATGTCTTTGAGGCCGTCGGCGATCAGGTCCGGGATGGAGGCGCTGTTGGTGATTTTCTTGACCGTCACCCCGTAGGCGGTGCCGGTGGCGACGAAGAAGAGGGCGAGGAAGACCGCGATCCCGCTGATCAGGGTGGAGTCGACGAACCCGCCGCCCTCGCCGCGCATCGGGGAGGTGGGCCAGGCCATCGACGCGCCCAGGAGGAGCAGGTAGACCAGTGCGGTGATGGCGGCGTTGCGCAGGCCGCGGTGCTCGATCGGTGAGAGGGTCATCGACGCGCGTTCTTCGTCGGTCAGCTCGTGAATGTCCTCGATCCGTTCGATGCGCCCCGACAACCATTTGTCGACGACGAGGGTGATGACCGCGGTGAGTACCAGGGACGAGACGATCGTGAAGTAGATGTTGCCGACCGGTGTCATGGTGTAGCCGGGGTCGACGATGTGCGCGGCCTTGGTGGTGATGCCGGAGAGGATGACGTCGTTCGGGATCATGATCGGGCTGGCGGCGCTGCCCCCGGACAGGGCGACGAGGGCGACGACGGTGCCCACGATCGGGCTGCGGCCGACCGCCCGGAAGATGATGCCGCCCAACGGGATGAGGATGATGTAGCCGGCGTCACCGGCGACGTGCGCCACCGATGCGGTGAACGCCAGGACCGGGGTCACCAGTTTCGGTGAGACCCGGGTGAGGGCTCCGCGCACGGCGGTGGTCAGCAGCCCGGCGCGGTCGGCGAGGGCGAGTCCCATCAGGGCCACCAGGGCGGTGCCCAGCGGCGGGAAGGACATGAAATTGTCGATCGACTCGGTGATGGCGTAGCGGAAGCCCTCGGACGAGAGGAGGTTCTGGATCGGCACCGTGTCGCCGTCGGGTTTGGTGACGGTGACACCGGCGGCATGGAGGGCGAAGCTGACGACGGCGAGAACACCGGCGAGTATCCAGAACAGCCAGAACGGGTGCGGCAGCATGTTGCCCGCGCGCTCGATCTTGTCGAGGGAGCGTTGGCCTCGTGAGGTGGTCACGCTGGTAGCCTCGTGGACGGACATCGGGTTTTCCTTTCGCAGGGCAGCATCGACGGTCCGACATCCGTGCAGGAATGTGCGGTTCCGGTCGGGGTAGGTTGCCGCCTACCTCGACCGCCGCCGACAGGGGTGAAATCTAAGCGCGCGATCGCATCGGATCGCGGCCGGGGCTGTCAGGAGGAGACCTCTTTCCGTAGTCGTTCCATCTCCCGGTAGGTCGCATCATTGCGTTCGATGGCCTTGCGGCCATTCTCACCGAGGACGTGGGTGAATTCGGCAAGCAGGGCGTGCATCAGGGACATTGCGGGCACCAATGAGGGAAAGTGTGAGGTGCCCTCGGTCGGGATCGTCACGACGTGATCCGAGGTTTTCGCCAGCGGTCCGTGCAGGCTGTCGGTGATGGTGGCGACGCGGACCCCGTTGGTCTTGGCCCACGTGGCCGCGGCCAGGACCTCGGCGGGCAGCCGCCAGAGGTTGATGATCAGGACGGCGTCGCCCGCGTCGAGGGCGGCCAGGCTCGTGACGAGGGTGCGCCCACCCCGATCGGCGAGGTGGATATCCAGACCCAGCCGGGTGGCGACATGGACGAGCTGGGTGGCGGGACCGGCGAAACTGCCGGAGGCCAGGACCACGATGCGGCGCGATTCGAGCAGGGCCGCTGCGATCTTCCGGATGGCGGCGACATCCACGGAATTGGCGGTCTGCGCGGCGATGTCGGCATCGCTGCGCAGGGCACGCACGATCGGATCGGAGGCGGTGTCCTCATGGGTTTCGAGGAGCTGGCTGGCGCTCAGTGAGGACAGGTAGCGGCTGCGGATCTCCGACTGCAGGTCCGGCCAACCGTCGAAACCGAGCGTGTGTGCCATGCGCACGACGGTGCTGGCGTCCGCGCCCGCACGCTTACCAATCTGTGCTGCCGACGCGTAGGCGGCGAACTTCGGCACGGACACCATCAGGTCGAGAAGCCGGCGGGCCTTGGGGCCCATGGGCTGGGCTTCGGCGCGGGCGCGCAACCAGCTGTCCACGGTTTCCATGTCTCGCTTCCCCTTTCTCTGTCCGATCCTGAACGGTTTTAGATGCGTGTTGCCGACAGGATCCGCGGCGGCACAACGATGGATTGCCCCTGGGTGGGGAGGGCATGAATGAGATGGACGACCTCCATTCCCTGCACGACGCGGCCGAATGCCGCGAATCCTTGTCCATCGGGGTGCCTCTTTCCGCCGAAGTCCAGTTCCGGTTCGTCCTCGGCCGTGATGAAGAAGGAGGAATTCGCGGGGCTGGGCCCGGTACGGGCGAACGACAGGGTGCCGGCCGAGTGGGTCAGTCCGGTCTGCGCGGTGGTCTCGAGTTCCACGGGCGGGAGCGGCGGAACTTTGGCGGTCCAGGGGTGGACGTCACCCTGGATGACGTCGATCTTCACGGCGTTGCCGGGCTGGTTGTCCTGCCCTGCACTGCGGAAGAAGGACCCACCGTTGACATCACCGGCATCGACATAGTGCAGGAACTGTTCGACCGACTTCGGTGCTTTGTCCTGGTAGAGCTCGTACACGATGGGGCCGACCTCGGTGACCATCAGGATTCGGGGATTCGGTGCCGCCGGGGGCATCGGCTGGGGCGCTGCCGCCGCGGACGGCGCCGGCAGCAGGAAGAGCGAGACGAGGACGGCGATGACGCCGAGCCATCGGGGATGTGTGATCCGCATGACACACAGTATTCATTGCGTTAGCTGCAAAACGCAACGTTCATAGCATGAAGTTTTCATGGTTCATTCGCTCGTTACACATTCCGCGGGTGGTTGCTGACTATCCGAGGCGAGCCCCGGCCTACCCGCTGCTGGTCGTGCCCTCATGCACCGAAAGATGGTCTGACCTGCGGAGACGGCATCTTGTACGCAGCCCGCGACAGTGAGTGCATGTGCGAATACAAGGTCGAGTGCGCGACCATCCGGCACCGGATGGACCAGGCCGCACTGCCGTCGGCGGATGGTCTGCTGCACCTGCTGGCGGACTCGCTCGGTTACACGGTGATGAGGGCGGGGCAGTCGTGACGGTGGAGGCGGTGGTGGTCCGTGATCCGGACGGGCCGACGGAGAGGTGTGGGTGTTCGTGGATGGTGAGGCTGTCGAGGTTGCGGAGAGCTGCATTGATGCTGGTGCGGGGGCTGGGGATTGGGAGGACTGGACGGAGCACCGGGACGGCATGCTCGAGGGTGCCTCTCCTGCGGCCCGGGCGAGCCACAGGCCTCGTCGTCCGGCGAGTTGTCCTGTGGCTCACTTCCAGCCCACCTCGATGGGGTGGCTTCACCATGGACGATACCAATCACGGCGCATTCCTTCGCAGGAAGCTACCCCTGCTCACCGGCAGGACGCCATGCCGAGTTGCTTTACGGGGCATTGATATCCGTCCCGACCACCGCGGTTTACCAGATTCTCGATGAGGTCAACAGACTCGAAGGCTCGCCATGAGATCCGAGGGGTTTTTGCTTGTGCGAGCCGGAGATATGCGCGAGAACATTCGCACGCCTCGACGTTGATGTTCCCAACCCCCTGCAGTCGAGTTGGTGCCAATGTCGTCGACCAGCCAGTGGTTATTCGAGGAGATCGCCTTGCGTGCCATTCTCTGTGCGGCGAATCGCAACGAGAGTGCGGCTCTTACGGACCTGGTTCTTGTCCCCAGGTAGGTGGGATTCGACCACGTTAAACAGGGCCTCGACCTCGGCCTCGGGGTCTCCGAAAGTTCGGTCACAGCGGCTGCAACTTCTGCAGGTTTGGTTAACAGTGAGTTAGACTGTTAGTGACTGTTAGTGACTGTTAGGAGGTGTTCATGGTGGGCACGATCGACGACCGTTACCTCGCCGGCGACGTCGACTTCGAGGCCGCGGTTGGGGAGGCGCTCGGCACCCCGGTCTCGCGGGAAACCATGCTGCCGCTGCTGCACGCGCTGCGCCGCGGAGCGCACCCGAACGCCCAGCTCAGCGACCACGACGCCGCCTTGTACGACGCGGCCGGGTTCACCGAGGACCCACTCGCCCCGGCCGCTGCGGCCGCCGAGCGGGAACAACGCATGCGCGAGCTCACCGCGACCGCCAAGCCGGTTGAGGAGGCGGCCCGCATGCTCGGGGTGTCGACCTCCCGGATCCGTCAGCGCGCCGGGACGGGCAGCGTGTGGGCGATCAAGGTCGGCAACAAACTGTTGCTACCCGAGGTGCAGTTCACCGGTGAGGCGATGGTGCCGAACCTCGACCGCATCCTGACGATGCTGCCGGACGGTTTGCATCCCCTTGCGCTCGAGCGGGCCCTGACCGACCCCAGGGCCGACCTGGCTCTGGACGGAAGCCCGGTGTCGGTCATCGACTGGCTCACCAGCGGCGGCGACGTCGAAACCGCACGAGAAGTGATCACCCAAATCGAGTGGGAGGCAGCGTAAGTGGCGCGGATGCTCCCGCACCCTCCGGCCGTCGACGACCTTTCCCACCACGGCATCCGCGACAACGAATACGCCCTGATCCCCGCCACCGGTTTGCTGTGGCGGGTGCACCGCACCACCAGCAGCCATGCGCTGGCGTGGGACGAGCTCCGCACGTATGGTCCGGTGCTGCGTTTCGATCCGCACCCGCTCCCGCGCGGTGACCACCCGGGGCACGGGGTCTGGTACGGGGCCACCGATGTGCACGGCGCCCTTGCGGAAGCATTCCAGGCCACCCGCACGATCGACCGGGTGCAGGAGGCGCCGTATCTGACCGGGCTGCATCCGGCTCGGGACCTGCGGCTTCTCGACGTCGGCGGGTTCGGGGCCGGACGCTGGCCGACCCGGGTCGGTGGCACCTTCGCCCTCGATTCCGCCGCGCACGGCATCACCCAACGGTGGGCCCGCACCATTGCGGCCGCGCACCCCGGGCTCGATGGACTGCTGTACCGGGGTCGGTTTTCGGGCGGTCCGTGCGCAGCGCTGTTCCCCCCGGCCGCCGACGCCTTCCCCGTCCGGCCGGCCACGTCGAACCCGCTCGCGCATCCCGGCCTGCAACGCCGCCTCGCCGCGGCCGCGGAGGCACTCGGCTACACCCTCGTCTGAGGTTGCGCCGACCCTCAAGATGCTCGCGCACCACGTCGACGTCGTGCCCCATTCAGCAACGCGCCAGCCGTGCACGGGCAGGTGATCGCCGCGGTCGGAGATTCTTATCTGTAGTTCTTGCGCTCGGGCGAACTTGCGCCCACAGGCCCGTCGGTGCCTGTGTTGGTGGAGGGGTGCTGACCTTCCCGAAGGATGAAGCCACCCGCACCTTTCCCAGGGGCACCGTGGTGGTGTGGTGATTGTATTGGTTACCGACAATTGCCGGAAGCGTTACGCGCCTTGGTCTGCACTGCCGGGGCTACGTGAATCAAGGTGGTCTATGCCAATAGTTCGAAACCCGGGGCGAACCATTGTCGGGCGACGAGCGTGTCCCGACGGCCGCCCGGCTATCGGAGCCGGAATTCCGCTGGCCCACCTGCGGGTGGGGGTCGTGCTGCTGGGCGTGGGATCGTGCTGTGCTGCGGTCTCGCGCACCTGTGGTGTTGTGAGTATCGTTCGGGGAGGGTCGAAGAGGGTGAGGTATGCCCGAGAACGTGTTTGTCCTGGGACTGGATCAGCACAACAAGCGGATCCTGGAGCGGATGCCCGACGCACGACGGTGCCGTTTCCATCCGTTGCTGTCATGGGAGGAGATGTTCGGCGAACGCATCGCATTCGACGACCTGTTGAGGTCGGCGCAGGGCCAACTCGATTCCTTTCCGGGTTCGGTTGATGCGATCATCGGGTTCTGGGATTTCCCGGTCAGTGCGATGCTGCCACTCTTGCGCAATTGGTGTGGGCTCACCACAACCTCCGTCGAGGAAGTGGTGATGTGTGAGCACAAGTACTGGAGCCGGATCATCCAACAACGTGTGATCGAGGAGTATCCGCGGTTCGGGCTCGTCGACCCGTCCAACGACCGCGAACCACCAGCGAATGTGCGTTTTCCGATGTGGATCAAGCCGGTGAAGTCCTTCTCCTCCCTACTGGCCTTTCGGGTCACCAACGTCGACGAGTTCCGTCAGGCGTTGGGCAAGATCCGGGAGGGGATCGGCTGGGTCGGTGACCCGTTCGATGCGCTCCTTGCCCGGGTCGAGCTCCCACCCGAGATCGCCGGTATCGGTGGCAGCTTCTGCGTGGCGGAAGAGGCTGCAGTGGGGCGGCAGGTGACGGTGGAGGGGTACCGCTACCGCGGCGAGGTCGTCGTCTACGGGGTGGTCGACTCGGTGCGGGCAGCCACCTGCCCGAGTTTCCTTCGCTATCAGTACCCTTCGTCGCTACCCGATTCCGTCTGCATACGTCTGGCGGATGTCACGCGCCGTCTCGTCGAGGCGATCGGACTCGAGCGGATGACGTTCAACGTCGAGTTCTTCTGGGACACAGTCACCGACTCGGTCGTGCTGCTGGAGATCAATCCGCGGCACTCACAGTCGCATGCGACGCTGTTCGAGGACGTGGACGGGATCGCCAACCATCAAGTGGCGTTGCGGCTGGCGCTCGACAGAGACCCCGAACACCCCAGTGGCAAAGGTGCATTCGCAGTAGCGGGCAAGTTCTTTCTTCGTCGCTACACCGACGGCATCGTCCGTCGAACTCCACGCCGGGACGAAATCGACGCGATCGAGGCGACGGTTCCCGGGACCTTGATCGATATTGCCGTCCATGCGGGGGACCGGCTGTCGGCCCTGCGCGGCCAGGACAGTTACAGCTTCGAATTAGGCCACGTCTACATCGGGGCGTCCAACGAGGCGGCGTTGACCCGCAAATTCGCACGTGTGGAAGCGGCGTTGCCCTTCGAGTTCGAGGCGGTCGGCTGATGCGCACGGTGACCGCGTTTCCGTCCATCGTCCGCGAGGACCGGCACGTCTGGATCCCGATGCGCGACGGCGTCCGGCTGGCCGCGCGCATCTGGCGTCCCGAGCGGTCCGACTCGGCACCGGTGCCGGCGATCCTGGAGATGATTCCGTACCGACAGGGTGACCTCACCGCTCGGCGGGACTCGATCCACCATCCCTACCTCGCCGGGCACGGCTATGCCGGGGTGCGAGTGGACCTGCGGGGCAGTGGGAACTCGGAAGGGATCCTCACCGGTGAATATCTGGAACAGGAACTGACCGACGCCGAGGATGTGCTGGCGTGGCTTGCCGAGCAACCGTGGTGCACGGGCCGGTGCGGGATGATGGGCATTTCCTGGGGTGGGTTCAATGCGCTGCAGGTGGCGGCCCGCCGCCCACCCGGACTCGACGCGATCGTGACAGTGAGTTCCACCGATGACCGCTACACCGATGATGTCCACTACATGGGCGGATGCCTGCTCACGGACAACCTGTCGTGGGCGTCGACGATGTTCGCGTACAACTCGTGTCCACCGGACCCGGCCGTGGTGGGGGACCGGTGGCGGGAGATGTGGCACCAGCGGCTGACCGGGAGTGGGCTGTGGATCGAGGACTGGTTGCGTCACCAGCGGCGCGACGACTTCTGGCGGCACGGTTCGATTTGTGAAGACTATTCTGCGGTGACCTGTCCGGTGCTCGCGGTCAGTGGGTGGGCCGATGGCTACACCAACTCCGTGTTTCGGTTGCTCGCCCACCTCGACGGACCGCGCAAGGGGCTGATCGGTCCCTGGTCGCACAAGTATCCGCATCTGGGAGAGCCGGGTCCCGCGATCGGGTTTCTCCAAGAAGTGGTGCGCTGGTGGGATCACTGGCTCAAGGATGCGCCCAACGATGTAATGGACGAGCCGATGCTGCGGATCTGGATGCAGGAGACCGTGCCGCCGCTGACCGCGTACGAGGATCGGCCCGGCCGTTGGGTGGGCGAACCGAGCTGGCCCTCACCCGACATCCGGTGCAGCGAGCATCCGCTCGAACGCAATCGCGTAGCCCGATCTGGGGAGCAGGTGCGGGTCGAGGAGCTCACGATCGAGTCACCACTGTCGGTCGGCCAGTTCGCCGGCAAATGGTGCTCATATAATGCCCCTCCGGATCTGCCCTACGATCAGCGGGAGGAGGACGGCGGATCACTGGTCTTCGACACCGACGAGTTCACCGACCGCTACGAGATTCTCGGTTCTCCCATCGTCGAGCTCGAGCTCGCCGCGAGCAAGCCGGTCGCGATGATTGCGGTACGGCTCTCGGACGTCGCACCCGACGGCCGAGCAACCCGCATCAGCTACGGCCTACTGAATTTGACCCACCGAACCGGCAACGAGGACCCCGAACCACTCGTTCCCGGAGACCACTACACGGTCAGTGTGCAACTGAACGCCATGGCGCAGGCTCTACCACCAGGGCATCGCCTCCGGGTTGCCCTCTCGACTTCCTACTGGCCGCTGGTATGGCCGCCGCCGGAGCCGGTGCGGCTGTCGATATTCACCGGCTCGAGCAGACTTATCCTCCCCCTCCGTCCGACCGATGAGCGCGATGAATTGCCGTTGCGTGCGTTCCACGATCCGGAAGGGGCTCAACCGATCCCGGTGACGCAACTCGTGCCCGGTGACGAGCGTTGGACCGTCTCACGGGATCTGGTGCGCTATACCTCCGCCCTCGAGGTCGTCAAAGACCTCGGTGTCATCCGGTTCGACAACAATGGGCTCGAGGTCGCGCGACGCGCCTACGAGCGTTACAGCTGGGTCGGTGACGACTTCGGGTCGGTTCGGGGTGAGACGGAGTGGACGGTCGCGTTCGAGCGGGAGGATTGGAAGGTGTCGACGACGACCCGCACCGTCCTCACGTCCAGCGCCACGGATTTCCACATTCATGCCGAGCTGGCCGCGTACGAGGGCGGTCGGACGGTCGCCACCCATGAGTGGGACCGGACAGTGCCACGTGACCTCGTGTGAGAAATGCGCGGTGGGAGGCGATACTGGTTCGCCTGACTGTGGAAGCAGCGGCGGTGGGAGCGATAGGAGTATGTGCAATCGAGCTGTCATGGCTGGGCCCGCAAAACGTGTGGGCACGGTCGCAGCGAATCGGGCAGTCGGTCCAGGTGGAGACGCCCTCGGACCACAACTGTGCGATCACGTTTGTTCAGCGTCGTCAGGAGCCGAGTCGGTCGGCAGCTCCAGTGATATTCGTTCGATTCCCACCGGGAACCAGTATGGCAGCGATTCGCGCCCACGTTCGGCACCCGTTCCTTGGGACTGCACGCATGGTGTGCGATCGCGTGGAGATGTTAGCAGTGTGGGATCGGTTGTTGGCGCCGGCTCTGCGCGGTTGCGGTCCGCAAGGTGTCCCGACTGTGCTTGGCGGACAGTGGAGTTCGTCGTGTCTGAGTGAGAATGTCCGCCATGGCTGTTTCGTGGCCGGGTTGCGAAGGGTGCGGTGCCGGAGCGCGGGCGTGCGCAGAAGTGAGACGGACGAGGTGGTGGACGGTGACTCGCTCTGCGGCTGGAACGTCGAGCCGACAGTCGCGGTGTCGGTGTCCGGAGGGGCGGTGACGCCGGTCGATGTGTTTGTGGCGCGGCCAAGCGCAGCCCCCGCCAACGATCTGTATCAGCTGGCAGGGGCGCTACACGGACAACCCGCGCGTCGTGACGCGCGATGCATAGTGATCTTCGTGAGCCGACGCACGGAAGTCCAGAGAGCGTGATCCACGCCATGGCAACATTGGCCTGGATGCGACAACGGGGGTTCCCCCCTGAGTGAGGACATCCTGAACACTGGGTCGTGAAGGGTCCAGAGGAAGTGATGTCACAAATGGTGATGAAGGCGTACTCGGCGGAGTTCAAGGCCGATGCCGTCGCGTTGTACCTGTCCGATCCGAGCCACACGTTCGAGGGCATCGGCAACGACCTGGGGGTCAGCCGCGAGACCCTACGCAACTGGGTGCGGACCGAGCGCAAACGCACCGGCACTCCGTCCGCAGCCGACCGGCCCC
>RRBB01000219.1:0-17548 GCA_006543605.1 Rhodococcus sp. WS4
GGATTGACCCCGGCCGCGTGGACGGCGACGAGCAGCTGTCCGGGTCCGGGGGACGGGGTGGGGACGTCGAAGAACTGCTGCGTCTCGGGGCCGCCGTATTCACTGAAGCCGTATGCCATGGTCACGCCCTCAGTCCTATCACGAACGGCGCCCGGCCTCGGGGCACGAAGAAGGCCCACCGAACGGGTGTCGGTGGGACTTCGCGTCGGGAACTCAGGAGCCGAACAGGCTGCCCAGGGAGCCTGTGCCTCCGCCACCTCCGCCGCCACCCATCAACGGTCCGAGGACCTGGATGAGTTGAACGAGGACCTGCAACATTTGTGTCGAGTCCATTTTGTCTTCCTCCGATCACTGCGATCACGTACGGCAGCGATCCCGGTGAGTACCGGCGTGGACAGCCGCCAACTCCTTCATCGGTGGAATACGGTCGAGGGTTACAGTCTCGAGCAGGGAATTCTCGGGCTGTCGGTCGCGCCTGATTGGATGGGTGGATGCTGCACGGCCTCTGGACACCCGGTTCGGGTCTGATGCTGTGGGTCGAGGACCGGCATCCGGCCCCTCCGGAGCCGACGGATGCGGTCGGGCGGGTGCTGGCACGGAAGTTCCGGCACCACGTCAAGGTGCCGATGCCGACGCCGTCGGGGCCGGAGATGCTCGAGTGGGCCGCGGTCGCGCTCGCTCCGCCGGACGCGACCGACTTCCTGCTGTCGGTATCAGCGCGCGACCCGCGGATCGCGGGAGACCTGCGCTTCCTCGCCCACGTGGCGCGGGGTGTCGAGCGGTGGGTTCGTGCGGGGCGGGTGGTGCCCGAGGTGCACCGGGCGGAGGGCAACTGGTGGCCGCGGTGGCGGCTCCTCGGCGGCGAACGGCAGCGTGCGTGGCTCACGGAACTGTCGGTCGCGATGCCCCCCGTCCAGCGGCACGGAACGACGCCGCGGGCGGTGCTCGACGACATGGTCACCGAGCTGACCGATCCCGTCGCTCGCCGTGTCCTCGACGGCAGGCACCCCGATGATTCCGGCGCCGACGCGGACCACCCGCTGATCGACGCGCTGGTTCGGGGCGAACAGTTCGCCGATGGCACCGCCCAGCTGTCGGGTTTCCTCGACGGCTGGCGGGACAGTCTCACGGTGGACGAGCCCGAACTGGTGCTGCGCCTCCTCGAGCCGGAAGACGTGGACGTGGAGGGGGAGTGGGACCCGGACACGGTGTTGTGGCGGCTGCAGGTGTGCCTGCGTCCGGAAGGTGAAGCGCCGGCGCCGATTCCGCTGCACCGCACCGAGGCGAGCCGCCTGCAGACCGGTGTGCGCAAGCTGACCGAGGCCGTCGCTGCCTACCCGCGACTGCAGGACGTCCCCAGTGATCCCGACAGTCTCGACCTGATGTTGCCCACCGCGGTGGTCATCGACCTCGTCGGTCACGGCGCGGTGGCGTTGAAGGAGAAGGGCATCAGCCTGCTGCTGCCGCGGGCGTGGAGTGTGGCGTCGCCGTCGATGCGACTGCGGGTGAGCTCACCGAGCACCCCGGCGAGCGCGGAGGACCGGTCCGTCGGCAAAGACCAGTTGGTGCAGTACAACTGGGAACTGGCACTCGGCGACACGGTTCTCACCGCCGCGGAGATGAATCGACTGATCAATTCCAAGAGCGACCTCGTGCGGCTGCGCGGCGAGTGGGTCCGGGCGGATCAGGAGGTGCTCTCCCGCGCCGCCCGGTACGTGGCGGAACGGCACGGCAGCGGCGACCGGGCGATCGTGGATCTACTGAAAGACCTGATCGCGGACGATCTGTCGGATCTTCCCGTCGAGGAGGTCACCGCGACGGGTTGGGCGGCCGCGTTGCTCGACGGCGACACGACGCCGGAGGACGTGCCGACGCCGGCAGGGTTGGACGCCACGCTGCGGCCCTACCAGAAGCGGGGTCTGGACTGGCTGGTGTTCATGAGCCGGCTCGGCCTGGGCGCGGTCCTGGCCGACGACATGGGTCTCGGCAAGACGCTGCAGTTGCTCGCGCTGCTGGCGCACGAGAACGCGGCCACGCCCACGCTGCTCGTGTGCCCGATGTCCGTGGTCGGCAACTGGCAGCGTGAGGCGGCCCGTTTCGTCCCCACTCTGCGGGTGCTCGTCCACCACGGTCCGCAGCGGCTGAGCGGTGACGGCTTGACCTCTGCTGTGCAGCAGAGCGATCTGGTGATCACCACGTACGCCCTGCTCGCCCGCGACGTCGCGGAACTGAAGGAGCAGGACTGGCGGCGGGTGGTGCTGGACGAGGCGCAGCACATCAAGAACGCGAAGACCGGGCAGGCGCGGGCCGCACGCAGCATCCCGGCGGCGCACCGGGTCGCGCTGACGGGGACCCCGGTCGAGAACCGTCTCGACGAGTTGCGCTCGATCCTCGATTTCGCGAACTCGGGCATTCTGGGCTCGGAAGCGATGTTCCGCAAGCGTTTCGTGGTGCCGATCGAGCGGGAGCAGGACGAGACGGCGGTGGCCCGGCTCCGTGCCGTCACCTCCCCGTTCGTGCTGCGCCGCGTCAAGACCGATCCCACCGTCATCGCCGACCTCCCGGACAAGTTCGAGATGACGGTCCGCGCCAACCTCACGGCGGAGCAGGCAGCGCTGTACCGGGCGGTGGTCGACGACATGATGGCGCAGATCAAGGACAAGAAGGGGATGAAGCGCAAGGGCGCCGTCCTCGCCGCCCTGACGAAACTCAAGCAGGTGTGCAACCACCCGGCACACTTCCTGCGGGACGGGTCGGCGGTGATGCGGCGCGGACAGCACCGCTCCGGCAAGCTGGGGCTCGTCGAGGACATCCTGGACTCGGTGGTCGCGGACGGCGAGAAAGCGTTGCTGTTCACCCAGTTCCGGGAATTCGGCGACCTCGTCACCCCGTACCTCGCGGAGCGTTTCGGTACTTCCGTGCCGTTTCTGCACGGGGGTGTCTCCAAGCAGAAGCGCGACGACATGGTGGCCTCGTTCCAGGGCGACGACGGGCCGCCGATCATGATGCTTTCGCTGAAGGCCGGCGGAACGGGGCTCAACCTCACCGCGGCCAATCACGTCGTCCACCTCGATCGGTGGTGGAACCCGGCGGTCGAGAACCAGGCGACGGACCGAGCCTTCCGGATCGGTCAGCGGCGTGACGTGCAGGTGCGCAAACTCGTGTGCGTCGGCACCCTGGAGGAGCGGATCGACGCGATGATCGCCACCAAACAGGAGCTCGCCGACCTCGCCGTGGGAACGGGCGAGAACTGGGTGACGGAGATGAGCACCGAACAGCTGGGCGAACTGCTGCGGCTCGGCGACGAGGCGGTGGGCGAATGACCAATCGGCGACCGGGGCCGTACTTTGGTCAGTACGGCCGGCGACGACCGGTGACGGGCGGGCTGGAGGCGCGATCCCAGCGGGGATCGTTCGGGCGCACGTGGTGGGGCCGCGAATTCGTCGACATCATCGAGTTCGTCGCCGACAAGGGCAGGATGAGCCGCGGGCGGAGCTACGCGCGCAGTGGTCAGGTGATCTCGCTCGAGATCGCCGGCGGGATGGTGACCGGCGAGGTCCAGGGCAGTCAGCTCCAGCCGTTCGTCGCGACGGTGTCGATCGATCGCCTCGACGAGACGGAGATCGCCGAACTCGTCGCCCTGGTGCGGCGACAACCCGGCAGCCTCGCAATGCTGGCGGGCGGGGGAGTGCCGGAGATTCTCGGCCCGCTGCTGCTGCCCGCCGGGGCGTCCGCGCTGAACTACGACTGCACCTGCCCGGACGACGGCTGGCCGTGCAAGCATGCGGCGGCGGTCGCGTACCTGACCACCGAACGTATCGACGAGAACCCGCTCGAGATCCTGACGCTGCGCGGCGTCGATCTGGACACGCTGATCGAGGGTGTCGGCGGGGAATCGTCCGACGCGGACGTCGACGACTGGTTCGGTGACGAGGCGCAATTGCCCGCTCTGCCCGACGCCGACTATCGGGCGGCGATCGACGACCTCGACCCTCTGCTGCTGCGGAAGGCGATCCGGTCGGTCAGTGCGGACGAGCGTGCGGTGGACGCCGCGATCCGGGAGCTGAAAGCGCTCTACCAGCAGTTCCGCTGACCGTGCGATGATGAGGGAGCGGGCGCTCACCTCGTCCCGCGACCGGGAGCTGGTCAGTCATGTTGACGGTCTACCTGCTGGGCGAACAGCGCGTGTCGGACCCGGCGGATTCCCGGGTCGGCCCCAATCTCGTCACGGGCGATCGCGCTGCTCGCCTATCTCGTGCTGCACGCCGGTCTCGCGCAGTCCCGGACGCGTCTCGCGGGACTGTTCTGGCCCGAGTCGAGCGAGCAGCAGGCCCGCACCAACCTGCGGCGTGAGCTGCACAATCTCCGTGGTCTGTTGGGGGCGGACGGCGCGCTCGCTGCCGACGGGCCGACGCTCACGTGGACCGGTTCGCCGTCGTGCAGGGTGGACGTCGACACGTTCCGGAACCAGCGGTCGGCGGCCCTCGCGGCGCTCGCCGATTCCGACCCCCGAGTATTTCTCGATCACGCGGACCGTGCGATCGACGTGTACCGCGGTGAGCTGATGCCCGGAACGTACGAAGACTGGGTCCTCGACCACCGCGAAGTGCTGCGCCGGCAGTGCGTCGAACTCTGCGAGGCGACGGTGCGGGTGTTGCGGGAGTCGGGAGATGTCGACACGGCGACGGCGTGCGCGCGCCGACGAATCCAGCTCGACCCGCTGGAGGAGGTCGGCTATCGGACGCTCATGGAACTGCAGGCGGCGTCGGGCGACCGGGCAGCGGCGATGACCACCTACCACCGGTGTGCGGCGGTGCTCGAGACCGAACTCGGGGTGGCGCCGAGTCCCGCGACCGCCAGGCTGTTCGACAATTTGTTGGGGGAGCATCCGAAGCCTGGGTCGGCCGGAACCCACCGGCCGGAACGCGCCCGGACCGCGGTGCCCACTCTGATCGGGCGCGAGCAGGAACGCGGGGAGGTGCATCGGCGCTGGCGGCAGGCCCTGGACGGCAGGCAGGGACTGCTTCTCGTCTCGGGTGACGCCGGGGTCGGCAAGACCCGGCTGACCACGGAACTCGCGGAGATCGCCCGTGCCGACGGCGCGGTCGTCGCAAGCACGCGCTGTTTCGGACTGCCGGGTCGCGTCGCGCTGGCTCCCGTCGCGGAATGGCTCCGCAGCCCGGACCTGCAATCCGCGATCGGGTCTCTGAACCCGTTGTGGCGGGCCGAGGTCGAACGGTTGGTGCCGAGCGCCGAGTCCTGGCCGCGGCCGGCGACGTCCCGGGCGATGGTCGACGCCTGGCAGCGGCACCGCTTCTTCGAAGGAACGGCGCGTGCGGTGCTGTCGTCCGGCCGGCCCGTGCTGCTCGTCCTCGACGATCTGCAGTGGTGCGACGCCGAGACGACCGCGTGGCTGGCCTTCCTGCTCTCCCTCGATACGCGCATGCGGGTACTGGTGGCGGCGACCGCCCGCACGGATGAGGTGCAGTCCCGCCGCGACGTGCGGGAGGCACTGCGCGCCCTCAGATCGGCGCGACTGGTCACGGACCTCGAGGTGGATCCGTTGACGCCGGGCGGGACGGCGGCGCTGGCACGGTCGCTGGGTGGCCGGACGCTGGGCCCGTCGGAGGAGGCGGTTCTGTACGCCGCGACCGGGGGCTACCCGCTGTACGTCGTCGAGGCCGCCCGGATGGTGCCGGGCTCGGACGCGACCGCGGCCGGCGGGGACGCCGACGACCTCGGCGAGGTGCTGCAGCGGCGGCTCGAACAGTGCTCGGAACCCGCCCGGGACGTCGCCGGCCTGGCTGCGGCGCTCGGCACGGATTTCGACCTGGACCTGCTCAGTGAGGCGAGCGACCTGGACACCGATCCTCTCGTGCAGGCGGTGGACGAACTGTGGCGGCGGAGAATCGTCCGGCCGGAGGGCACCGGCTACGATTTCGTGCACGACCTGGTCCGGGAGGCCGCGTACCGCTCGGTCGGCCCGCCGCGACGGTGGCTCCTGCATCGCCGCCTGGCGCAGGGCCTCGAACTTCTCCACACCGGCCGCACCGACGACGTGGCAGCGCAACTCGCCGAGCAGTATCGGCGCGGCGGGCGTCCCGACCGCGCCCTCCACTATCAGCAGCGGGCAGCAGAGGTGGCGGCCGGCGTGTTCGCGAACGCCGAGGCCCTACGACACTTCCGGCTCTGCCTGGACCTCCTCGAGGCGATGCCCGCCGGTCGCAACCGTGATGCCTGCGAAGTGGAGGTGCGGCAGGGCATGTCTGCGCCGCTGACCACTCTGTACGGGTACTCCTCGGCCGAGCTCGAGCAGACATTGGACCGCACCGCGGAGCTGGGGCAGCAACTGCGCCGGCCGACGGTGGTACTCGCGGCTCTGATCGGATTGTTTGCGGTGCACTTCGTGCAGGGGCACACCGCGCGAGCCCACCGGATCGGCCTGCGTGCCCTCGAACTGTCCGCGGCCGATCCCGCGTTCGAGGGACAGGCGCAGTTCTCGGTGGCGGGGGCTGCCCTGGGCCTCGGCCGCCCGGCGGAGGCGATCGAACATTTCGACCTCGCACGGGGTGCGTTCTCCGACGACTACTCCTTCATTCTCGGTACCCGGCTCGAGGTGCATGCCCACGCGTGGGAGTCGCACGCGTACTGGATGATCGGTGACGACGAGGCGGCCGCGCAGTCGTGTGCGGAGGCCCTCGCGCTGGGCCGAACCTGCGGTCATCCCTACAGTCTCGCGGTCGCGTTGGGATACGCGTCGGTGCTGCACCAGCTGCGCGGTGACGACGTCGCGTTGCTGGCCTCGGTCACCGAGTTGCGGGAGCTGTGCGAGCGCTATCACTTCGCGTACTACAGCCAGTGGTCGCAGATCCTCGAAGGCCGGCTTCTCGGCGGCGAACGGGGAATCGCGAAAATCCGCGAGGGACTCGCCGAGTTGCGGCGGCAGCGGGCGTTCGCGCGCATGCCCTACTGGCTCTCGCTCCTGGCGGAGGTGCAGATCGACGTCGGGGACGTGGACGCGGCGCGCGCGACGCTCGATGCCGCCCTGATCGCCGCCGAGCAACACGACGACCGCGGGTGGTTGCCGCAGGTTCTGCGACTGCGTGCGGATGCCGGACCGTTCGCCGCTGGACCGTCGCCGCGAACGGTGCGCGAACGCCGGATTCCTACGGTGTGAAGTACCAGGTCAGGCCTGACCGGGGCCGCCCATCCGAGGAGAAGGTCATGAGTACCACCACCACGAACTCGACACCGACGACGACACCGCCCTACGGGGAACTGGCGGCCGCACTGCGCGGAGAGCTGATCACCCCCGGCGACCCCGGCTACGACGACGCGCGTGCCGTCTACAACGCGATGATCGACCGCCGGCCCGCGGCGATCGCCCGCTGCGCCAATGCCGCGGACGTGGTCGCCTGCGTGCGGTTCGCCCGCGACCAGCGCGTCGAGGTCGCGGTTCGCGGAGGAGGACACAACGCGGGAGGTCTCGGAGTGTGGGACGACGCCCTCGTGATCGATCTGTCGGGGATGCGGGGTACCACGGTCTCGCCCGCCGACCACACCGTCCGGGTGGACGGCGGATGCACCTGGAGCGACGTCGACCATGCGACGGTGCCGTTCGGCATGGCCACCCCGTCCGGGTTCATCGCCTCGACCGGGGTCGGCGGGCTCACGCTCGGCGGCGGCATCGGCTATCTGACGCGTCGGTTCGGGCTCACCGTCGACAACCTGCTCGGCGCCGACGTCGTCCTCGCAGACGGCACGCTGGTCACGGCGAGCGAACGATCGCACCCGGACCTGTTCTGGGCGCTGCGGGGTGGCGGCGGAAACTTCGGCGTGGTCACCTCGTTCCAGTTCGCGTGTCACGACATCGGCGACCACGGCACCGTCGTCGGAGGTCCGGTGCTGTACGACCTGGAAGACACCCCCGACGTGATGCGGTGGTACCGCGAACTCCTGCCGTCGCTACCCGAGGAACTCAATGGGTGGATCGGGCTGCTGACCATTCCGCCGGCACCGCCGTTCCCCGAGGAACTGTGGGGACGCAAGGCGTGCGGCGTCGTCTGGTGCTACACCGGCGAGCCGGACAAGGCCGACGCGGTGTTCGAACCGATCCGAGGATTCGGAAACCCCCTCCTGGTCGGTCTCGGTGAAATGCCCTTCACCGCATTGCAATCGGCGTTCGACGGCCTGTACCCGGCGGGGTTGCAGTGGTACTGGCGTGCCGACTTCGTTCGGGAGATCTCCGACGAGGCCATCGACATCCACCTGGACTTCGGCCGTCAGCTGCCCACCGGCCATTCGACGATGCACATGTACCCCATCGACGGCGCGGCGACTCGGGTGGCCGACGACGCCACGGCGTTCGCGTACCGCGACGGCGGCTGGGCCGGTGTCATCGTGGGTGTGG
This sequence comes from Rhodococcus sp. WS4, assembly GCA_006543605.1. GTDB lineage: Bacteria > Actinomycetota > Actinomycetes > Mycobacteriales > Mycobacteriaceae > Rhodococcus_F. Next base: position 8,411 of record RRBB01000219.1, read on the forward strand.
ATCCGGATCCGGCGAACGCCGAGGTCATCACGGACTGGGCCAAGCGGTACTGGGAGTCCCTCCACCCGACGACCGCGGGTGGGGCGTACGTCAACTTCATGATGTCCGAGGGGGAGGACCGCGTCCGCGCCTCGTACCTCGGCAACTACGACCGGCTCGCCCAGGTGAAGGCGAAGTACGATCCGGACAACCTCTTCCACGTGAACCAGAACATCCGTCCCGCGGTCCGGTCGGAGCAGTAGGCGCAGCGTATGGATCCGGGGCACGTGTGGGCGGCGGCATGGCCCGTCCTGATCGGCTCGGCGGTGAGCCTGCTGGCCGTCTGGGTGGTGCTGGCGCTCGTGCTGTGGTGGTCGAGACCCGACGACACCCGGATCGGGGAGACGGTCCGGCTGCTGCCGGACGTGCTCCGGCTCCTGCGTCGGCTGGCGGCCGATCCGGAACTCCCCACGGGTGTGCGGGTGCGGCTCGCCCTGCTGCTGGTCTATCTCGCGGTTCCGATCGACGTGATACCCGATTTCGTCCCCGTGATCGGATACGCCGACGACGTGATCGTCATCGGACTCACGCTCCGCTCGGTGATCCGCCGCGCGGGTCCGCAGGTGGTGGCCCGGCACTGGCCGGGCACCGCCGAAGGGCTCGAGACCGTGCGCCGGGTAACGTGCCTACCCGGCTGCTCGTGACTTCCGGACCGAGAGGAATCGACCGTCATCAGTACCTCCCGAGACCTGCCCGCGTTCACGTACCCCGAGGTGGGTGCGAGCCGCGACCGTCCGTTCCCCGCGGGATACCACCACCTGAGTGAGCAGAAGGTGATCGGCTACGGGGCAGACGCATTCGACGCCGCGGCGGCCCACCTGTGTACCTGGGGGATGCACCGCGACGCGGGGCTCGGCGTGCGGGCCGACTCGCCGACCGCCGCGCCGGGCACGTCGGTCGAACTCCGCTGGGGTATCGGTCCCGTTCGGCTGCGGTTCTCCTGCCGGGTCGTCTACGTCGTCGACGAGCCACACCGCAAGGGATTCGCCTACGGGACGCTGCCGGGGCACCCGGAGCGCGGCGAGGAGAGCTTCGTCGTCGAACAGCGGCCGGACGGGACCGTGGTCGCGACCATCGCGGCGTTCTCGACACCGGGCCGGTGGTTCACCCGGCTCGGCGGACCTGCGGGCCGGGTCGTCCAGCGGGCGATGACGCGCAGGTATCTCGACGTGTTGGCCGAGGCAACACGGTAGGCCGGAGCGTCCGGATCACGTATTCTCGTGGTTGGACCGGACCGGACGGGACCTTTGGGTTCGACCGACTGATCCGATGTGTCCCACCCCTGACTGAGCTGGAGCCGCCGGAATGATGCCCGTACATCTACGCGACAGCGTGATTCCGAAGCACGAGCAACTCCGTGCCATCCTGCTGCACAAGTGCACCAAGGAACTCCAGCCCGGGGATCTGATGACGAGTGAACGAAAACTGATGCAGGACTACGGCGTCAGTCGCATCACCGTTCGCGAAGCGATCGGTCAACTCGTCAACGAGGGCCATCTCGTCCGGGTACGTGGCAAGGGCACCTTCGTGGCGCACCGGCCGGTGCAGTCGAAACTCCATCTGGCCTCGTTCACGGAGGAGATGCGGGCGCAGGGGCACACACCGACCACGGTGGTGCTCCAGAGCGAGGAGGACGCGGCGCCGGAGGCCACCACCAAGGCCCTCCGCATCGCGCCGGACACCAGTGCCTATCACGTCAAGCGGCTTCGGCTGGCCGACGGTGAACCGGTGAGCGTCGACGACGGCTGGTTCAACGCCGCACTGCTTCCCGGCTTGCTGGACCTCGACCTCACCGGCTCGATCTACCGGGCGACCGCCGACAAGTACGGCATGCCGATCGACCGGGCGGAGCAAACCGTGAGCGCCGACGGAGCGAGCCAGGAGATCGCGACCCTGCTCGGTATCAAGAAGGGTGCCCCGGTGCTGTACTTCGACCGGGTGTCCTTCAGTGGCCCCACCCCGGTCGAGCACACCCGCAGCTGGTACCGGTCCGATCGCTATCAGCTGCAGATGGAAGTCCAGGGGGAGCGGGCTCAGCGCAGCGTCTGAGCCCGGCCGCCCTCCGTTCTACGGCGCCGTCCAGTCGAACAGGGCGTCGCCGGTGTTCACGTCGGACCCAATGCTGTTGGTGGACACCGAATCCGCCTTCGAATCCATCACGACGACGGGGCAGACGGCGGAGTATCCGGTGCCGTCGATCTCGGCCGGATCGAATTGCACGACGGGGTCGCCGGCGTCGACCGTGTCGCCTTCGGCTGCCAGCAGGGTAAATCCCTCGCCCTTCAGTTTCACGGTGTCGATCCCCAGGTGAACCAGCACTCCGGCACCGGTCGAGCCGAGGATGACGAACGCGTGCGGGTGCAGTTTGAGGATCTTGCCCGAGATCGGGGCGAGCACGTCGAGGGCGCCGCGGTCGCGCGCCGGTTCGATCGCGACTCCGGAACCCACCATCTGACCGGCGAACACGGGATCGGGCACCTCGGCCAGGGCGAGCACGCGCCCGGGAAGCGGGGCCTGCACGGACAGGCTCACAGGATGTCCTCGATGTCCTCGGCCAGCGTGTCCGCCTCGGGACCGACGATGACCTGGACGACGCTGCCTGCCTTCAGTACGCCGTGGGCGCCTGCGGCCTTGAGCGCGGCCTCGTCGACCTTGGCGCCGTCCTTGACCTCGGTGCGCAGCCGGGTGATGCAGGCCTCGATCTCGACGATGTTGTCGGCACCGCCGAGGCCGCTGATGATTGCGTCCGCTTTGGACATCGGTTCTCCCTCGTAGTTCGTGTTCGCGCTGCAGCTGGTCGTGGCCGGATGAGTTAACTGGATCACATTTGACTGTTGACATCCTGTGCTCACCTGGTCAAACTAGCAACTGGTTATGACCGGACAGTACCCGTTGGGGGTGCTGGTCCACAATAGTTTCCCGAAGCCGTACGACGCGCTCGCCGCCACCGGTTTCGGGACTCACCAGACGCCGATTCGGCGACCGACGCGCACAGAGAAGGCCGATATGACTGTCGTAGACAGCCCGAAAAAGGAATCAGCGGTGTTTGCCGGGTTACAGCGCCTCGGGCGCAGCCTGATGCTGCCGATCGCGGTACTCCCCGCGGCCGGCATCTTGCTGCGACTCGGCCAGGACGACCTCCTCGGCCGATTCGACTCGATGCACACCGCCGCGTCCGTCATCTCCGCAGCCGGCCAGGCAGTGTTCACCTGGCTGCCCCTCATCTTCGCGGTGGGTATCGCCATCGGATGGGCCAAGAAGGCGGACGGTTCGACCGCCCTCGCCGCAGTGGTCGGGTACATGGTCATCAACGGCGTGTTCGAGGCCATGTCGCCGGTCGTCCTCGAAGGCAAGACCGATCCGAACGGTGATCAGGCGCTGATCAACTACGGTGTGCTCGCGGGCATCGTGATGGGTCTGCTCTCGGCAATCCTCTGGCAGCGGTTCTACCGCACCAAGCTGCCCGACTACCTCGGATTCTTCAACGGGCGCAGGCTCGTTCCCATTCTCACCGCCCTCACCGGTCTCGTCGTCGGCGTCCTGATGGCGTTCCTGTACCCGGCGTTCAACTCCGCCCTCACGTGGGTGGGCGAGACCGTCGCCGAGAACTCGGTGATCGGTGGCGGCGTCTACGGCATGGCCAACCGCCTGCTCATCCCGACCGGCCTGCATCACATCCTGAACTCCACCGTGTGGTTCCTCGTCGGCGACTACCAGAACGCGGGCGGAGAACTCGTCCGCGGCGACCTCAACCGGTTCTTCGCCGGCGACCCGAGCGCCGGCATCTTCATGACCGGATTCTTCCCGATCATGATGTTCGCCCTTCCCGCTGCCGCACTGGCGATCTGGCGCAATGCCCGGCCCTCGCAGAAGAAGGTCGTGGGCGGCATCATGCTCTCCACCGCGCTGACGGCGTTCCTCACCGGCATCACCGAGCCCCTCGAATTCGCGTTCATGTTCGTCGCCTGGCCGCTGTACCTGATCCACGCGTTCCTCACTGGCACCTCGATGGCGCTCGTCAACGCGCTCGGCATCCACGACGGATTCACTTTCTCCGCAGGCTTCTTCGACTACGTGCTCAACTTCGGCAAGGCCACCAACGCGTGGATGCTGATCCCCATCGGACTCGGGTACGCCGTCGTCTACTACGTCCTCTTCAGCTTCGTCATCAAGAAGTGGAACCTACGCACTCCCGGCCGGGAGGACGACGCGGAAACGAACGCCGACACGGAAAAGGCAGGTCAGTGAGCATGGCTACACGCACAGTCAACATCGGTTCGACGGTCGGACTGCACGCCCGCCCCGCCGCGAAGTTCACCCAGGCCGCCGCGGCCGCACCGGTAGCCGTGCAGATCGCGGTGGGCGGGTCGGCGCCGGTGGACGCCGGCAGCATGCTCGCCGTGATGACCCTCGGCGCCGAATTCGGCACCGAGGTGACGATCACCGCCGAGGGAGAAGGCAGCGAGGAGGCCCTCGACCGCCTCGCCGACCTGCTCGCCTCCGACCTCGACGCCGCCTGATGTCGACGGCGACGGAAGAGGTCGTGCACGGGCTCGGGGTGAGTCCGGGACTGGTCTGCGCGCCCTGGCTCGCGTTCGGGACCCCGGTCGAGACGTCGGCCGAAGACCCTGTCGGCGAATCGGTCACGGCCGAGATCGCTCGTGTGCGAGAGGCACTCGCGACCGTGGCCGCCGACCTCGAGGCGCGCGCCGCGCAGGTCGACGGTGTCGCGTCCGAGATCCTGCTCGTCTCGGCGGCCATGGCACGCGACCCCGGAATCGTGTCCGCCGCCGAGGAGAACCTTCTCGCCGGCATGCCGACGGCACACGCCGTGCGCGTCGCGTTCGACGGCTACTGCGCGAAACTGGAGGCCCTCGGTGGCTATCTGGCCGAGCGCGTCGCGGACCTGCGCGACCTCGGGCATCGCACGGTCGCGGTGCTGCTGGGCGTGCCGATGCCCAGCATCCCCGATCCCGGGTACCCGTTCGTGCTCGTCGCCCGGGACCTGTCGCCTGCGGACACCGCGATGCTCGGCGGCAGTGACGTGGTGGGCCTGCTCACCGCGGAGGGCGGGCCGACAAGTCACACTGCGATCCTGGCCAAATCGCTCGGACTGCCGGCGATCGTGAACTGCGCCGACGTAGACCGGCTGGTCGAGGGAAGACCGGTGGTGCTCGACGGCACCACGGGCGAGGTCGTCGTCGGCCCCGGGGAACGTCGGCAGGCCGAGGTGGCCGAGCAGGTCGCCGAGGCCCGGGCGCGGGTCGCGACCACGAGCGGACCGGGCCGCACCCGCGACGGCGCACCCGTCGGGCTGCTCGTCAACATCGGCACCGTCGACGACGCCGTGCGCGTCGCGACCGCGGATTCGGAGGGCGTCGGGCTGTTCCGCACCGAATTCCTGTACCTCGGCAGACAGGACGCGCCTACGCTCGACGAGCAGATCGCCACCTACACCTCGGTGTTCGAGCAGTTCGCGGGACGCAAGATGGTGGTGCGCACCCTGGACTCCGGTTCCGACAAACCCTTGCCGTTCCTCGACCTCGGTGCGGAGGAGAACCCGGCACTCGGCGTGCGGGGGCTGCGGGTCGGCTCCGTCTACCCGGATGTCCTCGCCACCCAGCTGGAGGCACTCGCCGCCGCCGCGTCCGCCACCGGCACAGACCTGTGGGTGATGGCGCCGATGGTCGCCACCGCCGAAGAAGCGGAGGATTTCGCCGCACTCGCCCGATCCCGCGGAATCGCCACGGTCGGGGCGATGATCGAGATCCCGTCGGCGGCACTGCGTGCCCGCGACCTGCTCATGCATCTCGACTTCGTCAGCATCGGGACCAACGATCTGAGCCAGTACACCTGCGCCGTGGACCGGACGGCGGGCAGTCTCGCCACCCTGCTCGACCCGTGGCAGCCCGCGGTCCTGGACCTCATCGGCCTCGTGGGCGCCGCCGGAGCGGAGGCAGGTAAACCCGTCGGTGTCTGCGGTGAGGCCGCGTCCGATCCCGCACTCGCACCGGTACTGATCGGGCTGGGCGTCACGAGCCTGTCCATGGTGGCACCCTCGCTCGGCGCCGTGCGTGCGAGTCTGGCGGCCACCGACCTCGACCGGTGCCGGGAGATGGCGCTCGCTGCTCGCGGCGCTCACTCGCCGCAGGCCGCGCGAGCGGCGGTCACCGCGATCGGCTCCGGAGCAGCTCGATGATCCTGCGAGGCAAGGCCGTCGTGCAGGGCGGTATCATCGCCGACGGCGTGGTGGTCACCGACGGCGACCTCATCTCCTGGGTCGGATCGGCGTCGCAGTACCGCGGGCAGGCGCCGCTGCCGGAACCCGGTACCTCGATACTGCTGCCGGGGCTGATCGATCTGCACTGCCACGGCGGCGCCGGCGCGGGATTTCCGAACGCCGACGCCGACGGGGCACGGCGGGCGGCGGATCATCACCGCGCGCACGGCACCACCGGACTGCTCGGCAGCCTGGTCTCCGCAGGGGAACCGGACCTGGTCCGGCAGGCCGAGATTCTCGCCGACCTCGTGGAACGCGGGGGACTCCTCGGAATCCACCTGGAGGGTCCGTTCATTTCCGGTGCTCGTTGCGGTGCGCAGGATCCTGCCTCCGTGGTGCCCGGCGATCCCGACCTGTTCGAGAGGATCTGCGACGCCGCGCGCGGGACCGTCCGGTCGATGACCCTCGCACCGGAGACCGCGCACTTCGGGGAACTCCTCGCGGCGATGCACCGGCGGGGCGTGCTGCCGAGTCTCGGGCACACCGACACCGACGCGGCGACCACGTCCGCCCGGATCGCCGACGCCGCCGGTCACCCCCTGACCGCGACCCACCTGTTCAATGCGATGCCGCCACTGCACCATCGGGCACCGGGACCGGTGGCAGCATTCCTGGCCGCTGCCGGTCGCGGTGACATCGTCGTCGAATTGATCGCGGACGGAGTGCATCTCGCACCGGAGACGGTGTCGATGGTGTTCGACACCGTCGGACCCGAACAGATCGTCCTCGTCAGTGACGCCATGGCAGCCGCCGGTGTCTCGGACGGCGACTACGAACTCGGCCCACTCGATGTGCGCGTCTCGCAGGGTGTGGCCCGGCTCGCGACCACCGACGGGTCGGAGGGCGCCATCGCCGGCGGCACCGCACGACTGCTGGACGTGGTGCGTACCACCGTCTTCGACAGCGGCATCGGACTGGCCGATGCCGTCGCCGCCGCGACCAGGACCCCGGCCCGACTGCTCGGCCTGGAATCCGAACGCGGCACCCTGGCCCCTGGCCGACGCGCCGACATCGTCGTGACCGATCATCAACTGCGCCCCCGCGGCGTGCTCGTCGGCGGGACGCCCGCCGAAACGGAAGGACTCGCATGGAAATCGTAATCCGGCAGACGCCGTCGGAGGTCAGCGCGACCGTCGCGGACATCGTCGAGGGGTATGTGCGACGTGGTCCGACGACGCTGGGCCTCGCGACCGGGTCGTCCCCGCTCGGCAGCTACCGGGAACTCGCACGACGGCACCGTGAGTCCGGGCTGGACTTCTCGGGCTCGCGAGCCTTCCTGCTCGACGAATACGTCGGACTTCCGAAAAGTCATGATCAGTCGTACTTCTCGGTGATCCGTTCGGAGTTCGTCGACCACGTCGACCTCGATCCGGAGCGCGTGCTCAGCCCCAACGGGGAATCATCCGACATCGCCGCGGAGGGAGCGCGGTACGACGCCGCCATCGCCGACGCGGGCGGCGTCGACGTGCAGCTTCTCGGCATCGGCACCGACGGACACATCGGATTCAACGAACCGGGTTCCTCGCTGAATTCACGCACCCGCGTCAAGACCCTCACCGAGCAGACCCGACTCGACAACGCCCGGTTCTTCGACAGCGTCGACGACGTCCCGCATCACGTCCTCACTCAGGGCCTGGGCACCATCGGCGAGGCCCGGCACCTCGTGATGATCGCGTTCGGCAAGGGGAAGGCCGAGGCGATCGCCGCCGCCGCGGAGGGACCGCTCTCCGCGTTCTGCCCGGCTTCGGTCATGCAGTTGCACCGGCACGTCACCGTCGTGATCGACGAAGCCGCAGCGAGCAAGCTGCAACTCGCCGACTACTACCGGTATGCGCTGGAACACAAGCCTTCCTGGCAGTTGTTCTAGATGACACCCGTACTCGAACTGGCGGTCCAGGACGTCGCGGGCGCCCGGATCGCCCGACGTGCCGGTGCGTCACGGGTCGAATTGTGCAGCGCACTCGGCGCGACCGGTGGACTGACGCCGAGCATCGGCATGATCGAAGCCGTGGCAGCCCAGGGGATCGCGGTGCACCCGCTGATCCGCTGCAGGCCCGGCGGATTCGTCTACGACACCGACGAGATCGCGGTGATGGCCCGGGACGTCCGGGCCGCACTGCGGGCCGGGGCCTCCGGTGTCGTCCTCGGTGCGCTCACACCCGAAAGGCGCGTCGACCGTTCGGCTCTCTCGTGTCTGCTCGACGGTATCGACCTGTCCGCGGTCGAGGTGACCTTCCATCGTGCAATGGACGTCGTGGACGACAGGGCCACCGCACTCGACGGACTCGTCGAATCCGGCATCACCCGGGTCCTCACGTCGGGAGGAGCGCCGCGCTGCATCGACGGACTCGAGGCGCTGGCGGAAATGGTCACCCACGCGCACGGGCGGATTCAGGTGATGTCAGGAGGCGGAATCCGCATCGAAGACATCGCCGCCCTTGCGGACACCGGTGTCGACGCTGTGCACCTCTCCGCCCGACGCACCGTCACCGACAGCGGCGGCCCCGGCGGTGGGACCGGCGGCTACGACGCGGTCGACGAAACCATCGCGCAGGCAGCGGCGGGGGCGTTGAGCCGCTAAAGGGTTGTCGTCATTGAGCATTGCTCTGTTCGAGGGCTGTTGCTAGAATCGAACAAAGTTACTGCTTATCTGCTTAAGTGGACCTATGCTGGTCAAGTGGATTTCGCAGTTGAGGGCCCGGTGGGTGGCGTGGACTACCCGCGTACGTATCAGGAGTTTCGGGAATGGTTTCCCGACGACGCGTCGTGCGCGGAATATCTAGCGGATTTGCGTTGGCCGGAGGGATTTCGATGTCCGG
>RRBB01000021.1:0-86340 GCA_006543605.1 Rhodococcus sp. WS4
CCGGGTCCTGCAGAACTCATGCCGGACATCGATCGTGTCAAGCGAGCAGGGCAGTGACCCGGCGGCACCTCGGGTGCATCGGCAGTCCATCTGAAACCACCGACACAAGGATGGTGCACCAGTGAGCGTGGTCCCGAGGCCTCCGTCCACCGGCACCTCGGCACCGGTCAGGTGGATCGCACCCGGGCCCGCGAGGAAGAGCACCACCTCCGCGACGTCGGCCGCCTCGGCCAGCCGACGCAACGGGGTGATCGCCACCCGCCGGTCGCGCCGGTCGCGGGGCGACCGGGTCCTCGGGATCGCCGAAGCTCGCGTAGGTCATCGGCGGGCTGCCGGACCGGGGGCCACCGCGTTGACCCCGGATCCCGTCGGGACCTCATTCGAGCGCGAGATGACGCACCAGCATCGAGAGGGCCGCCTTGGTAACGCTGTAGGCGCCGGCGCGCGGGGTCGCGTTGCAGACCCGAGATCGACGTCGTCACCACGATCGAGCCATGTGCGGCGCTCAGCGCATCGTTGTGCGCGGCCCGTGCCAGCAGCCAGGTGGCACGCGCGTTGAGGTCGAAGGCGCGCTGCCACTTCTCGACCGTGAGGTCCAGGAGGCTCCCCCGGCCAGTGGCGCCGGCGTTGCTCACCAGGACGTCGAGTCCGCCGAGCTCCTCCAGCACGGTCTGGACTGCACTCCCCGGCGCGTCCGGTCGGGCGACGTCGGCGACGACCGTGCTGCGGCGCGCTCCGCCCGTGACCTCCAGCACGACGAGATGGCCTACGGGCTGGGGCCCTCCAAGGGCAAGGACTTCGCCTCCTCGCTCGGCCCGTGGGTCGTCACGACCGACGAGCTGGCGTCGCGCCTGGTCGACGGGCGGCTTGACCTGGCCTGCACGGTGCGGCAACAGCGGGACCCGTTGTACCACTCGTGGCCGGCGATGATCGAGCACGCGTCGTACGACGGGCAGCTGCTGCCCGTCGACGTCCTGGTGAGCGACAACGTCGGCGGCTGCTCGATCGGCGAGGCGCTGCGCAAGGCCACGTCCGGCGCCCGCTACCTGCTCCCGGGAGACACCGTCGAGATCGAGGTCGAGTGCATCGGGACGCCGGCCAACACCATCGGGGAGCGCTCGCCGTACCGCCCGGTGAGCGGTCTGGTGCCCGTCCCTGCCCCCGATGCCTGCTCCGCACCGCGTCTGAGCCGTCGGCCTCAGGCCGGCCCGAAGACGGGGACGCGCTCGTGCTCGCCGACCGTCTCGAAGCGGGCGACGACCGCAGCGCCCATCGGGGCGGCCTCGTCGTCGAAGCCGGTCAGGGTTGTCAGCAGCCGCACCCCGCACTCCAGCTCGACCAGGGCCACGTCGTACGGGACCCGCTCGCGCAGGTAGCCGGCATACGCCCGGTGGTACACGGCGTAGCTCCACACCGTGCCTCGCGGAGCCACCTCCTCCCACGTAAACCCCCGGTCCATGCACTCGGGGCAGACGCCGGCGGCAGGCCAGCGCACGAATGCGCAGCGATCGCACCGCTGGAAGACCAGTCGGCCCTCCGCCGCCGCGTCCCAGAACCGGGAGTCGTCCTGGACCTCCGGGGTCTCGTATCCGCTCACGACACCTCCGTCGACAAGATCGTGCTGGCTGCCTTCATGAATCCGAACGTCGAGCAGTACTGCGCCGTGCGCAGGCCCTCGATCTGTCGCTCCCCCGCCTCGCCGCGCAGCTGTCTGACCGCCTCGCACAGGTGCAGGAAGCCCCACATGTACGCCTCGGAGAGCTGCCCACCGTTGGTGTTGAGCGGAAGCCGCCCACCATGGCCGATGGCACCCGACCGGAACGCCTCACCGACGCCGCCCAGCTCGACGAAGCCGTAGTACTCGAGCATCTGGAGGACCCAGATACTGGTCGGGTCCTGGATGTAGAGGGCGTCCACCGCCTCCCGCTCGATGCCGGCGGCCGGATAGATCCGCTCGGCCACCTGCTGGATCCAGGGCCGCAGCCACTGGTCGGCGTTCTGTCGATCGCGCAGGCCGGTCTGCTGGGCGATGCCCATCACGTGCACCGGCTTGTCGGTCAGCTCCGCCGCCCGGTCGGCCCGCGCCACGATCAGGCAGGCCGCGCCGTCCGAGATCATGCACAGGTCCGGGCGACGCAGCGGCGCCACCAGGTACGGCGCCGCCAGGTAGTCCTCGACCGACGTCGGCTCCCGGAAGATCGCCAACGGATTGTCCACCGCATACCGGCGCTGGGAGACCGAGATCTCGGCCAGATCCGCCTCGGTGGTGCCGTAGAGGTGCTGGTGCCTGCGGAACGCCATCGCCGCCGGCCCGGCGACATTCAGGAAGCCGTAGACCGACGCCTCGTCCTGGCGACCCAGGGGATGGCCGAACTTGTTTCCTGCGCTGCGCTGGTTGGTCCCGTAGACGATCGCGACCACGCTGGCCAGACCCGCGTCGATCGCCGCGCAGGCCAGGTGCAGAGAGAAGTTGCACGTGCCGTAGTCGAGGGTGGCACTGTAGGCCGGGTTGAGGCCCGCCAGCCGGCCGATCTCGGTGTCGACCCCGAAGCCGCCGAAGGACTTGCAGGTGATCAGCCCGTCGACCTCCGACTTGTCGATGCCCGCCTCCGCCAAGGTGATCCGCAGACCCTCGACCGCCAGCTCGTCAGCGGAGATGCCCGGGATCGTGCCCTGGGCGGTGTTGCCGGCGGCGACGATCGCGGTCCGCCCGCGGATCGCGCCGCCCAGCTGTGCTGCCGCCATCAGATCGCGTCCTCCGCTGCCAGCTCGTCGACCTCGTCGTGGCTCAGGCCGAGCAGCTCCTCGTAGACGTCGTAGTTGTGCTCGCCGTACGTCGGGGCGCCCCGGCCGACCTGGCCGCCTGCGTGCTGCGGCGTGTCGCTCATCTTCACCGAGGGAGCCGCCACCGGCCAGTGGCCGAAGTTGGTGGCGTCGAGCTCGGTCAGCCACTCCATCGCCGTCAGCTGCGGGTCGTTCTCCACCCGATCCTGCGCTGTCTGGGCGACACCGGCGGGTACGCCGACCGCCTGGAGCCGCTGCATCAGCTCGAACGGCTCCTGCTCCGACGTCCATCCCTGGATCAGCGCGTCGAGCGCCTCGCGGTTGCGGTGCCGGTCCTCGGCGGTCGCGAACTCCGCCTGCGAAAGCCACTCGATATGGCATGCCTCCTTGGCGAGGGCGATCCAGTCACCCTCGCTCTGGCACGTGATGGCGATCCAGCGGTCGTCCCCCCGGGTGCGGTAGAGCCCCTCGGGCGCGGCGGTCGCGTACGGCGAGCGGTTGCCCGCCCGCTCCCAGACCCGCCCGTTGACCTGGTAGTCCAGGGCCGGAACGCCGGTCATGAAGATGCCCACCTCGCTCTGCGAGGCGTCGATCGCCTGTCCCTGTCCGGTCACGTCGTGGTGGTAGACGGCGCTCAGGAGGGCCAGCGCGAAGCTGTAGGCGCCGTACCAGTCCAGGTAGGAGTAGCCCCAGCCGGCCGGCGGGAACGGGTCGCCGAGGCCGCTCATCTCCGAGGTGCCGGCGAACGCCTGTGCCACCGGACCGATGGTGCGGAACCGACCGTAGATGCCCTTCGTGCCCATGCCCGACTGCTTGGCATAGATGATGTCGGACTTGATCTTGCGCAGCTCGTCGTAGCCCAGTCCCCAGCTCTCCATCACGCCCGGCGAGAAGCCCTCGGCGACGATGGTGCTTTCCGCGACCATCCGGCGGGCCAGTTCGAGGCCCTTGGGGTGCTTCACGTTGAGCGAGATGCCGCGCTTGCCTGGGTTCTTGTTGTTGTACTGCGCGCCGACCGGGCCGCCGAGGTCGGCGGGCCACTGCGAGGGCACCGGGCCGGTCGCCCGCTCGCGCGCCGCGCGTCCGCCGACCGGGTTGCCACCGCGACGCGGGTCGAGGTTCTTGTGCCACTCGACCTTGATCACGTCGGCGCCCAGGGAGGCCAGGAACCGGGTGGCGCCTGCCGAGGCGAGCATCCAGGTGAAGTCGAGAATGCGCACCCCCTGGAGCGCCCACGGCTTGCCATGGGTGGAGAGCCGCTCGGGCAGGACGAGCGGCACCCGCTCGATCGGCCGGGGCGTCAGGCTCAACCGCAGGTCGCGGTGCTCGTCCAGCTTGGGGGCAGGAGTGGGCGTGACCCAGCCGTTCTCGGTCGAGATCCACTTGCTCAGCGGGTATCGCAGCGAGCGGCCCAGCTCCGGGTGCTCGATGTCACCGTAGGTGCCACGTTCGAGCCAGTGCTCGTCGTAGGCCGACTCGTGGGGCTTGCGCACCGGCACCCACATGAGGCCGGCTTCTTGGGCCTCGCGCCACGGCACGTCCTCGAAGAGGTAGCGGCGCACGGTGTGCTCGACCGCGTCCATGTTGCGCGCGGCGCCGCCCTCCATGCCCGGCAGCACGCGGGAGTCCTTGGTCTTCTCGTCGCTGCCGTCGCTGATCTCGTCGCCGATCCCGTAGCTGTCCAGGAATGGGCCGAGCAGCTTGGCGTTGCGCGTGGAGGCCAGGATCCAGCGGCCGTCCTTGGTCTGGAAGATCGAACGGTGGATGGAGACCCCGGGCGCGGAGTGGCGACAGGTCTGGCGGTGGAACGGCGTGCGCAGACAGACCCACGACATCAGGTCGCCCTCGGTGTTCTTCGCCATCGCCTCGTGCACCGCGCAGGAGAGGTGCTGCCCCTGGCCGGTACGACGCCTGCTGATCAGCGCGGCGACGACGGTGAAGGCGAGTTGCTCGCCGGCGACGGCGTAGGAGTGGTCCAGCTGAGGTGCCACCGGCGGCAGGTCGTATTTCCCCGACGGGTCCGGGTCGTAGCCGTTGTTCATCACCTGGCCACCGAGGGCCAGGTGGACCAGGTCGCTGGCCTTCCAGTCCTTGCGCGGCCCCTCCTCGCCGAAGGGGGTGATCCGCGCGACCACGAGGGCGGGGTCCCGGTCACGCAACGTGGCGCTGCCGAGGTCCCGCTCCTCGAGGTAGCCCAGCGGCGTCGCGTCGAGCAGCACGTCGCCGGCGCCGACCAGCTCGACGAACCCGGCTCGGCCCTCGGGCGTTTCGAGGTCGAGTACGACGGAGCGCTTGCCGCGGTTGTAGGTCCAGAAGTGCAGCGAGCGCTCGGGGTCCGGCACGTCGTCGACGAATGGACCCATCCGGCGGCTCTCGGCGCCCTCGGGCGGCTCGACCTTGATCACCTCGGCGCCGAGGCCGGCCAGCACCATTCCGCAGTACTCGCCGATCCGGTCGCCGACCTCGACGATGCGTATGCCTGCGAGTGCACCCGGCTTGGCCTGGTCTTCGGTTGTCTGGGATGTAGTCATCGGGGTTCTCCAGTCATTTCGTCAGGACGCGTTCCAGTGCCGTCAGGCTCGGACGGGCGCCGCGAGCTCGCGACGCGCCGGGAACCGCTCGAAGTCGGCGATGTCGGCGTCGGCGTACTGATCGGCGTGCTGCTGGCGGGTGAAGGGCCAGATGATGGCGACCCCACCCTTGTCGGTGTACCAGTTGTCGCACAGCGAATAGGTGGTGCCCGGAAGCGCCGACCGAACGGTGTCGCAGAAGGCCGCGGTCGACTCCTCGGAAGGCGCCAGCGCCCGCCCTTCACGCTGCATGGTGGCCAGCAGCCGCATCAGGAAACCGACCTCGTCACGCAGGCAGGTCGGGATGGCCACCGAGTTGACCGGGGCGAACGGGCCGTTGAGCAGGAAGAAGTTGGGCATGCCCGGCAGGCCGATGCCGCGGTAGCTGTAGACGCCGTCGGCCCACATCTTCTCGATGGTCAGGCCGGCGGGTCCGACGACCTCCATCGGCCGCATGTAGGCGTGGGTGTCGAAGCCGGTCGCGTAGACGATCACGTCGAGCTCGTGCAGCGTGCCGTCGGGGTCCACGATGCCGTTCGGCTCGACCCGCTGGACGCCGCCGAAGACCGGTGTGACGTTGGGTCGCTGGACGACCTGGTAATAGTCGGGCGACTTCGGGATCCGCTTGCAGCCCGGGGGGTCCTTCGGCGTGAGCTTCTCCCGCAGGACAGGGTCCGGGACGGCCTCGGCCAGCTCGTCGTAGAAGCGCTGGGTCTGGACCGTCCGCTCGTCGCCGGGGATCAGCCGCCAGGTCTCCGAGCCCTCGGTGGCCACGCGCAGCGTGGCGACCCGTCGGTCCCAGTAGCCGGCCAGCGCGGGCACCCGCAGCAGCACCCGCTCCAGCGGCGAGATCTTCTTGTTCTGCCGGATCTGGATCCATTGCGGCGTTCGGATGAAGTGCTTGACGTCGTGGCTCTGCTTGCCCAGCTCGCTGACGATCTGGATGCCGCTGGAGCCGGTGCCCACGACGCCGATCCGCTTGCCGGTCAGGTCGACGCCGTGGTCCCACTCGGAGGAGTGCCAACTGTGGCCCTCGAACGTGTCGGTGCCCGGGAAGGTCGGTCGCTTGGGCACGTGCAGGAAACCGGTCGCAGCGACGACGACGTCGAAGACCTCGGTGCTGCCGTCGGGCAGGGTCAGCGTCCAGGCGTCGTCCTCCCACTCGGCCTGCCGCACCTCGGTGTTGAATCGTATGTGCCGGACGACGCCTTGCTCCTGCGCGAAGTCGGTCAGGTAGCGGCGGATCTCCGTGCCCGGCGCATACCGCTTCGACCAGTAGTTCTTCCGCGCGAACGGGAACTCGTAGGAGCGGGTGATCACGTCGACGTGCAGACCCGGGTAGGTGTTGTCGTACCAGGTGCCGCCGACGCCGGCCCGCTTCTCGAAGATCTGATACTCGATCCCGGCCTCGGCAAGGTGATGCGCGAGGAACAGCCCCGACATACCTGCACCAATGATGCCCACTCTCACAGGACTGACCTCCCAGCTGCAACATAACTCGTTAGTACCATTACTATAACATCGTTGGAGGATGAATCCGACCGGCCTACAGGGGCTTCAACCGGTATCGCAAAACGGCACGTCAATCGCCATCTATTATGTTCATAACTACTCGACTGTGGTGTTTTGGACGAGTTACCGGATAGCATCAGGGTTGGACGACCACGACTGGCCGCGCACTACCGGCCGTCGGCACCGACTTCTATTGGAGGAACCATGACCGAGATCGCGACCAGGGCCGACGTGTCAGGAGGTCAGCCGGACGAGGCGGGAGTGCGCTCCTACGACGTCGTCATCGTCGGTGCCGGCCTGACCGGGATGTACCAGCTGAAGCTGGTGCGCGAGCTCGGTCGGTCGGTTCGGGTCATCGAGGCCGGCTCCGGCGTCGGCGGCACCTGGTACTGGAACGCCTACCCCGGCGCCCGGCTCGACTCGGAGTCGCATTCCTACCAGTACTCCTTCGACGAGGAGCTGCTCGAAGAGTGGCGCTGGAAGGAGATGTTCGCCGGTCAGCCCGAGCTCGAGTCCTACTACAACCACGTCGCGGACAAGCTCGACCTGCGTCGCGACATCGACTTCGACACCCGGATCGAGAGCATGGTCTTCGACGAGGAGACCAACTGCTGGACGCTGCACTCGACGGCAGGCGAGGTGTACCGCGCGCGCTTCGTGATCATGGCGACCGGCATCCTCTCCGACCCGAACTTCCCGCGCATCCCCGGCCTGGATCGGTTCGAGGGCGAGTCGTACCACACCTCGCTGTGGCCCAAGGACCAGGAGATCGGCTTCGAGGGCAAGCGGATCGCGGTGATCGGCACCGGCGCCACCGGCGTCCAGGTGATCCCCGAGGTCGCCAAGACCGCCGGCCACCTGACGGTCTTCCAGCGCACCGCCAACTGGGCCGTCCCGCTGCGTAACCGTCCGCTCTCCGACGACGACATGGCCACGATCCGCGCCGGCTACCAGGACATGTTCCCGTACCTGCGGCAGACCTTCAGTGGCTTCCTGCACAGCTGGGACCCGGTGAAGTCCACCGAGGTCGCGCCCGAGGTGCGCGACGCCCGCTACGAGGAGGCGTTCAACTCACCGGGCTTCACCAAGTGGATCGGGCTCTACAACGACCTGGCCTACGACGCCGAGGCGAACAAGGTCTACTGCGAGTTCCTCGCCGAGAAGATCCGCGAGCGGGTCAACGACCCCGAGATCGCCGAGAAGCTGATCCCGAACGACCACTACTTCGGCACCAAGCGGGTGCCCTGCGAGACCAACTACTACGAGACCTACAACAAGGACAACGTCGACCTGGTCCTGCTGAAGGAGAACCCGATCAAGGAGTTCACCGAGAAGGGCATCCTCACCGAGCAGGGCGAGGTCGAGGTGGACACGATCATTTTCGCCACCGGCTTCGACGCCTTCACCGGTGCGCTGAACAAGATCGACATCCGTGGCCTCGGCGGGCAGACGATGCGCGACAAGTGGAAGGACGGCCCGCACACGTACATGGGCATGCAGGTCGCCGGCTTCCCGAACCTCTTCATCGAGGGTGGTCCGCACGGCAAGGGCGGCCACGGCAACGGCCCACGCTGCTCCGAGCCCGTGGTGGAGTGGGTCACCAAGGTCGTCGACGACTTCTTCACGAAGGGCTGGCACCGGATCGACGCCGACCCCGAGGCCGAGGCCGTCTGGACGAAGCAGGTCGCCGACACCGCCGCCGGCACCCTGCAGGCGACTGCGAAGTCGATCTTCTTCGGCGACAACATCCCTGGGAAGCCCCGCGTCTACGTCGCCTACATCGGCTCGCTGCCGGAGTTCGTCCAGAACCTCGAGAACGCCCGCGACGACGACTACCGCGGCTTCCTCGTCCACTGAGGCCGGTCCCCCGACGGCGGGTCACGGGCCGTGATGTTGCCCGGTCCGTGACCCGCACCCAACCATCGCCCACCGTCCTAGCTGCCCAGGAGCGCCATGACCTCGCCCGTTCCCTTCCGTGTCGACGTGTCCGACGAGGATCTCGCCGACCTCGACCGCCGGCTTGCGGCGACCCGGTTCGCGCCCGATGTCGGTAACGGCGATGGCCGCTACGGGGTCTCCACCGAACGGCTGCGGAGCCTGGTCGAGCACTGGCGCACCGGCTACGACTGGCGGACCCAGGAAAGCGCCCTCAACCAGCTGTCCATGTTCCGCGTCGACATCGACGGCCAGCCGATCCACTACGTGCACGTCCGCGGCACCGGCCCCGACCCGACGCCGCTCTTGCTCACCCACGGCTTCCCGTGGACGTTCTGGGACTTCCACCGGATGATCGGCCCGCTCACCGACCCGGCATCCTTCGGCGGGGATCCCGCCGACGCGTTCGACGTGGTGATCCCCTCGCTGCCGGGCTTCGCGTTCTCCTCGCCGCTGAGCCGCTCGGGCCTCAACTTCGTCACCACCGCCGACCTGTGGGTGCGGCTGATGCGCGACGTCCTCGGCTACGAGCGGTTCGCAGCGCACGGGGGTGACTGGGGCGCCCAGGTCACCGCTCAGCTCGGCCACAAGTACGTCGACCATCTGCTCGGCATCCACCTCACCAGCCTGATCTCGTTCCCCGCCGGCTGGAACTCCGACCGGCCGTGGAACCTGCTCCAGAAGGCCGCGGACGCGGCCACCCCAGAGAACCGCGCCGCGGTGGTGGCGTGGGAGAAGCGTCGGGTCGGCCACCTCGTGCCGCAGATCGTGCATCCGCAGACCATCGCGCACGGAATGAACGACTCCCCCGCAGGCCTGCTCGCCTGGCTCACCGAACGCAGGCTCGCCTGGATGGACCCGGCACAGCCGCTCGAGGACGTCTTCTCCCCGGACTTCCTGATCACCTCGACGATGCTCTACTGGATCACCCAGAGCTACCCCAGCGCGGCGCGGTTCTACTACGAGGCGGCCACTCATCCGTGGCAGCCGGCCCATGACCGCACGCCGGCAATCCAGGCCCCGGCCGGTCTGTCGATCTTCCGCGACGACAACCCACCGGGGGCCTCGTTCGACTGGCTGCCCGCCATGTACGCCGAGATCGCCCACCAGCGGGTGCACGATGTCGGCGGCCACTTCGGCGCGATGGAGCGACCTGACGACGTGGTGACCGATATCCGCGACACCTTCCGCAACCTGCGCTGAGAGCGCCGAAAGGACACCGCATGCCCCGCCCACCGAAGTCCACGAGCTTCGACTACATCATCGTCGGCGCCGGCGCGGCCGGTTGCCTCCTGGCCAACCGGCTCACCGAGGACCCGCGCACCACCGTGCTGCTCATCGAGGCGGGCGGCGGCGACGCGAATCTGATCCACCTGGTGCCGAAGGGCTTCTACTTCACCCTCACCAACCCCAAGTACTCCAAGACGTTCGCAACGGTGCAGTTCCCCGACGGCCACGTAGAGCACCTGTCGCGCGGCCGGGTGATCGGCGGCTCGACGACCATCAACGGCATGGTCTGGAACCGCGGCTGGGCCAACTCCTACGACGCCTGGGAGAAGGCCGGGAACGCTGGCTGGAACTGGCAGCGGTTCCTCGATGCCTTCCGCAAGATGGAGCGCCACGAGTTGGGGCCGAGCGCCACCCGCGGCGGTGAGGGCGCGGTCGACATCGAGATCGCCGGCCCCCGCGAGGCCACCTGCGACGCACTGATCGCATCCTTCGCGCAGAGCGGGGTGCCGTTCGAGGAGGACATGAACGGTAGCGGCGGCGAGCGCACATCTTACGTCGCCTCCAACACCCGCAAGGGCACCCGGATGAGCGCAGCGCGCGCCTACCTTCGCCCGGCACGGCGCCGCAAGAACCTGACCGTCGTCACCCACACCGAGGCCGAGCGGCTGGTGCTGGACGGCACCCGCGTCACCGGCGTCGCCTGCCGGCGCAACGACAGCAGCTTGGTCACTTACTCCGCGCGCCACGAGGTGCTGGTCGCCGGCGGCGCCTTCGACTCCCCGCTGCTGCTGGAGCGCTCCGGCATCGGCAACCCGGAGATCCTGGCGAAGGCCGGCGTGAAGTGCCGGGTGGCCAGCCCCAGAGTCGGGGAGAACTTCAAGGAGCACCGCGGCATCCTTCTGCAGTACCGGCTCGCCGGGGTCAAGGGCTACAACACCGAGGCCTCCTCCACCCCCCGCTACCTGTGGTCCGGCTTCAAGTACCTGCTCACCCGTCGCGGCATGATCGCGCACGGCGGCTACGCGCTGAGCGCGATCTACAAGTCGGATCCGGCCTCGGAGTACCCCGACACGCAGTGCTTCTTCACCCCGATCTCCACCTCGGACGTCAACCCGATGACCGGCCGGATGGTGGTCGACACGTTCCCCGGCGCCAAGTACGTCGCGCTCCCGATGTACCCGACCAGTCAGGGTTCGCTGCACATCACCGGCCCCGGGCTGGACTCCGTGCCGCGGCTCGAGCCCAACTTCCTCAGCACCGAGGAGGACCGGCGGATGCTGGTGAAGGCGCTGCGCAAGGCCCGCGAGATCACCGCCACCGCGCCGTTCGCCAAATACGTCGTCGAGGAGCTCCAGCCCGGCCCGCAGATCGCCGAGGACGACGAGATCATCCGATACGGCATCAACCAGGGCAATGCCGGCGCACACGGCCTGGGCACCTGCGCGATGGGCCCCGACGAGGACGACGTGGTCGACGCCTCGCTGCGGGTCCGGGGCACGCAGGGACTGCGGGTGATCGACGCGTCGGTGTTCCGGGATCAGCCGTCGGGCAACAACAATGCGCCCACGATGGCGCTGGCCTGGATCGCTGCCGACATCATCCTGGCCGAGCGGCGCTGACGGCGACGCGGACCGAACGAGAGGGAGCCCGGGCCATCGGCCCGGGCTCCCTCTCGTTCATACGGTCTGGTTCATTCCGTCCGGCTCGACGGGAGTCCTTCCGGACTCGCTGCCGAAAGCCTCAGGACAGGTCGAGTCTGATCGCGCCCTCCGGGCAGGCTGTGGCGACATCCTCGGCCGCGTCCCGCTCGTCGAGGCCGATCGCGACATCCTTCACCTGGCCGTAGCCGATGTCGTCGGTGTCGAACCAGGTGGGCGCGAGTGTGTAGCAGCGGCCGTGGCCGACGCACAGGTCGGTGTCGATGCTGAACCGCAGGCACTGCTTCTCGTCGGTGGTGTTCTCGGTCATCGTGCTTCCCTTTCGTGAGTTCGGGTGTCGGGGTCGGGTGCGCCCGCCTCAGCGGGAGGCGACCTCGAACTCGAGGGGCAGGTGGTGGAGCTGCTGCATGAAGCTGCCGTAGCGGTAGTTCTCGACGAAGTCGTCGGGCAGCCGGTACTCGCCGATCCGCTCGTGCCAGATCTCGAGCCCGATGCGCATCTCCAGGCGGGCGACGTGGGAGCCCAGGCAGCGGTGCACACCGAGGCCGAAGGCCGAGTGCGGAACGCCGGTTCGGGTCAGCTGCACGTCGGGGGCCAGCTGTCGGTCCGCGCCGCAGCGGGCAATGAAGATCCGGTCGCCTGCCTTGACCGGGAACCCGTTGATCTCGGCATCCTGTTTTGCCACCCGGCCGGCCGAGCCGCCCGTGTTGTAGAAGCGCATCAGCTCCTCGATCGCTCCCGGGATGCGTGCCGGGTCGTCGATGAGGAACTGTCGATCCGCACGGTCCCTGGCGAGGTGCCACATGATGAAGCCGAGCTGACTGGACGTGGTCTCCTGGCCGGCGATGAACGCGAGCTTCGCCATCCCGACCAGCAGGTCCTCGGGGATCTCCTCGCCGTCGACGCGCATGTTCACGAAGGCGGTGGCCAGGTCACCCGGCTGCGGGTTGGTGCGCCGGTCGTCCATCGCGCCGCGCACGATCGCGTCGATCTGCGACTCGATGTCGTCGCGCTCCTCCTGGGTGGGAAACTCGAAGGTGGCGCGCTCGGCGAGGTGGAACATCCGGTCGACGTCATCCGTGCCGATGCCCAGCCATTCGAGGAAGAAGAGAGCCGGCAGCTTCGCGGCAAAGTCCTTGGCGTAGTCGCAGCTGCCCTTGGCCACGATCGCGTCGATCAGCTCGTGGCAGATCTCGCTGATGCGCGGCTCGAGGTGTGCCACGGCCTTCGGCCCGAACAGCGGCGCGAGCGCCCTGCGGTACTTGGTGTGCACCGGCGGGTCCATGGTGATCGGCGGGACGTCGAGGAGAACCTCCTGCTTGGTGTAGACGATCGAGCTCGGCAGGTTCGACCAGGTGTGCGGGTCCTGCAGCACGTGCTTGACCGTGTCGTAGTCGGCGGCAACCAGATAGCCGCGGTTGACCGGGCTGTAGAACAGGCCGCCGACCTTGGTCGCCTCATCCCAGACGGCGAAGGGGTCGATGCCCAGTCGCTCGTCGGTCTCCAGGTCGAGGCGATGGATCGGCAGACCGTTGGTCTCCGCTCGCTCCAGCATCGATGTCATCGTCAAACCTTTTCCGTATTATGTTTATTTCCCTCTAACATAATTGATTGTAAGCAAGAACACAATTGCGGTGGTGGTGGCACCGTTACCGGGCGATCCGGTCGTACATGCCTGCGGAGCGGTACGAGCGAGCCATCGGGCTGGCCAGGTAGTGATGCGGATAAGCCAGCGGTACGGCGCTCGCCTCGTCGAGCCGAGCCACCTGCTCCGGAGTCAGCGCCAGCTGCAGACAGCCGAGGTTGTCGCGCAGCTGGCCCCGACTGGTGGCACCCACGATCGGCACCACGTGGACCTCCCGGTGACGCAGCCACGCCAGCGCGAGCTGGGCCGGGGTCACGCCGAGCTCGGCGGCCATTGCGATCAGAGTCTCGACGACCGGCCCCGCAGCACTGCCACGGGGGTCGGCCCACGCCATCGCCGGAGAGCCCCACACCTCGCTGGACAGCCTCGAGTCATGTCCGCCGCCGCCGGCGTATTTTCCGGTGAGGAGACCATTCTTCAGCGGTGACCAGGCCAGCACGCTGAGCCCGAGATCGGCCGCCATCGGCATGTACTCGGCCTCGGCGCTGCGGCCGAGCAGGCTGTACTCGATCTGCAGGCCGACGTACCGAGTCCAGCCGCGCAGCTCGGCCAGGGTGTTGGCGCGGGCGATCACCCAGGCCGGGGTGTTGGAGACACCGAGGTAGAGGACCTTGCCCGCACGCACCAGGTCGTCGAGACCGCGCATCACCTCCTCGACCGGCGTGAGCAGATCCCAGGAGTGGACGACGTACAGGTCGAGATGGTCTGTGCCCAGTCGGCGCAGAGATGCCTCGACCGACGCGATCATGTTCTTGCGCTGGTTGCCGCCGGCGTTGGGGTCGCCGTTGCCGGGCGCGGCGTTGGTGTATTTCGAGGCGATCACCACCTCGTCACGGTGACCCGCGACCAGCTCGCCGACGATCCGTTCGCTCACGCCGGCGGCGTACTGGTTGGCGGTGTCGAGATAGTTGCCGCCCGCCTCGCGGTACAGCTCGTAGAGCTCGCGGGCCGTCTGCTCCGCGACCCCCCAGCCGGTGGTGGCCCCGAACGTCATCGTGCCGAGGGCCAGATCGGAGACCCGCAGGCCGCTGCGGCCCAGGAGACGGTAGTTCATCACAGGAAAGTCGCTCATCCGGCCACGATAGCGGCCGGAAGCCATTGTATGACAACTTAAACATCATTAACGTCATCGATATGACCACGACCGACACACGCCACCGAGCGCCCGACCCCCGCCGCCTGCAGGAGCTGCTCGACCGCCAGGAGATCCACGACGCGCTGCTGCGCTACACCCGCGGCGTCGACCGGCTCGACGAGGACCTGCTGCGCTCCGCGTACCACCCCGGCGCGATCGACGACCACGGAATCTTCCGCGGCACCGTCGAGGAGTTCATCCCCTGGGCGTTCGCCGGCCACCGGGCGAGCCATCACGGCGAGCAGCACTACATCACCAACCACACCTGCGAGATCGACGGCGACGTGGCCCACACCGAGACCTACTTCGTGATGGTCGGGCAGAACCGGTCGGGCACGCCCGTCACGCTGCACGGTGGGCGCTACGTCGATCGGTTCGAACGCCGCGACGGCGAGTGGCGCATCGCCCACCGCATCTCGATGGTGGAGTGGACCGGCGGCGTCACGACCCCCGACCTGCCGCCGGTCGACCGAAGGCGGAACGGCACTGTCGCGCGCGACCGCAGCGACACCTCCTACGACCGCCCGCTTCTCACCGACGAGCGCCGCACGCTCGCGCCGTGAGCAGGGCCGCTTCGCCGGGCCGTCGAGCCCAGGGCCGGCCCGGCGAAGCGCCGTCAGCGACCGGAGCGGACGAGCCGTCCCGGTCGGGCCCCGGTGTCCTCGCCGTCGCGGTACACGGTCTGGCCCGCGACGATCGTGTGCTCGTAACCGACCGCCTTCTGCATCAGCCGCTTCCCACCGGTGGGCAGGTCGTGGGCGATGTACGGCGAGCCGAAGGTGAGCCGGCCGAGGTCGATCACGTTGAGGTCGGCCCGCAGTCCCTCGCGGATCCGGCCGCGGTCGGCCAGCCCCATCACGTCCGCGGTGTCGGAGGTCATCCGGCGGATCGCCTCCGGCAGCGCCATGACCCCGCGCTCCTTGACCCAGTAGGTCAGCATCCAGGTCTGGAAGCCCGCATCGAGGATGAAGCCGACATGCGCGCCACCGTCGCCCAAGCCCATGATCGAGTTGGGGTCCTCCAGCATCTCCTGGCAGACCCGCAGGTCGCCGCTGGCGTAGTTGGCGAACGGGACGTGGATGAAGCCCATCCCCTCGTCTTCGAGGAGGACGTCGTAGACCACCTCCTGCACCGGACGCCCCTCGCGGTCGGCGATCACCTGCAGCGAGTTGCCGACGTCGGGGGTGTAGTTCGGCGGGTTCTCGAAGCGGTACATCCTGCTGTAGGAAAGGAATTCCAGCAGCGGCCAGGCGCTTTCGGCGTGCGGGTCCTCGGAGAGGATCTGGCGGCGCACCTCGGGGTCGCGCATCCGCGCCACCCGCTCGGCCAGCGGAAGATCGGCGATCGCGCGGTAGCTCGGCGTGGCGGAGAACGGGTTCTGGCTTCCCTCCAGCCCCATCAGCAGGCCGACCGCTCGCGGCGCGACGACCGGGCGCAGGTTTACGCCGTCGTCCTTCGCCGCTCCGGAGTACTTCAGCAGGTCACGCCACAGGTCCTGGTTCGCGTCCGCCGTCTGACCGCTCTGCACGAGGCTGTAGACGCCCGGCAGGCCCGACTTCTTCAGCGCGCGGCGGACCATCTCGAACTCGCCGATCACGTCGGGGTCCTGCACCTCGGCGACGAATTCGAAGAGACCCCGGCCGGCGTCGGCCATACCCATGGCCAGGCCGACGATTTCACGCTCGCGGGCTAGGAGCGTCGGGGTGTAGTCCCCCGCGACGCTCTTGTGTGCCGTCGAGCGGCTGGTCGACACACCCCACGCGCCGGCGCGGATCGCGTCGGCGACGATGACACGCATCTGCTCGACGTCCTCGGGCAGCGCCGGCAACAACCTGAACGCCCGCTCGCCCATCACATGGACCCGTACCGGCGCGTGCGGCACCAGGGCGCAGATGTCGATGTCGCGCGGGGTGCGCTCCAGAACGTCGAGGTACTCCGCGAATGTCTCCCACGTCCAGGTCAGACCCTGGTGCATGACGGGTGCCGGGATGTCCTCGACACCCTCCATCAGCTCGATCAGCCCGTCGCGGTGCTCCGGCTTGCACGGAGCGAAGCCGACGCCGCAGTTGCCCATCACCACTGTCGTCACGCCGTGGTGTGACGAGGGGGCGGTGGCGTCGTCCCAGACCGCCTGCCCGTCGTAGTGGGTGTGGATGTCGACGAAGCCCGGCGTGACGATCCGGCCGGTCGCGTCGATCTCCTCGGCACCACGTCCGGCAACCTCGCCGACGACGGCGATCACGCCGTCCTTGACCGCGATGTCGGCGACCCTTCCGTCAGCACCGGTGCCGTCGTGCACCTCACCACCGCGGATCACGAGGTCGTACTCAACTGCGCTCATTACTTCTCCCCTGCCGTATAGTTATGGAGCAATAATGAATCTTAGATGTATGCATGCTGCATGTAAATCATTTACAACAAGGGTGCGCTGACAGGTCGGTCAGAGCGGCGGCTCGACGGCCTCGTAGCGAGCCACGAACCGCTCCAGCAGCCCGGCCAGATCATGCAGGTCCGCGGCCTGCCAGTCGGCGGTGCTCTCCTCGATCACCGCCATCCGGTTCGCGGTGGCCGTGCCCAGCGCGGCTCGTCCGGCCTCGGGGAGCTGGAGCACGGCACGACGAAGATCGTCGGCGTCGGGGGCCCGGACCACCAGGCCGCGCTCGACGACGGCGTTGACCGCACGACTGGCGGTCGACTGCTCGATCTCGAGATCACCGGCCACGTCGCTGATGGAGGGTCGCGTCCCGCGCTGCTCACGCAGCTCGACAGCGCGCAGTACGCGCAGCGCCTCGGTCCCCGGGATGCGGGATACGCCCTCGAGAATGCGCTGGCGATACGACGGTCGGCGCACCGAGCGGACGAGCCGCAGCAGCAGCTCGTCCACCCGGGTCAGGTCCTGGTCACGAGACATGGCGCTTGGACAGCGCATCGCTGCGGCATCCCTGCCGGAACCGGCGCTCACCGCGTCGAGACGACGGTGGTCTTCAGCTGGGTGTAGTGCAGCAGCGACTCGAAGCCCTTCTCGCGACCGAGCCCACTCGCCTTGTAGCCGCCGAACGGCGTCTCGATCCCGGTGCGACCGCCGTTGACGATCACCTGCCCGGCCTCGAGCCGCGAGGCCACGCGCAGCGCGCGGGCGGAGTCACCGGTCCAGACGCCGGCCACCAGGCCGTACTCGGAGTCGTTGGCCAGCTCGACCGCCTCACCCTCGGTCGCGAATCGACTCACGGCGAGGACCGGACCGAAGACCTCCTCCTGGAAGATCCGCATCTCGGGCGTGACGTCGGCGTACACCGTCGGCTCCACATAGCGTCCCGCCGCGAGCGCGCCGCCTGCCGCGTGCCCGCCGGTCACCAGACGTGCGCCGTCCTGCGCGGCGATGTCGAAGTACTCGACCACCTTCTCGAACTGCGCCTCCGTGGTCATCGGCGCCAGCCGCTCCCCCGGAACCCTGGCCCGCATCTGTGCCACCACGCGTTCGAGCAGCGCGTCGTGGATCTCCTCCTGGACCAGCAGCCTGCTCAGCGCCGCGCACTGCTGACCCGCGCCGGTGCAGATGGTCAGCGCGCTGTCGACTACCCGATCCAGGTCGGCGTCCGAGAAGACCACGTTGGCGGACTTGCCGCCCAGCTCCAGGATCGCCGGGATCAACCGGCGGGCAGCGCTCTCGGCCACCCGCCTGCCGGTGACGACCGAGCCGGTGAACGCGACCAAACGCACCGACGGGTGCTCGACCAGGGTGCCGCCGACCTCCGGCCCCGCGCCCAGCACCACGTTGACCACGCCGGCCGGGACGCCCGCCGCCTCGCAGAGCTGCGCCAGCATCACCGTGGTGCTGGAGGTGAACTCCGAGGGCTTGATCACCACGGTGTTGCCGGCGGCTAGTGCGGCCGCCAGGCCGCGGGCCGCCTGGGTCAGCGGTCCGTTCCACGGGGTGATCATCGCCACCACGCCGTACGGCTCGCGGCTGGTGAACGCATGGTCGCCTGCGCCGAGGTTGATCGTCTCCCCGAACAGTGCCCGGACCACGCCGCCGTAGTACTCGAAGTAGTCGGCGGCGACCTGGAGGCCGCCGCGCATCTCGGCGACGAGCTTGCCCGTCTCCTCGACCTCGACGTCGACGAACTCCTGGGCCCGCTCGCGCAGCGCCCGCGCGACCGCCGCCAGCAGCCGGCCACGCTCGACCGGTGCTCGGTCCGCCCACCCGCGGGCGGCACCACGTGCGGCGTCGACGGCCAGGTCGACGTGGTCGCGGCTCCCGAGAGCGACCCGGGCGATCGGGCAGCGGTCGAAGGGGCCGGAGACGGTCAGCGCCTCCTGGTCTCCTCGCGGGACGCTCTTGCCGTCGATCCAGTGGTTCAGCTCGCGGACCATGTGCGCCTCCTGGGACGTGTGTGGGGTTGATCGATTCAACCATGTTTTGAACACAACAGTTTTACGGCGTTCAATGCTAGTGATGTAGATTGCAAATAGTTAGCAGAACTATTATGAGGATCGAGAGGCTGACCGTGGACGACACGACCCAGATGACCTCGGAGCGGCCGGCGCTGGACGGCGTGCGGGTGCTCGACGCGAGCCGGGGCATAGCGGGCCCGCTGGCCGGGATGGCGCTCGGCGACTACGGCGCCGAGGTCATCCGGCTCGACGATCCCTCGGACGCGGACCTGCCCGGGGCCGTGGCGTGGCATCGCAACAAGACGATCGTCCCACGTGAGCGCGGCTTGGCCCTGGTTACGGACGCCGACCTGGTACTCACCACCGACGCCCGCACGGCGGCAGCGCTGGGTCTCGGCCTGAACGACGAGCCTCCGGCAGGCCTAGTCCACCTGCACGTGCCGTTGTGGCACGACGAGCAGGACGGGCTCGACCCCTACACCCGCGACCGGATGGTCTCCGCCGACTTCGGCGCTGCGCGGCGGCAGACCTCGTTCAGCGGCGGGCCGGTCGACGAGGTCTACCCCTTCCTGTCGTCCATGCAGGGCGCCTGGGGCGCCACCTGTGGCATCGCCGCGCTGGTCGAGAAGGTCCGCACCGGCCGCGGCCAGCGGGTGGTGGTCGACCCGCTGCACGGCTCGATGGTCACCACGATCACCACCATGCTGGTCAGCCCGACCGAGCCGCTCCCGGCGACCACCGTCGGCCCCGGCGGCCCCAACCCGACGTTTGGGACCTACCGCTGCGCCGACGGCGAGTGGCTGTTCCTGGGCGCGCTGGGTTCGAAGTTCCAGGACATCGCGTTCGAGCACCTCGGCACCACCGACATCGTCGTCGACCCGCGGATCGACGGTGTGCGCGAGCGGCTCTACGCCCCCGACAACAGGGACTGGGTGCGCGCGCGTCTGGCCGAGGCGTTCTCGCGGCGTACCCGCGCGGTGTGGCTCGAGGAGCTCACCGCCGCCGGGTGCCCGGTCAGCCTCGTGGGCGACCGCGACGACTGGCTCGACCATCCGCAGGTCGTCGCGCTGGGCCAGCGCGTCGAGTTCGAGGACCCGCTCGTCGGTGACGCCGTGACCGGCGGGGTCGGCGCCGAGCTCTCCCGCGGTGGCCTTCGCGAGCACCGGGCGCGGTTCTTCGCCGATGATGCCGGTTGGGCGGAGCCGCGCGCCGGCCTCCCCTCGCCGCCGGCCGCGCTGCCCACCGGCACCGGTCCTCTGGCCGGCATCAAGGTCGCCGATCTCGGCACGGTGCTGGCCGGGCCGTACGCCGGGATGCTGCTCGCCGCGCTCGGCGCGGACGTGGCGAAGGTGGAGACGGTGACCGGCGACGAGCTGCGGGTGCGTGGCTACGGCATCGCCCGTGGCCAGCGCGGGCTCGGAATCAACCTGCGCGATCCGCAGGGGTACGACGCCTTCCTCCGGCTCGTTGCGGCCAGCGACGTCGTGCTCGACAACTACCGGCCGGGCGTCCGCGAGCGCCTTCACATCGACCACGCGACGCTCGCCGATTGCCGACCCGACATCGTCACCACCTCGATCACCGGGTACGGCGCCGACGGTCCACTCGGCAGCCAGCCCGGTTACGACCCGGTGGTCCAGGCGCTGACCGGGATCATGAAGGCCCAGGGCGGCAGCGCCGAACCGGTCTTCTCCACGCTGGCGATCAACGACGTGACGGTCGCGTGCCTGGCCGCACTCGGCACCTGTGCGGCGCTCTATCAGCGTGCCGCCGGCCGCGGCGGTCAGCACGTCACTTCCTCACTGGCCGTCGCCGCCACGTTCATGCAGAGCGGTGAGCTGGTCCGCTACGCCGGCCGGCCGGCTGCCGAGACCGGTGGCCGGGACTTCCCCGGGCCCGGGCCGCTGTCCCGGTTCTACCCGTGCGCAGACGGCTGGGTCAGGGTGCACCTGCACTCGACGGCACAGGCTGTCGACGCAGGGTTCCTGCCGGAGGTCTCCCGCGCCGAGGAGGATGCGGACACGCTCGCCGAGCTCATCGGGACGGCTGTCAGCGCGCTCACCTCGGCTGACGTGGTCGCGGCCGTGACCTGGGCAGGCGGCGCCGCGGTCCGCGCACGCGACTTCCGCGAAGTGGTCGACGACCCCGAACTGCTGGCAGACGGCCACGTCACCGAGCTGGTCTGGCCGGACGGCAACTCGACCTTCCTTCCGCATCGCCTGGTCACCTTCAGCGGGCATGCGCAGTACCCGGTCATGCGGGCGACCGGCCACGGCGAGTTCAGTCGCGAACTGCTCGGCGAGGCGGGACTGTCGGGTGCGGAGATCGAGGAGCTGATCGGCGCCGGCGTGGTCGTCGTAGGCGAACCGATGCACTCGGTCGTGGGCGTGGGCTACCGCTGATCCGCGACCGCGGACGCCCGACCGTCGCGGCGCCTCAGGGCACCGCGACGGTCGCCGTACCGGGTGCGAGTACGGTGCCCGCCTCGTCCTCGATCCACAGCGCGAGATCGACCTCGCGGTCCCCTGCCTCCTCGCGCACATCGGTGACCCGGGCCTTGACGTCGAAGAGCGCGCCGCGCAGCGTGGGTCCGCGGAACTGCAGGGCCAGCGCGACCACCCGAGCCCCGGGCAGCCACTCGCGCAGCATCCGGTGAGCGTAGGACCACTGCAGCCTGCCCATCGCGATGGCACCGGGGTAGCCGGCCCTGCGACCCTCGTCGTCGTCCATGTGGATCGGCACGAACTCGTCGTTGACGGCCGCGAAGCGGTTCCACTCCGGGTATCCGGTGCGGCGCGGACCGGCGGCGATCACGTCGCCGATCCGCACCTCTACTCTCGCGCTCATCATGGCTCCTCCGGTCAGTAGCGAATCGAGGTGTCGTGGCCGAGCTTGACGCGAACGCCGTCCTGGTTGGTCCACTCCACCTCGGTGACCGTGACCAGCATCGGCCCCATCCGTCCGGTCTTCTCGCGGTAGGAGTGCAGGCGGGTCTCGGAGCGGATCACGTCGCCCGGGCGAATCGGGGCGCCGTAGACGACCTCGCTGCCCCCGTTGATCTGGTGGCACAGTCCGGGGCCGACGATGCCGATCGCCTTCTCCAGCCGGTCGGTGTCGCGCAGCATCGGCGCCACCGCGGGCACCCTCTGGTCGGCAACGACCCAGGCGAAGGGATTGAACTCCTCGGGCGCCACGAGCGGCCCGCCGCCGGGGACCACGAAGCGCGCCGGCGGCGGATCCGGGTAGTAGACGGCGATCGCCCACCGCCGGATGTCGGAGGCGGCGACGGGGAACGAGACCCGCCAGTCGGCCACGGCGCCCAGCGCGGCCCGCATCTGCTCGCTGACCAGGCTCATCGGTCGCGGGGGTCGCGCTGCCCGGCGACCTTGGGGTGGGCGTAGGGGTGCACGACCCTCGCGGCCGGCGGCTGCTCGGCGCGCAGTGCCGCCGTCGCGCGACGGTACGCCTCGACGACTCGGTCCTCCTCCGCGTAGTCGAAGCGGTCGGCCAGCGCATCGGCAACCCCCTCGATCGGCGGATGTTCGACATACCAGCGCACCGTCTCGGCCAGCGCCACCACGGCCGGCTTCGGCTCGACGTAGCCCAGCAGATCCGCGGCCTTGTGGACGTCGGCCAGCAGATGATCGTCGTGGGAGAGGGGGTAGAGACCACGGCCGGGACCTGCCAGGTCCAAGGGCAGCGAGACCGGGCGCAGCGCGCCTCCGGCCGCCGACGCGCAGACCTCGACCCACTGACGCATCGAGAGCTGGTCGCGGTCTCCGACGTTGAAGATCTCACCGGCCGCAGCGTCCGGCCGGTCGACGGCCGCGAGGAGGTACGCCGCGGCGTTCACCGCGGCGCAGCGCATCGTGACGGTGAGCCCGTTGTCGGCCAGGATGATTCGGTCGCGGCCGTCGAGGACCCGCCGGACCACCGACCACTCCCGCGGGTAGACCTGGCGCGGTCCGTAGATCGAGGGATAGCGGAAGATCGAGGCGGAGAACGCGGCGTGCTCGTGCAACTCGAGCACGTGCTTTTCTGCCGCGCGGATCTTGCGGGAGAATGCCTCGCCGCCGCTCTCCGCCGCAAGGTCCTCGGGCCGCGTCGCCCGTCCGACGTCGGCGGCGTCCTCCCGGGCCTGGACCGGCATCCCGTGCGGCGCAAGGCGGCCCGGATCGTGGTAGCCGGCGTAGGCGGGCAGCCCACTGACCGCGACCAGGGAGGCGCAGCGCCCCGCGACGGCGTCGGCCACCGTCCGGAGCCGGCCGTACGCGGCGACCACGACGTCGTACGAGCGCCCGGCGAGCGCCTCGTCCAGCGATTCACGGAAGTGCGGGTCGGCGTGGACGTGCTCGTACACGTCCAGCTCCGGCAGCTCGTGCGTGCCGCGGTGCAACAGGGTGACCGCGTAGCCGCGCTCGGCGAGCCCGGCGGCCACGTGCGGGCCGGTCGGACCGCTGCCGCCGACCAACAGCGCTCGGGGTTGACTCATCGGGCGATCCCTTCGTCGGTCGGCGGCGCCGGATTCAGCCGGTCTGCTCCTGCTTCTTCTTCTCTACGTTGATGCTCGGGTCGATCAGACCCTCGTTCATCGCCTTGATGAGCAGCGCGACGTGCTGGGAGAAGAACCGCGCCAGGCGAAGGCCGTTGGCCATGAACCAGAGCTTCTGGTGGCCGGAGTGGCGCAGCGTCGTCCGGAGCTCGCCGCGGTCGTCGACGTTCCAGACCGTTGCCAGTGCGTCGGTCACCTCGTCCCCGACGATCGGGCGTGCCACCTCGCGCATATTGCGGAAGCCGGTGCAGAAGACGACCACGTCGGCGGCCTCCTCGGTCCCGTCGCGGTAGACCACGCCGTTCGCGGTGAACCGCTCGATCTCGCCCGGCTGAATCCGGATCTCGCCGTTGATGATCAGCGCACAGTTACCCTTGTCGATGTAGACCGCACCGCCGCCGCGCGTGGTCAGATAGGTCTGGCCCGCGTCGCCCGGTCCGAGGGTGGTGCGGAAACCCGCTGCCTCCAGACCTGCCAGCATCTCGGCGTCGAGCTCGGCGATCCTGCGAGTCACGACCGGCGCCAGCCGGGTGCTGAGCGCGAGCGGGTTCGCGCTGGCGAGGAGGTCGGCGGTACTGGTCTCCGGACCGTCCTCGCCGTAGTAGTTGCCGAAGAGATTCTTCAGGCCGTGCCGCTGGGAGAAGACCAGCACGGGGCTGCGCTGGACCATCGTGATCGAGGCGGCCTCGTGCTCGTAGGCGTCCTGGGCGATGTCGTGCGCGCTCGCGCCGGCTCCGACCACCACGACCTTCTTGCCCCGCATTGCCTCGCCGCCCAGATGCGTACTGGAGTGGGCGACGGTGCCGCTGAACTCTTCTATGCCCTCCACCACGGGCTGGTGCGCGATCGACTCGCGGCCGGTGGCGAAGACCAGGTGCTGCGGGTGGAGGGTGCGCCGCTCGCCGTCGTGGTAGAGCTCGACGGTCCAGTGTCCGTGCGCCTCGTCGTATTTCGCGCTGTGGACGTTCGTGCCGGTCCACAGGTCGAGGTCCATCAGGGTGACGTAGGACTCCATCCAGTCGGCGAGCTTCTCCTTCGGGGTGAAGAGCGGCCAGGTGCTCGGAAAGGGCAGGTACGGGAACTGGGTCGCCCACTTCGTGTCGTGCAGCAGCAGCCCGTTGTAGCGCAGCCGCCAGTTGTCGCCTGCGCGCGCGTGGCGGTCGACGAGCAGCGTGGAGACGCCGAGCTGTCCCAGCCGGGCGGCCAGGAACAGGCCGGAGTGTCCGGCACCGACGACGAGGACGCTGGGGTCGGCGTCGCGGTACTCCCGGCGCTCGGCCCGGACCTCGTCGAGGGAGCGACGGGCGCCCGGCACCGACGGCGAGTTGTGCTCGTCCTTGGCGGCGTCGTCGATCGAGATCACTGGCTCGGGGAAATCGCGCAGCGCCTCGAGGCTGGTGGAAACGACCCACGAGCGCCAGGTGCCGTTGTCCTCCTGGACCAGGCGGACCACGCCGCGGCCGGTCGAGACCCGGGTCTCGAAGTGGTAGATCGCCTCGATGTAGACGCCGTTGAACGAGACCGGCCAGGACTCGTCGAGCCGGAGCCCGCCGAAGCCGGTGTTCTCCGACGCGCTGGTGAGCGCGTCGACGATGTCGTCGGCGCCGTGGATGGAGACCAGGTCCCAGGTCAAGGCGTAGATGTCGCGCCACCAGGGGTCGGCGGAGAGCAGCGCACGCACGTCGGTCGGATCGGCACCGGCCAGCGCGCGGTTCATGCCGTCGAGCCACTCCTGCACCACGGTCCGGTGGTCGGGCTCCAGCCTGGTCAGGACCGGTGTGTCGTCGATCTGGGTCATCAGCTCTCGTCCTTCCCTGCCTGAGCGCGAAACTCCCGCACCGTCTCGGGTGAGGGCAGTGCGATCAGCTCCACTTGGTTTCCGTCCGGGTCCTCACAGAGGAAGAGCGTCACGGGACCGTAGTTCTTTATCAGGCTGGTGGTGGGTTCGGAGTAGACCTCGTAGCCCATCGTGACCAGCCGGCGGTGGAGGGCACCAATGTGGTCGGGGTCGACCGGGAAGGACAGCTGGCCCATGCCGACGTCACCCGGTCGTTTGGGCCGGTCCTCGTCGCTCGCCGGCAGGTTCCACTGCGCGAGCTCGATCTGGCCGACCCGCGAGGCTCCCTGCACGAAGACGGTGGTCGCCTTGGCATGCGCCGGCAGGCGCATGAGCGACGGCGTCAGATCGCTGGTCTCCTTCGTCAGGGTCTGGCGCATGCCCAGCCCTTCGACGTAGAACCGCACGGAGGCCTCGAGGTCACGGACACCGAGCGCGACGTGGTTCAGGCTCCCGACGGCGACCTGCGCTTCCGCCGGGGTGCGATTCTCCTCAGTCGTCGTCACAGCACGAACCCCTCTTCCTTGAAGTCGCCGTCACGCCATTGCAGCGCCGACTTGAGCCCGTCGCGGGCCGCCCTGGTCTTGAACTCGCCCGAACCGGGCCGGAAACCCTGGGCCAGCACGTACCACGGGACCGACGACTGCAGCGCGGACCGGAAGCCCATCGCCTCGTAGGTCTGGTTGAGCGCAATCTTGTTGGCCGAGAGCATTGCCGGGTGCAGCTTGGCCATCGGCCGCAGCTCACGCATGACCTGCTCGTCGAGCTCCGCGGCCGGGTAACTCTTGGCGATCCAGCCCATCTCCGCGGCACGCTGCCCGGTCACCGAGTGACCGCCCAGCTGGAGGTACTTCGCCTGCGCCATCGACATCTTCCAGGGGAAGTACTCGATGTCGGGGGTGGACTGCGCCCGGGTGGGCGGGTAGCCCATCACGCAGTCGTCGGCGGCGAAGACGATGTCGCACATCGACATCAGCTCCGAGCCGCCGGCCAGCGCGTAGCCGTGCACCTTGGCGACCACTGGCTTGAGCAAGTCCCAGATGGTCATCCAGTCGCGCAGGCAACTGCGCGGGAACTGCCCGGTCCAGGACTCGAAGAGCTCGGAGTGGTTCCACCCGTCGGGCCGCTCCGGGTTGGCCTGGCCGCCGGCGTAGCTGTTCATGTCGTAGCCGGCGCAGAACGCCTCGCCCGCACCCTGGATCAGGATGAGGGTGACCTCGTCGTCGGCCTCGGAGGTCTTGAGTGCCGCCACTATCTCGCGCCGCAGCGCGGGGCTGAGCGCATTGCGCTTCTCCGGCCGGTTGAGTGTGATCGTCGCGATCCGGTCCTCCACGCCGTACAGGATGTTCTCGAACTCCACTAGTTCTCCTCGGATCTGTGCTCATGGCTCTGCCCGCTGTCGGGCTGGAAAGGGGTTGGGGTATCGGTGGCCACGACGACCCCTCGGGCGATCAGGTCCTCGATCTGGGCGGCGGTCACGCCTGCGGCCGCCAGCACCGCGCGGGTGTCGGCGCCCTGCGCTCGTGGTGGGGTGCGCACCGCTCCGGGAGTCCGCGCCAGCCGCACCGGAACGCCGAGCATCCGGACGCCGCCGGCCTCGGTCACCATGCCGTGCTCGGTCAGGTACGGGTCGTCCAGCACATGCTCGACCTGGCGCACCACGCTGGCCGGCACGCCCTTGGCGATCATCTCGCGTGCGATGTCTGCGTCCGGGTCGAGTCCGGAGACCAGGACGGCCAGGTCCGCGTTGAGGTCGTGCCGGTTCGCCAGCCTGTCGGCGTTGGTGCGGTAGCGCGGGTCGGTGGCCAGGCCCGGCTCCCCCAGGAAGTCCGCGAGCAGCGCGAACTGCCGGTCGGAGCCTGCCGCGACGTACACCTCGCCCGCCGGCGAGTCGAACACCTCGCAGGGGGCGATGTTCGGGTGGCCGCTGCCCAGGCGGCGCGGCGGCTCGCCCGTTATGAAGTAGTTCGCCGCGACGGGGTGCAGCAGGCTGACCGCGCCGTCGGCCAGGCTCAACTCGACGAGCTGCCCACGACCCGACGCGGTGCGCTCGTGGAGCGCCAGCAGCACGCCGGAAAGGGCGAGCAGACCGGCGGTGAGATCGGTGATCGGCATCGGCACCCGCATCGGGCCGCCGTCGGGCTCGCCGTTGAGGTGCATGATCCCGGCGTGCGCCTGGATCACCGCGTCGTACCCGGGCAGGCCGGCCATCGGGCCGTCGGTCCCGAACGCGGTGATCCGGCAGTAGACCAACCGGGGAAACCGCTCCAGAAGCGATGCCGCGTCCAGTCCCCAGCGGTCCATCACGCCTGGCTTGAAGTTCTCCACCAGGACGTCGGCGCCCTCGAGCAGCCGCAATACGAGTGCGCGGCCGTCGGGCGCGGAGAGATCGGCGCTCACGTGCTGCTTGTTGCGGTTGAGCCCCGCGTAGTAGGAACTCACGCCGTCGGGATGCGCCGGCCCCCACGTGCGGGTCAGGTCACCGGCGACGGGCTCGACCTTGACCACCTCCGCACCGTGGTCGGCCAGCATCTGGGTGCAGTAAGGGCCCGCGAGGACGCGTGAGAGGTCGATGACCCGCACGCCGTCCAGGGCCCCGGTCACTCCGCGGCCCTCAGCACCTCGGCGGCGTCGGGGGCCCCGGGCATCCGGCGCTTGCGCATCTGGATCCGCCAGCGGCCGACCTCGCGCCGGAACGCCCACTCGTTGATCGAGGCGCTGAGCAGCTTCAGGGTGGGGCCGTCCTGGTGGAAGATGAACGAGTAGCCGTTGGCCACGGCGTCGTCACCGGTCACCTTGATCGCGAGGTTGTTGCCCTGCACGTGCATGCTGCGGCCGTAGAAGCCGTTGTCGTGGGCGGCGGTCCGCACCGAGAGGAACTCGCGCATCGCGGCGAGCCCCTCCCATCGGACCACCTCGTAGGGGTCGTCCCCACGGCCGGCGGAGACGTCCATGACGCAGTCGTCGGTGAAGAGCGCGAAGTACTCCTCGTCGAGTGGGGCGTCGGCGTAATAGCCGTATTGGGCGAGCAGCTCACGGATCTCCCGCTCGTCCTCCAGCTCGCGCAACCGAGCGTCCAGCATTGCCAGCCGGTCCTCCACGGTGCATCATCCTTTCGAGTCGCCCCACCACGCACTGTACATCACAGCAACATGCTTTCAATACATCACTGCAAGACGCTTACGAAAGCCGCGAGCGGGTCTCAGCAGCAGCCGTCGGCCGGGACGCTTACCCGCTCGTCGAACTGCAGGATCGTGCCATCGGGGTCCTTGACGAACATTGCCCGCATCGGCTGGTCTGCGCTCTCGCCGTATCCGACTCCGGTGGTGCCCTTGACCGAGACCGGTTCGTAGCCGGCCACACGCAGCCGCGTCGCCAGCGCCGGAATGTCGTCGACCCAGAACCCGATGTGGTGGATGCCGATCTGGCCCAGGTGGAGCGGCATGTTTCCGGCCAGTTCGTCGGACTGCGAGATCGCCAGGAAGAGCCGGTCGCCATAGCCCTCGCCGTCGTTGCCGCCGAACCTCAACATCACCTCATGACGCCGAGTCGAGCCCACCCCCGGCCCGTAGAGCGAGTCCGCCGGTGGCTCGTTCGTCGCGTCGCGGATCACGGTCATCCCGAGCGCGTCGCGGTAGAACGCCAGCGAGCGCTCCAGGTCAGTGACCCCGATGGCGATGTGGGAGGCGAGCTTCATGAGGGTTCCCTTCTGCATGTGCCGTGGATAACATGAAAACAATAGCCTCATCACTTAGCGATCCCGGGTGCCGCAGCGCGGCCGCCCGTTCCAGGAGGACCCTTGACTGCCACGCTGCCCGATCTCGGCACCGCGGAGACCGGGCGCACGCTCGGGATCATCGACTGCGACGTCCACCCGCTCAAGATTCGCGAGCACCAGCAGCGCGGTGCCGGCGTGCTCTCGTATCTGCCGCAGCGCTGGCAGCGGCATGCTGCCGAGGTGGGTGTCGCCCGGGGCGGCTGGGCCGGTGGCGACCGGCCGCGGCCGCGAGAGTACGGCCAGCGCTGGGACACCGAGCCTCCCGGCGGCGGCGCGCCGGGGAGCGACCCGCTCTTCGCCGCCGAGCAGCTCCTCGACACCTACCAGATCAGCGCGGGCCTGCTCAACGACCTGGGCGCCTTCTCCTCTGCGGGGATGAAGGGGCAACCGACCGGCTTCTCTGCGGCGTACTGCCGGGCGCTCAACGAGCACCGGTGCGACAACTGGCTGGCCCAGGACCCGCGCTGGTACGCCTCCATCAACCTTCCCTACGAGGTACCCGAGCTGGCCGTGCAGGAGATCGAGTTCTGGAAGGAGCAGGACCGGCAGTACGGCGACCGGATGAAGCAGATCATGCTCGCGCCGGACAACCTGCGCCCGCCGGGCCACCCGTCGTACTGGCCGATCTACGAGGCCTGCGAGCACTACGGACTTCCGGTGACCTTCCACGTGATGACCGGCAACCGGGTCACCCCATCGGGCTCGCCGAGCTACTACTACGAGGAGCACTGCGACTACGCGGCGTTCAACTTCCCGATGGTGGCCAGCTTCATCTTCGAGGGCGTCTTCGACCGCTTCCCGAACCTGAAGATCGTCCTGGTCGAGCTCGGCTGGTCGTGGGCTCTGCCGCTGTCGTGGCGCCTGGATGCCGCAGCTCGCACGATGGGCGGCGAGGTCGCGCACCTCGCCAAGACACCCTCGGAGTATTTTCGCGACCATTTCTATTTCACCACCCAGCCGATAGAGGAGCCGGAGGAGGATGCCCACCTCGACGAGGTCTACGACGCATTTCTGGCCTCGGGCCTGGGCGAGAAGCTGATGTACTCCTCGGACTACCCGCACTGGGACTTCGACGAGCCGGGGGCGCTGCCGCGCAACCTGAGTGTCGAGCGCCGGGCCGCCGTCCTGGGCGGTGTGGCCGGCGAGCTGTACGACATTCCGCTGCTTGCAGGCAGGGGCTTCGCGATCTGACCACTGTGCGGCTCAGTTCCTGCACTCCATTTCTAATTATCTTCTTAACATGGACATAGCAAGATCGCGGGCCTAGGCTGCCTCCGGTGCCGCACCACAGGTGGTGAGGCCGGATGGAACGCGAGGAGAAGCGTGACAGTGAAGGTGAACGGTCGAAGGAGAACAGCGCGGATCGTCAGCGCTCTGGCGGCACTGGCGACGGTGACACTCGCCGGCTGCGGCGCCGACAACACGTCGGGGTCCGAGCAGACGCCGGGTGGCGCCGACAGCCCGGCGGCCGCCCTGAGCGGGACCCCGATCGAGATCGGGTACGCCGCCTCGATGTCGGGGGCGCAGGCGAGCAACGGACTCAGCGGCAAGGCCGTCGCCCACGCGTGGCAGGAGTACACCAACACGCACGGCGGCATCCTCGGTCATCCCGTCGATATCACGGTGACGGACACCAAGAACACCGTGCCGGGTGCGACGTCGGTCGTGAAGGGCTTCATGGGCGACTCCGACGTCGACGCCGTCTTCCTGACCGATCTGGTCGCCGAGTCCGCGATGACGGACACGTTCGAGAACACCGACGTCGCGGTCATCAGCGGGAACGGCGCCACGAATGTGCCGTGGACCACCGTGCCGGGGCTCTTCCAGGACGTGTCCGGTGCCGAGTACGCGGCGCGGGTGTTCGCCGACGTCGCGAAGGCCGCCGGCACCGAGAAGCTCGGGTGGGCGGTCTGCTCCGAGGTGAAGAACTGTCAGGAGAACAGCGAGAAAGGCTCGGCCTACGCCCAGACACTCGGCATCGCCCCGGTCGGCACCCAGCTGATCTCCGCGACCTCGTCCGACTACACCGCCCCCTGCCTGTCCTTCGCAGGCAAGGGAGCCGACGGCATCGCAATGTACGCCGGTTACACGACCGGCACCCGCTTCGCCACGGACTGCCTCCGGCAGGGGTACTCCGGCACCTTCCTGACCGCGAACTCCGGATTCGACCAGAGCGCCTTCGGCAAGGTCAGCGGCTTCAAGTCCTACGGCAGCACCGAGGGCTTCCCCTGGTGGGCCGACGACCCCGCCGTGGCGACGTACCGCAACGCGATGGCGAAGTACTCCCCCGACGGCGCCTGGCAGTCCGGCAACGCGACGGCGATCTGGTCGTCCTTCGAGCTCTTCAAGAAGGCCCTCGAAGGTGCGAAGCCCACGACGATCGACCGCGCGACGGTGATGGACGCGATGTACCAGGTGAAGGACGAGACGCTCGGCGGCCTCCTCGCCCAGCCGGTCACCTACGTCAAGGGCGAGCCCTCCCGGCCCGTCGAGTGCAGCTGGTTCCTGGAGTTCGACGCCGGCGACGACAACCCGACAAGCATCGAGCCCGCGAAGTCCGGCAACGGCGCAACCGGCGATCTGGCGAGCACGTGCGAGGACAGCGCCGGCAGCTGACGCTCGACGGAACATCTACTTCGCGCCGTGAATCCGGCGCGGCTGAGCAGATCTGATTACCTCGATCGTTCGGTCCAGTCGCGCCGGGGTGGTGTAGGACTCGATCGAGCCACTCGCCCAGTAGCCCGGAGTGTCGGTGACGTTCACCACCGGGTTCTCTCCCACGGCTACCGCTCCTGCTCCGATCAGGTCGTCCAGGAGGAGACCGGCGCCCAGCTCCTTCAGGACGTCGACGGTGTCCAGGCCGGGTCGCCGGGCGGCCAGGAACGGACGCGGCGAGTCCTCGAACGCCCCGAAGACCGGATGCCCGATTCCGAACGCGCGCCCGATGCCCGGATGGTCGACGACAGCCAGCAGCCCGCGCCGAAGCGCGGTCGGGTCCTCGACGAGGTCGATCACCGGCACGTAGCGATGCGCGCCGATCCCGGCGGTGCGCAGATCGGCCACCGCCTCGGCGACGCCGCGCGCAGCGAAGCGTGCGACCAGCCACGCGCCGAGGTGTCCGTCCGGGACCGCGACCGATTCCTCGAGCCCGGCGACCTGAGCGAGCAGGTCCCGGCCGTCCGAGTCGGCGGCCACGTAGAACCAGCCGTCGCGGGCACGGTAGAGGCGGTCCAGCGCATGCCGGCCCGTGGCCTCGGGCCCACTCGGCTCGTCCCACGACCTGCCGTCGTACCCGATCGCGAGCGGCAGCTGATGCAGCGTGGCGGTCCGTGACAGCGAGGCGTTGACCTGCTGCCCCGCACCGGTGCGCAGCCGGTCCAGGAGCGCGAGCATGATGCCGAAGGCGTTCAGGTGGCCGGCCGCATGGTCGTTGACCACGACGCCGAGCATCCGCGGCGCACCCTCACCACCAGCGCGGACGCCCATGCCGGTCACCATCTGCGCGAGCGGCTCGTGACCGCG
Source organism: Rhodococcus sp. WS4 (assembly GCA_006543605.1). GTDB lineage: Bacteria > Actinomycetota > Actinomycetes > Mycobacteriales > Mycobacteriaceae > Rhodococcus_F. Next base: position 32,554 of record RRBB01000021.1, read on the forward strand.
GTATTCGGCCCGGGAGCCGCCGTGCGAGTGCAGCGACATCGTGGAGTAGATCGCGGCCGGATTCAGCTCGCGTACCCGTTCGGCGCCGAGACCGAGACGCTCGGCCGCTGCCGGCGTGAAGTTGTGATGGATGACGTCCATGTCGCCGATCAGATCCGGCAGCAGGCCCTGGATCCTCTCGTCCCGGAGGTCGAGGAACGCCATCCGCTTGCCGCTGCTGACCGTGCGATGACCGTTGAAGGCGGACAGGTCGTCGGTCAGCGGGTCGGCCCAGCTCGCGGCCACCGCCGGATTGTCGATCTTGAGCACGTCGGCGCCGTACTGCGCCAGCACCCGGGTGCTCGTCGGTCCGGCCAGCAGACTGGCGCAGTCGAGTACCCGAAGACCGTCCAGGGGGAGGTCGTGACGCAGCCGTCTCTCGCTCGACCAGGAGAATCCCTCCCCGACCCAGTCGACGTCCGCGTCCAGGCCGACGCCGTCGGGCCGCGCGGAACGGCTCCAGCGCAGCTGGGGGCGGCTCTCCGAGAGCAGCACCGGGAATCCCGGCTGGACCGTCGCACCGAGCAGGGGGTCGGCGACCTCGATGACCGACCGGCTGGCGCGCGCATGGTCGTCGGCAAGCCACGCCTGGGTGCTCTGGCACAGCCCGAAGGCACCCTGGAGCTCCTCCTGGCAGATTCGCTCCCAGTCTCGGCCGGACCGGGTGCCGATCAGCTCCACCAGGTCCCGCACCATCTGCTCGCACGTGGAGTCGTCGAGATCGACGAGCCGGTACTGCGGAAGGAACCGGTCGAGGAACCGCTGCAGGCCGCGCAGCGGCGTGTCGAAGTAGAGGTGGGTCCCGTCTGCCGCCGGCGCCGTCTGGAGCATCCGGTGCAGGCGCGCGTACGTCGGGTTGTCGGTCTTGCGGGAGACGGGGACCTCGGCGTAGGAGCCCACCGCCTGGAAGGCCGCCTCGTACAGGGAGACCTCGATCCACGCACCCCGTCCGGTGGAGGCGCGGGTGAGCAGTGCGCCAGCCACCCGGTGCGACGCCATGAAGGCCGCGAAGGTCGAGGCCATCGGGAGCGCACTGAAGACGGGATCACCGTCGACCTCACCGTGCCGCGCCGGGTACAGGCCGGTGGCCGCGGCGAGCAGACCGTCCCAGCCGGGCAGCTCGGCCCGGGGATCGTCGCGGGGGAAGCCCGGCAGCGAGCACCACACCAGTTGCGGTGCGCGCTCGCGGATGGCCGCCGGGTCCAGACCCAGTCGCTCCAGGACTCCCGGGCGGAAGTTGTCGATCACGACGTCGGCGGACTCGGCCAACGCTGCAGCCCAGGCGACGGCCGCCGGGTCGTGGAGATCGAGGCGGAGCTGCCGCTTGTTGCGATACAGCGCAGCGTTTGCCGGCGAGTCCCACCGCGGGCCGTCCGGAGGATCGATGTGGATCACGTCGGCGCCGTTGTCGCCGAGGAACATCGCCAGCATTGGTCCGGCCAGGAAATGGCCGAGATCCAGGACACGCAACCCGCTCAGTGCACCGGTCGTCATCGGGCCGGACCCTCTATATACATAGCTACATCATTTCTGCACAATAGAAACAAAACAAGGTCCGAATACGACGGAGCAAGTCAGGAGGTCAGGTGAGCACCAGGAGGTACGTCGTCGGCAAGGCGGCCGATCTCGCCGACGGGGAAAAGATGGCCGTCGACGCGGGCGGGCGCTCGATCGCGATCTTCAACGTCAAGGGCCGCTATTACGGCCTGCTCAACCGCTGCCCGCACCGCGGCGCCGACCTGTGCGCGGGGCGATTCCTGCCGCGGGTGACAGCGGCCGTCCCGGGCGAGTACCACTACGACACCGAGCACACCTTCCTGGTCTGCCCGTGGCACGGCTGGGAGTTCGACGTGGCCACCGGCCAGTCCTACTTCGACCCGGTAGGCATGCGTGGGCGGCCCTACCGGGTCGAGGTCGAGAGCGGCGCAACGGTCGCCCACGATCTCGACGAGGGAACAGTGGCGCTCTCCCGGCTCACCCCGCAGCAGTACGCCGCCGTCGCGGCCGACCGGGGCGACGAGGCCGGGCACGCCATCGCCGGGTTGCAGCCCGGACCGCTCCGGGCCGAGACGGTCAGCGTCCAGGTCGAGGACGACTACCTCGTCATCGACCTCCGTCCACAGCGACCACAGCGTGCCCAGGGGGCCCGCACCGAGAAGCAGGAGACTGCGTGACCACCCTGACCACTCCCTCGGCACCGACCGAGCCGGCCAAGATCGAGCCCGTCGTAGACCGCGCGGGCCGCGAGACGCTGTGGACCGGCAGCGTCATCGACGTCGATGTGCACGCCCAGGTGCCGAGCGCCGAGACGCTCTTCCCCTACCTCGCCCAGCAGTGGGTCGACTGGTGCACCGAGCGGAACTGGAAGCAGCCGCAGGGTCCGCTGTCGCACTACCCTCCGAACTCGCCGCGCACCTGCCGGCCGCAGTGGCGGCCCGCCGACGGCCGCACGCCGGCCTCGGACGTGGACCTGCTGCGCCGGCACGTCCTCGACCCGTGGGACGTCGATCGTGCCATCCTTAACTGCTACTACGGCGTCGACAGCATCCGACAGCCCGATTGGCACAACGCGATGGCCGGCGCAGTCAACGACTGGCTGATCGAGGAGTGGCTGAGCAAGGACTCCCGGCTGCGTGCCTCGATGGTGCTGCCCGCCCGCGACCCGGCCTCCATGATCAGGGAGATCGAACGGGTCGGCTCGCACCCGGGAATCGTGCAGGTGCTCCTGCCGGTGCGCACCGACGCTCTGTGGGGCCGGCGGATGTTCTTCCCGGTCTTCGAGGCGATGGCCGAGCGCGGCCTGGTCGCCGGGCTGCACTACGGGGGCACCGCTGACGGAGTGCCGTCGACCACGGGCTACCCGTCGTATTTCATCGAGGAGTACGCCGCCGAGTGGCAGGCGTTCGGCAGCCAGATCACCAGCATGGTCGCCGAGGGCCTCTTCCAGGTCGTCCCCGACCTGCGCGTCTCCGTCCTCGAGGGCGGGTTCCTGTGGCTGCCCGCGTGGGGCTGGCGGATGAACAAGGACTGGAAGGGGCTGCGTCGCGAGGTGCCGTGGCTAACCGAGCCGCCGTTCGACGTGGTGCGCAGGCACTTCCGCTTCTCCACCGCACCCACCGAAGCCGGGCCCACCCGGTTGCTGGAGAAGGCGATCGGGTGGCTCCGCAGCGAAGACCTGCTGATGTTCGCCACCGACTACCCACACGCGCACGACGACGACCTGGCCCAGCTGCTGAGCGCGATGCCGGAGTCGATGCGGGCCAAGACCATGGCGGAGAACGCCCGGTCCTGGTACTGCCTCTGAGACGACGATCGGAGGGTCCCGTACATCCGTCGTACGGGACCCGCCGATCAAAGTGTCGGGGGCAGCGTCAGCGGCCCGAGACCATGAGCCGCACCGGGCCGCGGAAGTTGTACTCCGGGCGGTAGTCGAACCCACCGGCGACGCGAAGGTCCGGATGGCGTCGATAGAGTGCGGTCAGCCCGACCTCGATGTCGAGTCGAGCGAGCCACTGTCCCAGGCAGGTGTGTATCCCGAACCCGAAGTCGAGTTGGTGCTTGGCATCCTCACGCTCGACGTCGAGCCGCTCGGGGTCGGGGAACCGGGCCGGGTCGTGGTTGGCCGACGCGACGAGCAGGCGGAGCGTCTCGCCGGCCCGAACCTCGAACCCGTCGATCTCGGTGTCGACCGCGACCGCGCGGTGCACGCCGTGCGCGGAGGGGCAGTAGCGGAAGAACTCCTCGATCGCGTTGCTCATCAACTCGGGACGCTCGTGTAGCAGGGTTCGCTGCTCGGGGAACGCGTCCAGGGCGATCACCGCGTTGGAGATCATGTCGTTGGCGTTGCCCGAGGTGAGCATCACGGTGAACATCGTGGTCAGCTCGGCGTCGCTGAGTCCGGCGCCGTCCTCCCCCGCTGCGAGAAGGTTCGAGACCAGGTCGTCGCCGGGTCCGTCTGCGGAGCTCCCCGGCCGGCGTGAGCGAATCACGTCGTGGACGTAGGCCTCGATGTTGCGGACCGCGTCGTACGCCTCGGCGAGGTTCTCGTAGTTGGTGCCCAGGCCGCGACGCGCGGCCAGTGCCCAGCCGCGGAACGACTCGACATCGATGTCGGGGATGCGCAGCATCCGGCAGACGACCCGGAACGGCAGGTAGAAGGAGAGCGCGCCCAGGTCGAACGGGCCCTCGCCGGTGGCGGCGATGCCGTCGAGCAGCTCCTCGGCGATCTCCTCCGCCTCACTGCGCAGCGCGTTGACGGCCCGCACCGAGAAGGCCCGGGCGACGAAGCGGCGCAGCCGGCTGTGATCCGGTGGGTCGTTCAGTCCGAGGTGATGGGAGTCGTGCCCGATGAGATGGTCGTACATCGCCAGCTCGTCGCCGCCCAGGGCGGCCCGCTTCTGGGTGACGCGGGAGCCGGTCTGCCTCCTGTTGGAGAAGCGCTCGGTGTCGCGGAAGATCGCCTTGATGTCGTCGTACCTCGAGACCACCACGACCGGCCCGACGCGCAGCACGGGTTGCGCGCGCAAGTCGGTGTAGAGCGACCAGGGATCGGCCAGCATCTCTGGGTCGAGTGCGAAGAAGCGGCTCGCCCGCTTCTCGAGGTCGCCCAGGCGGGCATCGGTCGCGGCGACGGTCATCAGCGTGCCTCTCTGTCGGTTCGGGGACTCACAGGTCGAGGACGAGGCGCGGGCCCTTGGAGCGGGAGCAGCAGATCATCATCACGTCGTTCGCGGCCCGCTCGTCCTCGGTCAGCAGGGAGTCGCGATGGTCCGGCTCGCCGTCGAGAACGGTGGTCTCGCAGGTACCGCAGGTGCCCTCGCGGCAGGACGTGAAAATGTCCACGCCGGCCCGCTCGACGACGTCGGCGATGGACTCGTCGGGTCCCACCGTCATGGTGAGCCCCGAAGCGTCGAGCACCACCTCGAAGGAGGTCGTCGGGCCGTCGAGGGCACCGTCCTTGGGCCGGAAGCGCTCGACGTGCAAGGCGCCGGTGGGCCACTCGGCGCATTGCGCCTCGACCGCGTCGATCAGCGCGCCGGGACCGCAGCAGTAGACCGCCGTGCCGTCGACCGGCTCGCCGAGCAGTCCGGCCAAGTCGATCAGGCCGCGCTCGTCCTCGGGCCACAGCGTGACCCGGTCCCCGTAGCGCTCCAACTCGCCGAGGAAGGCCATCGACTCACGGCGCCTGCCGCCGTAGACCAGCCGCCAGTCGGCCCCGCGGCCCTCCAGCTCGGCGATCATGGTCAGCAGCGGCGTGATGCCGATGCCACCTGCGATGAAGAGGTGGCGCGGAGCCTCCTCCAGTGCGAACTCGTTACGGGGGCCGCGCACGCGCACGGCGTGTCCGGCCGCGACCGTCTCGTGCAGGTACGAAGAACCGCCCCTGCTCTCCGGCTCGCGCAGAACGGCCACCCGCCACGACGACGTGTCGGCAGGGTCGCCGCACAGCGAGTACTGCCGCTCGACGCCGTTCCCGAGCACCAGATCGACGTGCGCACCGGGCGTCCACGTGGGCATCGCGCCCCCGTCGGCGCGCACCAGCTCGAAGGAGCGCACGCCGACGGCCTCGGCGACGACTGCTCGCACAGTCGCATCGAAGAGCCGGTCCTGGTCGGCCGACAGGGGATCCCTCAGTGCGCCGGTCTGTGTCATTTCGATAGCCCTCGACATCGTTGCTGTAAAAACATTAGAAATCATAGTAACATGATTTGTACATAACATCGTTCGACGAGAGGGTGGCGGAGATGGCCGGAGAATTCACCCGCAACGGCCTGCAGCGCGCAGCGCTGAAGTGGGGGCATCAGCTCAGCAATCTGCTCTACCCCATCGCGCGCAAGACGCTGCCGTATCGCCCGAAGATGTGGTGGATCCCGCGACTACCGATCTGGGCCCACCCGAGGCGCGCACCGCACGGTCGCCCCTGGAGCACCCCGATCCCGGCACCGGCCGACGAGCTGCGCACCGGCCCCGGCGTCCAACTGCTTCCCGAGGCGCAGCAGCGCGCATTCGACGAGGCTCCGCTACACGACTTCATCCGACTCCACCCGGAGATGCGTGGAGTGCACAGCCCCACCGGCCACATGTGGATCTCGCTGCTCTCGACGTCGCCGCGCGTCCAGGGCGCCGCCCGACGCCGGGCGCAGGCCAACCTTCACCCCGACGCCACCGCACCGCCCGCCCGGGTGACGCCGGCAGCACTCACCGAGGCGATGAAGCGTGAGGCGGCACGCCTCGGCCTCGCCGCGGTCGGCGTGACCGCCTACGACATCAAGTACAACTATGCCGAATACCACGGCCTCGCCGTCGGCGACACGATCATCGTCGGCATCGTCGAGCAGAACTTCGACTCCACCCAGATGTGCCCGAGCCTGCGGTCGGAGAAGGCCGCCCTCTCCGCGTATGCGGGGCTCGAGGACCGGATGCGTCTGCTCGCCGACTGGATCCGAGCGCAGGGCTACGCCGCCAGGGCCGAAGGATTCGTGGGCGAGTCGATGGTGATCCCGTACGCCGTCCAGGCGGGGCTGGGCCAGCTCGGGCTCAACGGCCAGCTGTTGACACCAGATGCCGGGTCGCGCTGTCGGATCGAGGTGATGTCGACCGACGCGCCGTTCCTCCACGACGCCCCGGTGGACTTCGGGATCGAGGGCGTGTGCGACAAGTGCCAGATCTGCGTGCGGCGGTGTCCGGCGGGCGCGATCCCGGCGATCCGCAAGGAGAGTCGTGGCGTCGTCAAGGCGAAGCTCAACACCAAGCGCTGCCTGCCCGTGATGGGCAAGACCGCCGGCTGCTCGGTCTGCATGAAGGTCTGCCCGGTGCAGCGGTTCGGCCTCCCCGCCGTCCTCCAGGAGTTCGAGGCCACCGGCCGCGTCCTGGGCAAGGACACCGACGACCTCGAGGGCTTCGACTGGCCACTGGACGGCTGGCACTACGGGCCCGGTGAGCGGCCCCGGCTCGCTCCCGAGGTCTTCGAGACGCCGGGCTTCGAGTTCGACCCCGGACGCAAGGTGCCGCTGGACTGGGTGAACCCGACCGGGAAGAACACCGAGGCGCTCGGCTACTGAACCGACGAGACCCCACATGTTTCCACTCTTTGAAAACCCTAGGAGAATCCCAATGAAACTCGCCGTCGACCTCAACCAGTGTGAAAACCACGGTCAGTGCACGTTCGCCACGCCGTCCCTCTTCTCGCTCACCGACGAGGGCCTGCTGTCGTTCCGGTCCACGGCCCAGGACGAGTACGTCTCCGCCGACCTCACAGCGGCCGACGCCGAGGCGGCGGCCGCGGCAGTCGACATGTGCCCCATGCAGGCGATCAGCCTGCGCGCGTGAACGCGCCCATGAGCGGGGCCTGCCGCCGGTTCGACGACTACGTGGTCCTGGTGACCGGGGCGACCGGCGGTCTGGGTGCGGCCTGCGCACTGCGACTCGCCGCGGAGGGCGCCGACGTGGTGGTCACAGGTCGGCGCGCGGATCGCTGTGCGGAGGTGGCCGAGGAGGTGCGTCGGTACGGCGGACGATGCCTCAGTGTGCCCGGCGACATCACCGACCCCGCCCATCCGGAGCGTCTGGTGGAGGCGACCCTGGCCGAGTTCGGTCGGCTCGACGGCGCCGTGAACAACGCCGGGGTCAGCCCAGCGCCGCGACCGGCGGCCGAGTATCCGGACGAGCTGTGGAACGAGACGATCGCACTGGACCTGACGGCCGTCTTCCGCTGCCAGCGTGCGGAACTCGGAGCGATGGTCGCGGCCGGCCGCGGCGCGATCGTCAACGTCGCCTCCTACGCCGCTACGACGGTCCAGGCACGAGGAATCGCTTCCTATGCCGCGGCCAAGCACGGGGTGCTCGGCCTGACCCGGTCGGCGGCACGCGACCATGCGGCAGACGGGGTGCGGGTGAACGCGGTCGGACCCGGGCACATGCGCACGGCGATGATCGACCGGCTGCTCGACCCCGAGGGCGAGGAGCGACTGCGGACGCGCATCCCGATGGGCCGCATCTCGGACCCGGAAGAGGTCGCTGCCGTGGTGGCGTTCCTGCTCTCTCGGGACGCCTCGTTCGTGACGGGGCAGACCGTCGTGGCCGACGGCGGACTCTCGATCTGAACCGAACCAGGACCAGGTCGATCGGCTGAGCCCGCCGCCAGGCGCACGCCTCAGCCGATCGACGTCTCGGCCTCCGGGTTCTCCGGCCACTTCAGGCGCTTGTAGAGCGGATCGTTCTGGTCGCGCGTGCCCCGGAAGTGGCCGCCCGGCACGGCATTCTGGCAGGGCACCGTCCCGTCCCACTCCATCACCACGCGGCGGTAGGTGATCCTCCAGCCGTCCTCGGTGCGCTGGAAGTAATCGAGATAGCGCCCGATCGACTGGTAGAGCCGGTCCTCCGCAGTCTGCATCCAGTATGCGAAATAGGACTCGCCGTACGCTTCGTCGCCCTCGACCTCGAAGATCGACTGGCCCATCAGGTGGTAGATGAAGCTGGAGGCCGACGTGAATCCGGGGTTGTTGCAGATGAACTCGGCGAACTCCTCGCGGCTCCCCCGGAAGCGACCGTGGTCGTCGAAGGACTTCTCCGAGTAGCAGGCCAGGATCCCCTCGCGGTCCATTCGGTCCACGGCGCGTTCGAGCCTGGCCACCAGCTCGGTGAGCTCCATCTTGTCGGCCAGCAGCGCAAGGTCAAGCGTGGCAGTCATTTATCACTCCTTCAGCCAGCACGTCGACAATTGTTGTCAACTTATGCTCAAAGTAGGCTAGCTCGGGAGCCGCATATCGTCCAGCACGTGCGGATTCTCCCTTTCTGAGTCGTAATCAAGTGCGTTTACTATTATGAAATAAGTGGACAAGTGATGCTCGTCTCATCTATGTTTCCTGCAGAGGACACCCGTCGCCCGATGACGGGACCCGAACACACGAGGAGCATCGGTGTCATCCAGGATTCTCACCCTCAAAAAGGCAACGCGGGTCGGTGCCGTGTTCGCCGTGGCCAGCGTGGCCAGCGTGGCACTCGCAGCGTGCGGCGGCAGCAGCAACGACACATCCACGTCCGGCCTCGACAGCGGCAGCAGCTCGTCGAGCTTGACCGGGACGCCGATCAAAATCGGTTATGTCGCTTCCAAGTCCGGCGCGCAGGCCACGAACGGCCTCGCGGCCGAGGCCGTCGCACACGCCTGGCAGGAGTACACCAACGCCAACGGCGGCATCCTCGGTCACCCGGTCCAGATCGACATGGTCGACTCCAAGAACACCGTTCCGGGCGCCACCTCGGCGGCCAAGGCATTCCTCGCCGACGACAGTGTCGACGCAATCTTCATGACCGATCTAGTCGCCGAAGGGTCGATGGCTGACCTGTTCAAGGACACCCCGGTCCCGGTGATCAGTGGCGGCGGCTCCAGCGACCTGCTGTGGTCGCAGGTCCCCGGCGTCTTCCAGAACGTCTCCGGTTCGGACTACACCATCAAGTCCTACATCGACCAGTCCAAGGCGGCAGGTGCGAAGAGCTTCGGCTGGGCCGCCTGCGCCGAGGTCGCCGTCTGCGCGACCAACGGCGAAAAAGCCGAGGACTACGTCCAGTCCATCGGCATGACTCCGACCGGCGTGCAGCAGTTCTCGGCGACTGCCAGCGACTACACCGCCCAGTGCCTGGCCTTCACCGGCAAGGACACCGACGCGATCGCCTTCAACATCGGCTATGCCGTCGGCGCCCGTGTCGCGACCGACTGCCTGCAGCAGGGCTACGACGGCATCTTCTCGGTCATCAACTCAGGTTTCGACCAGGAGGCGTTCAGCAAGGTCTCGGGCTTCAAGTCGGCCGGCGGCACTCAAGGCTTCCCGTGGTGGTCCGACGACGCGAAGGTCGTGGCCTACCGCGACGCCATGAACAAGTACTCGCCCGACGGCGTCTACAGCTCCGGCAACTCCACCGCCATCTGGTCCAGCTTCGAGCTGTTCCAGAAGGCACTGGAGAACGCCAAACCGGCCGAGATCAATCGGTCGACCGCGATGGACGCGATGTACACCATCAAGGACGAGACCCTCGACGGCCTGCTGCCCGAGCCGATCACCTACACTAAGGGCCAGCCCTCCAAGCCGGTCGGCTGCAACTGGCTGTTCACCTTCAACGCCGGTGACGACAACCCGAAGGGCATCCCGCCGGCAGCGTCCGGCAACAGTGCGAAAGGCGACCTCGCCAGCACCTGCGGGGGCTACCTACCCGGCCTGGGCATCTGATCCACCGCTCGCATCACCGAAGGCCCGCGTCCTCCGTTCGGAGGGCGCGGCCTTCGGCCATTTCCTGCACAGGGCGCAGGGTGTGTGCGGTGCATGCCCACACTCACCCTCTACCCACCAACCGAATCACGGAGTGCCGCAACACTACCCGAGACCAGACCGGAGCAGTTGAAGCACGCTCTGGACGCAGGCGCCTGAAGGCCCCGCGGTCACCCTCTCGCACGCGGTCGAGACCTCCGAGCGGCCGAATGCCGTGCCCCGCGCGCGTGGCGTAGCTCGACCGACCTCGAGTGGGATCTCAACGCAACTGAGCCCGCCCCCCATCAGGGGGGCGGGCTCAGTTGCGTCAGCCGCGCGGGAAGGACTCAGGCGGCGCCGTCGCCGATGTACTGCTCGAGGACGTTGCCCTGTAGCAATGTCGCGGCGCTGCCGTCGTAGGCGATCTCGCCGCGGCGCAGCACATAGGCGTGGTCGGCGATCGACAGCGTGCGCAGCGCGTACTGGTCGACGAGGAGTAGTGCGACGCCCTTCTCACGCAAGGTGCGGAGGAAGTCGAAGACCAGGTCCACGATGATCGGCGCCAGACCGAGCGAGGGCTCGTCGACGAGAACCAGACGCGGGTTGGCGACGTAGGCGGCCGACAGCGCGAGCATCTGCTGTTCACCGCCCGACATGGTGCCGGCCTTCTGGTTCAGCCGCTCCCCCAGACGCGGGAAGACGCCGGTCGCGATTTCGATGCTCTCCTGGGCGTTGAACGCATTGGACTGCATCAACAAGTTCTCCCGCACGGTGAGGTTGCGGTAGACGCCCCGGCCCTCGGGCACGTGGCACAGTCCCGCGCGCGAGCGCCGCGCCGCCGAGGTTCGGGTGACCTCGTCACCGTCGATCAGCACCTCGCCCGCCGAGGGTCGAATCAGCCCCGAGGCGACCCGCAGCGACGTGGTCTTGCCTGCACCGTTGGGGCCGATCAGGGCCGTCACCGAACCCGGTTCCACCCGCAGGGACACATCCCGCAGCACCGAGGTGGTCCCATAGCTGGCGTTGACGTTGCGCAGTTCGAGGGCCGGCTTCTGGGAGAGGGCGACTCCCCCCCGGGCCTCTGTCGCGGTCGTTCGTTCGGTCATCGGACCATCTCCTCGATGAGGTCGTCAGCGGTGTCGATCTCGGCCTCGGCCTCGGTCTCGGTCTCGGTCTCCGAGCCGAGATACGCCGCCTGGACGACGGGACTGTTGCGGACCTCGCTCGGCGTGCCGTGGAAGAGCATCTTGCCGAAGTCGAGGACATGGATCTGGGCGCAGATCCTGAGTACGAGAGCCATGTCGTGCTCGACCAGCAGGATGCCGCAGCCGCGGGTCTCGACGATCTGGGTCAGGGTCTCGCCGAATTTCTCCGTCTCGACAGGATCCAGGCCGGACGACGGCTCGTCCAACAGCAGGACGTCGAAGGGACCGCTGAGGCAGCGTGCCAGCTCGACGAGGCGCCGCTGTCCGGTGGAGAGCTCGCCCGCGTTCACGTCACGAAGGTGTGCGATCCCGCACAGCTCCATCGCGTACTCGGCCGCCTCCAGGGTCGCCTTGCGTTCCTTCCGGGTTGCGATCAGTTGACCGCGCAGGTTGGAGCCGGCCATGCCGGACTCGACGCCCAGCGCGACGTTCTCCGCGACCGTGAGCGAGTCCGCCAACTGCATGAGCTGGAAAGTCCGGCCGAGACCGCGGCGGCCGCGGGCCGCGGCACCGAGGCCGGTGACGTCCTCGCCGTGCAGCATGACCTGGCCGGTGGTCGGGGTGAGCAGGCCGCTCGCCGCGTTGAACAGCGTGGTCTTGCCCGCACCGTTGGGGCCGATCAGACCGGTGATCTGGCCGACCGGAGCCGTCAGAACCGCCTTGTCGAGCGCGGTCCGACCGCCGTACTTGATCGTCAGGTCGCGGATCTCCAGGCCGGTCGCCGCCGACGAGATCTGCCACGGATCGTCGGCGACGGCGACGATCGGTGTCTCCTTGCGACGCCGGAAGTAGGTGTCGATGAAGTCGCGGGCGCGCTGCGGGAGCGTGTCCGAGCCGCCGCGGGTAGCGATCACGATGGCGCCGACGCCGAAGATCACGCTGAGCCACGGGGTGGCGGTCTCGCTGTGCCAGTACGCCGGGATCATCGCCGAGACGACGCCCACGACCGCGTACCACGGCTCGCGGAACGGCATCAGTGCCAGCGTGGCGACCAGGACCAGCGAGTAGTAAGCGGCATAGTTGCTGTCGCCGAGCACCGCGTAGTGGATGGTGCTGCCGTAGAGCGTGCCGCCGATTCCGGCGATGTAGCCGGCGATGCAGAAGACGATGAGGCGCAGCAGATTGGTGTTGAGTCCGAGGGTGCGCACCGCGAGCGTCGCCTCCGACAGTCCGCGCAGCACCCGGCCCAGGCGGCTCTGGTGGATGAGCACCATCACGAGTGCGGCAACGACGAAGAAGGCGAGCACGACGTAGTACCACGCCTCGTCGCCCGCATCGCCCGGTCGCGGCATCGGCAGGCCGGTGCCGGTCGTGCCGAAGAACCAGCTCTTCTGGTAGAGCCAGGCCTCCGCGGACAGGCCGAAGCCGAGCGTGGCCAGAGCGAGGAAGAGCCCCTGCAGACGGATGGCCGGCAGCGCGAGCAGCGCCGCCACCGGGACGACGACCAGTGCGGAGAGCAGGACGCCGACCAGCCACGGCAGACCCCAGTGAGCGCTGACCTGGGCGAAAGTGACGGCACCGATCGCGGCGAAAACGGCCTGGCACAGCGAGACCATGCCACCGGTGCGTACGACCAGACCGAGCGAGAGCAGCACGATCGCCTGCGTGAGGCCGACGGTCAGGAAGGTCAGGTTGGAGGAGAAGATCTGCGGGCCGAGAAGCAGGAAGATCAGCACGACGCCACCGCCGATGAGTCGGGTGCTGGTCGGGCCGTGGTACGGGATCTTGGGCGCCTGCTCAGCTCGCGCCGGCACGTCGAGGCGCCGCTTGGGCGTCACCATGAGAGCGACGATCAGGACGATGAAGGGCAGCGCCGTCGACATGCCCTGCAGGGACGGGATGTCGATCGCGAATTTGGTGAAGAGGCTCGAGGCGACGCCGATCACCAGTGCGCCGATGTAGGTCAACGGGATGTTCGAGAACCCGCCCAGAGCGGCGGCGCCGAAGGCCTGCACGAACAGAAAGGTCATCGCGACCGCTTCGATGCCGGCGGTCGGAGCGATCAGCACGCCCGACAGGGCCGCGAACGAGGCGCCGATGCCCCAGGACAGCCGCTGGACGGCCTGCGGGCTGGTGCCGTGCAGGGCGACGAGATCGGGATCGTTGACCACCGCGCGCATGGCCAGGCCAACCCGGCTGAAGCGGAAGAAGTAGAACAGCGCCGCGACGATCACCAATGAGATCGCGATGATCGTCAGCTGCGCATAGGTCACGTTGACGCCGGCGATCCGCGTGAACTTGGTGGCGCCGGGCAGGAACGGCTCGGGCCGCAGCGGGTTGAAGCCGAACTTGACGGTGGACAGGCCCTGGACGAGCAGGACGATGCCCACCGTGGCCACCACCTTGAAGGTGGGCCGCTGGTTGCTCAGTTTGAGACTCACCGCGGAGAGGACCAGGCCGCTCAGCGGGCCGAACACCACTACCGACAGCAGCATCGCGAGCCACCAGTTCATGGTGAGCTCGACGTGCAGCCAGTAGAAGATGTAGGCGGCCGCGGCGGCGATCGCGCCATGGCCGATATTGAACAGGCCGGACGTCTTGTACGTCAGAACCAGCCCCGTCCCGGCGAGGCCGAGCACAGAGCCGGTCACCAATCCGGCGACGATGAAGGGCAGGAGAGTGTCCACGTGATACCTCGAGGTTGCTGGGAACGATGGCACGCGCCCCGGGACCGGGCGTCGGTTTTCTATTGATGTTCTATGAATCCCTCAATGACCCTTTAATGGTCGTCTAATAATGCTCAGAGATTCACGTCACGTCAATCGTCACAGCCGACGAATACGACGGAAAGGTCGCCGCTCTCGCGTCACGACCCGGTCGTCGGCTGCGCCGCCGCGTCGAGATCACGGCCCGCTGCGCCGCGCCGAGCACCCAACGGGGTGGGCGCCGCTCGACGAACGCTGCGGTGCCCTCCGTGTGGTCCGACGAGCCGCGCAGGGCGTCCAGTGCCTCCGCGGTGACCCCCCAGCCCAGCTGCTCCACAGGCTCCTCGATCCGCTCCAATCCGCGCAGAATCTGGGCCACCGACTCGGGTGCGCTCGCGATCGCATCCAGCGCGAGCTCGAACGCGGTCCGGAGCACCGCTCCGGGCTCCACCAGCCGATTCACCAGTCCCAGGTCGTAGGCGCGCGCGGCATCCAGACGGGCGCCGGTGAGCATCATCTCGACAGCCACGTTGCGGGGCAGTCGCGCCGGAGCGCGCAACAGTCCTCCTGCGCCCGGCAGCCGTCCCCGAGCGCCTTCGGGCAGCGCGAACCAGGCATTGCGCGAGGCCACAACGAGATCGGCCGCGAGCACCATCTCGAAGCCGCCGCCCAGCGCCGGCCCGTCGACCGCGGCGACGAGAGGCTTGGTGCGGGAGCGCCGGATCATGCCGTACTGCCCGCCATCGGCGGTATGCGGCCCTGCACCCAGGACGAGGTCGCTGCCGGCACAGAAGTAGTCGCCGGTCCCTGCCAGCACGCAGACCCGCAGGTCGGGATCCGCCTCCAGCCGGGCGAACGCCGCCTCCAGGCCGAGGGTCATCGCCGGGTCCACCGCGTTTCGCTTGTGTGGCTGGTCGAGGGAAATCTGCAGCACCGGTCCGATCGCCCGGACCTGGACCACATCGCCGGGCCGTCCCTCCTCCGCGCGAGAATCAGTCATCGAAGGGTTCGGGCCAGCCTAGCCAGGTGGTCAGCGCCCGCCCGGCAACCAGTGCACGCTCCGCCTCGCTCAGCGCGGGGAGACGACCGACGAAGACGTCCGTCAGCTCGGCATAGGGCACCGCCAGCCGCGACAGATCGGATCCGAAGAAGACACGCGCGGCGCCGAAGGACTCCACCAGCCGGTAGATCGCCTCGGTGATGGAAGGAAACGGGTGCGGCTCGCGTACGAAGCACGGCAGCGCCGACGCCTTGACCGCGATGCCGGGATAGCGGGCCAGGGCAGCGAGCGGCGCCACCGCCTCGGGCAGGGGAACCTCGGCGGTCTCCACAGCAGCATGGTCGACGGCGATCTTCAGACCCGGGAACTCCTCGGCCAGTCCGACGTAGAGGTCATGACGACCGGGGGCGTAGATGCTCAGGGGAACGCCGTAGCGCTCGGCCGCCGCGAAGAAGCCGCTGCGGCGCGCCGCTTCCAGCGTCCCCTCGACGTCGCCGCGGTTGAGCGACATCCGGATGGCCCGCATCCCCGCGATGTCGCGCCACTGCGCCAGCCGCTCGACCGCTTCCGGGTCGCCGGTGGCGAAGCGGCAGATCGCGCCGAAGCGCGTCGGGTCGGCCGCTGCCACCTCGAGCACGTAGTCGTTGCGCGATCCCTCCCAGGTCGGCCCGAGCAAGAGGGCGCCGCTGACCCCGGCACCGGCCATCTCGTCCACCACCTCGGGCACCTCCAGCGGAACGGGCCGCTGCGGCTCGATGGCGTCGAGGGGCCAGGGACGGTCCGGCGTCGAGGACTTCCAGACATGTATCTGGGCGTCGATCAGTTTAGTTGGAGTCATGATCACAGGATCATAGTTCCATCATTTATTCATGAGAAGGACCTCAGAACGCGATACCCTGCCAGGCCTCTCTGCTGAACGCCAACGGGTCCTGCACCAGCGAGAGAGTGAGGTCGAGGCGGCAGAACGTCCTGTCCTCGCCGTACGTCGGCCAGCCCGGCTCGCCGGTGGCGACGAAAGCGACCCAGGCGCCGTGCACCCGGGTGGCCAGCTCTCGCGGCGCGTCGGCACCGCGCAGCTCGATCCCCCAGGGATCGTCCAGGGTGTCGAACACGAAGGGGACCTCGAGTGTGTGGCAGGTACCCAGCCGACCCTCGAACGTCGTCGGCCGCCAAGCGAATTGGTAGGCGTATGACGCCTTCCCGGCCGCCTGCCGAGCCTCGAGAAGGCGGTCGGTGGGGGCGACGCAGAACCAATCCGACTGCACCGCCACGAACAGCTCGGCCGGCGACGCCTCGGGCAGCTGCTCGCGGTACGTCGCGAGCATTGCACCCGGGTTGTCGCACAGCCTCGCCGTGGTGGCGGTGAGCACCTGGGCGTTCATCGCGTCGGCCAGCCCGGTGGGTGCCACGAAGAGCCCGTACTCTTCGGCGTTCACCCCGATCAGCAGGTCGACGTCGGCGGCGGCACCGGCCGCGATCGCATCCACCGGGTGCTCGGGCAGGAAGTCGCCGTCGACCACCGGCTGGAACACCAACCGCCGGAACTCGGCGAAGCGCGGGTCCTGGCCGGAGGTCAGCCGGGTGATCACGGCGTTGGTGGCGGTGTGCAGCTCCTCGACCGGAATCTTCGTCAGGGCACGCGCATTCGCCTCGACACCGAGCTCGACGCCCAGCTCGGCGGCGACGGTCTCGGCCTGTGCCCGGGTGTGCACGTGATGCCCGGTCCCGCTCTGCGAGATGGCCCGGTGGAAGAGGCCACGCGCGCTCGGGACGGCGAGCAGGGTGCACACCGCCATCGCGCCCGCGGACTCGCCCGCGATGGTCACCCGCGCGGGGTCTCCGCCGAACGCTGCGATGTTGTCGCGGATCCACTCCAGCGCCGCGACCTGGTCACGCAGTCCGCGGTTGGTGGCGGCATCGGGAAACAGCGCGAAGCCCTCCACGGCCAGTCGGTAGTTGATCGTCACGGCGAGTACGCCGTCGCGTGCGAACGCCGTGCCGTCGAAGGCCGTGGTGGAGCCGGCGCCGGTCACGAATCCGCCGCCGTGGATGAAGACCAGCACCGGTGCGCTGCCCTCCAGATCCGGCGTCCAGAGGTTGAGGTTCAGGCCGTTCTCGCCGTGCCGGTGCGGGTCCGGCAGCAGGGCATCGATCACAGCGGAGCGCTGCGGCGGGGTGGAGACGGTCGGCCCCCAGTCGGTGGCGTCCGCGATTCCTCGGTGCGGCACCGGAGGGCGCGGGGCGTCGAAGCGGGCCTCGCCGACCGGCGGTGCGGCGTACGGGACACCCTTGAAGACCCAGCCGCTGCCGGTGTGCGCGCCACGGAAGGCGCCCTGCGCGATGCTCACCACCCTCGTCTCGGCCGCGTCGTCCACCATTGCCGTCTCCGCCTGCGTCATGGGTCGCCTCTCCCTGTCGTGTTCGTGCCGCGGTCCTGCCGCGCGCATCGCGCCTGTACTTATTTTGCTATTATGTACAACCATTGCAGAAGTCGCGCTGAGACGCGACCGGCATCCGCCGGAACGAGACGCGTCCGCGGCGGGCGCTCGATAGGCATTCGCGAAAGGTAGCGCCACCATGACCCTGGACGAGACGACTCGACTCCGGCTCCTCACCGCACCCGACGGGGCGTTCCCCTTGACGGAGATCGTCGTCGACGGCGTGCGCCTGGAGATGTTCGACCGCGATCCGCGCACGATGCGCGACGCCTTCCTCGCTACCCGAGAGCACGGGAACCGGACCGCGGTCGTGTACGGCGAGGAGCGCTGGACCTACCAGGACCAGTGGCAGGAGGTCGTGGCGCTCGCCCATGCCCTGCGCGACGAGCTCGGCGTGCGCAAGGGCGACCGGGTCGGCCTGGCCATGCGCAACTACCCGGAGTTCATCTTCACCTTCTGGGCGACCCAGCTGCTCGGTGCCGTGCTGGTGCCGTACAACGGCTGGCTCCGCACCCGCGAACTCGCCGACCTGATCGCCGGGTCGAGACCGGTGGTGCTGGTCGCCGACCGCGAGCGCGTCGCCCTGCTGGCAGAGGAGGACCTGGCCGCCGGCGGCGTACGCGCCGTCATCGGGGTCCGAGCCGAGGACGCCACCGCCACCGAGCGTGGACGCAACGCGGTAATCGCCTACGCCGACCTCGCGCGGGGCGCCGGTCACCCGACCGAGCCGCCGGCCGAGGAGGTCCTCCCGGAGGACCCCGCCACGATCCTCTACACCTCGGGCACCACCGGGAAACCGAAGGGCGCGCTGCACCGCCACCGCAACCACTCGGCTTCCCTGCTCAACAAGCTGATCCGCGCCGTGCGGGTCGCGCCGGCGACCGCCACCGAGCCGTTGCAGGTCCTGCCGCCGGCTCCGTCGACGAAGCTGATGACGTTCCCGATGTTCCACATCGCCGGGATGAACACTCTCTACACAGCGGCGTACTCGGGCCACACCCTGGTGCTGATGTACAGGTGGAACGCCGAGCTGGCGCTCGAGCTGATCGAGCGCGAGGGGGCCAACGAAATCGCCGGCCCGCCGTTCGTCATCCAGACCTTCCTCGACGCCGCCGCAACCACCGAGCGCGACCTGAGCAGCCTGCGCGTCATCGGGATGGGTGGCTCGGCAGCCTCCATCCAGGTCGTCGACGCCATCCGGGAGCGCTTCGGCGACCAGATCACGCCCCGCACCGGGTACGGCCTGACCGAGACCACCTCGGGTGTCCTGTCCATCCCGGCGGGCGACTTCGCCCGTCATCCCGACAGCGTCGGGCGCCCGCTCCCCACCGTCCAGGTAGCCATCCTGGGCGAGGACGGTGACGCTCTCGCGACAGGCGCAGTGGGCGAGATCGCGATCCGCGGCCCTCAGGTCGTCAGCGGCTACTTCGACCTGCCCGACGCCGAGGACTTCCGCGACGGATGGTTCCACACCGGCGACCTCGGCCGGATCGACGAGGAAGGCCTGGTGTACATCACCGGTCGCCTCAAGGACGTGGTCATCCGCGGCGGCGAGAACATCTACTGCGCCGAGGTCGAGGCCGCGCTCAACGCCCATCCCGACCTACTCGAGGCGGCCGCGTTCGGCGCGCCGCACGCCGCGCTCGGCGAGGAACTGGTCGCGGTCGCACGTCTCCGGCCCGGCAGCGACCTCGAGCCGGAGGAACTGCGCACCTTCGCCGCCGGGCGACTGGCCGCTTTCAAGGTGCCGGCGCGGATCGCGATCGTCGACGCCGAGCTCCCGCGCACGCCGAGCGGCAAGATCGTCAAACGCGACATCGCCACCACGCTCGACGTCGCCGACCTGCTCAACCCCGTCGATGTCTGAGAACGCGGGAGCGGAGCTGCGCTGGAGCATCCGGGCTAGCTTCCTGCGCTACGTGGCGGCGCTGCCGGACGCGCGGGCATCGGTGTCCGAGGGCGCGCGGATGACCCGCGACGACCCGCAGCTCGTCGTCTATCCGGTGGACCCGGACGCGACCACTACCACGACCTTGGCCTTCCGCGGTGACCTGCGGCTGTCGGGTCATGGCGGGCTGCTCTTCGTCCGGCTGGCCGGGCCGCGGATCGAGCTGGGTATCGACGGCGGCACGGCGGTGCTCAGCGTGGAAGACCCGCAATCCGAGGACGGGACCGGGCCGCGCCTGCCGCTCGTCACCTTGACCATGACCCGGACCGAGGCCGGCTGGTCCGGCTCGGGCGCCGCGCTCACCGCGGACGGTGTGGCGCTGTTCAACCACGTCTACCCTGCCGGCGCTCCGTTCGACCCGCTCGAGATCGTCACCACCGCCGCCGTGGCCCACTAGCTTCGACGAGCGCCCTGGATCCTCGTGTGGACGGGGATCCAGGGCGCCGGGGTCGTCGTCCCGATCAGACCTGCTCGGGTTCGGGAGTGTCGACGTTGAAGACGATGCTGTTGCCGCCGTCGACGATGATCGTCTGACCGGTGACGTGGCCGGCCAGCGGCGAGCTCAGAAAGAGCAGCACGGCGGCGATGTCCGAGGGATAGGCGACCTTGCGCAGCGGTGTCTTCTCCACGTTGGCGACCACGAGGTCGTGGGTCCAGCGCGGGTTGGTCTGTTGCCGCGGCGTGCGCACCAAGCCCGGGGCGGCGGCGTTGACCCGGATGCCCAGCGGACCGAGTTCGACCGCGGACGTGCGTACCAGCGACATCAGCGCCGCTTTCATTGCGCCGTACGCGCTGGTCGTCGGAGCGCTGGTCATCCCGGCGACTGATGCGACGAAGGAGATCGAGCCGCCGGTGCCGGTCCGCTCCCAGAGCCGGCTGGCGTAGGTGAGCGCGAGGTAGGCGTGCTTGAGCACAATGTCGACGTGGAAGGTCCAGTCGTCGTCGGTCAGGTCGACCAGCGGCTTGTACATCGCCAGTCCGACGATGTCGACCACGCCGTCCAGCCGACCGCACTGCTCCTCGACGAAGTCGAAGAGCGAGGCCATCGCCTCGCGGTCGGTGATGTCCCCCGTCCAGGCAAGGCCGCCGACCTCCGCGGCGACATCGGCGGCGCGATCCTTTTCGCGATCCACGCAGACGACCGTCGCGCCGTTGGCCGCCAGGGCCCTGCAGGCCTGCAGGCCGATGCCGAACCCGCCGCCGAGGACCACGTGGACCTCACCGTCCAGGCGCAGCATCGACGCGTAGTCCGGGCTCCAGTCCGCGTCGCGGTCCACCCACTCGGTCACTTCGAGGCCACCGTCGTCTGCGCCATGGTCTGCTCCGGGTCCTGATCGGGATCCGCCGAGGATTCCCGCTTGCGCCACTGGACGGCGCCGTCCTCGACGGTCGCGTGGGCGACCCGGCCGCCGTGGATCTCCGCCCAGTGAGCGTGGTTGATTTGATGCAGGCTGAAGCAGGCCTGCAGTGCGTTGTGGAAACCCATGTTGTCCTGGGTCTGGTTGACCGCCTCCTTGATCATCAAGGAGGTCATGGTGGGCCGCTTGGCGATCTCGCGGGCGTAGTCGAGTGTGCGCGCCTCGAGCTCGTCGGCGGGGAAAATCTGTTGGACCATGCCGAGGCGGTGGGCCTCCTCGATCGTGACCTCGCCGCCGGTGAGCATCAGCTCCTTGGTGCGTCGCAGGCCGAACTCCCAGGGGTGGGCGAAGTACTCGACTCCGCACATGCCGAGCCGGGTGCCCACCGGGTCCGCGAAGGTCGCGCCCTCGGCTCCGACGATCAGGTCGCACGACCAGGCGAAAGTGAGTCCCGCCGCATGCACCGGCCCTTGGACCGAGCAGACGGTGATCTTCCGCAGGTTCCGCCACCGCAGCGAGTTCTGGTAGTAGAAGTGCCACTCCTGAGTCATCCGCTTCTCAGCGCTGAGCTTGGTCGCGCCATGACTCTGAAACGTCGGGTGCTGATCGGGCCCGACCTCTCGCTCGACGGCCCTGTCAGGCGTGCCCATGTCGTGCCCGGAGGAGAACGTCATACCGTTGCCGGCCAGGATCACCACTCGAACCGTGTCGTCGGCCTCGGCACGGAGCATCGCCTCGTCGAGCTCGACGAGCAGGCTGCGGTTCTGGGCGTTGCGGTAGCGGGGACGGTTCAGGGTGATCCGCGCGATGACGCCTCCGTCCAACTCCTCGTAGGTGATGAACTTGTACTCCGACATGAGCGTCCTCTCCGGCGCGACGACCGTGTCGCCCCATTCTTCGATCGAAACATAGAAACAACATAATTGCAGTCTTACTTGACCGCGATCGGGTTCAACGGCGAGCCGACGGCTCCCGTCACCGTCAGTGGCTGGGCACTGAGGAAGAACTCGTAGATGCCGTCCGCGGCGCAGTCGGCGGCGAGCTGCTCGAGATCCCACATCTCACCGATCAGAACACCGGCGTTGACCAGGAAGATCACGTGCAACGCGAACTTCGCCTCCGGCAGCGACTCGCTGGGGACCGACTCCAGACCCCAGGTATCGGAGGCGACCGCCGCGATCTTGCGCGGGAGCAGGTAGTCGGCCGCACTCACGCCCAGCCCCGGCGCGGGACCGGCGGCGTAATCGCCCCAGTGCTCCTCGCCCTCCTCGCGCCGGCGTCGCATGTGCCCGGTGCGGATCAGCACGATGTCGCCCTCGCCGATCTCGACGCCCTGCGCCTCGGCGCAGGCCTCCACGTCGATGTCTTGGATCGCCTCCTCGGGTTCGAGCCAGTCGACGCCGTAGAAACGCGGGAAGTCGAGCAGCACACCGCGGCCCACCACCCGGTCACTCACCTGGGCGATGCTGTTGTGGACAGCCCCCTGGCTCGTAACCGACTGCGGACCGTGACCGTTGTAGGTGACGCCGTCGTAGAACACGTGGCAGAAGGCGTCCCACTGGGTGGCGCACTGCAGCGGCATGTAGATACCGTCGTCGGTCGACTGCATCCCGTGCTGGGCGATGTCCCAGTCGGCCAGCAGGTCGCCACCGTGCTTGTACATCACGTGTTGCGGGTTGACCCGTGCCGACCGTGCCGGCATCGGCCCGTTCCGGTCGAGCGGGATGGCCAGGGAGAACGACTTCCCGGTGCGGATCAGCGCACCGGCAGCGGCTATTCGCTCCCGAGTGATGTAGTTGAGCGAGCCGGCCTCGTCGTCACTCCCCCAGCGCCCCCAGGTGCGGTAGCGCTGGGCGATCTCGTCGAGTTGGGCCTTGCTGTAGCTGCGCCGTGGCGAGACAGTCGGGCGAGTGCTGATCGTCTTCTCCATTCTCTGTGTCGGGTCCGGGTCAGCCGCCGATGCCATACGTCTTCATGTTGGCGAACTGGTCCATGCCGCTGCGCCCGAGCTCACGGCCGACACCGGAGCGCTTGGTGCCTCCGAAGGGCACCTCGGTCGGCGAACCCAGGAAGGCGTTGATGCCGACACCACCGGTGTCGAGACGTGCGGCGATCCGCACGGCCTCCTCCTCGGCGCCGAAGACGGCGCCGCCGAGACCGTAGGGGTTGTCGTTGGCGAGCGTCACGGCCGCTTCCGCGTCGGCGACCCGGAAGATCATCCCGAGTGGGCCGAAAGGCTCCTCGTTGTAGACCCGCATCTCCGGCGTAACACCTCCGATGACGGCAGGCGTGAAGTACGAACCGGGGCCGTCGACCTTGCCGCCCTCGAGCAGCACTGTCGCACCCTTCGCGATCGCGTCCTCCATCTGTTCCTGCAGCAGGTCGGCCGCAGCCTGGCTCGACATCGGGCCCACGGTCGACTTCTCGTCGAACGGGTCGCCGACGACCTGCCCGGCGAACGCAGCAACGTACTTCTCGGTGAACTCGTCGGCGATGCCCTCGGTCACGATGACGCGCTTCGGCAGCGCGCAGGCCTGGCCGCCGAGTACGAGGCGGCAGGCCGCAGCGGTGCCGGCAGCGAGGTCGACGTCGGCCGAGTCCAGCACGATAAACGCGTCGGACCCACCGAGCTCGAGGACGACCGGCTTGATGTGCTTGCTCGCCTGGGCGCCCACGGCCGAGCCCGCGCGGTCGGAGCCGGTGAGTGTCACAGCCCGGACGCGGTCGTCGGCGATCAGGGTCGAGCATTGGTCGGGGGTGGCGAGGATGGTCTGGTAACAACCCTCGGGGAACCCGGCCTCGCGGAAGATCTCGTCGTACATCAGCGTCGAGCCGGCGCAAATCTCGGCAGGCTTCACCATCACGGTGTTGCCGAGCATCAGGTTCGGTGCGGTCGCACGCATCGCCTGGTAGAGCGGGGCGTTCCACGGCTCGATGCCGAGAACGACACCGACTGCCTCCCGCCGCAGGATCACCTTGGCGAAGCCGGGAACCTCGATCAGCTCGTCGGCGAGCAGCTCCTCGCCGTGCTTGGCGTAGTAACGGAACATGTCCACGGCACCACTGCCCTCGGCCATCGAATGTGGCAGTACCTTGCCCATCTCCAGGGTCGCCTGGTGGGCGAGTTCGGGGAGCCTTGCCTCGATCAGGTCCGCGACCGCGAGGAAGAGTGCGACCTTCTCCGAGATCGGGACGTCGCGCCAGACGCGGTGGGCCGCGTGCGCGGTCGCCAGCTTCGCCTCCAGATCCGCGTCGTCGACGAAGGCGAACTCTCGCAGCAGCTCACCCGTGGCGGGGTTGAGCGTTCGGTATGTGCGCTGGGCGGGCATCGTGGCAGTCACCGTGGTCCTCCTGTGGACGGGTTTCGTAATTAGCTTTCAACACTAGTACAACAAGACTTAAAAAGGTATGTTCCCTTATTGATTCTCGTCAGCCCGGCGGCGCCCGGGATCTCTCTCCTTCTGGATGGTGCGCATGGACATCAACCTGCTCGACCCGGCCCACTACGTGAACGGCCAGCCCTATGAGCTCTATCGCCATCTGCGCGAGACCGACCCCGTGCACTGGCACGAGGAGTCCTACGGCGGACCGGGCTACTTCGCCCTGACGCGCCACGCCGACATCAAGGCGGTCGAAACCGACTCCGCGACGTTCGCGAACGCACCGACAACGCTGATCAACGACGACGCTCGCGTCGGCGACGAGACCCATCAGCACCTGATCTTCTCCGACCCTCCGCACCACACCGAGCACCGCAAGTTCCTCAGCCCGGAACTGGGCGTGCTCGCGGTTCGCACGGGCGAGGACCGCCTTCAGGAGCTGGTCCACGACATCATCGACCGGGTCATCGAAAAGGGCGAGTGCGACTTCGTCGAGGACATCGCCGGCCGGATGGCCAGTTTCGTCATGGCCGACCTCATCGGGCTGCCGCGCGAGCAGTCGCTGGTGATGTTCGACGCTGCGGCCGTCCTCGCCAGCGGCGCCGACACTTCGAAGGGCCGCGGCCTCGAGGCGGCGACGATCATGTACCAGTGGGCCGACGCGGCCCGCAAGGAGCGGCTCGAGAGCCCCCGTGACGACATGCTGACCCGGATCGCGCACGGGGAGGTGCTCGGCATCCCGTTCGACGAGTTTCAATTCCAGCTCGACTTCCAGCTCCTGGTCAGCGCAGGCAGCGATACCTCGCGCAACGTGCTCGCGACGGGCATGCTCCGGCTCTTCGAGAACCCGGACCAGTACCGCGCCCTGGTCGAGGACCCGAGCCTCGTCGCCCAGGCCGTCGAGGAGATGCTGCGGTTCGACCCGCCGATCGTCTTCCAACGCCGCACGGTGATGCGCGATGCCGAGATCGGTGGCGTCGCGATCCGAAAGGGCCAGAAGGTGGCGAGCTACTACGGCGCCGCGAACCGTGATCCCGCCGTCTTCTCCGATCCCGACACCTTCGACATCCGCCGCTCCCCCAACCCGCACCTCGCCTTCGGCGCAGGCAGGCACTTCTGCCTCGGCACGCACCTCGCGCGGGCCGAACTGGTGGCGATGTTCACCGCGCTGGTGACCCGAATGCCCGACCTGCGTGCGACCGGTGACACCGTCTGGCACGAGTCGCCCGAGACCCCGTCCGTAGTCGGCCCGACGGCGATTCCGGTGGCGTTCACCCCTGGCGTTCGACTGGGCAGCGCCGCACTCATCTGACGTCCGGCTTTCACCCATCCGTATTATGTTTGTAGTGATGCAATTCACCTGCTCTAATTATGCTAAACCGAGTAGGTTGGTTGCCGTCACTGCCCCCGGCTGCGAAGGATCACCATGACAACCGCGCCCCCTGCGACCACCAGCGAGACCCTGGTCGAGGAGACCGCCCGCCGAGTGGTGGCCGAGCATCCGCCGGCCACCACCCCGCTGCCCGAACTGATGGGCGCGTGGTACGACGCCGGCCTCACCTGGGTGCACTTCCCTCTCGGCCTGGGTGGCCTGGACGCACCGCGCTCGATGCAACCGCTCGCCAACCGGATCCTCCGCGAGGCGGGCGGCCCCGAGCCTCGCACTGTCAACACCATCGGCTACGGCATCGTCGCCGGCACCATCCGGCGCTATGCCGACACCGCGCTGGCCGCTCGTCTGCTGCGCCCGTTGGCCACCGGCGAGGAGAAGTGGTGCCAACTGTTCAGCGAGCCCGGCGCCGGCTCCGATCTCGCCGGCCTGGCGACCCGCGCCGTACGCGAGGGGGACGGCTGGCGGATCAACGGCCAGAAGGTGTGGAACAGCCTCGCTCACCTCTCCCGGTGGGCGGTCCTGCTGGCCCGGACCGATCCCGACATGCCCAAGCACAAGGGCCTCACCTACTTCATCGTCGACATGCAGACCCCTGGCATCGAGGTCCGGCCGTTGCGCCAGCTGACCGGACGGGCCTCGTTCAACGAGGTCTTCCTCGACGACGTCTTCATCCCCGACAGTCAGCGCTTCGGCGAGGTCGGGGAGGGCTGGATCGTGGCCAACAGCACCCTCGGCGACGAACGGACCTCCTTGGGTGACCGCGTCGCCGCCCGCGGCAGCGGCGCCATCGCCGACGCCCTCGCCCTGTGGGCCGCCCACCCCGAGCGACACACCCCGGTACTGCGTGAGCGCCTGGTCCGGCTATGGGTGCGGGCGGAGAGCCAGCGACTGACCGGCAACCGGGCCCGCGTGGCCGCCACCAAGGGCGTGGTCGGCCCCGAGAGCGCCATCATCAAACTGCTCAATTCCGAACTCACCCAGCATGTCTACGAGTTCTGCATGGAATTGCTCGGACCCGAGGCGACGCTGATCGACACCTACTCCCTGGATGCGCCCGACGACGAGAGCGGGCCGACAGCGATCCAACGCAAGTACCTCCGTTCCCGGGCCGCCACCCTGGAGGGCGGCACCTCGGAGATCATGCGCAACGTCATCGGCGAGCGTGTCCTGAAGCTCCCGCAGGAGCTGCGCGCCGACAAGGGCATCCCGTGGAAGGACATTCCCCGATGAGCGCGACCCCGACCACCCCCAGCTTCCCCACACGACAGGCAGGCCGATGACGCAGGAGTTCGAGTTCAGCGACGAGTTGGTGGAGCTGCGCACCATAGTGCGCGACTTCTGCCGGGAGTTCTCGCCTGAGGCCGTCGTACGCGAAGCGATGGAGAGCGACACCGGCCACGACCCTGCGCTGTGGCGACGGTTCGGTAGCGAACTCGGCGTGCTCGGGCTCGCGGTTCCCGAGGCGTACGGCGGCGACGACGCCGGTCTGGTTGCGCAGGCCATCGCTGTCGAAGAGATGGGCGCTGCTCTGGTGTGCGGCCCTGTTCTCGGCACTGTTGCTCTGGCGATGCCGGCCCTCGCCGCGCTGACCGACGACGACGCCAAGCGCGAGCTGCTGCCGGAGCTGTGCTCCGGCGCGAAGCT
The DNA here is from genome assembly GCA_006543605.1 of Rhodococcus sp. WS4. GTDB lineage: Bacteria > Actinomycetota > Actinomycetes > Mycobacteriales > Mycobacteriaceae > Rhodococcus_F. The sequence continues at coordinate 59,845 of RRBB01000021.1, forward strand.
CGCGACGCTGGTCGCGCCGCTCTCCGACGGCACGCTCGACGTGGATGCCGTCACCGTGACGGCAATGACCACGGACGGCGCCTGGCGGCTCGGCGGTGAAGTCACGCAGGCCCCCGACGCCGGCACCGCCGACCTGCTCCTGGTCGTGGCGACCACCGACGAGGGACCTGCACTGTTCGCGGTCGCAGGCGATGCCGCAGGGCTGACACGTACGCCGCTGACCACCCTCGACCTCACCCGTCGTCAGGCCGCACTCTCGTTCGCCGGAACTCCGGCACGGCTCCTGGCCTCCGGCGCCGAAGCGCTCGATGCTTGTGCTCGCGCCGCTCTGGTCGCCGGCGTGCTGCTCGCCGTCGAACAGGTCGGTGGCGCCCAGCGGATGCTCGACATCACCGCGGCGCACGTGGCCACCCGCAAGCAGTTCGGTCAGGCCGTGGGCGCGTATCAGGCGGTCAAGCACCGGTGCGCGAACATGCTCATCGCGGTGGAGACGGCGCGGTCCGCGGCCTACCACGGTGTCTGGGCGCTGCAGGACGGCACCGACGACCCGCAACTCGCGGCGAGCCTGGCCAAGGCGGTGGCAAGCGAGTCCTACGCGTGGGTCAGCACCAGCGCGATCCAGATGCACGGCGGGCTCGGCTTCACCTGGGAGGGCACCCCGCAGCTCTACTTCAAGCGCGCTACCACCGACTCGCTCACCCTCGGCACCGCCGACCAGCACCTCGACCGGATCGCTGGACAGGTGCTCGACGGGCTCGTGCGGGCCTGAGGTCCCGTCGCCCAACACAACCCGGGCCGGCTCCGTGAGCCGGTACACGCAGCGAGGAGAAGAGAAGACCGTGGAGTACGACTACGTCATCATCGGGTCAGGCGCGGGTGGCTCCGTGCTGGCAGACCGGCTCTCCGCCGGCTCCGACGCGAGCATCCTGGTCATCGAGGCCGGCGGCAGCGACCGCAACCCGATGCATCTGGTCCCGAAGGGCTTCTTCTTCACGATGCACTCGGACAAGTACGCCAAGAGGTTCGACGCCGGGCCGTTCGGGCCCAACGACTCGATCGATGCCTGGTGGCGCGGCCGGGTGCTCGGCGGCTCCACCACGATCAACGGTCTGGTCTGGAACCGCGGGTGGGCGGGAGACTTCGACAGCTTGGTCGAGGACGGTAATCCCGGCTGGGGCTGGGACACCTTCCTGGCCGCCTACCGGGAGATCGAGTCGTTCCAACTCGGGGCCTCCGAGCTTCACGGCGCCAGCGGCCCGGTGAGCGTGGAGATCACTGCCCCCGTCGAGCCGGTGTCGGAGGCGTTCATGGCCTCGTCCGCCGCCATCGGCGCGACGCGGGTCATCGACATCAACGGCTCCGACCTGGAGCGCGCCGGCTACACCCAGTTCTCGACCCGTCGCGGGCTGCGGGTCACCGCCGCAACATCGTTCCTGCGTCCCGCGCTGCGCCTACCGAACGTGACCCTGATGACCCGCACCGAGGTCGCCCGCATCAGCTTCGACGGCACCCGCGCCGTCGGCGTGCTCGCGCGGCGCCGGGGCGAGAAGGTAGAGATCAAGGCCCGCCGCGAGGTACTGGTCTGCGGCGGCTCACTGGACTCCCCCATCTTGCTGGAGCGCTCGGGCATCGGCCGCGGCGACGTGCTCGCAGCCGCGGGCGTCAAACAGGTCGCGGAGAGCCCGAACCTCGGCGAGCGGCTCAACGAGCACCGCGGACTGCGGTTCATGTACAAGCTCGACGGGCGCACCGCTGCCGAGAACGGTTTCAACCCGCTCGTCGACAGCTCCATGAAGCAGATGACCCAGGGAGCCAAGTACCTCGTCCGTCGGGACGGCATCATCGCGCAGGGGTCGGCCACCTGTCTGCTCTACTTCAAGGCGGACCCCACCTCGGACAGGCCCGACACCATCGGCTTTTTCAACCCGATCTCGATGAAGGCCCCCACCATGCACAACGACAAGCTCGCGGTGGACGACGAACCCGGCCTGATGCTGGCGGCGTACCCATTGCGCCCGACCAGCCAGGGCAACATCCACATCACCGGCCCTCACCCGGGCGACCCGGTGGCGATCCAGCCCAATTTCCTCGACACCGAGGACGACCGGCGGATCCTGTCGAAGGTCGGACCGCGTGTGCGTGAGCTGTTCGCCAGCGGCCCCATCGCCGACCTGGTCACCGAGGAGCGCGTTCCTGGTATCGACGTCCGCACCGAGACCGACTTCGAGCAGCTCGGGCTCAACGCCGGCTCCTCGGGTTACCATCCGCTCGGCAGTTGTGCCATCGGGCCGAACGCGGACGATGTCGTCGATGCCCGGCTGCGCGTGCGCGGCGTCGAGGGCGTGAGGGTGGTCGACGCCTCCGTCTTTCCCCGCCAGCCCTCGGGCAACACCTCCGCACCCACCCAGGCACTGGCCTGGCACGCGGCCAAGCTGATCCTGGAGGATGCGTGAGCGTGAGCTCTCCGACACCCGTCCGCGGATTTGCCTCTACACGAACCTGGCCCCGACGCCTCCTGCGTCGGGGCCAGGTTTTGCCAGCGCTGGTCTGGGACGTCTGGATCGACGGCCCCGGTTCCCGAACGACGTGGCGGTCCTCGACGGCGCGATGGTCGACGCGCCCGTGCTGACACGGGCGCGCCACTCCCTCAGCCGCGCGTGACCTCGTCCATCACCCGTCGGGTCTCCTTCCACTTCATGAAAACTCGACGCTCGGTGATCCGCCATCCCACGTCCGTACGCGCCAGCGTGTCCTCGTAGGCGCCACCACCGGACACCCGTACGATCTCGCCCTCGCTCTCCCCGCGTCGCCCGGTCTCCATCTGATAGTGGGAGAAGGCGGTTGCGGTGTCTCCCGTGAGCTCGATGACCGTGTTGTACAGCGGATGCTGGGCGAACAACCATGCCGGGTCGGGCTTGCTGAGACGCTCGCGCATCTGCGCGGGAGTCTCGCGCTTACCCCCCATCGGCGTGAAGTCGATCGCCGCGTCGGCCGCGAAGGCCAGATCCCACTCCTCCCAGCGGCGCTCGTCGAGTCCGATCGCGTAGTGGCGCAGCGCCTTCTCGATATCGAGCCGGTCCTGCAGTTGATCAACCATGTTCAGTGTCTCCTCGTCGTCGGCTCAGTGTGGCCATTGGATGGTGAAGTACTGCGTCTCGAGGAACTCCTCGAGACCGGCGCGGGCGCCCTCGCGGCCGAGGCCACTCTGCTTCATCCCGCCGAACGGCGCCGATGGATCGGAGACGAGTCCGCGGTTGATGCCGACCATTCCGGCATCGATCCGCTCGGAGATCCGCAGGGCACGGCCCAGTTCGCCGGAGACGACGTACGCCGCCAGTCCCATTTCGGTGTCGTTGACCAGGCGCAGCATCTGTTCCTCGTCGGTCCAGGTCACGATCGGGGCGACCGGCCCGAAGATCTCCTGGGTGACCACGTCGGCATCGGGTGCCACATCGACCAGCACCGTCGGTGCGTAGTAGAAACCGGCGTCGTCCGGCGTCGCGGCGCGGTGGCTGACGCGGGCACCGCCGGCCACCGCGCGCTCGACCAGGCTGCCGACCTCCTCGACGGCACGAGCAGAGATGAGCGGGCCGATGTCGTGGCCCTGCGCCGCGGGTCCGACGCTGAGCTTCTCCACCGCGTTGCCGAACCGCTCGGCGAATTCGTCTGCAACGGCGGCATGCACGTAGAAGCGGTTCGCGGCGGTGCAGGCCTGCCCCGCACCGCGGAACTTCGCCACCATCGCGGCCTCGACGGCCAGGTCGAGGTCGGCATCGTCGGTAATCACGAACGGCGCGTTGCCGCCGAGCTCCATCGAAGCGTTGAGCACACGGTCGGACGCCTGGCGCAACAGGGTACGACCGACTTCCGTCGAACCGGTAAAGGAGATCTTGCGCACGCGTGGATCGGAGAGCCACGTCGAGCCGAGAGGGCCTGACCGCTTGGTCGGGACGACATTGACGACCCCGGCGGGGAGACCGGCCTCGACCATCAGCCGAACGACGGCGAGGGTGGTCAGCGGGGTCTCCGAGGCCGGCTTCAAAACGGTCGTGCATCCGGCCGCGAGTGCCGGTGCGAGCTTGCGGGTGGCCATCGCTGCCGGGAAGTTCCAGGGCGTGACCAGCGCCGCGACGCCGACGGGCTTGTGCGTGACGACGGTGCGGGTCCCGCCGGCCGGCGCGACGCCGTAGTCGCCGGCAGTGCGCACGCCCTCCTCGGCGAACCAGCGGAAGAACTCCGCCGCGTACGTCACCTCGGCGCCGGCGTCGGCGAGTGCTTTGCCGTTCTCAGCACTGATGAGGGCAGCCAGTTCCTCGCGGTCGCGCGACATGAGCTCGTAGGTACGGCGCAGCAGTTCCGAGCGTTCGCGCGGCGCCGTTGCGGCCCAGCCGGGAAACGCCTCGGCTGCGGCATCGACGGCGGCGGTGCCGTCGGCCTCGTTGCCGTCCGCGATCGTGGCGACCACGCTGCCGTCAGCCGGGTTGAGCACGTCGAACTCGCCGGCGCCACCCGCCCGCCAGACGCCTCCGATGAACAGCGATTTGTGGATAATTTCATTACTGAAAGTCATATCAGCATTATTCACAACATAATTGCAGTCGTCCAGGTGCCACCTCACTATCGACCGTGATGCCTTGCCGCCTCCGCGCCTATCGGACGATGCCGTGACAGGATTACTACAAGACAAATAGAAGATCAGAACCCTGGGTTCTGTTCGGACGCCGACCCGCTCGTGAATAGGATGAGGGCCATCATGCAGAGCCAACGCGACGAGTCAATCTCGATCGCACTCGAGCGACTCGCCCTCACCCTGGGCGAGAGCGGCGCCGTGCCCGTGGCCGAGCTCGTCCGTGCGCTCGAGCGTGCTGCGGAGCGGCTGCGCACCAAGTCGGTCGCCGACGAGAACCCCATCGACCTGGTCACCCAGGCGGAGGCATCGCGTGCTGTGGGTGTAAGCCGCCAAGCGGTCAACCAGTGGGTGCGCAACGGCGTGGTGCGCTCCTACGCCGGCTCGGGCACCAGCGGCCGCTACGGCCCGATGGTGTCGCTGGCCGAGATCGCGATCGCTGCCAACCGCCGGACCCGCGACGTACCGTTCTCGAACAGACGGCGCCGCGAGCTGGTCGACTTCCTCGGGCTGGTCGATCGGAGCACGGCCGCCCCGGTGGCAGGGGAGATCCTGCGCGCGCTCGAGGACGACAGCTACGAGAGCCGCACGCCCGAGCAGACCCGGGTTCTGGGCGAGTTCGTGATGGCGTCGATGGGTCTGGGCGACCAGCAGCGTGAGTTCACGCCCGAGGGGCTCCGTCTGCTCTCCCAGCTCGAACCTGCGATCACCGTCGACACCGACTCGCCCTTCGGGCGGTTCACGGACTCACTGGGGCTGCTGATCCGCTCGTCGGGCGGCAAGGCAGGCTTCGACTCTCCCGCGACCGCGCTGCTGTCCCTGTTCGGCTGTGCGACCGTCGGCGCGCTCTACTCCGGCGCCGACGCGGGGATCGGTCGCGACATCGCCGATGCGGCGCACGAGGTGTGGGGAGAGGATTGGGTCGAGCGCCTGCTCGATGCCGTCTTCCACCTCGGCGAACTGCGCCGCTCGCCGCTGACACGGTTCACCGCCTCACTGACTTACCTGGACAACAACCGCTTCCTGCGCAACGCCCAAGCGGCGGGAGTGAGCATCGCCTACTCGCGTGGGCCAGGCCCGTTGCTCCCCCACCGCTTCTATGGCGGCCCGATCTTCCGGGACATGATGGCGGACGCGGGACGGCGCACCACCCCCTGGGGCTTCTCGCCCGCCTCCGCCCATGTGGGGCGTCCAGCCGAGCTCGAGAGCGGTCTCAACCCGTTCCGCGTGATGAACTACGAATTCGGGCTGCTCGACCCCCACGTGCACGGCATTCGCCGCTACTGCTTCTCGACGACGGATGCCCGCCGTGACCTTCGGGCGTACGTCGAATCGCTCCACGGGAGCGAGCGCGAGCGCTACGTCGGGTATGCCGTCGACGGCCTCGCCCGCACTTTGCAGCAGCAGAACATCGAGCTGGCCGCGATCGATTCCGAGCGGGAGTTCGACTGGTGGAAGGACCACATCATCCGCTCCTCGGAGCAGGAGATCCTGCTCGGTTTGCGCGACGAGCGCGCCCGCAAGGTCGCGCACGCCCTGCTGGTCTCGACGAGTCTGCTTCCTGAGGTGGTCAGCGCCGCACACACCGACGGCGCGTTGCGCGACCGGCTGCGGATCTATGTGAAGAACCTCGAGTTCGACGTCATCGACGCCCGCTACCGAGATGACCTACGTCGCGGCGCCTCCCGTGTCATCAAGGGTGGCGGTGTCACCTTCGACGAAGCCAAAGCGACCGAGGCCGCGACGACAGAGATTCAGGCGATGCTCGCCTGATCCTCGGACTGCCGCTCGGGAGCCACTCTCACCAGGCGCTTGCCCAGGTGCTCGCCGGCGAGCATCCCCAGGAACGCTGACGGTGCGTTGACCAACCCATCCACCATGTCCTCGTGATGGACCACGTCGCCGGCGCGGAGCCAGGTCGCGACCTCGCTCTCGAAGACGGGCCGCAGGTGCTCGAAGTCACTGAAGACGAACCCTCGCAGCGTGATGCTCCGCGTCACGAGGCCAGACATCAGGCTATCGGCGTCGGTATCGAGACCTGTCGAAGCGGCGCTGTACGCCGAGGCGACGCCGCATACCGGCACCCTCGCGTGCCGGTTCAGGCGGGGCCAGACCGCCTGCCAGACCCGCCCGCCGACGCTCTCGACGTAGACATCGATACCGTCCGGCGTGGCATCGGCGAGACTGCTCTCGAAGTCCGGATCGCGGTGGTCGAGGGCGACGTCGAAGCCTGCGGCGCGCAGCCAGCCGACCTTGCGCTCGCCACCGGCGATGCCGACGACGCGGGAGCCCCCCAGGCGGGCCATCTGCCCGGCCAACGATCCGACTATCCCAGTCGCAGCAGCGACGACGACCGTCTCCCCCGGCCGCGGCCGGCCAATCTCGCGGATGGCGGCGTACCCGGTCAGTCCGGGCATGCCCCGCACGCCCAGCGCCGTGGAGACGGGTGCATCAGCAGGGTTCAGACGCCGGACGGCGGTCGCCGGAGCAACGGAGTACTGCTGCCACCCGGCGGCTGCGGCGACGACCTCCCCCGGCACAAAGCGCGGGTCCCGACTGACGACGACCTCCCCGACGGTGCCGCCCTCCATCACCGCGCCGAGGGCGACCGGCGGAGTGGCGGAGGTATGCGATGCCGAGGAGCCCATCCGGCCTCGGAGGTAGGGATCGAGCGACAGGTACAGCGTGCGCAACAGCAGCTGGCCCTCCGCCGGCTCCGGGATCGGGCCCGAGATCACTTCGAAGTCGTCCGGCCGGGGTGGGCCATCGGGACGTGCTGCGAGCACGATCCGGGTCTGGGTAGGGATCATCGTTACCTCGCGGGGGGTTGTCGGGAGCTCACCGCGAGGCGGTGGGCACTCAGTCGGCGGAGCGGGCGGCCACGACGTCGTCCCCGTGCGCCGCCGAGCTGAGCGGCTGGCCGAGCAACTCGGCGATCTGATTGCGCGCGATCTCGAGACGCCGCGCGTACTGGTCGCGCTCGGCCGCGATCTGGTCGGTCGTGGTGCTGGCCGCCGGTGCGGCTTCGCGTTGGGCCTCCGCGGTGGCCGACAGCAGCTCGGCGACCAGCGCCTGCGCGAGCCGCTTGTAGTCGAGCTCGATCGTGGGCTGGCCCGAACCGGTGATCACCGTGGTCTGACCCGCCGAGGCCCTCGCCTCGGACGAGGGCATCACCGGGACGCCGATCCCCTCGATCTTGTAGGTGCGCTTGCCGCTGATCTCCCGCTCGATCTCGCCGTCACGGTCCATGGCGGCGATCAGCTGAATGAAGGCGACAGCGGATCCGGTGTAACCGACAGCGTCCTTCAGCAGGCTCGTGGCGTAGCCCGACGGGTCGACGATCGGACCCGAGGCTGCGAGGTACTGCCGGATGCGCGTGCGCGCGGTGCGGTCTCGTGACATTGATCCTCCAATGATGCGTCGCCCATGGCCGCCCTCGTGCCGCCGGTCGGGCGACGCGTCTGGAATCCAGCCATCAGCACAATAACACATCAACTTAAGGATAAGTACAGCCGCAGGCCCGCGAACAGCTGCCGACCGATCGCACGACGGTGATCAACTGCGGTGGGCCGGCACCTCCAGGATCGTCTCGGGACGTATGCCGATCTGCGGCGCTTCGCGCGTGTGCTTTCTCAGCTTGTCGGCGGCGGCCTGGTCGACGGCCGGAACATTCACAGCGCGTACCGAAGAAGAGAGCAGTCCGGCCCGGTGGGGATGGCCCACCGGTTCCTCGGCCGCCCGGGCGAAGGCGGGGTCCATCCACTCCAGCGGCGCTGCGGTCTGCAGATGCCGGGAGAGGTAGCCGTCGCTCGGACGCTGCGCGGCTGGGGTGGACACGGTGCTCATCTACTCCTCGTTCTGATGCTGTCAACACAGTCTCCATGACTACCAAAAGTTTGTCAATGGCATCACTTGACGTCGACTGGGTGACGACATAGCGTCGTGACGGCGGTTACATCAGGGTCGCTGCAATACGACGAGGGAAGGCGCACCATGGCCGACGAGCGAATGATGTTGATGGCCGGACAGGTCGCTTCCCTGTTACCCGAACCGCCGGCCTGGCATGACGCGTTCGGCTATCTGGCGTGGGAGGAGCTCGTGCTCACTGCGGCCCAGCAGCTTCGCGCTTACCTTCCCGACGCCGCCTTCCAGGGCCCGGTCCGGCGTTCGCCTCTGTCCTTCTCGCCCGAGACCGGTCGCTTGGCCGCCGGCTCACTCACGGTGCTCGCCGCCCTGCTCGCGCACGGGGTGGGCACCGCCTCGTGCGAGGCGCTCCTGCTTCAGGCCACCGAAGCCTGGCAGGCCGATTCCGTGGCCGCCGCGCCGGTGCTCGCACGCCGCGCCTGACCGGAAGCACCGGCCCCACCAACACCAGGGCAGAAACCCGGCGTCTGTCGAGACGCGGGGCTTCTGCCCTGGTGTCTGATGCCCGTGTTCGCAAGAGGAGATACAGAGACGACGGTGGCCGATCCGTTCGGATCGGCCACCGTCGTCACGATGCGCTCGTCGAGCTGACGCCAAGGGCGCCCGCCACGCGCGAGCTTTGCTCAGACGCGGGCGTCTCGCCAGCGAGCCGACGGCACTTCGACCTCGACGTCGGTCGTCTGCAGGCCGAACTCCGCTGCCACCAGCGCGGTGTCAGCACCGGGGATAGGAGCGCCGGCAGGGGCAAGGTCAGGTGCGGCGCCGAGCTTCAACGGCGCATTGGCGACCTCGATACCGCCGACGAGGTCGATGTCCGACAGCCGCAGCCGCATGCCGCGCGCGACCGCCTGCGGGTGCGAGAACGCCTCCCCGACGCTCAGGACGACGGCGCCGGGGAGCTTCAGTGAGTAGTAGAGCGCCTCCCACTCCTGCGCCGTGCGCTCGAGGAAGCTCGGCTCTACGAGCGCATAGAGGTCGTCCTCGTTCTCCCGACGCAGTGGCTCGGTGACGAACCGCGGGTCCTCGATCCACTCGGGGTGACCGGCGGCCTCACAGAATTTCGCCCAGAACTGCGGCGTGATGCAGATCGTGAACCACTTGTCGTCGGCGGTGCGGAACACGCCGAAAGGCAGCGAACCGGTGCCGCCGCGGCGCGGCTCGGGCATGAACTCCTTGCCAACCGTGACCGCCTGGGGGGCGCGGTAGGACAGGAGTGCGACCTGTGAGTCGAAGAGGCTTATGTCGAGCCGCTGGCCGTGGCCGCGCAGGCTTCGTAGTCGCAGCGCGCCGAGCGTTCCGAGGGCCGCGAACATCGCGCCGGTCAGTCCGCCGATCGGGTTCCCCCAGCGGATCGGCACCTCGGGGCGGGTGTGGTCGACGGTGATACTCATGCCGCCGCCGAGAGCCTGGATGGCATTGTCGAACGCGGGATAGGCGCTCCACGGACCGCTGTGCCCGAAGCCTGTGATCGAGGTGGCGATCAGCTTGTCGTTCTTCGCGCTGAGCGTGTCGTAGTCCAGGCCGAGGCGCTCGAGTACACCGGGACGGTAGTTGTCGATCATCACGTCGGCGTGGCCTGCCAGACCGAGGAGGAAGTCGAGCCCCTCTGGCGTCTTGAGGTCGGCGACGACGCTCCGCTTGCCGCGGTTCAGCCCCGCCCGGAAGGACGCCTCGCGGCTCTCGTCCGGGTAGGGCTCCATCACCTGACCGAACGGACGCTCGACGCGGATCACGTCGGCACCGAGGTCAGCCAGTAGTTGGGCGGCGAACGCCTTGCTGGGCTCATCGCCGTTCATCTCCAGGACTGTCGTGCCATCCAACGGTCGGCCGAGCTGCGGGGAATGTTCGAGTGCGACGGATGGGACCACCCGCTCGCGAAGCGGCACACTCCCGCGATCGTCTCCGCAGTGGATCACGCCTGCGCCGGCGAGCCGGTCCAGTTCGGGCCTGTCGAGCCCGAGGAGGGTGCGCAACACCATCGCGGTATCCGCGCCGACCTGGCGTGGTGCCCGCCACGTCGAGACGTCGCTGAACTTCAGCGAGTCGCCCACCACGGTGGCGGTTCGGCCGAACTCGTCGGTGATGTCGACGGACATGCCACGTGCCTGGACCTGCGGGTGACGGAAGACGTCGGCGACTCGCGTCACCTTTCCGCAGACCACGCCGGCTGCCATCAGGTTCTCCTGCCACCAGTCGGCGGGGCGCTGCTTGAACACCTCCTGCAGCAGCGCGACCAGTTCCTCACGATGCGCGTGCCGCGCTTGTCCGGTGTTGAACCGCTCGTCGGTGAGCAGATCGGGCCGCTCCATCACCCTTGCGGCCGCGGGCCACATCCGCTGGCTGATGCACGTGGCGACCCAGCCCTCGCTGCACTCGAAGTTGCCGAAGGGAACCGTTCCCTGGCCGCCTTCGAAAGGCGCAGGCAGCGGCTCCTGGCCAAAGGTCAGCGCCTGCGGCACGCGGTAGGTGTTGAGCGCGAGCATCACATCGAGCATGGAGACGTCGACGTGCTGGCCTGCGCCGGTCCGGTCGCGATGAATCACCGCTGCGACCAGGCCGATCGCGCTGAAGATGCCTGCGAAGAGGTCGCCGATCGGGATCCCCCAGCGCACAGGGGGCATGCCCTCGTCGAGTCGGGTGTAGTTCATCGTGCCGCACATCGCCTGCACGATCGGGTCATAGGCCGGCATCGTGGACCATGGCCCGTCGCCACCGAAGCCGGTGAGCGAGCACGTGATGATCGCCGGATTGAACTCGAGCAACGACTTGCGGTCGACCCCGAGCCGTCGGGTGACCCCGGGACGGAAGTTGTCCACGACGACATCGGCCTGCGCCACCATCTCCTGGAAGAGCCGGCGTCCCTCGTCGGACTTGAGGTTGATGCTGACCGAGTGCTTGTTGCGACTCAGCCCCCAGTTGAAGGCCTCGTCCTCACTGAGTCGGGTGTGATCGATCTTCGCGGCCGAGCCGGGCGAGGGGACCGACTCGACTCGGATCACCTCCGCACCGAGATCCGCCAGGAGCAGGGAGCCGAACGGACCCGAGACGACCCGGCACAGGTCGAGGACCCGCAGCCCGGACAGTGGGGCTGACGGCGATGACGTCGGAACGGTCGCTACATCTTTCATAATGCTTTGACCATAATACGTGCCTCATTAAGGCACAACTACGAGTGGCTCATATCATCATTAGAGGCTGACACTTGCTTGGGCGGTCGGATATTCGACCGTCCCGCCCCCGGACGTGAGCAGGCTCAGGCCGGGGCAGGTGGTTCCGGCGGCCGCGTCGCGGCGATCAGCGCCGCCACCTGGCTGCGCGAGGTGAAGTCGAGCTTGGTCAGGATGCGCTGCACGTGCGTGTCGACGGTGCGCGGTGAGATCACCAGCTCGTCGGCGATCTCCCGGTTCGTCTTTCCGGTCGCCACCAGTCGAGCGATCTCCTGCTCGCGCCGCGTCAGCGGCAGGTCCTGGAGGGGGTTGTCGATGTCGTCCGGCTTCGCCAGCGTCTCTCCCAGCGCGACCGAGGCCGCCTCATCGAGGGTGAGTCGCCGACCGTGCCCGAGCGCGGACCGATAGCCGCCCACGTCGAGCCCCGCCGCGGCTCGGGCCGCGTAGCGGTCGTGCCACTCCCGCATCCCGCCGAAGCCGTGGAACGGAGGGCCGAAGTCCTCGCCACGTGCCTCCCCGACACCGAACAGCACCGCGGCCCGCTGAGCGTCGCCGACTTCGACCGCTGTCCAGGCCAGCAGCTCGATCGCCCAGAGGATCCCCTGCCGGTCGTTGAGGGCGCGCTTGCGCACCAGGCTCTCCCGCGCCAGGCCGGCGGCCGACTCGGCGTGCCCGCGCAGCAGTTCCTCCAGGCCGAGGAAGGCGAGCGTCCACGACAGCAGCACGCCCTCGCCGTAGGCGGCGCACAGTTGGCTCGCCTCGGACAACACCTCGTGCGCCTCGTCGAGCCGGCCCAGGTAGCAGTAGGCCAGTCCCAGGTTGCTCAGCGCATCCGCCAGGAACGGCGGACCACCCGGGACGGCGCGCTCCATCGCGACCCCCGCCTCGAGGTGATCAATCGCCAGCTCGACTCGGCCGTCGAACAGCTCGGCGATGCCCAGTGAGCTCCTCGCGTGGGCCGCGCTCGCGGCGTCTCCGACCTTCGCGGCGATCCGCTCGCACTCCGCGAGCAGCTCCCGTGCCGTGGAGCAGTCGCCGTTGACGGCGCACAGGAAGCCGTGGATCCACAACGCCGGCGCGCGCTCGGGGTCAGTCGGCTCACTCGCGGCGAGCAGCCGGCTCAGCCATCGCCTCCCCTCCCCGGGCAGTCCCGAGCTGATCCAGAACATCCACAGTGAGCTCGCTATCCGCAGCCCGGTGCCCGCCCTTCCCGGGCTGGTGAGGGCGCTTTCGAGCGCGGCGCGCACGTTGGCCTGGTCCGCGAACACCAGGGCGAGCAGTCGCCGCTGGTGCGGACCGAACCAGCCTTCCTCCGCCTCCTCGACCATCGCCAGCACATAGCGCAGGTGCTCCTCCCGCACGACCTCGAGCTCGCCCGCCTCGTCGAGGCGCTGAGCCCCGTAGAGCCGGATGGTCTCCAGCATCGTGTAGCGCGATCCGTCCAGCCCGACCAGGGACTTGTCGGTCAGCTCGCACAGCGCGGTCCACACCGTGTCGGCGGGCAGGTCGGGTCCGGCACAGACCGCCAGCACCGCCTCGAGCGTCGCGCCGCCACGGAACAACGACAGCCGCGCCCAGAGCACGCGAGCCTCGGACGTGCACAGGTTGTAGCTGTAGTCGAGGCTCGCCCGCAGCGAGCGGTGCCGCTCCGGAGTCGACCGCGAGACCCTGGTGGCCGGCGCCAGCGGGTCACCGCCGTGGATCAGCATCGACTCCACCGACAGCCATCTACTCCCCGCGGCAGCCAGTTCGATGGCGAGCGGGAGGCCGTCCAGCTGTCGGCACAGCTCGATGACCGACCGCTCGTCGTACCGACCGGCGGCGATGTCGGGATTCAGCGTCCCCGCCCGCTCCAGGAAGAGCGCGACACTGGCGTAGCTCTGCGCCGTCCCGGTCGACAGACCCGCCTCCCGAGAGGGCAGCGCCAGCGGCGGGACCCGGAAGAGCGCCTCGCCCGCGACGCGCAGCGCCTCGCGGCTGGTCGCCAGCACCCGGAGCGAGGGACAGCCGCGCAGCAGGGCGAAGGTCACGTCCGCGACGGCGTCGACAAGGTGCTCGCAGTTATCCAGGACGAGGAGCACCTGCCGCTCGTCGATCGCCGCGACGAGGTCCCTCAGGTCGTTGCCGGCGGACAGGCTGATACCTATCCGCGCCGCCACGGTGGCAGCGATCAGATCGGGCTGGGAGAGGTCCGCCAACGGGATCGTCCAGACACCGTCGGCGAAGGCGCCGCGGACCAGGCGGGCGACGTGGTACCCCAGGCGGGTCTTCCCCACGCCGCCGGGACCGGTCAGCGTCACCAGTCGGGAGTGTGCGAGCAGCCTCTTGACCTCGGCAGTCTCTGCCTGTCGACCGACCAGGCTGGTGACCTCTACGGGCAGCGTGTCCCGGGGTCGCGCGTCCCTGCGCACCATCCCTCGCGCACCATCCCGTTCGGTCGTGGTCCTTGGTGACCGCATCAAGCCCGCTAGCCGACCCGCGAGAGCTCCCGTGGCGCCGATGTGAGGAACCTAACATACGTAGCCGGATACGCCGTTCTACTGATGCATTATCCAAAGCGTTCGGCGGAGGCTTTCGTGACACAGCACACAACGACGTGGAGGTCATCCAGATGGAGTGTCGCGCTCACAACCCCGTAGTACGCCGCGGTTCGCATCGGCCGGGACGAAGTGGTGATCGAGGCCCGATCGCAGACCGCTGCCCAGGCCGGCGAGGGGGCGCCCACGCTGTACGGAATCAAGCCCGGCCGCCGGCCACGCCGGCTCCTGCTATGGACGAGCCCATGGTCCGCGCAGGCAAGCTCATCACCCGCATTGCCGCCCTGATCCCCGTGCCGAGCGAATCTCTGACCGGCGACGATACCGCCTGGTCGGCCTTCGAGGCGCTCCTGGGCGAGGCCGCGAGGTTGCTGGCCGGTGCGCTCGGCGACGACGGCCGCGCCGTGCTGTGTGCGCTGGTGGCGTCGCCGCTGGGCGCCGACCCCCTGTGCGTGCTGCTGATGGAGCAGACCCTCGGCGAGCTCGCCGCCGACCCGCGCTGACCCAGCGCCGACCCGCCTGCTCTGCGGACACCCGCGAGCGACCCTTGTCATGCTTGCTTACGTGTACCAAGATGCTTCTATTCATGCAAAACCATAATTGACAACAATCATCGGAGTCTTCATGTCCGACGTCGCCATCGACGAGCTGCACGGCGCCCACCGGCGCGACTACGACCCCTACGCGGACCGCACCATCGACGAGCATCTGGCTGAGCTGGCCGAGCGTCGTGCGGAGATCCCGGTCAGCTACTCCGCGCGCGGGAACGGCTGCTGGGTGCTCACCGAGTACGACGACGTCTCGGACCTGTTGCGTCGCAACAACCGCGGTGTGGTGAGCTTCCCCAACGAGCCGGACGGGCTGAACCTGTCGGGAGCCCGCGCCGCGCAGATCCCGATCGAGCTCGACGGTCCCGCGCACAAGCAGGTCCGGCAGTATCTCGACCCGTTGTTCGCTCCGCGCAAGGTCGCCGAGCTCGAGGATCACCTCCGCGAGCAGTGCAACCGACTCATCGACGCCTTCATCGAGGACGGTCGCTGCGACTTCGTCAAGGGCTTCGCTCTTCCGTTCCCCGGTGCGACGGTGCTCGCCATCATGGGATGGCCGCTCGAGGACCTGGAGATGATGAACGGGTGGGCCGACGTCCTTCTGCACGGCGTGCCCGGAGGCAGCGAGGAGGAGAGCGACGCCGCTCGCAGCAGGACACACCAGGAGTTCGCGGCGTACATGGCTGCCAAGATCCCCGAGTGGCGCGCAGCCCCGCGCACCGACGACGTGATGTCGGTGATGCTCGACGCCGAGATCAACGGCGCGAAGATGACCGACGACCAGCTCTTCGACTTCTCGGTGCTGATGATGATGGCCGGACTAGACACCGTGCAGAGTGTGCTCGCCCGCTGCGCCGTCTACTTCGCCGTCCACCCCGAGCAGTGGGATGCGATGTTCGAGTCGGAGGAGACGCTGGCGCCGGCGATCGAGGAGCTGCTGCGCTGGGCCACGCCGCCGGTGCCGACTCGGACCGTCACCGACGACTACCTGGAGATCCAGGGCATCAAGATTCCCCAGGGCGAGCGCGTGCACGCGCCGCTGGCCGCCGCCAACCGCGACCCGAAGTACTACCCAGACCCCGACAGCGTGATCTTCGACCGGGCCCCCAAGCCCCACCTCGCCTTCGGCGTGGGCCCGCACCGCTGCGTCGGCCTCCACCTCGCCCGTCTCGAACTCCGCATCGCCTTCGAGGAACTGCACCGCCGGATCCCGCGCTTCCAGCTGGACACCGACGCACCGGCCCCGCGCGAACACCTCGGCCTGGCATGGGGCGTCGACCACGTCCACCTCACCTTCACTCCAGGGCACAAGGAGCTCGCGTGACCAGCCGGCCGATCGGAGAGGACCGCGATCGACTGCGGCGGGACTACGACCCGTACGCGGGTGTGGGGATCTCCACCCAGCTCGCCGAGCTGGCCGCGCGCCGCGCCGAACTGCCGCTGAGCTGGTCGGGACGGGGGAACGGCTGCTGGGTGCTCACCGAGTACGACGACGTCTCGGCCCTGCTGCGGCTCAACAACCGCGGCGTGGTCAGCTTCCCCAACGAACCCGACGGCACCAACGCCGTCGGCTCACGGGTGGCGATGATCCCGATCGAGATCGACGGTGCCGAGCACCGGCAGTACCGCCGCTACCTCGACCCCCAGTTCGCGCCGCAGAAGGTCGCCGCACTGGCCGACCATTTGCGCGAACAGGCGAACAGGTTCATCGACGGCTTCATCGAGGACGGCCGCTGCGACTTCGTGGAGGGCTTCGCACTGCCCTTCCCGGGCGCCACGGTGCTGGCGATCATGGGCTGGCCCCTGGAAGACCTGGAGAGGATGAACCGCTGGACCTCGACGCTGCTGCACGGCGTCGCCGGCGGCACCCTCGAGGAGAACGCGCAGGCGCGTGGCCAAGCGCACGTGGAGTTCAGCGCCTACATGATGGAGAAGATCCCGCAGTGGCGGGCGGCCCCGCGACAGGACGACGTCACCTCGGTGATGCTCGACGCCGAGATCAACGGCGCGAAGATGACCGACCAGGAGCTGTTCGACTTCTTCGTGCTGATGATGACCGCCGGACTGGACACCGTGCAGAGCGTGCTCGCCCGCTGCGCCGTCTACTTCGCCGCCCACCCCGAGCAGTGGGACGCGATGTTCGCCGATCCCAGCGGGCTCGACGCGGCCGTCGAGGAATTGCTCAGGTGGGCCACGCCACCGGTGCCCACCCGCACCGTGACCGACGAGACCGTCACCTTTCAAGGGGTCGCGATTCCCCGCGGCGACCGCATCCACGCCCCGCTAGCCGCCGCCAACCGCGACCCGAAGTACTACCCAGACCCCGACAGCGTGATCTTCGACCGGGCCCCCAAGCCCCACCTCGCCTTCGGCGTGGGCCCGCACCGCTGCGTCGGCCTCCACCTCGCCCGTCTCGAACTCCGCATCGCCTTCGAGGAACTGCACCGCCGGATCCCGCGCTTCCAGCTGGACACCGACGCACCGGCCCCGCGCGAACACCTCGGCCTGGCATGGGGCGTCGACCACGTCCACCTGGTCTTCGCGCCGGGCCCCCGCGAGGCGTCCTGAGACAGCAGCCTCGACCGGTCACGCTGCAACCACACCCGACAGTAATGCTGCTATTATGTAATAGGTATTACTAACATGAGTGCACCTTCGGTGTGCCTCACCAAGTGCACAGGAGGAGCTCTGTGACGGAGCCACAGTCCGCGGCAACAACGCTGGACGCCCTCGTCATCGGTGCCGGCATCTCCGGCATCTACCAGCTCTACACGCTCCGCGAGCTCGGACTCGATGTACAGACGCTCGAGGCCGGCTCCGGAGTGGGCGGAGTCTGGTACTGGAACCGCTACCCCGGCGCCCGCTTCGATGCCGAGAGCTACACCTACGGCTACTTCTTCTCCAAAGAGCTCATCGACGAGTGGGACTGGAGCGAGGAGTACGCCGCCCAGCCCGAGATCGAGCGTTACCTCAACTACGCGGTCGACAGGTTCGGGCTGCGTGAGCGGATCAACCTCGAGCAACGGGTCTCCTCGGCCGTCTGGGACGCCTCGAGCCGGCGCTGGACCGTGACCACCGAGAGCGGCCGGGTCTGGCGGCCGCGCTATCTCGTCACCGCGCTGGGCATCCTCTCGGCGCCGGCCTTCCCGAAGGTTCCCGGCCTCGAGGACTTCCGCGGCGAGTGGGCGCACACCGGCCTGTGGCCGGCCGACGGCGTCGACTTCACCGGCAAGAAGGTCGCCGTGATCGGCACCGGATCCAGTGGCGTCCAGATCATTCCGATCGTTGCCAAGGACGCCGACAGCCTGGTCGTCTTCCAGCGCCGCCCCAACTGGTGCACACCGATCAACAACTTCGACATCACATCCGAGCGGATGGACGACATACGCAACCGGATCGACGAGATCTTCGAGGCCACCCAGCTCTCCCCCTCCGGCTCGCCGCACAGTCCGATGATGGAGTCCTCCCTCGACCTGGACCCCGAGGAGCGACGCAGGCGCTTCGAGAAGCTCTACGACTCCCCCGGTCTCGTGATGGCCTTGGGCAACTTCCGCGACGTCGCCCTCGACAAGCGCGCCAACGACAACTGCACCGCCTACATCGCCGAGCGGATCCGCGCCCGGGTCGACGACCCCGCGGTCGCCGACCGGCTCATCCCGACAGACCACGGCTTCGGACAGAAGCGGCCGCCGCTGGAGAACGGCTACTACGAGGTCTTCAACGAGCCGCACGTCACACTGGTCTCCACCCTGGAGGAGTCCATGATCCGGTTCACCGAGACCGGCATCGAGACGAGAGCCGGCCACTACGACGTCGATGTGATCGTCTTCGCCACCGGCTTCGACGCCGTCGTCGGCTCGTACAACAAGATCGACATCCGTGGCGAGGACGGACTCAGCCTGAAGGAGCACTGGGAAGCGGGCCCGCGCACCTGGTTCGGCATGCAGACGGCCGGCTTCCCCAACCTCTTCATGATCGGCGGAGCCCAGAGCGTGACAGGGACCATTCCGCGCATCACGGACTTCCAGGCCGACTGGGTCGCCTCGGCCGTCGAGTACGCCCGCGACCACGGTCACACCACGATCGCTACCACCGAGGCGGCCGAGGACGAGTGGATCGACCACGTCAACGGCGGCATCGTCGGGACCCTCCAGGAGAAGGCCGAATCCTGGGCCTTCGGCTCCAACGTGCCCGGTCGCAAGCGCGCCTACCTGCTCTATGCCGGTGGCCTGCCGCAGTATCGCGAGCGGGTCCGCGCCGCCACCGACGACGACTTCCGGGGTCTGACCTTCTCGTCCTGAACCCCCGCAAGCACTGCGCCCGACGCCGTTGACGTCTTCTAATGATGTCCACTATGTTGTTTAAACAACATTAGGCGTCGGGCGCAAGTGCGTCCGACGACAAGAGAGGCAGCGATGAGCACCAGAGCAGCAATCCTGTGGGGCACGGGCGAGAAGTGGAGCGTCGAAGACGTGGAGCTCGCCGATCCCGGCCCGGGCCAGGTGCGGGTCAAGATCCGCGCGACCGGCCTGTGTCACTCCGATGACCACGCCGTCACCGGTGACATGCCGACCCCGCTGCCCCTGGTCGGTGGCCACGAGGGTGCGGGCGTCGTCGAGGCGGTAGGGCAGGGCGTGACGCGGGTGGCGCCCGGCGACCACGTCATCCTCATCTTCCAGCCGCCGTGCGGCTACTGCCGCAACTGCGCGCGCGGACGCTCCAACCTGTGTCTCAACGCCTCGCTGCAGGAGTACGGCGCCTCCAAGTCGTTCCATGCCCGGGGCCAGGAGGTCGCCGCTACCGGCGACCTGGGGACCTTTGCCGACGCCACGGTCGTCTCGGAGCGCTGCGTGGTGAAGATGGACAAGGACATCCCCTTCAACGTCGCGTCCCTGCTCGGCTGCGCCGTCACCACCGGCTGGGGGGCGGCGGTCTACCTCGCCGAGGTAGAGCCGGGTGACAACGTCGTCGTCATCGGCAGCGGCGGCGTCGGTGTCAACTCGATCCAGGGCGCCAAGAACGCAGGCGCGAACTTGATCATCGCTG
The DNA here is from genome assembly GCA_006543605.1 of Rhodococcus sp. WS4. Classification (GTDB taxonomy): domain Bacteria; phylum Actinomycetota; class Actinomycetes; order Mycobacteriales; family Mycobacteriaceae; genus Rhodococcus_F. Next base: position 79,694 of record RRBB01000021.1, read on the forward strand.
TCGACACAGTGGAGATAAAGCGACAGAAGGCGCTCGAGTTCGGCGCTACCCACGCCGTCGGCTCGATCGAGGAGGCGCAGGCGCTGCTCGCCGACCTCGCGCCCGGACGGGGCGCGGACGCCGCGATCCTGTCGGTCGGCGTGGGCGACGGCAGCAAGCTGGGTGAGATCCTCGACCTCACCGGGCCGGCGGGCATCACGGTGATCACGTCCGTCTCGCCATTCGCCTCCGCCAGTGTCAACATGAACCTTGCCATGTTCACGCTGACCCAGAAGACGCTGCGCGGCAACGTGTATGGCGGCGTGCAGGTGCACCGCGACATCCCGCTCCTGCTCGACCTCTACCGCCAGGGGAAGCTCAAGCTCGACGAGCTCATCACCAAGACGTACACCCTCGACCAGATCAACGAGGGCTATGCGGACATGCACGCGGGCAAGAACCTGCGTGGCGTCATCGAGTTCTCCGACTGACCGCGAGAACCCTCAGCAACAGGCAGGGACCGCACCCTCACGGGGTGTGGCCCCTGTCGTCGTACATGCCGCGCGGGCGATATGCGCGCACTCGTGGGTTAGACGCGGGCGGTCAGCTCGGCGGTGAGTCGCTGCAGGTAGGCACCCATGCTCTTGGGCATCCCGAGCAGCACCACGCCGACCAGCGCGCCACCGCGGCGGTAGCCGACGGCCGCCTCACCGCGCAGCTCGCCCTCCAGCACCTCGACCTCGTCGCCGAGACCGGGCTGGCCGAGTGCCCGCAGGCTCACTGCCCCCTGGTCGGACCAGAACGTGGGGAGCGTGCCGAACGGCTCGGTGCACGGCGTTTCCGCCAGATCGCCGAGCAGCACCTTGGCGGCGTACATGCTCGTGTCCACTGCCACCTGCCAGTGCTCGATGCGGCGCGGCTCGGCGTCGTACAGCGCGTTCGGGAAGCGGCCGACGTCGCCCACCGCGACGACGCCCGAGAGTCCGCCCGGACGAAGCAGCTGATCGCAGACGACGCCGTTGGCCAGATCGAGTCCGTTGCCCTCGAGCCAGCCCGTGTTCGGCTCCGAGCCGATCGCCTCCACGACCACGTCGGCGAGGAGCCGGATGCCGTCGGTGAGGACCACGGCGCCGGGCTCGATCGCCGCCACGCCGGTGCCGAGGTGGAACGTCACACCCGCCGCCGCATGCCGACGGCGCAGCTCGGCGCCGACCATGGCGCCGAGCGGAACCTGCATCGGTACGTCGTCGACAGCGACCACCGCCACCTTGCAGTCACGGGCGATCGCCGTGGCGGCCACCTCACAGCCGATGAAGCCGGCGCCGATCACGACCACGCTCGAGCCGGGCCGCAGCCTGTCGCCGAGGGCGATCGCGTCGTCGAGCGTGCGCAGCGCCGTGGCCGGGCCGCCCACCTGGGGCGGCAGCCTGCGGGCCCGGACCCCCGTCGCCGCGACGAGTCCGTCGTAGCTCAACTCGGTGCCGTCATCGAGCACGACAACCCGGCGGCTGAGGTCCGACGAGACGACGGTGCGGCCCAGCAGCCACTCGGTCGGGTGCTCGCTGTCACGTCGACGCAGCTCGACACTGGCGTGATTGCCGCCGTCGGCGAGCAGCTTCTTCGACAGCGGCGGCCTGGTGTAGGGATAGTGCACCTCGTCGCCGACGATCGTGACCTTCCCCGTCCAGCCGTGCCGGCGCAGACCCTCTGCCGTGCGCAGTCCGGCCAAGCCGGCACCGGCGACGACGATGTTGCCGGCCCTGCTCACCGCTTGGCCCGGGCGACGAGCTGGCTGACGATGACGTTGCGCCGGATCTCGTTGGTGTCCTCACCCACGATCATCGGAGGCGCGTCGCGGAAGTAGCGCTCCACGTCGTACTCGGTGGAGTAGCCATAGCCGCCGTACTCCTCGGGGACGGCAACGCCGTAGATGCCGAGCTCCTTCATCTGCTCAATCAGCGCCTCGGGATAGACGTTGCCGTGCTCCAGCTCCTGCACCACCGGCTTGACCTGTTTGTCGGCGAACTCGGCGACGGTGCTGACGATGGCGCACTCGTCGGGATCGAGTGTCTCCAGGTGACCCATTGACGTACTCCTCATGGTTCGTGGTGAAAGGTCGGTGCGGCGTCAGACGACGCCGTCGCCGTGCAGTCGTTCGATCGCGCCGGGCTCGAGTCCGAGCTCGGCCAGCAGCGCGTCGGTGTGCTCCCCCAGGGCGGGTACGTCGCCCATCACCGGCGTCAGGCCGGCGATGTCGATCGGCGGTGCGAGGGCGGCCGCCGGGCCGCCGGGCGTCTGCACCTCGTGCCAGCGCCCACGCTCGCGCAGGACGGGGTGGTCGAGGAATTCGGCCACCTGGTTGATCCGCGCGTTGGCGATCCGCAGCCTGTCGAGCAGTGCGACCACCTCGTCGCTGGTGCGCCGGGCAAAGGCCGCTGTCACGAGGACGTCGAGCTCTGCCCGGTTCGCGACCCGAGTCGCGCCGGCGCTAAACCGCTCGTCGTCGACGATCGCCGCATCCTCGAGGAAGTCGGTGCAGAACGTCCGCCACTCGACGTCGTTCTGGATCGAGAACAGCACCTCGGTCCCATCGGCGGCAGGGTAGGCCCCGTACGGCGCGATGGTGGCGTGGTGGGTACCGAGCCGACGCGGCTCGACCCCAGTGAACGCGGTGTAGTACGCCGGCTGGCTCATCCACTCCGCCAGCGCGTCGAACAGGGAGACCTCGACGGGGCGTGCCACGCCGGTGGTGGCACGGCCGAGCAGCGCGGCCAGGACACCGCTGAACGCATACATGCCGGCGGCGATGTCGGCCACGGAGATGCCGACCCGGGCACCGGTCTCGGGACCGCCGGTGATCGAGACCAGGCCGGTCTGGCACTGGATCAGCAGATCATAGGCCTTGCGCTGCGCCCACGAGCCGGTGCTCCCGTAGCCATTCACCGCGCAGTTGACCAGCCGCGGGTTGAGCTCAGCCAGGGCCTCCACACCGAACCCCAGCCGGCCGACAGCGCCGGGCCCGAGGTTGTGCACGAAGACATCGGCCTTCTCCAGGAGCTGGCCCAGCACGGCGCGTCCGCTGTCCGACTTCACATCGAGGGTCAGCGACTCCTTGCCCCGGTTGAGCCAGACGAAGTAGCTCGAAAGCCCGTGCACGGCGGTGTCGTAGCCGCGGGCGAAGTCGCCTGACCCAGGGCGCTCGATCTTGATCACGCGGGCCCCGAGATCGGCCAGCTGGCGGGTGGCGAAGGGAGCCGCCACGGCTTGCTCGAGACTGACGACGAGCAGACCTTCCAACGGGCGCGGTGCGACAAGGGATGGCATGGTCGACAAGTTATCGCTCCTGACGGGATCTCTGTAATGGCTTTGTTGTGCGGAATGTCACTACAACATTAATAGCTTCATAATAGAGTGTCACCGATCCCACGCCCCGTCAGCCCACCGGTCGGCGCTCCAGCCGAGCCATCTTCCCCGTGGCCTTGGCGGTGATGGCAGCTGCGATGGCGGTGGCCGGGCTCGCTGCACTGCTCATCCCCGCGTGCGCCCCCTCCGCACGGACCGACGGTCCCTACCGCTCCAGCGTGTCGCTGCGCGCGCTCTCCGCGATCGACGCACGCAGCTCCGCGAGCCGCGCGGGCGAGCTCGAGCCGGCGCGCATAATCGTCGCGCTCCTGGGTGATGCGCCGGTTCGCCGCTCGCATCTTGTCGAGGGCGCCCGGCTCGATGGCGCCGGTCAGCTCGAGCAGCAGCGAGCGCGCCAGGAGGGCGTAGTCCACCGCGAGCAGGCCCACGGAGGTGTCTCGGACGACGGCTCCCGCCGTACCCCTCTCCGCCGCGGTCGGGGCGGACGGATCGCCCGCGACCAGTCGGCCGCTGGCAAGTGCGATCCGATAGGTGCGCTTGCCCCGGACGTCGCGCTCCAGCTCCCCCTCCCGCTCCATCACGGCGATCAGCTGGATGAAGGCGACCGGCGAGCCCTGGTAGGAAACAGCCACATTGAGCCGTTTGGTGGCGAGCCCATCGGCGTCGGTTACCGGACCGCGCTCACCGAGATACCTCCAGATCCGGTTTCGAGCCGTGCGATCACGCGACATGCGTCCCCCTCACCCAGTCGATCAATCATGGACGACCATGATTAGCTTCTCGGACTCCATTATGTCAACATAGTAACCGAACATTATTGGACTGGGCAGTGGTCACGCCCCGGGTCGAGAGCGAACACCGATGGACACCTCCACCGACACCACCCCGCCGGCGCAGCGTCGCCTGGCTCCCGGCCTGCGCTGGGGCATCAAGGGCTCGTTCGTCGACTACGTGCGCCGGATGCCGGACGGCAAGGGCTCGGTCGGCGAGGGCGCGACACCCGTCGGCACCGGTGATCTCTTCTATGAGTACGACGCGGCAGCGAGCAGCGCCGGCGAAGACGCGGGCCGGCAGGTGTGGGCCTTCCGCGGCGACGTCCGGTTCAGCGGCCACTTCGGCATGCTCTTCGTCCGGATCGCCCATCCCTGGGTGGAGGTCGACGGGTCGCGGGCCGTGCTCACCATCGAGGATCCCCAGGCGCGCGAGGGTGCGCCGCGGGTGCCGCTGGTGACGGCCCGGCTGCAGCGCATCGCCGCCGAGGACGGGACCGTGGTCTGGGGTGCCGACGAGGTGGCCCTGACCGCCGACGGCGTGACGCTCTTCAACGACGTCTATGCCGAGGGCGAGCCCTTCGACCCGCTGGTGGTCCAGCTGCCCGCGTAACGGGCGGTCATCGATCCTGGCGGGGCAGACGGAAGGGCCACGAAGGCGTCCAGAACGCGAGCGAACCGTTGCTCCAGCAGCGGCTTGACCACGTGGTCGGTGAAGACGGCCTCGCGTCCCGCCACCATCGCGTTCAGCGCGAGGTCCGCGACCTGCTCCGGATCGAGCGCGGGACTCAACCCGTAGTCGGCGAACGCCTCGTCCTCGGGGTCCTGCCGGGAGCGGGTCATCCGCGCGGGCCGCACCTCCTCGGCACGGCTGATGTTCGTGCGCACGGCTGCCGGGTTGAGCAGGGTGACTCCTACCCGGGTCGAGGCGAGCTCCATGCGCAGCGTCTCACTGAGCCCCACCACGCCGTACTTCGCAGTGGAGTAGAGCGTGCTGTGCCGACTGGGCAGGTAGCCGTTCATCGAGGCCGTGTTGAGGATGTGGCAGTCGCGTTCCGACGCGAGCATGCCGGGCAGGAACTCCTCGATGCCGTGGATCACTCCCCACAAGCTGACCCCCAGCACCCACTCCCAGTCCTCGTGCGTCGCGGTCGCCGCATGTCGCGGCGTGAAAACGCCGGCGTTATTGCACAGGACTTGCACTCCCTCCGGCGCCCAGGCGGCGACCCGCTCGCCAAGCGCCGCGACGTCCTCCCGTGACGAGACGTCGCATGCCACCGCGAGCGCGTGCGCGCCCTGTGCGGTGAGCTCGTCAGCGACGGCGGCGCCGTCCTCGGCGCGGATGTCGACCACCACGACCCGGCTGCCCGCCAGCGCCAACCGCAGCGCCAGCGCCCGGCCGACGCCATGCGCTGCTCCCGTGACCACGGCCGTCGTGCCGGCGAAGGTGCGCAGCGTCACCGCTCCACTCCCAGCGCCCGGGCCAGGACGGCGATCTCCTCGGCCAGGTAGCGGCGGGAGACACTGGCCGACGGCTTGGCGGTGAAGACCGCATGGAACGCGCCGGGGAAGCGGTGCGACTCGACCGCCACTCCCGCCTCGGCCAGCATCGCCGCGTAGGCGAGACCCTCGTCGCACAGCGGGTCCAGTTCCATCACCGCAACGTACGCCGGCGGCAAACCGCGCAGGTCGCCGATGCTCGCGCGTCCGGGAGCCGCCTCCGCCGGCACGTCAGCCGATCCCGGGGCGAGGTCGCCCAGGTAGTGAGCCCAGCTGACCTCGCCGACGGGACGGCTCCAGATCGGTGTGTCGTCGTAGCGCAGCATGCTCGCCGTGGTCAGTCGGTCGTCGATGATGGGCACCGATAGGAACTGGAAGCACGGCGCGAGTTCGCCGCGTACCCGGATCGCCAGGCCAGCTGCCAAGGCACCACCGGCGCTGACACCGTGGAGCGCGATCCGCCCCGGATCGACACCGAGATCGGTGGAAGCGGCGATCAGCCAGCGCAGCGCCGTCTCGCAGTCGTCGAGCGGTGCTGGGTAAGGGTGCTCGGGCGCCCGGCGGTAGTCGACCGAGACCACGACCGCCCCCAGCTCGCGGCTCAGCTCCACGTTGCGGGCGTGGCTGGCGTCGGACGAGCCGCTCACGAATCCGCCACCGTGCAGGTGCAGGATCGCGGGCCGGGACTCGGGTCGCGCCGGTGGCCGGTAGAGCCGGACCGATGCAGTCCTGCCGTCGGCGCCAACCTCACGGTCAGCGATCTCGATCTCCCCGGGTTCGACCTCACGGGCGCGGGCCGCTCCCCCGACATCCGAAGCTGCACGGAAGCGCTGGTAGTCCACGAAGTCAACCGCGGGCAGCGCGTCGAGCACATGCTCCAACTCGGGGTCGAGGAGCTCGCGCCAGCTGCTCACTGGTGCACCATCCTTGTGTCGGTGGTTTCAGATGGACTGCCGATGCACCCGAGGTGCCGCCGGGTCACTGCCCTGCTCGCTTGACACGATCGATGTCCGGCATGAGTTCTGCAGGACCCGG
>RRBB01000220.1:0-17486 GCA_006543605.1 Rhodococcus sp. WS4
CCAACCGGCCGATCCTCTCTGCCCGGCCAACTATCGCGTGTGTCATCCGAGCACCGATCCACTCGCTCCTCGCCGCCCACGCGCCCGGCCCTCACGCAGAGACAGCCGTTCGACACCAGCCACCTAGCGAGCCACGGATTTCAGGGAGGCCGGGCGGCTGGAATCGTGGGTGTGGAACAGGAATCGCGACAGGGCAGGGGTCACGGTGGAGTCCTTGCGGCGGATGAAGAGCGTCTCCGCGCGCGAGTCGGCCGGTGCGAGGTGATGCACCTTCAAGGCCGACGCCATCGGCGACGACGTCACCACGCCCAGCGGCAGCAGGGTCACGCCCATTCCCGCGGCCGCACACCCGAGGATGCCCTCGAGGGTTCCGAACTCGAGAACGTCCGGGCTCGGCACTCCGTGCTGCTCGAAGAGCCGCTCGAGGCGGGCCCGGTAGGCACAGCCGGCCCGGAGGACGAGAACCTTGTGCCGCCGACCGTCGGCCGGTACCGAGTCCAGATCTGCCACGCGAACGCCGCTCACCAGCACGAGTTGCTCGATGAAGACCTGCTCGGAGACCAGGTCCGGGTGCCGCACCGGTCCGCAGACGAAAGCGCCGTCGAGTCGATGCTCGATCACCTGGGTGGTCAGCGCGTCGGTGGTGTCGGTCGCCAAGGTGAAGTCGACTCGGGGGCACTCTTCGCTGAACGCTGCCAGCACCCCGGGAAGCCGCAATCCCGCGGTGGTCTCCATGGAGCCGATCGCCAATCGTCCGCCCGGATCTCGATCGTCGCTGACGACCTGCGTCACTTCCCGCACGAGCTGAGTGATCTGTTCGGCATAGGGCAGCAGACGTTCGCCGGAGTTCGTCAGGGTCACCCCACGGGCATGACGGCGGAACAGTTCCACTCCGAGTTCGTCTTCGAGCGCGCGGATCCGTGAGCTGATGTTCGACTGAACCGTCAGAAGTTCCTTCGATGCCCGGGAGATTCCGCCTGCGCGGGCCACGGCCAGGAAGAAGTTCAGATCGCCGATATCCATGAGAACTACCGTGCTTCACTCCACAGGTCCCGAACGATCTCCCCTGCGGGGGCCGAACGGGCACTGCGATAGCCGACACCGGCCCAGAGGGCGAGGCCGTGCGGGTCGCCGGCCGCGCCTGCTGCGGCTCGCAGCCCACTGGTCAGCAGGTGTACCTGCGGATATGCCGCCACCGCGTGAGCATCGAAGCCGGTGATGAAGTCATTGACCAGGCCACGCGCGGGACGACCGGAGAACGCGCGAGTGACGACGGTGTCGGTGAATCGGGGGTCGTGCAACGCCGCCCGGTGCGCGGGTTTGGTCCCTGCCTCGTCGGCGTCGAGGAGAGCGGTACCGATCTGGACGGCGGTGGCACCGGCCGCGAGTGCAGCCGCGACGTCTGATCCGGTCTCTATCCCTCCCGCCGCAATGATGGGAAGGTCGATTGCCGACCGGGCCGCCTCGACCAATTCCCTCGTCGAACGTGGGTCCGGCTCCGCATCGGGGTCGAGCGTCGCTCGATGCCCGCCCGCGTCGACTCCTTGCAGACAGATCGCATCGACGCTCAACCGAGCGGCCGAGAGCGCCTCGTCGACATCGGACACCGTGGCCACCACGGCGCTGCCGGCATCGTGTAGCCGATCGACAACGTCCCGCGGCGGAAGGCCGAAGGTGAACGACACCACGGGAACGCCAACCTCGACCGCGAGATCGAGCTTGCCGTCGAACGCGTCGTCGTCGAAGTCGACGACGTCGGGCAGCGTCACGTGTCTGCGTTCGGCGAGCGGCTGCAACCGCGCTCGGTAAGCCTCCACCGCGGCACGGTCGGCCAGGGGGCGGCCGGGGACGAAAAGATTGAGTCCGAACGGCGCGCTCGTCAGGGCGCGGACCGCGTCGACCTCACGCCGAGCCGCCTCGACGGTCTTGTAGCCGGCCGCCAGGAAGCCGAGGCCCCCGGCGGACGAGACCGCGGCAACGAGCTCGGGCGTGCTCGGTCCTCCTGCCATGGGCGCCCCGATGATGGGAATTAGGAGGCCGTCCTCGAGATCGAACACCAGGATCCTTTCGGTCGATGTGCGCGTGGTCTTTCCGTTCCTCATCGTGCACCGCCGCTTTGCGAAGCGGAAATGCCTCTTCGGCCGGATCTATGCTTGGGAGTTATGTCCATCGAACTGCGGCATCTGCGGGCGGCCGTTGCGATCGCCGAGGCAGGCTCGTTCACCGCGGCGGCGAACGCACTCCACATCACCCAGCCGGCGCTCACCCGGACGGTGCAGCAGCTCGAGACCTCGCTCGGCGTCCGATTGTTCGACCGGACCTCGCGGGCACTTGCCCTCACCGAGGACGGTGCCGGGTTCGTCGAGAAGGTGCGCGTCATCCTCGGCGATCTCGATTCCGCGGTTGCGCTGTACACCAACCGATCCCTCGTCCTCGGCTTCAGTTGGCTCCTGCCCGATCCGTGGGCGCAGCAGGTGATCGACGACGTCGAGAAGAATTCCCGCGCCACCGTCGTTCCGCGTCGCTGCGACGACCCCATCGCCGCACTGAACAACGCCACCGTGGACGCCGCCGTCGTCCGCCGGGATGTTCCCGGCGACGAGTTCGTGCAGCATCCGCTGTTCGAGGAGCAGCGGATTGCGGCGGTCTCGACGGCGTCGCCGCTCGCGACCCGAGAATCGATCGACTGGGCCGAGTTCGGAACGCTTCCCCTGGTCATCAATACCCTCAGCGGCACCACATCCGAAGACCTGTGGCCGAACCACGACGGCCCGGTGGTGACGTGCTCGAACTTCGACGACTGGCTCGAGTTGATCGCCGCCGATCGGGGTGTCGGCACGGTTCCCGAAGTTGCCCGCAGGCGGGTAACCCATCGGAACGTCCAGTTCATCCCGCTGGTCGGTGCGCCGCCCGCGGTCGTGAGGTTCGTGTACCGCCGCAACCGCGCGACACCGCTGCTGCGGGTACTGCGGGACGCCGCAATCCGCCACTCTCCGCCACCCGGCAGTGCCACCGTCGGTCAACACGACTGACCGTCGTCGGTGTGCAGGCGAAGCCGGGCGACCTCCCGCTCCAGTTCTGCATTGCGAGATCGCAGGTCTTCGATCTCTTCCTGTAAACCCTTGCGGGCCAAAGTGAGCGACTCCCGCATCCGCGCCTCGCCGTACTTCGGCGGGATGTTCTTCGTGCAGTTCCGGTCGAGGGCCTCGACGTGGATGACGAACGCGCGATCGCATCCGGCCTTACTCACCCCCTCGGGTGTGGTGAGAAGCCGGGCGATGAGATCCGGATCTTCGGCACGCTCGACGACCTCGGCTCGCCCGTAGACTTTGACTCTGGTGCGGGTGGGGTAGTCGATGAAGAAGAGGGCCACTCGGTCGTTCTCGTCGAGGTTGCCGACCGTGACGAACTGCTGATTTCCCGAGTAGTCCGCCAGCGCAATCGTCGTCGGGTCCGGCACGTGCACGAAGCCGTGCGGGCCGCCTCGGTGTTGGATATAGGGCCACCCCGAGGGTGTCACGGTCGCGATGAAGAACGAATCGGTGCCTCGGATCAGGGCAGTGACGCGGGTGTCCAGTTCGTCGGGCAGACCTGGGTCGTCCTCCTGCGCCCGCATGCGCCCGTACCAGTTGATGCTCCCCGTCGCCTTCTGCCGCTCGGCCACCGGAGCAGTGAACGCGATCGCGCCGTACCGGGTCGGGTGTCTCATGACGAGTACTCGGAATCGATCTGCTTCCACGCCCTCCGGACTATCGGGCTGTCCACGCCGCGCCGCAACGTCAACACGAACACCACTGCGGTGACCGCGGTGACCACGATCGGGTAGATGAGCCCGGCGAGGACGTTCCCGGTCGCGGAGTTGAGCGAGAGCGCCACCAGAGGGGTGAAGCCACCGAACACGCCGGTCCCGATGTGGTACGCCAGCGATAGGCCGGTGTAGCGGATCTGTGGTGGGAACAGCTCGGACAGGAATGCCGCGGTGGGCCCGTAGACCATGGTGACGAAGATGACCTGAATCGTCAGCGGCACGATCATCTGGATGTGGTGGCCCTCGACCGCGGCGTCCCGGATCCACAGGAACAGCGGGAGGTAGCCGACTGCCGAAAGCACCAAGCCGCACAGGATAATCCGAGTCCGTCCATATCTGTCGGACATCTTGCCGAAGATGACGAAGAACGGTGTCGCGATGACCAGGGCGATTCCGACGGAGACGTTCGCGGTGAGGAAGTCGATCTTCAAGATCGTCTGCAGGAAGTACAGCGTGTAGAACTGGCTGGTGTACCAGGCAACTCCCAGCCCGGCCGTGACTCCGAAGAGCACCACGAGCAGCAACGCGAAGGCCGGCTTGTGCGCGACCGCATCCCTGATCGGTGAACGCGAGAGGTTTCCAGTTCGTCGCATCTCCTCGAACACCGGCGATTCGTGCATCTTCATGCGGATCTTCAGCGAGAACAGCACCAGGACCGCGGACAGAAGGAACGGAATCCGCCAGCCCCACACACTGAATGCCTGCTCGCCCAACCCGACCCGGCAGAGCACGATGACGCCGATCGACAGGAGGAGGCCACCGGTCGCGGTGGTCTGGAGAACACTCGTGAGTGCTCCGCGTTTCTTCGCCGGTGAATTCTCCGCGATGTAGACGACTGCGCCCCCGTACTCTCCGCCGATCGCGAGACCCTGCAGCAGCCGCAACGTCACCAGCAGTATCGGCGCCAGAATCCCGATGTGGTCATAGGTGGGCATCAGTCCGAGCGTCGTGGTGGCGCCGCCCATGATGAGCAGGGTCGTCATGAACGTCCTCTTACGTCCGACGCGGTCCCCCATTCTGCCGAATACCATGGCGCCGATGGGTCGTACGACGAAGCCCGTTCCGAAGGCGGCAATCGTGACGAGAAGTGCTGCGGTTCCGTTCCCTTCGGGAAAGAACATCCCGGAGAACACTACTGCGAGACTGCCGTAGATGTAGAAGTCGTACCATTCGATCAACGTTCCGACGCTCGACGCGGTGATGATCTTGCGAAGGCTGCACTTCGCGACACCGCTCGCGGGAGCGGGTGGTGAAACGGACTGGCTGGTGGTCATGGGGAATCCTTCTCCGGGACGCGCGGGGTGAGGGTGTGCGAGGTAGCACCGATGAGGCGCTAGGAGCCGATCGCCGCCAGGTCGTAGGATGTGCGCCCCAGGATGGCGGCAGCGGTGTCGACCATGTCATCGATGATCGACGCGACGGTGTCGACACGATCGATCTGTCCGACGACCTCACCGACGATCAGATTCGCGACGTCGTAGTCCTCGTCCTTCACTGCTGCCCGGAACTGCTCCTGCTTCTCCCGAAGCACCTCGCGCAGGCCGGACTCGTCGCCGTGCCATCGGCGGATGAAATCGTTGTGCAGGACTCGCCCCGTGTATCGAGTCGGCCAGGGCTTCTCACGCACGATGTCGAAGGCGCTCTGCCTGATCGTGTCGTCCCCCCTCGCCCGTACAGCTCGTTGCTGGGCCGCACAGGGAATCGCCGCCTCCTCGGCCGCCCAGAACCTGGTGCCGACGAGAGCACCGTCCGCTCCGAGCGCGAGCGCGGCCGCCAGGCCTCGGCCGTCGCCGATTCCACCGGCCGCCAGCAGCATCACATCCGGTGCCTCCCGCCGGAGGAAATCGGCGATCTCCGGTACCAGGGTGAACGTCGATCGGGTTCCCGTTCCGTGGCCGCCCGCCTCTCCCCCTTGAGCAGCGACGACGCTCGCACCCACCGCCACTGCGCGGCGCGCGTGTTCGAGATTGTGCACCTGGCAGATCAGCGGGATTCCCGCGGCTCGAATCGCAGGCGCGTGCGGTGCCGGGTCGCTGAAGGAGAGGAAGATGGCCGCCGGCCGGTAGCCGATCGCCTTCTCGAGGAGCTGCGGTTGCCGCGCCATGGACCAGGTGATGAAGCCACAACCGATAGCGTCGGTCGTCACGCGGTCGAACTGATCGTGCAACCAGGAATCGTCGCCGTATCCGCCGCCGATCAGACCCAGCCCACCTGCCTCGGCCACGGCAGAAGCCAGTCGCCAATTGGAGACGTAATCCATCGGTGCAAGGACGATAGGGTGTTCGATTCCGAATTTCTCGGTGAAGCGATTCTGCAGGCTCATGCCGGGCTCCTCCACAAATTTCCGACGTGTCGCACGTGTTTCGCACGTGCTGCACGTCACACCGGATTGCTTTGCGCCAACGCTAGAACCCGGCGGAACAGTGGTCCAACAGTTTGTAGCGAAACCTGCGTTCTCCAGAACAGAACGCTCACGCAACCAGCCAAACTCGTGAAACTCACTGTCCTGCAATGAACTAACCCAATAGGCTTACACCAGGCGCGGTGACGCCTCACGCCACATGTGCGTCGCGCAGGTTCGCGGCCTCCTCCAGGAGGTCGGAGTCGGCGGTCAGTTCGCGGACCACGCCGATTTCGGCGAGGATCGCTGCCCGGACCTGTTCGAGCGTGACGGCCGGGTTCAGGTCCGTCAGGGACGCCGCGGTGCCGGGGTCGAACTCCAATTCGAGGGCGGCATTGACATCGGTGAGCACCGCTCGCACGGGGTCGGAATCGGAGACCACCAGTTCGAAGCCGAAGACCCACGCCCCGGCGATGATTCGCTGCGCGGTCCCGGCCAGCTTGACGCGGCCTGCGCCGTTCACGGTCCAATCACCGGGGCAGTACTCACCGGGTACCGGACCTATCCGAGCGTCGACACCGAGATCCCTCAGCACGGCGACGATCCTCGGGGTGATGCGCTCGAAACGGGGGCGGGCGCCGACGATGCCCTCGGTGTCCCGGGAGTACATCTCCACGACGAGGGTCTGCTCGTGGTAGGCCGCCGCACGACCACCCGCGCCTCGGACGACCGGGGTGAATCCGTGTTGCCGCGCCGCCGCTGCAGCGGACGGAAATTGCGGTCGAATGGCGTCCAACCGCCCGAACGACAACGTCCGTGCAGGACTGTAGATGCGGACCAGCGCAGGGGCATTCGGATCTCGCGCGGTCCGGCGCAGAAGGGCCGTGGCGAACGACGCATCCAACACGGGATCGTCCGGAAAATGCGTAGTCAGCAACTGCTCGATCGTCATACTCTCCCTATCACTCCGCTCAGGACACCACGCAGCGTCGCTGGGCGTCATCTCCGCACCCGAACACACCACTACAGTGTCGCCGAGGCGGGAGTAGTCCACCACAATGATCCGTTTCGCGGATATCCCCGCGGCCGCTCTCTCTGGAGCCCTACCCTGGACACGCCGAAATGCACTCCCCTGGATGCCCGCGCACCGTGCGTGGGGCCAGCGCGCCGAGAGGTCGTCACGATGCTCCTCAGATCGAGTGTGGTCGTCTTGTCCTGTGCCGTAGCCGCGGTGCTGTCTGCTTCCCCCGCCCAGGCCACGCCGTCTTCGGGTGTGACGGCGCAGGTGCTGTTCGAGACGACGGTTCCGGCGTTCGCCGGCAGCTCAGGGGGCACGGATTTGACGCTACGCCGGATCGAAATCGCCCCGGGCGGCACGACGGGATGGCATTACCACGACGGCCCGGTGTATGCGTTCGTGGAATCCGGGGTGCTGTCCCGCACGCTGCAGGACTGCACGAAAGCGGTGACGACTGCCGGTCAGGCGATCACCGAGGATCACGGCAGCGATCACGTCCACGAGGGCTCGAATCTGGGGACCGAACCACTGGTGCTGCTCGCGTTCTACACGGAACCGGAGGGCAAGCCGTTGTCGGAGGACGCGCCCGCGCCCACCTGCTGATGCGTCACCCCGCCGGCCTTCTCATCGGGTGACCGAGTCGATCCACTCCACCGCTCCCGCCACGTCGTCGACCGTTGCGGTCGCCGGCGGCGGCGGTGGCCGGCGGATCATCACCACCGGTACGCCCAGTTCGCGTGCGGCATCCAGTTTCGCGTCGGTCTGCGCGCCACCGCTGTTCTTGGTGACCAGGACGTCGATGCGGTGCTCGCGCATCAGTGCGGTCTCGTCCGCGACCGCGAACGGCCCGCGGCCGAGGAGCAACGTCGACTGGGGCGGCATCGCCACTTCGGGCGGATCGATTGCGCGAACGAGAAACCACAGCGCGCGCAGGCCCGCGAAACTGTCCACGCCCTGCCTGCCGATGGTGAGGAAGACTCGCGTTCCCAGGCCGGGCAGCAGTTCGGCCGCGGCAGCGAGGTCCGCGGCGCCCACCCAGTTGTCGCCCGGCCGCGGGGACCATTCGGGACGTCGCAGCACGACGACCGGTACCCCGCAACGGTCGGCGGCGTCGGCGGCGTTGCGCGTGATCTGCGCTGCGAACGGGTGCGTGGCGTCCACGATCGCGTCGGCGCGATGCTCGCGCAGCCAGTCTGCGAGACCGTCCACTCCCCCGAATCCGCCGACCCGTACGTCGCCCACCGGCATCCGCGGATCGCGGACCCGGCCGGCGAGCGAGGACACCGTCTCGACACCCGGAACCTCCGCGAGCACGGCGGCGAGAGATCGGGCCTCCCCGGTGCCGCCGAGGATCAGGATCCGAGCCACGATCAGTGGGTACTGCGCTCGCGGGTGGCGGAATACAGATAGCTGTCCGGGAACCCCTCGGCGGCGAGCACTTTCCCGACGATCACCACGGCGGTCTTCGTGACGCCCGCGGCCTTCACCTGATCGGCGATCGTGGCCAGGGTGCCGCGGAGCACGATCTCGTCGGGACGCGACGCGAACGCGACAACGGCGGCGGGACAGTCGCGGCCGTAATTCTCGGTGAGTTCCAGGGCGATCTGATCGATCCGGTGCGCACCCAGGTGCACCACCATCGTCGCGCCGCTGCGGCCCAGGGATCGCAGGTCCTCGCCCTCCGGCATCGCGGTGGACAGCGTGGACACGCGAGTCAGCACGATCGACTGCGAGACGCCGGGAACGGTCAGCTCCCGCCCCAGCGACGCCGCCGCGGCGGTGAACGCGGGCACCCCGGGCACCACGGTGTACGCGACGCCGGCGGCCTCGAGCCGGCGCACCTGCTCGGCGACGGCACTGAAGATCGACGGGTCACCCGAATGCAGGCGGGCGACGTCCTGCCCGGCGGCGTCGGCCTCGATCAGCAGGGCGACGATCTCGTCGAGACTCAGACGTGCCGTGTCGATCACCCGCGCACCCTCGGGGCATTCCTGGAGGAGTTCCTGCGGGACGAGGCTGCCCGCGTACAGGCAGACGGGGCTCGCCGCGATGATTCGCTGCGCGCGCACCGTGACGAGGTCGGCCGCGCCCGGACCTGCTCCGATGAAGTACACCGTCATGCCGCATCACCTTTCGACTGCTTCGTCACCGACCACTGCGCCACCGGCAGTTGAGGCCGCCACGCGGTGAACCCACCGAGCGGGTCACCCCGATACACCTGAAACTTGCGGAGCTGCCCGCCGCACTTCGAGAACCACTGCAGCAGGAGCGCTTCCGATTCCGCCGTCACCGCGTTGGCCACCATTCGGCCACCCACCCGGAGCCTCGACCAGCACTCGTCGAGCAGGCCGTCCTGGGTGACGCCGCCACCGACGAAGATCGCGTCCGGCGCGGCCAGTGCGGACGGTACGTCCTCGAACGCGGCGGGTGCATCACCGAACACGGCGAGGGACGGCACCCCGAGCCCGGCGGCGTTCGCCTCGATCTGGTCGACCCGCGCCGCGCTGCGTTCGAAAGCGACTGCCCGGCAACGCGGGTGGGTGCGCATCCACTCGATCGCGACGGTGCCGGATCCGCCTCCCACGTCCCACAGCAACTCCCCCGCCGCGGGGGCGAGGGCACACAGCGTCAGGGCGCGGATCTCGTGTTTGGTCATCTGCCCGTCGCCGGTGAACGCGGCGTCCGGCAGTCCGGGCATCCTCGTCAGCCGTGGAGCGTCGGGGTCCGCCCGGCAGTCGATCGCGATCACGTTCAGCCGGGCCCCCGGATCGTGCGACCAGCCCGATGCGGTTCCGTCGAGCCTCGACTCTTCGGGTCCGCCCAGTTCGCCGAGCACGCTGAGCCTCGATGGTCCGAACCCTCGCTCGGTCAGCAGTTCGGCGACGGCGGCGGGAGTGCGCTCGTCCCGGCTCAGCACCAGCAGTCGCATCCGATCGCCGAGTGCCGGCAGGAGTGTGCCGACCGGCCGATTCACGAGACTGACCACCGGTGTCTCGTGCGCCGCCCAGCCCAGGCGGGCGCAGGCCAGGGTGGCCGAGGACGGATGCGGGATCACCCGCACCCGTTCCGCGCCGAGCAGGTCGACGAGCGTGACACCGATTCCGTGGAACATCGGGTCGCCGCTGGCCAGGACGCACACCCGGCGGCCGTTGTGCTGTTCGAACAGGCCGGGCAAAGCCGGCACCAGCGGCGACGGCCAGGTTACCCGCTGCGCCGGCGATTCGGGAATCAGGGCGAGTTGGCGCGAGGAACCCATGAGGACGTCGGCGCCGTCGATCTCGCGTCGCGCGGACGGCGACAGACCGTCCCACCCGTCGGCACCGATCCCGACGACGACGACCGGGCCGGTCATCGCGGCATCCGGCGCCATACCGCCTGCGGCAGCAACCTCATGACGAAGAACACAGGACGCAACCGGCCCGGCACCCAGACTCTGCTCGCACCGCGGTGCAGGCCGCGCACCACCGCGTCCGCGACCTGTGCCGGTGTGCTCGACATCGGCGCCGGCAACATGCCCTCGGTCATCCGGCCGATCACGAAACCGGACCGGATCAGCAGGAGTGAGACACCGCTGCCGTGAAGGGCGTCGCCGAGACCGGAGGCGAACCCGTCGAGACCGGCCTTCGCAGACCCGTAGACGTAGTTGGCGCGGCGCACGCGCACACCCGCGACGGACGAGAACACCACGATCCGTCCCGACCCCTGCTCGCGGAGCAGGGTGGCGAGGTGCGTGAGGACGCTGACCTGCGCGACGTAGTCGGTGTGGACCACGGCGACGGCGTGCCGTGCGTCCTGCTCGGCGCGCGCCTGGTCGCCGAGAATGCCGAATGCCAGGACCGCGACCGACAGCGGGCCGTGGGTGTCGGCGACGGACCGCAGCAGCTTCTCGTGGCTGTCGAGGTCGTCGGCGTCGAATTCCACACAGTCCACCGTGGCGGCGCCGGCGTCGAGCAGCGCCTGCCGTTCGGCGGCGAGGTCGGTGCTGCGGCGGGCGGCGAGGACGATCGTGCGGCCGGGCGCGAGCCGGGAGGCGATCTCGAGGCCGATCTCGCTGCGACCGCCGAGGAGGAGCACCACCCCGGCGTCGCCGGGCTTGCCACTGTTCTTCTTCGATCCCAGGCTCACCCGTCCAGTGTCCTGGATTACCGTCGGGGCATGGACCGCACCCCCTCCACCCCGATCCGCCTGACCCACGCGGCGCTCACCTTCCTCGGCGAATACCACCTCGGAACGCTGACGACGCTCCGCAAGAACGGCACCCCGCACGTCGTCGCCGTCGGCTTCACCTGGGATCAGGAGCACGGGCTGGCGCGGGTCATCACCAACGGCTCCTCGCAGAAGGCACTCAACGCCGAACGGGGAGGGTACGGCGCGGTGAGTCAGGTGGACGGCCCCCGCTGGATGACCCTCGAAGGCCCCGCCCGGGTCCTCACCGACCCCGAGTCCGTCGCGGACGCCGTGGCCCGCTACGCGGCCAGGTACCGCCAGCCCCGGGTGAACCCGACGCGGGTGGTCGTGGAGATCGCCGTCAACCGCGTACTCGGCTCGGCTGCGCTCCGTCACCACTGAACCGCAGCTTCCACGGGACCAGCGCAGACTCGAGCTGCACGGCGAGGCTCATCTTGGACACGCCGTCGGTGCGTTCCTCGAACCGGATCGGGACCTCGGCGATGGTCATGCCGCGCTGCACCGTCCGGTAGTTCATCTCCACCTGGAATGCGTATCCGTTGCTCTGCACCCCGTCGACGTCGATGGCCCGCAGCGTGTCCGCATGCCATGCCTTGAACCCGGCGGTGGCGTCCTTGACACGCAGCCGCAGGATCGCGTTGACGTAGAAGTTCGCCCACGCCGACAGCGCCTTGCGATGCCAGGGCCAGTCGCTGGCGACCGCGCCACCGGCCACGTAGCGGGAGCCGAGCACGACGGCTGCATCCGTCGTCGCGAGGGTCTCCACCATCCGCGGGATGGCCTCGGTGGGGTGCGACAGGTCGGCGTCCATCTGGATCACGATGTCGGCGCCCTCGGCCAGCGCCCGGGTCATTCCGGCGACGTAGGCCCGCCCGAGACCGTCCTTGACGGTCCGGTGCAGCACTCCGACCGGGATGGGACCGCTCTGGGCGAGCGTGTCGGCGACCTCACCGGTGCCGTCCGGCGAGTTGTCGTCGACGACCAGCACGTGCAGGTTCGGAATCTCCAACGCCGCGAGAAGCTCGACGATCTTGGGCAGGTTGTCGCGTTCGTTGTAGGTCGGTACAACGACGGTTACCTTCGGGGCGACGCTCTCCATGACACCTTCGCGTGATCTGTGATCCCGACGCGCCGCAGACGGGCAACGGCGAGTGCGGTCGTGAACAAATGGAAGATGTTACTACCCGCGCCGCCCCGTCCCCGCACGCTCCCGGTGCTCAGCCCGGGAGGACCGTCAGCCCGTGGGGCCGGGTGTTGACCGGCTCACAACCGTCTGCGGTCACGATCACGATGTCCTCGATCCGGGCACCCCACTCCCCGCGGAAGTAGATTCCGGGCTCCACGCTGAACGCCATCCCCTCGGCCAGCTCGATCCCGTTGCCCGACACGATGTAGGGCTCCTCGTGCACCGACAGCCCGATTCCGTGCCCGGTCCGGTGCACGAACACCTCGGCCAGACCCTGCGCCGCCAACAGGTCCCGGGCTGCGGCGTCGACCGCTTCGGCGGTGACGCCGGGACGCACGAGGTCGACGGCCGCCGCCTGCGCCTCCTCGAGGACCGCGAACTTGGCGGCCACAGCCGGATCGGGTTCACCCATGCTGTACGTGCGGGTGGAGTCGGAGTTGTAGCCGGGTTCGACGGGTCCGCCGATGTCGATGACCACCACGTCCCCGGATTCGATGACCCGCTCGGACACCTCGTGGTGCGGGTCGGCGCCGTGCGGTCCCGAGCCGACGATGACGAACGCCGCCTCGGTGTGCCCCTCCTCGAGGATCGCGGCGGTGATGTCGGCCGCCACCTGGGATTCGGTGCGGCCGACCTTCAGGAACTCCCCCATCCGGGCATGAACCCGGTCGATGGCCTGACCGGCGCGGCGCAACGCGTCGATCTCCGCGTCGTCCTTGACCATCCGCAGCTCCCGCAGCACCCCCGTGGCGAGGACCGGCAGCGCACCGAGCGCCTCCGACAGCGGGATCAGGTGCAGCGCGGGCATCGCATCCGTGACGGCGGTCCGGGCGGGCGACGGCAGCAGCGCCGACACCAATGCGTACGGGTCGACCCCGTCCACCCAGTCGCGGATCGTCAGACCCAGTTCGGACGAGGCCGATTCGGTGAGCGAGGCCAGTTCGAGCCGCGGCACGACCACGGACGCGGTGTCACCGTTCGCCGGAATCACCAGGCAGGTGAGCCGCTCGAACGACTCCGCACGCGAACCCAGCAGATACCGCAGGTCGGGTCCGGGGGTGATGAGGAGGCCGTCGAGCCCGGCATCGCGGGCGAGGGCGCCGGCGCGAGCGATTCGGTCGGCATAGATGGTGGTCGGGAAGCGTGAAGTCGATGCGCCGAGGGAACTCATGGCTTCAGGCTAAACCGGTTTGGCAGGATGAGGGTCATGACAGGGCCTCTGCTTCTCCTCGACGGTGCCAGCCTGTGGTTTCGCGCGTACTACGCGCTACCCGACTCGATCACTTCACCCGACGGTCGTTCCGTCAACGCGGTCCGCGGATTCACCGACATGGTGGCCGCACTGATCACCAAGCATCAACCGTCCCGGCTCGCGGTGTGCCTCGACCTGGACTGGCGGCCCGCGTTCCGCGTCGAAGCGGTGCCCACCTACAAGGCGCATCGGGTCGCCGAGGACACCGGCGGGGCCGAGGAAGAGGTGCCCGACACCCTGTCGCCGCAGGTCCAGATGATCCTGGATGTCCTGGCCGCCACCGGAATCGCCACCGCCGGCGCCGAGGGCCTCGAAGCCGACGACGTTCTCGGCACGCTCGCCGCCACCGAGACCCGGGACGCCACCATCGTCGTCACCGGCGACCGCGACCTCCTGCAGGTCGTCACCGACGACCCGGTCCCGGTGCGGGTGCTGTACGTGGTGCGTGGCCTCGCGAAGGCCGAACTGCTCGGGCCCGAAGAGGTGGCAGCCAAGTACGGGGTGCCGGCCGACCGGGCCGGTGAGGCCTACGCGGAACTCGCGCTGCTGCGCGGCGACTCGTCCGACGGCCTGCCGGGAGTGAAAGGAATCGGCGAGAAGACCGCGTCGAGCCTGATCATGCAGTACGGGTCGCTGGCCGCTCTGCGGGCGGCCGCGGTGGATCCCGAATCCGACATGGCGAAGGGTGCGCGCGCGAAGTTCGCCGCCGCCGCCGACTATCTCGACGCGGCGCTGCCGGTGGTGCGGGTGGTCCGCGACGCGGACGTCGAACTGTCCCGCGAAGACACGCTGCCCGCCGAACCGGTCGATGCGGACCGGCTCGGCGGGCTGGCGGAGGAACTCGGAATCGAGAATTCCGTGGGGCGTCTCACGGCGGCGATGAAAAAGGTGGCCGCCGCACGGGTTCCGTGACGGCCGGGCTGGGCCGAGGGCGTGTCTAACTGGGGCGGCTCACCTCGTAGGTGCCCTTGTCGTCGGTGAACGTCAGAGTGACCTGCTTCTTCTCCCCGTCGACGGTGAGACTGCAGGTGAAGCTGTTGCCCTTCTTCACTTCCTGATCAGCCGGGCACGTCACACCGGAGACGTTCTCGGCACCGTACGAATCGGTGACGATGCGCTCGACACCGTCCTCTGCCGCCTTCTGATCGAGCGTGTCGGTGCCGAACACGGTGAACGCGAGCACCAGTGCGATGCCCACGATCACCAGCAGCGCGACCACGCCGCCGATGATCAACGGCAGCTTCGACTTCCCGGACGACGGCGGCTGCCCCCACTGCTGCTGGCCGGGAGCCGGCCCCCACTGCTGCGGCTGGCCCGGTTGCTGGCCCCACTGCGGCTGGCCCGGCTGCGGCTGCTGCCCCCACTGCCCGGGACCCGGCTGTCCGAGCTGACCGGGTTGCGGTTGCTGGCCCCACCGCGGCTGACCGGGCTGCTGAGGGTGCTGCCCCCACTGCGGCTGACCCGGCTGCTGCGGCTGACCCGGGCCCGGCTGCCCCCACGGCTGGGCGGGCGGCTGCTGACCGTACTGCGGCGCCCCGTACTGGCCGCCGGTCTGGTCAGGGTTACCCTGGCCCGGTTGCTGTCCCTGGGCCCATTGCCCGTTCGGGTCGTTCGGTCCGTAAGGGCCGCTCATCGTCGCCTCCCGCTCACGTGTCAAGTTTTGTACCTACCGTAACGCCCCACCACCGGAATCGGGCCCTCGGACGGCGTGCGAATCCAACCACACGGCGTCGGGTCACGCAGCATCCACGGCGACGACACCGCGACGGATCGCCGCCACCGCACGACCCGCGGCCTTGCCCACCTGCGGATCGGGCGATGTCGACCGGACCTGTTCGAGCAGGTCGATCACCTGCCGGCACCACCGGACGAAGTCGCCGGCAGACAGGGCCCGCCCCTGATCTCCCGCCGCGATCAGCGCCTCGACCAGCGAATTGTCGCTCGCCCAATGGTAGATCGCCGCAGCGAATCCGAGATCCGGCTCACGGGTGGGCGGCAACTTGTGCCGGATCTCGTCCGCTCGCAGTTCCCGCCACACGCGGACGGTCTCGTCGAGGGCGTGCCGCAGCGCTCCAGGACCGCCGCCCTCGATGGTGTCCCCCTCACGGCGCGATTCGAAGATGACCGAGGAGACGACGGCGGCGAGTTCCGCGGGCCCGAGCCCCTTCCACACCCCCTGCCGGAGGCACTCGGCGACCAAGAGGTCGCTCTCGCAATAGATTCGGCTCAACCGGGTGCCGTGCTCGGTGGCGTCGGGGTGCTCGCCCGCCGAGATGTAGTCGCGTTCCGCGAGCAGCGACAGGATGCGATCGAACGTGCGCGCCAGCGAGTTCGTCGTGGCAGCCACCTTCTGCCGCATCGTCTCGGTCTCGCGGGCCAACCGGTTGTAGCGCTCCCCGATCCGGCTCAGTTGCTCACGGTCGGGCCAACTGTGGCAGGGATGCTGCCGGATGGCGCGCCGCAACCGTGCGATCTCGGCGTCGTCGCCCGCCGCTCCCGCCTTCTTTCGCTTCCGGCGCCCCGGCGCGACGATTCCGGTGCTGCGCAACGCCGATGCCAGATCGCGTCGCACGCGGGCGGTGTGGTGATCGAAGCGTCGCGGCAACCGCATCGATCCCAAAGACCGTGCGGGCTCGGGGAAGTCGCCGGCCGACACCCGGCCCGCCCACTTCGCCTCGGTCAGGATCAACGGCTTCGGGTCCGTCGGGTCCCGGTCCGGTTCGAGCACCACGGCCAGTCCGGAGTGCCGTCCCACGGGGATCGCGATCACATCGCCGCGCCGCAACGCGACGAGTGACGCCACGGCGGCGTCCCGCCGTTCGGTGCGGCCGGCCCGTTCGAGCGACCGTTCCCGGCTGCTCAGTTCCTCCCGCAGTCGCGCGTATTCGAAGTACTCCCCGTCCTCTCCGCCCAGCCGTTCGCGGAGCGTGGTGAGCGCGTCCTCGTTGCGTTCGATGCCGCGGGTCAGGCCGACGACGGAACGGTCGGCCTGGAACTGGGCGAACGACCGCTCGAGCAGGGCCCGAGATTCGGCCGCACCCATCCGGTCGATCAGGTTGATGGTCATGTTGTAGCCGGGACGGAACGAGCTGCGCAGCGGGAACGTGCGGGTCGAGGCGAGGCCGGCGACGTCCACCGGCTCCACCCCGGGCTGCCACAGGACGACAGCGTGCCCCTCGATGTCGATGCCGCGGCGCCCGGCGCGACCGGTGAGCTGCGTGTACTCCCCCGGTGTGAGTTCGGCGTGGGCCTCACCGTTGTATTTCACGAGGCGCTCGAGGACGACCGTGCGGGCCGGCATGTTGATGCCGAGCGCCAGCGTCTCGGTGGCGAACACGGCCCGGACCAGTCCCTTGACGAACAACTCCTCGACGGTCTGCCGGAACGCCGGCAGCATTCCCGCGTGGTGCGCGGCGAGGCCTCGCTCGAGCGCCTTGCGCCATTCCCAGTACCCGAGGACCTCCAGGTCGGCCTTCGGCAACTCGGCGGTGTGCGCGTCGATGATCGTCCGGATCTCGGCGACCTGCTCCGGCGTCGTCAGATCGAGGCGGGACCGCAGGCACTGAGCCAGGGCAGCATCGCACCCGGCCCGGCTGAAGATGAACGTGATCGCCGGGAGCAGCCCCTCGTCGTCGAGGCGGGAGATCACCTCCGGTCGGGGCAACGGCCGGAAGTCGTTGGAGTACCCGCGGC
>RRBB01000221.1:0-17374 GCA_006543605.1 Rhodococcus sp. WS4
CAGTTGCGTGGCTCCTGTGGCCGAGGTCGCCGAGCTGTACGTCGCCGACGGTGCTGTCGTTCAGCGAGTTTCCGAATGTTCGTTAACAGTCCATGCCAAGTGCGCGGGCGGCGGTACCGATGTGGTGAGCGGACAGGTCTGCGTCGGTGCGGTGTCCGCGGTGGTCTGACCCCGACGGGGATCCGGCGGTGTCAGACCACGTATCATATGTCGGCGCTGAGAGCGGCCGCGGCGGCGAGTATGCAGGGTACGGCTTGTTCCCGGAACCGCGCGGGAGTGTTGCGTGCGGACGACGTGGAGCACGCGATCACGCCGACGACCGTGCTGCCGGCGTCGCGGACGGGGGCGGCCAGCGAGATCAGCCCCTTTTCGAGCTCCTCGGCTGTCAGGGCGTACCACTGCTCGCGGACCGTGGTGAGTTCTTGTTCGAGTTCGGCTACAGTGCTGATGGTTTCGGGTCCGAGTTTCTGGAAGGTGGAATCGGCGACCACCCGCTCGACGATTTCGGCGGGAGCCCAGGCGAGGAGCGCGCGGCCGATGGCCGTGGCGTATGCGGGGACGCGGGTGCCGACGGAGACGTTGATGCTCATGATCCGGTGGGCGGGGACTCGTGCGGCGTACACGACGTCGGCACCGTCGACGACGCCGAGTGAGGCGGACTCCTGGGTCTTGTCGGTGACCTCGAGCAGCCGGGGCATCGCGGCCTCGATCAGCGGGTGCGACTGCGAGTAGTGCTGTCCGATGCCGAGCACCCGAGGAGCGAGTGACCATCGGCCTCCCGATTTGGCGACGTACCCCAGCTTTTGCAGGGTGAGCAGGATCCGGTGGACCGTCGAACGGGTCAGGCCTGTTTCGGTGGCGAGGTCGGTGAGCGTCGGGTTCGGGCGCTGGGCGTCGAAGGCCAGCAGCACTGCGAAACCGCGCTCGATACTCTGGATGTAGTCGCGATCTCGCTCCGGCATGTCGGCCTCCGCCTACCAGTTTCGTTCCGATTCCGTGTCGAGTGTGGACGACACCGGCGCTCCCGGGACGGGCCGCGCCCTACAGTCCCACCCGTTCGGGCGGGGCGTCCGGGAAGTGCTGCCGCTTCCAGATCGGTACCTCCGCTTCGATCCGTTCCACCAATTGGGCGCACGTGGCGGACGCCTCCGCCCGGTGGGGCTGCGACCGCAGCCACCAGCGCCAGGTCGCCGACGGTGAGCTCTCCGATTCGGTGGATCGCAGCCGCTGGGAGTCGGGATTCGTGGGACACGTCCGCGCAGCACTACCGTAGGAATCGTTCGGCGGCCGGATGCGCCTGGTACGCGAGTGCCGAGAGCGATTGTCCGCCATGGTGGTTGCGGACTACGCCGGTGAACACCACGACTGTTCCGAACTCGGGTCAGGTCACCGCTGCGTCCACGAGGCGCGGGGCAAGCGGTTGCGAGGAGGGTCGTGCCAGGATTGCGGTTGCCATGTGGTCCTCCAGGGTTATCGGTGGGTGCACCCGAATGATTGTGCATTACAGTGTGGTCGACCAGATCCACGACATCAGGGCCGAGCGGCCCGTGCGTGGTGCCGACGATACCTCGGTGCCGCATGGCCTCCGCGATCGCGGGAAAGTGTCTGGTCGAGCACCGCGTCGACCTGTTTGCGGCGCTGCGCCGGGACGGATCGTCGGGTGCGCCGACGTGCTGGGAGATGTGAGGACGGGAGAACGATGACGACAGTGGACGTGGGAATTCCCGTGCTGCGCGCTGGGTGTTCGTCGCTGGAGGGCAGGCCCGAGGTTCCGGAGTTGGTCGATCGCTTCGGGCGGACCGCCCGTGATCTGCGGGTGTCTCTTACCGAAAAATGCTCTCTGCGCTGCAAATATTGCATGCCGGAGGAGGGTCTGGCGCCGATTGCTCCGGAGAACCTGCTCGCGGCGGCCGAGATCGTGCGGTTGGTGGAGATCTCGGTGCATCACCTCGGGGTTCGTGAGGTTCGCTTCACCGGGGGAGAACCATTGATGCGACGCGACCTCGAGGAGATCATTGCCGGATGCGCCGAACGGGTGCCCGGAGTGCCGTTGTCGATGACCACCAATGCGGTGGGGCTCGAACACCGAGCCGCAGCGCTGGTGCGTGCCGGCCTGACGCGGGTCAATGTGTCCCTCGATTCCGGTTATCGTGCGCAATTCGCCGCGTTGACCAGGCGCGATCGGTTGCCGTCGGTACTGGCCGGTATTCGGGTCGCGCAGCGCGCAGGGTTGGCGCCGCTGAAGGTGAACGCGGTGCTGATGCGCCAAACCTTGCCAGGGGCGGTGGATCTGCTGCAGTGGTGCCTTGATCAAGGGTGTGCGCTGCGGTTCATCGAGCAGATGCCGCTCGATGCGGATCGGGAATGGGCTCGGGAGAACATGGTCGACGCGGCGGAGCTGCTCGCGGTGCTGGGGACCCGATTCGACCTGAAAGAGATTGGCAGAGAGGAACTGTCGGATCCTGCCGAGGAGTGGTTGGTCGATGGTGGGCCAGCCACGGTGGGGATCATCGCCTCGGTGACCCGCTCCTTCTGCGGGGATTGTGATCGTACCCGTCTCACGGCCGAGGGCACCGTACGGTCCTGCCTGTTCAGCGACCACGAGGTCGACCTGCGTGGTGCGTTGCGCTCCGGAGCCGACGACGAGGAACTGGCACAACTGTGGCGCGGGGCGATGTGGAACAAATGGGCAGGTCACGGCGTTGACGCGGCGGGTTTCGTGCCGCCGGAGCGCAGCATGGGGGCTATCGGTGGGTAGTGACGCGATGGGGGCCACCGTCGAGGTGCGCTATTTCGCGGCGGCGGCCGCGGCGGCGGGATGCAGAAAAGAGACACTGTCGTTGGCCGCAGCGCGACCCTGAGGCTCTTTCGGTCGGCGCTGGTCGGCAGACACGGGCGGGATCTGGGGCGAATCCTCGACGCGGCAGCCTTCCTGCTCGGGGCCGAATTTACTCGCGACCCCTCGCTGCCGGTCGGCTCGCGGGTGGATGTGCTGCCCCCGTTCGCCGGCGGGTAGGCGCCGAACTGCGCACCGTGATTCGGTCCCGCGAGTTCCCCAGCGCCCAGGGTGGCGGTTCGAAGGTGACGCCCGCCCGGCATCACCGGTCCGTCGACGCGAACTCGTACCGGCATTCGCCCGCACGATGCTGGTGATCGAAACGGCTTAGCCACCAGCGGCTTCGGATCGCGGGCGACGTGCAATCACCGTGATCGCACCGAACCGCTTCGGGTGCCACTCCTCGTCGAGGATCCCGGCGACACCTCCTGCATGGATGCACCGTCGCTGACGCGAAACTCCAATCCGGCGGGTTGCCGACCCACGCGGCGCTCCCGGGCGGAGCCGCCCCTGTGACCCTTGACACCATCTGTAATGGACTATACGGTTCAGCCCATCCATATCATACGGTCTGGTTCGGACGGTGTAGCGCCTGGCCGGACACACTTGACCTCTCCGGAAGGGGCAACTGAGCATGTCGCAACACGACGACACGACATCAGGACCCGCAAAATTCGAACACAAAGCTCCCAAGGCGCCGCTCGCCGCGGCGTTCGCCTCGGTGGCAGGCTGGGCCTTCGACCTGTTCGACCTGTTCCTGCTGCTCTACGTGGCAGGCCCGGTCGGGCGCCAGATCTTTCCCGCACACAGTGAAACGCTCAGCCTGGCAGCGGTATTCGCCTCGTTTGCGGTCAGCGTTCTCATGCGCCCGGCGGGGGCGGCAATCTTCGGCGAACTGGCGGACCGAAAAGGCCGCAAGGCCATCATGGTCACGGTCTTCGCCGGCGTGGGTCTCTCGACCGCAGCCATGGGACTGGTCCCCACCTACGTCACGATCGGGCTGGCCGCACCGATCATCTTCCTGGTCCTGCGCATCATCCAGGGCCTGTTCGTCGGCGGTGTCACCGCGACGACCCACACGCTCGGCACCGAGAGCGTCGCCCCACGGTGGCGTGGCTTGATGAGCGGCCTCGTCGGCGGGGGCGGCGCCGGCCTCGGCGCGGCCCTGGCGAGCATCGTCTTCATCGTGGTCAGCACGATCTTCGTCGGGGAGGCGTTCGATGATCTCGGCTGGCGCTTCATGTTCTTCAGTGGCCTCCTCGGCGCTCTACTGAGCTTGTTCGTGCTGACCAAGGTCGAGGAATCACCACTGTGGGTGGCCGAACAGGCTCGCGCCAAGGCCCGCGCCAAAGCCGACCCGAACGCGGTGCAGGCCAAACGAATGCGCTTTCGCGACCTCGCGACCGGGCGCTACCGGAAAATCCTCTTCATCAACATCGCGGTGACGGCGGGCGCGGGCGCACAGTACTACCTGACTTCGGGCTTCCTGCCCACCCTCCTCGATTCGGTAGTCCAGATGCCGGCCAGCGGGCGAGGCACCGTGCTACTGGTGTCGAGCCTGGTCGTGGTGGTCTCAGCCACTGCAGCAGGTGAATTGAGCGAACGGATTGGTCGCCGCAAGACCATGCTCACGCTCGGTGCCGTGAACCTCGTTGCACTGCCGCTGATCACCCTGGCACTGGTGAACGTGGATCCGACGAGCACCGGCTCGGTGCTGTTGCTGGCGTGCCTGCTCGCGATGCTGGCCAATGCCGCCTACGCACCGGTGATGGTGTTTCTCAACGAGCGATACCCGACGGCGCTCCGTTCGCGGGGAACGGCAGTCTCGTGGAACACCGGGTTCATGCTCGGTGGACTGACACCCACCTTCGTCAACCTGCTCAGCCCCACCATCGGCGAGGTGCCGGGCCGGCTCGCGATCTTCCTCGTCGGCGCGGTGGTGGTGTTCCTGATCGCGGTGGCAGTGAGCCCAGAGACCCGCGGCAACCTGGACCGTCCCGAAACCACCGAGGACCCCACTGAGGACTACGCGCAGGGCAGCCCGCGTGGGCAGCAGAAACCGACTGACATCCGAGCCGCTGAAGGGACCCCCTCATGGCTGTGCCCACCACGAACCTCGCCGACCGCGTCATCCTCCTGACCGATGTCACCGGTGACATCGGTCAGGCCTACCTGAAGTCGTTCACGGCGGCCGGCGCACACGTGGTCGCTGCCGACATCCCTGCGCTCGAGGGCGACGGTCAGCGCCTCGCGCAGGAGGCGACCCGGGCCGGTCCGGGACGCGCCGTTTTCGCCGGTTGCGACATCACGGACGAGGCCGCCGTCCAACAGGCGGTCGAGACTGCAATCAAGGAATTCGGTGGCCTGCACAGCGTTGTCAACAACGCCGCGATCTACCGCACACTGGGCAGCAAGCATCCGCTCACCGAGCTGTCCACGGCCGAATGGGATCTCGTGTTGCGTGTCAACGTGATCGGCACCTGGCAGGTCATCAAGGCCGCAGCCCCCTACCTGGCTGCGAGCGGCGACGGACGCATCGTCAACATTTCATCGGTGGTCGGCCGCAACGGTGCCCCGGGATTCGCGCATTACGTTACGTCCAAGGCCGAGGTTGAAGGACTAACCCGTTCGGCTGCAAGGGAACTCGGCCTAGATGGCACAACCGTCAACACCGTCGCTCCTGTACTCGTCGATGATGCCGCCACTCATGCGCTCAACTCGGACGACTACCTCGCGGCTGGCGGAGGAGACCAACCTCGAGGTCGGTGACCTCGAAGCACTCGCCGACGTCGTGCACCCCAACCAGGACATCGGCGCAACCATCGCCAGCGGTTCGTTCCGGACGGTGGGCATGATCGTGGCCCCGTGCTCCATCGAATTCATGTCGGAGCTTGCCTCGGGCATGACCTCGACACTGCTGGCGCGGGCGGCTGATGTAGTACTCAAGGAACGCCGCACGCTGGTCTTGATGGTTCGCGAGACACCCCTGCACCGCAACCACCTGAGGACCATGGCCGACCGCAGCGAACTCGGTGCGATCATCGCCCCGCCGGTGCCGGCCTTCTACACGAGACCGGCCTCGCTCGACGATCCGGTAGACCACACCGTCGGCCGGACCCTCGACCTGTTCGAAATCGAGACCGGGTTGATCACACGCTGGAGCGGAACCTCGAAGCGGCCGGTGCAGCCCCACCGGTAACGCGGGCGCCTCGATCGACGCGCGATCTGCTGTCCACCTCGCCCGTCCGAGGTGCGCATCACGAGGGGGAGCCGCTTGGCGCACAGCACATTACGGTTGCGCTAACTGCGCTCCTTCTCCAACTGTTCCCAGAAGTGCAGTGCGGCCTCTTCCATTGCGAGTCCGAGTCGGAGTGGGACCATCCGGTCGGCGACGTCCTCTTGGTCGCCGAACCTGGTCTGCATGTCTTCGTAGACCGCGACCCGCTCCCGGTGCTGGGCAATCTGCTCTCGGGCGAGGTTCACGATGTCGTCTTGTGTGGCGAACTCCCCGAAGAAGAGTTTCAGCTCCGCCACATCGCGCACCTGTAGGGGCTCCTCGGTGGGTTCGGCGAGCCAGTGACGTACCGCGGCCATTCCGGCCTCGGTGACCGTGTAGGTCTGCCGTCGGCGCCCCGCTTCCTCGCTCTGTACGTCGAGCAGTCCCAGGTCGACGAGCCGCTTCGGTTCGGAGTAGAGCTGGGCGTGGGGGAAGGGCCAGAAGTAGCCCACCGAATTGCTGCACGCGCGCTTGAGCTCGTAGGAGGTGGTCGGGCCGCGCATCGCGACCAGGCCCAGCACGACGTACGACGTCGGCGTCAGTTTCACCGTTGACATAGTCCTAAGCATATCGTAACGTTCCCACCGTATTAAGCAGATGATCCAATTTAGACGGTCGGGAGCGAAGAGATGGACCTTGCGACAGCGTTCCGTTGGACGACGGAGCGGTACCCGCATCGTCGTGCGGTCGGTGGGGCCGCCCCGATGACGTACGCCGAGTGGGATGCCCGCACCGACCGGGTCGCCCGGGCGTTGCACGAGCTGGGTGCGAAGGAGGGCAGCCGGGCGATTTTCCTGCTGGGGGGCGGCGAACCGTTGGCGACGCTGCACCTGGCCGCGCAGAAGGCGCGGGTCACCTCGTTGCCCCTGTCCAGCAGGTTCGGCGCAGAGGAGCTGGCGTACTGCATCGGCGATTGCAGTCCAGCGCTGATCGCGGTCGACGAGGCCACCCACGACCTGGTCACCCGGGCCTTGGAGCAGGTAGACGAGCCGCCAGTGGTGGTATGGGCCGGGAACTCACAGAACACGCCCGCGGGGGTCGCCTCGGTGCAGCGCACGGCTGGGCGAGCACCGGGCATCGCGCCGCCGGTGACTCCGACCGACGATGACATCAGTGTCATGCTCTACACCTCGGGTACCACCGGGCGACCCAAGGGGGTGCCCCGCACCCATCGCGCCGAGCACCATGCCGCGCTCGCCCATTTGATCCAGACCGGCCACGGGCCGGGTGACGCGACCCTCGGCGTGATGCCACTGTTCCACACGATGGGCCTGCGCAGCCTCCTCGCGAGCGTGCTCGCCGCGGGAACCTGGGTGCCGCAGACAAACTTCGTAGCCGAGGAATCGCTCGACCTGATAACCCGTGAGAAGGTCGGTGCGCTCTATCTGGTGCCGACCATCTATTGGTCGCTGCTGCAGACCGGGCGCCTGGGCGAGGCTTCCTCGATTCGCAAGCTCGCCTACGCCGGCGCATCGATGACACCGACCCTGGCACAAGGCCTTTCCGGTCTGCTCCATCCGGAGCGGTTCGTGAACCACTTCGGAAGCACCGAGATCTACACGTTCACGATCGGGCCCGACGGGGCGGCCAAGCCGGGTTGCGCGGGCAGGGCAGGAGTCTTCTCCCGGGTCCGTCTCGTCGACCCCCACGCCGACGCCTCCCCGGACCAGATCGTCGCCGCCGGGGAGCAGGGACAGGTTGCCGTCTCCATGGCCAGTCCGGAGGCGTTCGCCGGGTACTGGCACCGTCCCGATGCCGACCACAAGTCGATCCGGGACGGATGGTATTTCACCGGAGACCTGGCCACGACCGACGAGGACGGCGACCTGTGGGTCGCGGGACGCGTGGACGACATGATCAACTCCGGCGGCGAGAACATTTATCCCGACGAGATCGCCGACGCCCTGGCTGCGAGCCCCGATCTCGACGAGGTGGTCGTCGCCGGTACCCCCCACGACAAATGGGGACAGGCCGTCACCGCATACGTGGTCGGCACCTCCGGTGCCACCCCCGCCGAGACACTCGCCAAGGTCGCCCGATTTGCACATCAGGAGTCCGGTCTCCCGTCGCTCAAACGACCCAAGCGCTTCGTCGTTGTCGACCAGATCCCCAAGTCAGCCGTCGGCAAGATCCTCCGCCGCCAGCTCACCGCCGGCAATTTCACCGTGCTCGCCGACTCAGACGAAGGAACCTCGAAATGACCACCTTGGCACGTATCGAGGACGCGGCCCTTCTCACCGGTCAGGGCCGGTTCCTCGACGACCTCGACCCCCTCCCCGGCACCCTGGTGGCGACAGTGGTCCGCAGCCCGCACGCTCATGCCCGGATCCGCTCGGTCAACTTCGATCGGGCCCGCCGCTGCCCCGGTGTTGCCGCCGTGATCGGTCCCGAGGAGGTCCTGGCAACGCTGAAGCCGTTCCCGCTCTCGGTCACGGCGCCCACGCCCTACTACGCCACGGCCACCGACAAGGCCCGCTTCGTCGGGGAACCCGTCGCCGTCGTGGTGGCCACCGACCGGTACCTCGCCGAGGACGCCGCGGAGCTCGTCGACATCGAGTACGAACCACTGCCGGCCGTGGTGCGCACCGACAAGGCACTCGAGCCCGATGCGCCGTTGCTGCACGACCAAGCGGACAGCAACGTGGCCACCGACCGCACCTTCACCTTCGGCGACGTAGAGGGGACGTTCGCGGCTGCCGCACACATCGTCACTCGCAGCTACTCCTTCCCCCGATACTCCTCCACCCCGATGGAGTGCTACTCCGTCGTCGCCGACTGGCGCGACGGCGCCGACGGACCCGAGGTGACCGCGCACGCGAACTTCCACGGGCCGTTCTCCATGGCACCCGTGGTGGCAGGGTCACTCGGTATTCCCACCTCGTCACTGCGGTTGATCGTCCCCGCCGACATCGGCGGCAGCTTCGGGATCAAGTCGGCGATCTACCCGTACATCTCGTTGATGGCGCTGGCCAGCAAGCACGCCGGCCGTCCGGTGCGGTGGACCGAGGACCGCCTCGAACACCAGATCGCCAGCTCCTCCGGATCCGACCGGCTGATGACATTCGAGGCCGCAGTCGACGACGACGGCGTGATCGGCGCGCTGCGAGTCGACCTGATCGACAACGTCGGCGCATACCTGCGGCCGCCGGAGCCGAGCACGCTGTACCGCTGCTTCGGCAACATCACCGGCGCGTATACGATCGATACAATCGAAATCCGTGCTCGTGCAGTGGTCACCAACAAGGCGCCCACCGGGCTGAACCGCGGCTTCGGCGGCCAGCAACTGTACTTCGGGCTCGAGCGGCTGATGGACGACATCGCAGTGTCGCGGGGCATCGACCCGGCCGACATACGTCGCCGCAACATGGTCACCGCCGACGCGTTCCCGTACGCGACACCGAGCGGCGGCATCTATGACTCCGGCGACTACCACCGGGCGCTCGAGCTGGCGCTCGACAACGCCGGCTACGAACGCCTCCGCAAGGAGCAGCGCGTCGCCCGGGAAAACGGGGAGTGGATGGGCATCGGGATCGCCACGATCGTCGACCCGTCCGCCACGAACATCGGCTACGTCGGCCTCGCCACCCCGGTGAAGGACCGGACCGCCAAACGAGGCAAGTCCGGATCGACCGAACATGTCCGGATCAGCGTCGACCCCCAGGGCATCGTGACCGTGCTGCTCGGCACCGTCCCCCAGGGGCAGGGGCACGCGACCGTGGCCCGTGACATCGTCGCCCAGCACCTCGGACTTCCGGTCGAGCAGGTCCGCCCGCGCGTGGAGATGGACACCGCCAGCACACCGTGGACGATCAGCTCCGGCAGTTACTCCTCTCGGTTCGCGCCCTTGTTGACCAGCGCCCTCCTCGAGGCGGCCGATCGGATCGCCGACATCATCCGGGTGGCCGGTTCGGTGCTCCTGCAGGTCGATCCGGCGTCGGTCGAGCTCGCCGACGGTACGGTCCGCGTCGTCGACGACCACGAGCGGTCCGTGGAGTTCCGGCACGCGGCGGGCCTGGTGCACTGGGATCCGGGCTCGTTGCCGGACGGCTTCTCGGCCCGGCTCTACGAGGAGGCGGCGTTTACTCCACCGCAGTCGAAGGCCGCATCGCGTACCGACCAGATCAACTCCAGTCTCTGCTACGGATTCGTCGCCGAGGTCGTTGTCATCCGGATCGACAAGGAGACGCTGAAAATCACCATCGAAGACGTCTCGAGCGTGCACGACGCGGGCACGATCTTGAATCAGACGCTGCTCGACGGCCAGGTGCACGGCGCGCTCGCACAAGCACTCGGCGGAGCGATGTTCGAGGAGATGACGTATTCGGACTCGGGACAGCCCACCGCGGGCACATTCATGGATTACCTGTGCCCGACCTCGGCGGAGGCGTGCTTCCCGCTCACCAGCGACCACCTCGAGACAACGTCGCCACTGACCAGGCTCGGGGCCAAGGGGTGCGGCGAGGGCAGCTCGATGAGCCTTCCCGTCGCGATCGCCAACGCGGTGGCCGACGCACTCGCACCGGACGGCGTGGACATCACGTCACTACCGCTGCACGGAAATGTCCTACACCAACTGCTCCACACCACGAAGGGAAACTGACATGCCACTCACCGGAGGCGAAATCCGGCTCGAACGCAGCCACGAAGGCCGCGTCGCCAACCTCACCCTCGACCACGGTCGCTACAACATCATCACGATGGAAACACGTCGAGTGATGGCCGAACGCTTTGCCGAGATCGACGCCGACAAGAACGTCCAGGTCGTCGTGATCCGCGCCGAGGGGGAGCACTTCACCTCTGGCGGCGACATTGCCGGCTTCCTCGAGGTCGACCCGGTCGACCTCACCGACCTCGGCCAGGACATCACGGCACCGGCCCGCAGCCCCAAGCCGGTCATCGTCGCCATCGACGGGTACTGCTTCGGCGTCGGGCTCGAGCTCGCGCTGTCCGCGGACATCCGGATCGCCACCGACCGATCCCGCTTCGCCCTGCCCGAGATGAAGCTCGGCATGATCCCGGGCAGCGGCGGCACCCAGCGGTTGGCGCGACTGATCGGCCTGTCCCGTGCGAAGTTCCACATCCTCACGGGCAAGCGGATCACCGGTCAGCAGGCGCTCGACTGGGGCCTGACCTCCCACAACTGCGCGGACGCCGAGGAGCTCGAGAAGACGGTCGACAAGGTCGTCACCGTGTTGCTCGGTTACTCGCCGATCGCCCTGCGCACGGCCAAAGAGGTCCTCGACCGGGGAGTCGACGCACCGCTCTACACCGGTATCGAGCTCGAGCGGAAGGCGTACTCGATGCTGCGCGCCAGCGAGGACTTCGCCGAGGGCGTCGCGGCTTTCGGTGAGAAGCGTGTGCCGAAGTTCGTGGGTCGGTGATCAGGTAATGAAGGCCGCCCCATTCGCCTACGTGCGTCCCGGAACAATCGACGATACCTTCGCCGAACTCGGTCGCGACGGCGCCAAGGTGCTGGCCGGTGGCCAGTCGCTCGTGCCGGTTCTCGCGATGCGCATGGGGCGTCCATCCACCCTTGTCGACATCAACGCCGTCCCCGAGCTGAATACGCTCTCGCGCAGCAACGGGTCGATCCGCGTCGGTGCCACTGTGCGCCAACGCCGGTTGCAGAATGACGACCTCTCCGCTCTGGTTCCGCTGCTCCGTCTGGCGCTGCCCTGGATCGGGCACCGGGAGATCCGTAGCCGCGGCACCGTATGTGGCAGTATCGCCCACGCCGACCCGTCGGCCGAGCTTCCCGCCGTCGCCTCCTGCCTCGACGCCACGATGGTGCTGACCTGTGCCCGGGGGCGCCGAGAGGTGCGAGCCTCCGACTTCTTCACCGGCGCGATGTCGACAGTGATCGAGCCCGACGAACTGCTGACCGAGATGCTCTTCCCGGTGGCGGTTTCGGGGGAGGGGTTCGGCTTCGGTGAGTTCGCCCGCCGGCACGGCGATTTCGCTCTCGCGGGCGTCGCAGCCCGTGTCCGAACGGTCGGCGGCGCCACCGATGCCCGGGTCACCTGCTTCGGCATCGCCGACCACCCCGTCACCGCCGACATCTCGGCCCCACTCCGGATTGCGCTCGAGCAGGTCGGTTTGTCACCCACGGAGTCGGACCTGCGTCGGGCGCTGGCCGTGCAGGCCGACGACATCGCCGCCGACGTCGTGGACAC
Organism: Rhodococcus sp. WS4; assembly: GCA_006543605.1. Lineage (GTDB taxonomy): Bacteria > Actinomycetota > Actinomycetes > Mycobacteriales > Mycobacteriaceae > Rhodococcus_F. The sequence goes on from RRBB01000221.1 coordinate 12,287, forward strand.
CGGCGGGGATGCCCACGCCAGCGCGGCGTACCGCCGCCAGCTCATCGCCGGACTCCTCTCCCGAGAGGTCAGCCGGGCCTACCTGAAATCCATCCGCTCCGCATCGGAGGTGGCATCGTCATGAATCTGCCCAACGCCTACGCCCGTACCGAGGCCGATCAGACGGTCGAGGTGAGCATGACCATCAACGGCAGCGCGGTGACCATGTCGCTGCCGGCTCGGGTCACCCTCTCCGATGCACTGCGCGACCACCTCGGCTTGACCGGCACCCACGTCGGCTGTGAGCACGGCATTTGCGGCATGTGCACGGTCCTCGTCGACGGCGAGGCGGCCCGGGCCTGTCTGCTGTTCGCCGTTCAGCTCGACGGCGCGGAGATCACCACCGTCGAAGGCCTCGGCCGACCCGACGACCTGCACCCCCTGCAGGAGTCGTTCGGACGCCATCACGGTCTCCAATGTGGGTTCTGCACGCCGGGCTTCCTGATGAGTTCCTACGACCTGCTCGAGCACCAGCCGGACGTGACACGGGAGGACTTGCCTGTCGAGCTGTCCGGAGTCCTGTGCCGTTGCACCGGCTACCGCAACATCATCGACGCCGTCGACGACGTCGCCGAGGCACACCGCGACAACGGTATCCCCGCACCAGGTAACTGCGGCCACCGCACCCTGGTGGGACGATCACCGGCCGGCGCCTCGGGTGCGGCCGGCACCCCGGACGACTCCGCAGTCGCACCGGACCTCGAGCCACGGCCCGAGGAGATTGCATTGCCCTCCGGTGAGCCCACCATCGAGGTCGATGTCACCAAGGAGCTCACCTCGAGTCCGGAAGACGTCGCCAGGGTGTTCGCCGATGTGCGCCTCCTCGCCCGCTGCCTACCCGGCGCCGAGCTCACCGACGAGCTCGGCGACAACTGGTACCGCGGCCGCGCCCGAATCGCGCTCGGCCCTGTGCGGCTGTCCTTCAACGGGATCGCGCACGTCCTCGACCAATCCGCCGACCGGATCGCCATGAACGCCCAGGGAAAGGACACCGGTGGCGGCGGCGCCCAGGCCGCCATCGTGATGACCGCACAGCCGTCCGCCACCGGCACCACACTGCAGGCCGAGGCGAGCGTCTTCCTCACCGGCCGGATCGCCGGATTCGGCCGCTCGCTCGCCGGCGACGTGAGCCGCCGCATGTTCGAAGACTTCGCGCGCGCCGTCGACCAGGTAGCGGCAGGGGCCGAACCCGATCTCGCCGCGCAGCCACCGAGCGCCGTCGCCATGCTCGTCACCGCACTGGCCGACCGGGCCCGAGCATTCATGAAGCGGATCAGACACCGCATCAGACCCAATCGAAAGACACGGCGCCGCGGTGACGGCTAGAACAGCTCGCGGCGAAAGCCGATACCGGCAACCTCATCCGACTCGAGAGGGGGAAGCGCCATGCAGGACCTGCTGGCACAGGTGACACGACATTGGGAGGCAGGCGAATCCACCGCGATGGCGACGGTCGTGCAGACCTGGCATTCGGCACCCCAACAGCCTGGAGCGGCATTGCTCGTCGGTCCGGAGGGGATCACCGGAAGCGTCTCTGGTGGTTGCGTCGAGGGCGCCGTCTACGAGCTGGCGCAGGACGTCCTCGCCGACGGAATACCGCAGTTGGTCCGCTACGGCGTCGCCGACGAGGAGGCCTTCGAAGTCGGCCTCACCTGCGGCGGCGTTCTCGATGTCTTCGTGGAACGGATCGACCCGGAGACCTTCCCTGCGCTGAGCACGGTCACCGCCTCGGTGCGCTCGCTCCAGCCGGTGGCCGTCGCCACCGTCATTCGTCATCCCGATCCGAAGAGGGTGGGATCACGGATAGTGCTGGACCCGTCCTCGGTGCACGGCACACTGGGTTCGGCCCGCGCCGATCGGGCTGTCGCCGAGGACGGTCGCGGCCTACTGGCCCATGGCACGAGTTCCGTGCTGCACTACGGACCGGACGGTGAACGGCTCGGTACCGGTATGGACGTGTTCGTCCGGTCCTTAGCCCCTCCACCACGGATGGTCGTCTTCGGAGCGATCGACTTCGCCGCGGCGGCCGCTCGGATGGGGTCGTTCCTCGGATATCGCGTCACCGTGTGCGATGCCCGTCCCCTGTTCGCGACCCCCGCCCGCTTCCCGGATGCGGACGAGGTCGTCGTCGACTGGCCGCATCGATATATCGCGGCGGAACGCCGGGCCGGTCGAATCGACAACCGAACCGTCCTGATCGTCCTCACCCATGACGAGAAGTTCGATACACCGCTGCTGCGCCTGGTGCTCGATGACGGCTGGGGCGATCGACAACCGGCCTATATCGGGGCGATGGGATCTCGACGGACACACGACCAGCGAGTGACGAATCTGCGGGAGGCGGGACTGGCACCGCAACAAATTGGGCGCCTCCGTTCGCCGATCGGATTGAATCTGGGATCGCGCACACCCGAGGAAACAGCTGTCTCCATCGCCGCCGAAATCATCGCCGCACAGTGCGGCGGTAACGGTCAGCCGCTGTCCACGACCACCGGCAAAATTCATTCGACCACCTCGCGAAACCGTCGCGCGATCACTTTCTCGGCCTGAACTCGCCGCGGGAGCCGGACCCCACCCGAGGTGCTCCAGGTCACTACCTATGGAGTCCTCCGGCTCAATGCCTGGGCGGACCATCGAACTGGTTTTCTCAGTTACCCAAGGTCGGCGTCCGGTGAATGCGCTTGCACCTGAGCTCATCTGCCCTTCGGTCACCGTCGTGATCGTAGGAGCGATCGAACCAACCTTTTGAAAGGACCGTACATTGAGGCTCGTAATCCTCGGCCCGCCCGGTGCCGGTAAGGGAACACAGGCAAGCCTGCTGTCGAAGCAGCGCGGGTTTCCCCACATCTCCACCGGCGATCTCTTCCGCACCCACATCGGCAAAGGCACCAGTCTGGGAACAGAAGTCAAGAAGTATCTTGACGCCGGCGACCTTGTGCCGCCGGCGCTCACCATCGACATGGTGCGGAGCCGACTGTCCGAGCCGGACGCTGCGACCGGCTTCTTCCTCGACGGGTTCCCGCGGTCGACGATGCAGGCAGATGCGCTCCGGGACATTCTCGCCGAGCGTGGTGAGAAGCTCGACGCCGTCCTGCAGTTCAGGATCGACACGGAGGTCGCGGTCGAGCGCATGCTCGGGCGCGGCCGAGCTGACGATACGGAGGACATCATCCGCAACCGCCTTCAGGTGTACCGCGAGGACACGCTCCCTCTTTTGGAGTACTACGCCGATCAACTGCGGACCGTGGACGCTGTCGGTGAGGTCGATGACGTCAACGAACGAGCACTGAAGGCGCTGCTCGCCTGAGCAAATCTGCGGAGTTGCGTCCAGGGGTGGCGACTCTCCGAGTCACAAGAAGTAGTCGTTTCGATCCTGGTCGGTGGCTTCCGGTGGCTTCCTGGAGGGTGCGGGACGTGACCGTTCCGAAGTGCCGGTGTGTCGGGAGTGTCAGCCGACAGCGCAGGAGGTGAGAGCAGCCCCCGGATGTCCTCCACCGCGAGCTCGCGCAGCCGGAGCGGATACTTCTACCTCGGCCCGAGCCCCACGATCTCGGCGGGCCGCACACGACGACACTCCATCACCGGTGCCATCCGGGGCCTGGCTGAGGATTGGCTACCTGGAGGTTGGTGCCCGAAGAGTCAGCGTGCGGATCACGACAGGTCCGAAATAATCAGCGTGGCTTCGTCGTGGAGGGGTTCTCAATCACCTCGAACCAGGTGGATTCGGTCGGCCCGTCCTCGAGACCGGCGAGTTGGTCGCGCGTCGCGCGAAACGTGTCATCGTGATGCCAGGCAGCCCAGTCTTCCTTCGAGTCCCAGACCCCGATGATGGCACGCTCGAGTGGCTGGTCTACTCCCTTCAGCAATTGCGCCGAGATCCACCCTTGTTTCCCTCTCGCGGCTTCCACCCGCAGGTGCATGGCACTGTCCCACTGGTCCACGCCTACGTCATGAAGCTTGACCTTGGTGACGATCGTCATCATCGACCTACTCCTTCGCTCACTGGGCATATTCGTTCAGCATGAACCCTCCGACGCGCTGCATGCTAGACAGCATCTGCAGCACACCGACGCGGAAGCGGCTGGGCAGGACTGACCATCTATGGATGGGAACCGAACACGCGCAGTCGATTGACGGCCGGTGTCGTCGTGGCTCTGGCTGAAATCCCGGTGCGCGGGGCGGGGCAGACGACCTGATATCCCAACTCCACTGCGATGCTGTCGATTCGGCGTTCGAGTCCAAGGTGGGATAGCGGCCGTGTGAGTGCTGGGTGGGTGGGGAAGGCGTCCGGGGCGTGCTCGAACAGTGCTACGCACAGCTCGCCGGCGAATCTGCCGCGGAATGCGATCCTGTCGAGGTTCGGGTGGGCGCGGTGGATCGTCCTGGTCCACGCCTGGGATTGGGTGTGCGCAGGCACCATGGCCACCTCGCCAGCGGACCCTGGACCGGGACGTGATCACCGACCTCTACCGCCATCCGCACCGGGCTCGCTCGAGGCCACGACCGCATCGAAGTCCGAATCCGCGACGCGGAGGCTGCCGGCCTGCCGCTCACCTTGCGGTTGTGGCGATGAGTTCGGCCACGCAGCGACCTGAACGAGGACGGCATTATCGTCCGCATCGACGATGTGCCTGTGGTGCGGGTCGATCCGATCATCGCGTTGCATGATGTGCTCGGCCAGCCCGGGCCCGGAGGCGGCGGAGGCGGCCGAGCATCTGCGCAGGGCCATCCTGGAAGGAACCTGGCGTGGCTGACGTGGTGCGGATCGATGCCGCCTCTCGTGCGGCGGACCTGGGCTATGGGCGACGACGTCGCAGTCCTGGGCGTGTCGGACGAGAATGTCCGGTCGCAGTCGGCAACGGCTAAATAGGTCCACTGAACTTGGCGTATTGCGTTATATAGTCGCAGGTGCGACCATATGCGTATGGGTGAGATGTCGGTGGCGGCCGCGGCCGCCGAGCTGGGCGTGTCCGGCCGGCAGGTCACTCGTCTCGCGCGGGCGGGGGAGCTGGTGGTGACGCGTGAGGTGGGGAAGGCGTTGCTGTTGGA
>RRBB01000222.1:0-17152 GCA_006543605.1 Rhodococcus sp. WS4
GGCGGGGACGGGGCCACCGCAACCGTCGAGTTACGCGCGGCGGCCACCAGTTTCGGGGCGTGCGCGCCGACGGGTGGGGTTTCGCCGTCGGGTTCGCAGCGGAACAGCGCGATGCCCACGGCGTCCGCGTAGGCGACGGCGTCGTCGGTGTATCCGGGGCCGGAGAAGTACAGGAGTTTGCGGGCGTGGCTGGTTCCGCGGGTGCCGTAGAGGTTCGCGAGGTCCGACTTGCCTGCGCTGCCGCCACGCCATTTCACCTGCGCGTACGCGCGCGACGAGTAGACGTCGATGCCGCCGTCGGCGCCTCCGAGTAGCGCTGTGGCGTCGCCGTAACCGAGCTTCTGCATCTGCTCGGCGGCGTTGACTTCGGCTTCAGCCGCCGTGCGTATGCGTGCCATGCCTCACTCCCCCAGATCGAACTGTTCTTCCCCATCGAAGGTACCCGCAGATCCGGCCAAACCAGCTATCCGCCGGTGAACGTCACACAGACGTCGTCGGATTGCAACGCACTGCAACCCTTCCCAGCCTTGTTGCCGAGTCGTACCGTTCGGCTCATCAGCACGGTCACAACGAGGTGAGGGCGGATTCATGAGGGCAGCACGCTTCCACGGACGACGCGACATCCGGATCGACGACATCCCCGAACCGGAATTGCGGCCGGGCGCCGTGAAACTCCGGGTCGCGTGGTGCGGCATCTGCGGCACGGACCTGCACGAGTACCTGGAGGGCCCGATCTTCATCTCCCCGCCGGGGCATCCGCATCCGCTGTCGCACGAGAACGCGCCGGTGACGATGGGGCACGAGTTCTCCGGAACGGTGGAGGAGGTCGGTGAAGGCGTCACCGATGTCGCCGTTGGCGACAACGTGGTGGTGGAGCCGTACTTCGTGTGCAACGAGTGCGCGTCCTGCAAGGCGGGCAACTATCACCTGTGTACGAAGATGGGTTTCATCGGATTGGCCGGTGGCGGAGGCGGACTCAGCGAGAAGGTGGTGGTCGACCGCCGGTGGGTGCACAAGATCGGCGACATCCCGCTCGACGAGGCGGCCCTGATCGAACCGCTCAGCGTCGCGCACCACGCGGTGGTCCGCAGTGGCGCCAAGGCCGGTGACGTCGCGCTCGTCGGCGGCGCCGGTCCGATCGGACTTCTCGTCGCCGCGGTCCTGAAGGGCCTGGGCGTCACCACGATCGTCACCGAACTCAGCGACGCCAGGAAGCAGAAGGCGCTGTCCAGCGGGGTCGCGCACCACGTAATCGACCCGTCGTCGGAGGACGTGAAGGCCCGCGTCCTCGAGCTGACCGACGGTGTCGGCGCCGACCTCGGTTTCGAGTGCGCCGGCGTCAACGCCGTCCTCGACACCATTCTCGACGCGGTCCGGCCCGCGGCTGTCGTGGTGAACGTGTCGATCTGGGGCAAGCCCGCGACGGTCGACATGCAGAAGCTCGTCCTCAAGGAGATCGACCTGCGCGGCACCATCGCCTACGTCCGCGATCACGAAGCGGTCATCGAGATGGTCCGCAGCGGGGTGATCGAGCTGGCCCCGTTCATCACCGGCCGGATCGAACTCGACCACCTCGTCTCCGAGGGCCTCACGACGTTGATCGAGCACAACGACACGGCGGTGAAGATCCTGGTGCGGGCGTGACCGTCAGTCGGGTTCGTCCGTGGACGGAGTCACCGCCCGGGCCTTGAGCGCCAGCCACAACTCCATGCGGTCGTCGGCCTGATCGAGGTTCCGCCCGGTCAGCGCCGCGATCTTGTCGATCCGGTTCCGGACCGTGTTGCGGTGCACGGACAGGGCGGCGGCCGCGGGGTCCCACGCACCGTTCGCCCGCAGCCACTCCTCGAGTGTGCGCTGGAGTTCGACGCGTTCGCGGGGCTCGAGCTGGTCGAGGGGTGCCAGGACCGCGGTCGAGAAGCCGCTGAGCACGTCGGCCGAGCCGAGTCGGAGCAGCAACTGGACGGTCTCCCCTTCCTTGGCGTCGACGGCGCGGCCGAGTCGCGCACTGACGGCAACGAGCGACCGCGCCTGCATGGCCGAGACGGCCAGGGCGTCGACGGGAACCAGTGCGCCGATCCCGATCGCGCATCCCTCCGCGACGCCCGACAGGAGTTCCGCGAGCCCGGCGAGTTCGGGGTGCGCGATTTCGATGTCCGAATTGCGCTGCCTCAGGACACAATCCGGCAGTGCGGCACCGATCCTTGCGGCGAGGTCGGCCGCCGACTCGGGAGTGGAGCGCACCACGGCGATCTGCAGCGGGTCCCGGGACAGCCCGATGCCTGCCGCGATCTGGTGCGCGCGTTCCCTCCGGAGCCCCGGCCGGAGCAGCTGCGCCAGCGCCGCCGCTCGGCGCTGGCGCTCCGGTTCACCGGCCACGTGACGGCGTTCGAGTTCGAGCGACAGTAGGGAGACGAGCACGTTGGACGCGTGCCGCAGCGCGCTGTGCGCCGACCGTTCGAGCACCACGAAGGCGAGTGGGTTGTCGACGCGGACGGGGTGCAGTTCGAGCTCCCGCCGACCGGCGCCGCCGAACGCCGTCCAGCCCTTCGCCCGGGTGGTGTAGCGGGCCACCTGGTCGACGGCATCCTGTAGGAACGCCTCGTCGACGCCGTCCGAGAGCTGCACGACCCTGCCCGACGCGTCCAGCACGGCACAGACCGAGCCGCTGACGGACCGCCACTTGTCGAGCAGTCCGCTGAGCGGCGACGGTCCGGCCGCGACCGCGGTGAGCTGATAGCTGAGTTCGATGGCGTCCTCGAGCGCGCGTTTCTCCTCCTCGGCTATCCGGGAGAAGATCCACTTGGTGATGGCGATGAACGGCACCGAGTCGGGCGCGATGAGCAGCGGGACGCCGAATTCGCGGGCGGCCTCGACCAGCGGTTCCGGCGGCGCCTGATACGGCAGCCCGTGCCCGAGCCCCAGACACAGGGCAGCGACCCCGCCCGCGACACAGTCGCCCACGTAGTCGCGGCACCCGGACTCGGTCATCGGGAGCATGAGACCGACGGTCATCAGCAGCTCCCCGCCCTGCAGCCAGTCCCGCGGGCGGGTCAGTTCGGACACGTGGGCGGCGGTGATCGGGGTGTCCACTCCCGCGGACCCGGTCATCGACGTGAGCCGCAGCGTGGGAGCGGTCAGGACGTCCTGGACGGTGATCACCGGGGCACTCCTTGTACGAATAGCCCAACCGTAATAGACGAACTGTACATCTCGCCTCTGGCGCTGGGGCGGTGCACTGCGCACAGTAGTGATCAGAGCCACATCACCTTCCAGGAGTTCCCGTGACAGATCACTCCGGCGACACCGCCGCGACCCTCGGTGGCAGCATCGAGACCCGCTCGATCGACTACGTCCCCGAGGACGAGCGTCACGGAAAGGTCCGTGACCAGGGACCCTTCTGGTTCGTCGGCAACTTCCAGCCGTTCACCGTGGCGATCGGTTTCGTCGGCCCCGCCCTCGGCCTGTCGTTGGGCTGGACCGTCGTCGCGGGCATTCTCGGCATCTTCTTCGGAACCCTGTTCATGGCGTTCCACGCGTCGCAGGGACCGGTCCTGGGGCTCCCCCAGATGGTGCAGTCCCGCGCGCAGTTCGGCTACCGCGGTGTCGTGCTCGCGCTCGTCGGGACGTTGTTCACGTACGTCGGGTTCAACGTCGTGGATGTCGTCATCATCAAGACGGGCCTGCACAGCATCTTCGGGTGGAACGCGGCCGTCATCGCCGTGGTCATCACCGCGGTCGCGACGCTGCTCGCGATCTACGGTCACGATCTGCTGCACCTGTCGTTCCGGGTGCTGTTCTGGCTGTCGCTGCCGCTGTGGGCGATCCTCACGTGGGGCGTCGTGTTCGGGCACGCAGGCGGCGACGCGGGTGCGGCGACGGGCGGGTTCACCCTGCTGGCGTTCGTCGCCCAGTTCAGTGTCGCGGCCTCCTACAACATCACCTACGCGCCGTACGTGTCGGACTACTCGCGGTACCTACCGCGCAACACGCGCACGTCGGCCATCGTGTCGGCCGTGTTCCTCGGCGCCTCGGCGTCGCCGGTCTGGCTGATCCCGGTGGGCGCGTGGATGGCCACCCGACTCGGAGCCACGGATGCGCTCGCAGGCATCCACGACGCCGGCAACTCGGTGGTCCCGTTCCTCGGCAGCGTGCTCGCCCTCGTCGCGACACTCGTGCTGGTGGCGACGATGGGCCTGAACGCGTACAGCGGCATGCTCACCGTGATCACCGGCATCGACTCCTTCCGGAAGGTCACCCCGTCCCGCCGGATCCGGGTGGTGACCGTCCTCGCGCTGGCGGCGGTCTGGCTGGTGCTGAGCCTGCTGTTCACCGATTCGACGACCGTCCTCAACACGACGCTGCTGATCATGCTGTACCTCCTCGTGCCGTGGACCGCCGTCAACCTCACCGACTTCTTCTTCGTGCGCCGCGGGCACTACGCCATCACCGACCTGTTCACTCCCGACGGGCTGTACGGAATGTGGGCGTGGCGGGGCATGACCGCCTTCTTCGCCGGCATCGTCGCCTCGGTTCCGTTCATGGTGCTGCCGTTCTACGTCGGACCGGTCGCCGCGGCCCTCGGTGACGTCGACGTCGCGTTCGCGGTCGGCCTCGCCGTATCCGGAATCGTGTACTGGTTCCTCTCCCGGTCCCTCGACCTCGGCACCGAGGAACGGTTCATCGAAGACAGCGAAGCCGCCCTGGCACTCGAGGAGACCCACGCTCATGGCTGACACGACGACGGCGGACGTCCAGGACGCGATCGACTCGCTGATCCGGGCCTTCGGCGAGCACGACACGGCCGCTTACTTCTCCTCGTTCAGCCCGGACGCCACGTTCGTCTTCTACACCCACCCGGTGCCGCTGCCGAGTCGTGACGCCTACCAGGACCTGTGGACCCAATGGGAGGCGGACGGATTCCGCGTCCTCGGGTGCACGTCCCGCGAGCAGAACGTCACGTTCCCGGCGCCGGATGTCGCGGTGCTGACGCACCGGGTCGGCACCACGGTGCAGGACTCGACGGGAACGGTCGAGCTCGACGAACGCGAGACGATCATGTTCCGGCACCACGAAGGCGCGGGCTGGATCGCCGTCCACGAGCACCTGTCGCCGCAGTCGTCGGCAGCGGAATAACTGATCGATAACTCGCATGACGTGCACCGCGTCACATCAGGGCCCCGCCGAGTTGCGGAGTCTGCGCCCCGACGGTGTACTGGTGAGTAACCCTGCCCGGCTCGGCGTATCGAAGGTGTACAGATGACGGATCAACGGCCCGGCAAGAAGCAGTCCCCACCGGAGAAGGCGCCGCGATCGACACCGCAGGACGAGACCCCGGACGTCTCCAAGTCCGATCTCGCGGCCGTCGTCGACGCGCTCACCGCGACGAACGAGAAGAAACTCGACTACTGACCTCGCCCGTCAGCCGCGCTCGCGGTGCGGCACGAACTCGAACGTGAGGCACGCGAACGCCACGGGCAGCAGGTAGCGGAACCGCAGCAGGACGTAGCGCCGGTTCCCGGTGGAATGGAATTTGCCCAGGTAGCGGTACAGCGACTCCAGCGAGATCAGCACGTCGCCGAGGTGCAGGACGCGGCGGAAGAGCCGGGCTCCGGCACCGGGCGCGTGGGGGTCGAGGAGTTCGGGAAACGCCGCGAACGACAGGGACACGTACCGCGCGCCGGTCTGCTCGGCGTACCGGATGACGTCGACTGTCATGCGTTCGTCGGTGCCGTTCGGTGCGTCGTCGCCGCGCCACGGCACGTCGAGGCTCAGTTCGCGCGCCGAATCCGCGGTTCCGTACCGCTGGAACGCGACCGCACGCCCGGTCGAATCACGGGCGACGACGAGGAGAAGTCCGGGAAGCGTCCCGTCCAGCAGATGGTCGAGGATCATCGAGAATCCGCGGCGCTGATGCCCGGCGCGGGCGTCGTCGACGATGTCCGTCAACTCCCGCCGCGCCGGTTCGTCGAGGGCCGCTTCGGGGACGATCTCAGTGGTGATCCCGGCATTGTGGGTGCGCTGCACGGCCTGCCGGAGGTTGCGGAATTTTCTGCCGTGCAGGGCGAAGCTTCCGACGTCGATTACCACGTCGCGCCCGATGGGGACCGCCCTCAACGGCTTTCGGGTGTCGCCGGCGGTTTCCCACAGCCTGCCGACGCGCTCCCCCGCGCCGAGCACCGCGACACGCCAACCGCGTTCGGCGGCGAACTCCGAGAACTCGTCGAGGAGCGTGCCGAATTCGACGGCGTTGCCGAGGGGATCGCCCGACACGATCGCTATCCCGGACCGCGCCCGGTAGGCGATCGCCGCGGTGCCCGCCGCGTTGAAGTAGTACGACTTCGCCGAATTGAGGGCGAACGGCGACAACGGGTCTTCCGTGGTCTGCTGGATCAGCGCGAAGATGCGGGCGCGGTCCTCCGGTTGCGGCACGCTGCGCACCGGCAGCATCAGCACGGGCCCGGTGGCCACGAGGAGGACGAACCCCGGAGCCGGATGTGCGCTCGTATACGCGACATCGGCGGCGGCCACGAACAACACCGCCGCCACCGAATGCGTCATCGTGATCGGCCGTCGCAGGTGCAGGCCCCGGGCCACGAACAGCATCGCGATTCCGGCCGCCACCATCCCGGGACGCACGGGCCCCGACCGTCCCGCCATCCACAGGAGCACGATGCCGACCACCACGGCAGCGCCGACGAGCCCCATCCGCGCCGCGGGCGATTCGGGCCGGTACACCCGCAGTCCGGGCACGGTCATCGGAGTCGATTTCGAATTCTGCAATGCGCACCCCTGCACCAGGTGACGACGGATCCGGTGCCTCCAATCTAGCGGCTCCGCCGCCTGTGAGTGGTTAAGGAGTCTCTGGACTCGCTACGCACTCACGAGTGCAGCCGTGGCGGCGGTGCACCGTGCGGCAGGGACGGCCCGACTGCGGTCAGTGAGCCTGCGGCACACCCCTTCCCCCAACCGAGCTTCTCGCGGTACCGGCCGATGTGGTCCTCCGGGATGTTCTGCCCGTCGACGAGCGGGGTGGACTGCGGGTCGACGTAGAGGGCGTCCACGGGGCAGTACGCCTCGCACATGAAGCACGTCTGGCAGTCCGATTGCCGCGCGATCACGGGGATGCCGGAGTCGGTGCGGTCGAACACGTTGGTGGGGCACGCGTCGACGCATTTGTCGCAGCCGATGCACGCCTCGGCGAGCAGCACCTCGATCACGAGGCGGCCCGCAACAACCCACTGTGCGCGGCCCGAGTGGTGGTCCACACGTCGTCCAGCCCACCGGTGAGGATGTGGTGGTGCTGCGCGGGGTCGAGATCCGGGTAGTCGGCGCGCTTGCTCATTCCGCGGGTCTCGGTCCGTGCCAGCGTCGAGTGGTACATCCACCGGCCCACCGCCGTGATCGCGGCGGCCTGACGGGCACGGACCCGCTCGTCGCCGGAGTCGCCGCCGAGGCCCAGCGACACTGCCGTCCACAGCGACTCCAGCTCGTCGAGCGCACCCTGCACCCGCACACCGTCCCGCAGATAGTTCTTCTCGTACGGGATGAGTTCTGCCTGCGCGGCCGCGACGACCGCGGACGCCTCCAGCCCCGACCGTTGCGTTGGACGCAGTCCGGCCCGGCCGGCGGGACGCAGTTCTCCCGCCCGGACCCGACGTTCGGTTCGCGCGAACCGCGCGGCCCCCGTGCCCGCCCAGCTGCCGGACGACATCGCCCACGCCGAGTTGTGGCTGCCGCCGCCGGTGAAGCCGCCGCAGATGCGTTCGCGGGTCGCGGCGTCGCCTGCGGCGAATAGCCCGGGCACCGAGGTGGCGCAGGTGTCGTCGACGATGTCGATGCCGCCGGTTCCGCGGACCGTGCCCTCGGCGAGCATGCTGACCTCGAAACGGTCGGTGAACGGGTTGATCCCGCGACGGTCGAACTGCAGGAAGAAGTTGGGCTGGCCGAGGCGCATCTGGCGCTGCACGTCGTCGTCGGCGCGGTCGAGCTGCGCGAACACCGGTTCGGACAGCAGCGTTTTCGCGATCACCGACCGCCCCTTGGTGGACCCGGCGCCTTCCAGGACGCGCCCGTCGGCGTGGAAGAAGGTGGCGTAGCCGTAGTAGGCGGTCTTCGTGATGGTGGAGTTGGCGGGGACGATCGCGTACGCGTTGGAGAATTCCATGCCGGAGAACGTGGCGCCCACCTCGGCGGCCATCAGCGCGCCGTCGCCGGTGTCGACGTTCGTGCCGAGGGCGCGGGACAGGAACGCGCAACCGCCGCTGGCGATGACGACGGCACCGGCGGTGATCCGGTAGTCGCGGTCGTCCTGACGCTGGTAGCCGGCCGCACCGCGGACCTGACCGTCGGTGTCGACGAGCAGTTCGAGGGCCGGTGAGTGGTCGAGGATCCGGACGCCCGCCTTCTTGATCCACGCCCGCATGCGTCGCATGTATTCGGGCCCTTGGAGTCCGGTGCGGATCTGCCTGCCGGTGTCGGGGTCGACGGGGAACGGGTACCGGCCTTCCTCGGCGAGCAGGTTCATGTTCGCGTAGGTCTGGTCGAGGACGCGGTCCATCCAGTGGTGGTCGGCGAGATGCCCACCGAGCGTTTCGCGGCTGGCCTTCGCCTTGGCCCGCGCGCACGGGTCGGGGTCGACGTACCAGACGCCGGTGCCCGAAGGCGCGGTGGCGCCGCTGGTTCCGCAGTACCCCTTGTCGACGAGGACGACGTCCGCCCCGGATTGCCGTGCGCGCAGGGCGGCCCACGTTCCGGCGGGGCCGCCGCCGATGACGAGGACGTCGGTGCTCAGGTCGAGAAGTTCGGTCATGAAGGGCGCTCCTGTCGATGCGGAACAACTGCCCTTCAACGCTTCCGCACTTCGGGCGCCACCGCCATCGTCAGAATCAGCGTGAGCTGAACGCCCGTGAGTGGTTGAGGAGTCCAGGGACTCGTTAACCACGCACGGGCGCTACGCGCCTTTGCCGTAGTCGACGCTCAGCCAGTGCTCCGGCCGCATGCGGATGATGATCGCGCTGTCGTCGTACGCCTGCTCGACGAACCCGTCGACCTCCTCGGCGGGCAGGTAGCGGGCGGCGAGTCCGCGGATGTCGTCGGCGGTGGGTGATTCGTCGAACTCCGCCGGACCTTCGACGCTGACGTATTTGTAGGGCGGCTGCTCGTGCTGGGCGACGAGGCTGAATCGGCCGGCGGCGCGGATCAGCCGCTCTTTCAGCGACCCGCGACCGGTCCAGACGTACACGTCGCCGCCGGGTTCGTAGCCGTACCAGATGGGCACGGCGAGCGGGGCCCGTCCGTCGCGGTCGACGGCGATCACCCCCACGTGCACGTCGGCGAGGAACTTCTCGCGCTGTTCAGGGGCCATCGACAACTGCGACATGTCAGTCTCCGCTCTGGTGTTCCGGTTTCGACGGCGGTGCGGGATCGAGCAGCTGGGCGAGGTGTTGCGACGTTCGGTCCGGTTCGAGTTGCCGCACCTGCATGTGGCAGCTGAAGCCGTCCGTGAGTACGACTGCGTCTTCGGGACTGTCGCGGAGTGCGGGGGCGAGCGCCTGCTCCGCGACCTGCATGCTGAGGTCGTAGTGGTCGGCCTCGAATCCGAAGTTTCCTGCGACGCCGCAGCATCCGGTGGCTTCCCGCACGCGCGGCACCCCGACTGCTTGCAGCGCCTTCCGCTGGGTGGCGGCGCCGAACACCGCATATTCGTGGCAGTGGGTTTGCACGGTGACGTCTTCGGGCACCGGCACGCTGGGGCTCCATCCGGCTTCGGTGCGCTCGAGCACGGCGCCGGCGAAGCTCCGGATCCGGGCGGCGACGCGTCGTGCGGCGTCGGTGTGGACGAGTTCGGGGAGGTCCTTGCGGAACGCGGCGGCGCAGCTCGGTTCGAGGACGACGATCGGGCGGTCGGTGCCGTCGTCGAGGATTTCGGCCGCCTTGGCGAGGGTCTTCTTCGCCTGCTTCAGCTGTCCGGTGGAGATCCAGGTGAGCCCGCAGCACACGTCGCTGCGACATTGCGAGCTGAGGCCTGCCTCGGCGAGCACCCGCGACGCGGCCCCGACCACCTCCGGCCGGAACCCGCGGGTGAACGTGTCGGCGAGCAGCACGACGTCCGCGGTGGCGTTCCCCGACGTCTCCCCGACTTCGCGTCGGATCTGCTTGCGGGACGCGAACTCCGGCATCGACCGGTGCGGGGTGAGCCCACCGAGCTTGGCCGCGACCTTCGCGAGCCGGCCGGCGGTCAGCCGGTTCACCACGGGCGCCGAGCGTTCCGCGATCCGCAACCACACCGGCAGCCAGCCGAGGGAGTAGTGCGACAGCGGACGCACCCGGCCGCGGTAGTGGTGGTCGAGAAATTCGGATTTGTAGGTGGCCATGTCGACCCCGACCGGGCAGTCCGTGGAGCAGGCCTTGCAGGACAGGCACAGGTCGAGGGATTCCTTGACGTTCTCGGACCGCCAGCCGTCGGCGACGGTCGGCGAATTGCGGACCATCTCCTGCAGCGCGCGGGCGCGGCCGCGGGTGGAGTCCTTCTCGTCGCCGGTCGCACGGAAGCTGGGGCACATCACACCACCCGTCGACGCGCGGCAGCGGCCCACACCGATGCAGCCCTGGACGGCGTGGACGAACGGTGCGACGGGGACGTCGCTGGTGGGGGTGAGATCGAAACTGGTCTGCCAGGCCCGGGGATTCACGCCGTCGAGGGCGAGGCTGCCCAGCAGCGGTTCGGGGTCGACGATGCTGCCCGGGTTCAGCACGGCCGACGGATCCCAGAGCCGTTTGAACGTCGAGAACGCCGCCATCATGGTGGGCGTGTACATGATGGGTAGCAGCGCCGACCGTGCGCGGCCGTCGCCGTGTTCCCCCGACATCGAGCCCCCGAACCGCACGCACAGTTCGGCGGCGCGGTGGATGAACCGCGACATCACGTCCCGGCCCTCCTCGGTGCGCTGGTCGAAGTTGATGCGGATGTGCATGCAGCCGGCGCCGAAGTGCCCGTACATGACGCCGGTGAGACCGAATTCGGCGAGCAGCGCCTTGATGTCGACGAGGTAGTCGGCCAGCTGGTCGGGTGCGACGGCGGAATCTTCCCAGCCCGTCCAGGATTCGCCGCCCTCGACGAGCCGGGCGGACAGTCCCGCGCCGTCCTCACGGACTCGCCACAGCGACGCGCGTTCGGCCGGGTCGCCGACCACCCGCGCGTCGACGAGGCGCCCGGCCGCGCGCAGCTTCGACACCAGTTCGGCCCCGCGCAGTTCGACCTCGGCGAGGTCGTCGCCGTCGAGGTCGACGTACAGCCACGCCTCGCCGTCGGGAAGTCCCACCACGGAGTCGGCGCCGCGCAGGTGCCGCATGGTGTCGACGATCGCCGAGTCGATGCCCTCGATCGCGGCGGGCGAGTAGTCGAGGATGATCGCGTTGTCGCGGGCGGCGTCCACCAGGTCGCGGTATCCGAGGCACAGCAGCATCGCCGCGGGCGGCACCGGCACCAGCGCGACGGTTGCGGCCACGATCACCGCGCACGTGCCCTCGCTGCCGACGAGGGCGCGGGCCACGTCGAAGCCGTTCTCGGGCAACAGGTTCGCCAGATGGAATCCCGATACCTGCCGGGGGATCCGGCCGAGCTCGAGCCGGAAGTCGCCGAGATGCCCCTGCGTCAGTTCGTCGAGTCCGGCGGAGATCCGCAGGGCCTCGCTCGCCGCCGACGGGTCGTCCGGGTCGGTGGCGCGCAGCCCGTCGCGGGTGGCGGTCAGCCGGTGCCCGGTGGCGGTCACGAGGTCGAGCGCGACGACGTGATCGGACGTGCGGCCGTACCGCACGGAGTGGTTGCCGCAGGCGTCGTTGCCGATCGCACCGCCGACGGTCGCGCGGGACTTGCTGGACGGGTCGGGGGCGAAGGTGAACGCGCCGTCCGTCGCCAGTTGCACGTCCTTCTGCAGGTCCGTGAGGACGATGCCGGGTTCGACGACGGCGGTGCGGGCGGACGCGTCGACGGCCCGCACCCGGTTCATGTGCCGGGAGAAGTCGAGCACCACTCCCCTGCCGATCGCGTTTCCCGCGAGTGACGTGCCGCCGCCGCGGCTGGTGATGGGGATGCCGCGGGCGGTGCAGGCCCGGACGATCGCCACCACGTCGCCGACGGTGCGCGGAAACGCCACGGCCAGCGGCGGCACCCGGTAATTGGAGGCGTCGAAGGAGTATTCGGCGCGCCGACGCGATCCGGTGTCGAGGTCGACGCCCAGCTCGGCGAGGTCGGCGTGCAGGACGGCGGCGGGACGTGTCAGCTCAGCCACGCGCCGCCGTGTCCCGTCTCGTCGGAGTCAGCTTCCGGATTCGTCGTCAGCGGGGCCATGGCTACATCGTCGAGCCGCTCCCGAAGATTGTCAACAATCCACTCCGTGAGCCGGTACGGTACGGAGGGGTGAGCGTCGTGCGAACGTCTTCTCCCCCGCAGCGGCTGTCGGCTGTGCGGGTGGGCGGCGCCGCGTGGGTGCTGATCGCCCTGTACTTCGTCGCCGAGGCCGTGACCGCGCGCGCCTGGCCGCGGCCGTACGTGGTGCGGACCAGTTCGGTCAGCAATCTGGGTGTCACGGGCTGCGACGGTTCCGCGGCCCAGGTCGCCGCAGTCCGGCTCTGCTCGCCGCTGCACGCGGTGATCAACAGCGCGTTCATCCTGATGGGGGTACTCATTCTCGTGGGCGCGGTGTGCCTGCGGGAATTCCTCCCATACGGACACCTGCGACGCACTGCGCTGGCACTGCTCGGCCTGGCCGCGGTCAGTGCCGCGCTGACGGGCTTCATCCCGATCAACGTCGACGCCCACCTCCACCAGATCGTCGCGACCCCGACGTTCGTCGCGCGCAACGCCGCGATGGCCGTCGTCGCAATCGGGCTCTACCCACGGTGGCGGCCCTTCGCGCTCTGGACCGGGCTCTGCAGCGTCGTCGGGATCCTCGGCATGGCGGCGATCCTTCTGCCCGACACGCCGTTCGGCATCACCGAACGCATCGCGCTCTACCCGTTCACGGTGTGGGTCGTGACCGCCGGGGTCGCGGCGCTCCGCACCCGTGCGTGGTCGACGAGTCCAGAGACTCCTTGACCACGCACGGGCGCCGAAGGTGCCACCATGGAGTGATGTCCACAGCTCTCACGCATGCCGCCGCTGTCCAGCAGTCCGCGGAGAACGGCCGCGTCGCGATCGAACCCAATCACAAGCGCATTCGGGTGTTCTTCGGCGGCCAGGCTGTCGCCGACACCACCCGGTCGGTGTACCTGTTCGAGAAGGGGCACCTGCCCGTCTACTACATTCCCCGCGAAGACGTGAACTTCGACCTTCTCCAGCCCGTCGACGCGACCACGACCTGCCCGTGGAAGGGCAAGGCGCGCTACTGGGATCTCGTCGTCGGTGACCGGCGCGCGGAGCAGTCGGTGTGGGGTTACGACGTCCCGTTGGACGACTCCCTCGACCTCAGCCCGTACGTCGCGTTCTACTGGCACCGGATGGACGCCTGGTACGAGGAGGATCAGCAGGTGTTCGTGCACGCCCGCGACCCGTACGTCCGGGTGGACGTCTTGCCGTCTTCGCGGCACGTCGAGGTGTACATCGGGGACACGCTGGTGGCCGACACGGTCCGGCCGCGGCTGCTGTTCGAGACGTCGCTGCCGGTGCGCTACTACATTCCGCGCATCGACGTGCGGTCCGAGTTCTTCACCGCCTCCGACACATGGACGTCCTGCCCGTACAAGGGGACGGCGTCGTATCTGTCGTTCACCGGGTCGGACGGATCCGAGCCCGTCGACGACGCCGCCTGGTACTACCCGTTCACCACCGCCGAGGCGTCGGGCATCGACGACCACCTGTCGTTCTACCCGGACCGGGTGAAGATCGTCGTCGACGGCACGCCGCTGGAGAACTGACGTCAGTCCCGAAGTGGCAGCGGGGGTAGTTCCAGATTGTCGCGGAACGTGCCGCCCACGTAGTCGTCGCCGACGATTCCGCGGCGCCGCAGTTCGGGGAGCAGCCCGTTGACGACGAAGTCCCGGGTCCGGTCCTCGGCGAGTCCGCCGAGGGAGATGACGTCGAGAACACCCGCGTCGTAGCGTTCCTGGACGGCGTCGGCGAGTTGCTCGGGGGTTCCGGCGGCCGCCCAGTGACCGGTGTCCTTGGACGCGATGATCAGCTCGCGCAGCGTCCGCCCGGTCGCGGCGAGCCGGCTGAAGATCTCGACCCGCCCGCGCCGGCGGTTCACCGACCGCACGTCGGGCAGCACGTCCGCCGGGATCGGTGTGTCGAGCGGCAGCCCGGAGAGGTCGACGTCGCCGCCGAGCATGTCCTCGAGCCGGATCCGGCCCGCGTCGAGGTCCGTCGCCTCCTCCTGTTCCCGGACCAGCCGCCGCACTTCCGCCTCGGACGCACCGTAGGTGGCGTGAAACGAACTCATGATGAGAGGCAGTCCGTCGGCGCGGCCGAGTTCGGTGGCGCGGGCCCGGATGCTCTTGGTGTAGGTGACGGCGTCCTCGAGGGTGGGCAGCGACGTGAACACGACCTCCGCGAAGCGGGCCCCGAGTTCCACCCCGGCCGCGGATTGGCCGGCCTGGAACTGCACGGGCCGGCGCTGCGGCAGCGGTGGGATGTTCAACGGACCCTTCACCGTGAAGTACCTGCCGGCGTGGTCTATCGGACGCACCCGGTCGGCGTCGAGCGTGGCGCCCCCGGCACCGTCGGACGTGAGTGCCCCGGGTTGCCAGCTGTCGAACAGCGCATTGATCACTTCGAGGGATTCCGTTGCCCGGGCGTACCGTTCCTCGGGGCTGGGCAGGTCGTGGCCGCTGTAGTTCTCCTCCCCCAGCGACGACGTCACGGCGTTCCAGGCGGCGCGGCCGTTGCTCACGTGGTCGAGGGTGCCGAACAGCCGCGCGAGGTTGTACGGGTGGTGGAATGTGGTGGTCACCGTCGCGATCAGCCCGACATGCGAGGTGACGGCGCTCAGTGCCGACAGGAAGATCAGCGGTTCCTGCGCGCCGATCGCGCCCTGCGCCCCGAAGCTCAGCAGGTCGGCGGCGAACAGTGCGTCGAACTTGTTCGCCTCCGCGACCTTCGCGATCTCGATCGACGACGCGACAGTCGACTGCTGCGGGTCGATCGCCGCCGCATAGGTGCTGACGGCGCCGCTGACTCCCGTCACCGTCTTCAATGGGCGGCGTCGCGCAGTACTCATCCCCCGAGCGTACGAACAACGGACCGGTCGGCCCACCGTTTGGATCAGGCCGATTCTGACCGCCCACCACACCGTCCGGCTACCGTCGGGGTGTGCTGTTCTCGCAGATCGTCGCGACGTCACGGGACGTGGGGGCCACCCGGTCGCGCAAGGTGAAGGTCGCGGCGCTCCGCGAGGTCCTCACCCAACTCGAGCCGTCGGAGGTGGAACCCGTGGTCGCGTGGCTGTCCGGGGAGCTTCGGCAGGGCCGGATCGGAATCGGCTGGCGGACAGTCGCGGACATCCCGGCCACACCCGCCGACGACGCGACCGTCACGGTGTCCGAGGTCGACGGGACCATCTCCGCCGTCGCCGAGGTCGCCGGCTCCGGATCTGCCGCACGCCGGCGCGAACTGCTCGCGGACCTGTTCGGTCGCACCACCACCGACGAACGGGACTTCCTGCTGCGCCTGCTCACCGGCGACCTTCGCCAGGGCGCACTCGAGGGGGTGATGACGGACGCGATCGCGGCGGCCGCCGACCTGCCGGTCGAGCCGGTGCGCCGGGCGTTCATGTTGTCGGGACGTCTGCCCGCGACCGCGGTCGCGGCGTTCGACGGCGGGGTCGACGCGCTCACCGCGTTCCGGCTGGAGGTGGGCCGCCCGGTCCGGCCGATGCTCGCCTCCCCGGCCGAATCGCTCGCCGACGCGTGGACCGAACTGGGCGGCGACGTCAGCGTCGAATACAAACTCGACGGGGCGCGGATCCAGGTGCACCGCAACGGCGAAGAGGTGCGGATCTTCACCCGCACCCTGCGTGAGATCACCGGCAGCGTGCCGGAACTCGTCGAACTCGTCGCCGGCCTGCCCTGCACGTCGGCGGTGTTCGACGGGGAGACGCTGGCGCTCACCGACAGTGGCCGGCCCCGGCCGTTCCAGGAGACGATGAGCCGCTTCGGCGCCGAATCTTCCCGCGAGCTGCTGCTGCATCCGTACTTCTTCGACTGCCTGCATCTCGACGGCGTCGACCTGCTGGACGCACCGCTCGAGGAGCGGTTGGCCGCCCTGGAAAGGGTTGCCCCGCAACACCGCATCCCCGGCCTGATCCGCCCCGACAGCGATGGCGCCGCAACCCATTTCGACAACGCACTCGCCGCAGGTCACGAGGGCGTGATGGTCAAGTCGCTCACCGCACCGTATGCGGCGGGCCGGCGCGGCCGCGCGTGGCAGAAGGTGAAACCGGAGCACACCCTCGACCTGATCGTGCTCGGCGCCGAGTGGGGGTACGGGCGGCGCACCGGCTACCTGTCCAACCTGCACCTCGGCGCGCGCGACCCGGATGGCGGCGATCCGATCATGGTGGGCAAGACGTTCAAGGGTCTCACCGACGCGCTGCTGCAATGGCAGACGGACGAATTCCCGCGCCACGAACGCACCCGCGACGACCACACCGTGTATCTGCACCCCGACCTCGTCGTGGAGATCGAACTCGACGGCGTCCAGGTGAGCTCCCGCTACCCCGGCGGGCTCGCGCTGCGGTTCGCGCGCGTCCTGCGGTACCGCCCCGAGAAGACGGCCGCCGACGCCGACACGATCGACGCCGTCCGGGCGCTGCTGCCGGGGTGAGTTCGCTCGTCCTGCGGGGTGAGCGCGTGCACGGTAACCTCCCCGGCACAGAGAGGGCGCCGCGCAGTGAGGGGGTCGGCTGGATGACGTTCGTTTCCCGCTTCGTGCCCTCGTGCGCCACCCCGGTGGTCACGTTCGTCGAGGGCACGTTCCACAGAGCGGCCGCGGCCGCCGAGGGGCCCGTCCGCGTCGCCGTCTGCACCGTCACGGTGCCGATCGAGGTGGCGAAGACGTCGTTCCACATCCTCCGGCTCACCGAGGAACTCCTCGAGGAGGTCGTGTTCCTGCTGCGGACCATGCGGCCGGTGGTCGAGGCGGTGAGCACCACCCAGC
>RRBB01000223.1:0-16985 GCA_006543605.1 Rhodococcus sp. WS4
GGTAGGAGCGGACGGGTAGGTCACCGTCGGTGGTGGTCTTGCGGGCCGCCTTGCTGTTGGCGGCGGCCGATCGGGCGGCGGCGGCGACGGGGTCGGTGCGTGTGGGTGGGTGTTCGTCGGTGTAGGTCAACGGTGCCAGGGCTCGCCGCAGGTGCCAGGTGAGGTAGGCGGCGAGCATGCAGATCAGCACGTGCGCGCGGACCCGGTCGTCGAGTCGGTGGTGGATCGGGCGCAGGTCCAGGTCGATGGCCTTGAGGGACCGGAAGTCGCGTTCGACGCGGGAGAGGTTCTTGTAGGCGTCGATCACGGCGGCGGTGTCGAGCTCGTCGGGGGTGGCGGTGGTGCGCAGGGTGTAGATCCCGTCGAGGGCGGCCTCGGCGTCGATCCGGTCCCGGTTGCGGGTCACCGTCAGTGACGTGTCGGTGATATCGACGTGGAAGTGTTTGCCCACCTTGTATTTTCCCCACACCTTCCCGACCCGTAAACCGATCTTCGCGGCCCCGGTCAGCCGGCCCCCGGTCACCGCGGCGACGATCTTGCCCAGTTCCGTCTCGGTGGCGTCGAGCAGTTCGCCGCGTTTGCGGGCGCGCTCGTCGGCCAGCGCCGGGTTGCGGCACACGATCAACCGTTCCCCGGGGTAGTCCGGGTGGCTGATCTCGGCGAAGTTCTGCTCGTCGAACAGCGACATCTGCAGCGGCCCGTCGTCGGCGGCCAGCGCCGCGATCTGCGGGGCCCGCAGCGCGGTCAGCCACCCGAGTCCGCCGAGTTCTTTGAGGGCGGTGATGCGGGCGGAGGTGATCATGCCGCGGTCGCCGACCATCAGCATGTTCTCCAGTCCGAAGGTGTCTTTGACCGCGGTCACGGCGTGGGTGAAGGCGGCCGGGTCGGCGGTGTTGCCGGGAAACACCCGGACCGCGACCGGACGGCCCTCGGGGTCGGTGAGCAGCCCGTATTCGATCTGCTCGCAGCCCTTCTTCCCGTCCCGGGAGTAGCCGCGGGCGGCCAGGGCGCAGTGCTTCCCGGTGACCCAGGAGGAGGACAGGTCGAACATCGCGATCCGCGTCGGGTTCACCTTCGGGTCGAGATGTTTTCCGGCGAGTTGTTTTCGATCGTGTCCTGCCGGTCGCGCAGCCAGTCCATCGCCGCGTAGATCTCGTCGGTGGACGCCCCGGCGACGTCGAGGTCGTGGCCGAGGGTGGTGTCGGTCCACCAGGTGGTGGTGGCGAGTTTCGAGGCCGGGGCCACGGTGCGGGCCAGGACCAGCGCCAGTGCGATGTCCCGCTTGCGGCCCGCCGGGCCCAGCAGCGCGGGCAGGCCCAGGGTCTTGGCCATCGCCGCGGCGACGGCGAGGTGTCCGTGCGGCAACGACCGTGTCACCGTCACCACCGAGCCGGCCTCGACCAGGTCCTTGCCCGCCAGGGCCGCCTTGATCGCGGCAATAGCCTCCGGCGGCAACGCCGAGACGTTCGCGATGGTCTCGTTGCGGACCTTGCCGTTCTCCCGAAACGAGCGTCGCAGCAGATGCGACTCGTAGACCTTCTCGACACCGTCTTTCCCGGTGTACCTGCGTCGCTGCGTGGCGACGTGAACTGCACCGGATCCCTTGGCCATGAACAGATTCTACCGGACAGTGACCGACAGTGCAATTATTTTAGTGACTACATTTCGGAGTCTTCCGGAAACCTTCACGCAGCTCACCCGCCATAACCACGCCAAAACCCGCCGCAACTTCGGTCTAACGACCTCGCGACTCACTGGCCGGAACTCACAGCCGAATGGGATACCGAACGCAATGACCGCTCTGCCAGCGACGTCACACCCGGAAGCAGCTACAAGGCCTGGTGGCGATGCTTGAGACGCCACTCCTATCAGACCCGGGTTGCAGATCGAACACGCAGGGAGCGCGGAACCGGGTGCCCTTATTGTGCCGGTCGACGGGTTATGCCTGGCGAGACCGATCTTGCAACACTTCATCCGGAGATAGCCGCTGAGTGGCATCCGACTCTCAACGGGGATTGCATACCTTCCCAATACACCGTAGGAAGCCTCTTCAAAGCATGGTGGCAATGCGCCAACGGCCACGACTACCAAACTTCGATCGCGAAACGCACAGGACGAAGCGGTGGATGCCCATATTGCGCAGGTCGGTACGCCGTTGCCGGTATAACCGACCTCGCCACTCTTGAACCCGCAATCGCTCGCGAGTGGGACTTCGAGCGCAACGACCGCGAACCATCGGCAGTCAAGCCAGGGTCCGAGTACAAAGCCTGGTGGATTTGCCCCGATCGTGGGCACTCATACATCACACGAGTGGACCACAGGACAAAGGCGCTCTGCGGCTGCCCGTACTGCGGCGGCCGACTCCCCATCGTCGGAGAGACGGACCTCGCTACACTCCGCCCCGACCTGGCAACCGAATGGCATACCACTCGGAACACCCTGACACCCCGGGACATCCTTGCCAGCTCGAACAAGAAGATCTGGTGGGTGTGCGCCGACGGCCACGAATGGCGGGCACAAGTCGCAAGCCGCACCAGTGCAGGCACGGGTTGCCCAGTATGCACGAACCGACGTATCGACCTCGGCATCAACGACCTCGCGACACTTCGCCCCGATCTCGCCGACGAATGGCACCCCACACGCAATTCACGCTCACCACAGTCCATATCAATCGGCAGTGGGCGAACGGTGTGGTGGAAATGCCAACAGTACGGCCACGAATGGGAAGACATCGTGAGCGACAGGGCCCGTGGGTACGGTTGCCCCTTCTGCTCGGGAAAACGAGCACAAGCCGGATTCAACGACCTCACCACGGTGTATCCCGGTCTCGCAGCAGAATGGCATCCCACACGCAATTCACAGTCTCCAAACGACACTCGTCCTGGCTCTAGCTATCGAGCCTGGTGGATCTGC
The DNA here is from genome assembly GCA_006543605.1 of Rhodococcus sp. WS4. GTDB lineage: Bacteria > Actinomycetota > Actinomycetes > Mycobacteriales > Mycobacteriaceae > Rhodococcus_F. Next base: position 2,914 of record RRBB01000223.1, read on the forward strand.
TCCGCAGGACACGAGTATCAATCCGTCGTTAGCGCGAGAGTCAGAGGCCGAGGATGCGCCTACTGCGCAGGGAAGAAAGTATTAGCCGGCTTCAACGACGTCACCACTGCGCGCGCCGACCTTGCAGAGGAATGGCATCCAACCAAGAACACCCTCAACCCCACACAGGTGAGCGCCGGGAGCAAGAAGGCAATCTGGTGGATCTGCCCAGCGCGCGGCCACGAGTACCGAGCAAGCGTTGCTGACAGGGCCGCGGGTAACGGTTGCCCCGCCTGTGCCGGTAGGCAGGTCATACAAGGTTTTAACGACCTCGCCACACTCCGCCCCGACCTCGCAGCAGAGTGGCACCCCACCAAGAACACGCTCGACCCCGCGCAGGTGACACCCGGATCAAGCCGCGTCGTTTCGTGGCGATGCAAAGCCAAAGGCCACGAATGGGATACCACCATCGCGAGCAGAGCAGCTGGCCGAGGATGCTTCAGATGCAGCCGTAGCGGAACCTCGAAACGGGAGGAAGCCGTTTGTTCGCGGATCGCAATGATGATCGGCATCGAATACCTTGGCCCACAGCGCCTACCGTGCTGGCCAGCACCGATCGATCTCCTACTCGTCCACGCCAGAACAGCAGTCGAATACGACGGTTGGTACTGGCATCAGGGCAAAGCTGACGTCGACCGACGCAAGACGGAAGCTCTGCAAAGCGCAGGCTGGAATGTCGTCCGGATACGCGAAACGACGTCCAATCGCCCGCACCTCCCACACGTACCCGGGACCATCGTTTCGTGCACCGACTCGGAGGATCCCAGTTCAGTTGCACGCCGTGCGGTCACAGTCATCAACACACTCGTTCAACGATGAACACCAAATGTGCCATGGTATCCGAGAAGGCGTCCACCAAATTCTTTGATCCTCAGCGAAGTCGACGATCTGACTCTTTCTCCGGAGGGCTCAGTCAGTTTGGAGTGACCAGCACCTGCAACTCACCGATCCTCTGCCGGTAGGTGGACGTCAACGGAACGGGCACAACTCCTCCCGCACCACCCCCCGGATATGCCACCGTCCAGTTCACAATCCAGGCCGAGGTCGCCGAGACGTTGAACCGGTCGCCGTTCGGCTGTCCGATCGACGATTTCTCTATGAGGTGCCCGCAAGTCGGTGACGGCATGCCACTCGGGGGTGTGAGCGGGCTTGCGTCGACGACGTCGGTATACGGCGTGAAAGGCAACAGAGCTCCTGGGCAAAAGATGGCATCACCGTCGCCGAAATTAATTGCAATACCTGTATTTACGGCCGTCGCATTGACCAAAAGACCACCCGGCCCTGGCACAGTTCGAGAGACGGGACCGACCTGGCTGGGTCGCACAGCGGCACCCGTATCGCTGCAGATCCATCCCCAGCCAAATCGGCCGACTAACCCGGTTCTCCCACCTTGAAAATCGGCCGGCTCCGGTGTCCAGCACATTTCAGGCGCCTCAAGCTGCATCGCAGTGATTGCGATACCTACCGTGTTCATGATCTGCGCCATCGATACTGGCGTAGCTGGCAGGTCCACGTCCGGGCTTGTCGGTGTGCAGTCGATGAATCGGCTGCACGCCTTCAGCTGTTGCCGAACTGGAGGCCCTGTGGGAGCGGCCACGCCGTCACCACCACCGCTATATCCTGATCCAGCGCCGCCCGTTGCCGCTGAACTCGCTCCAGGTGAGCCGGTCGAGCCAAGAGAGCTAGAGGGAACTTGGACATAGTCGCCGTGCACAACAACGTTGGCGCCCGTGCCCCCGTCGCCGAGAACGTCAATGCCACCGCCGCCAACGCCGGGTTGGGCGCTAGCAGAATTCGATGTCACTGCCATACCGATTGCCAGTGCGCCTATAAGCGCAGCGCGCAGACGACCACGACTCGTCATGACTTCTCCTCGGTTAAGATGCGTCGCACGGTGGATAGCCCTTCTCTGGCTGACTCGTAACCCTCCAGCCATTCGCGTCAGGCCAGTCCGCATTCCGGACAGTGAAGGTCTGCAACACAAATTGTGGTCGGTTAACGTCGTACGCGGGGCTACCCTGCGGATCCGTCCATGTCATGCCGGAGATGTCGGTGCAGGCCCGCACATGTACCCAGGCCGGCCCGGAGACAGCCTTGCCGTTGTCGTCTACCGGTATTCCGGCGTCGGTAACCTTCGCGTCTACGACCTCGATTGCACCCTCCCCACGTACGTTTTGCGATCGACGCAGGGTGATGTCGGCCCGCCAACCGTCCAAGACAGGGCCACCGGCAACAGTCTGGAGCTGTTCGATCGGCACTGCAGGATCAGAATCGAGCTTGCCCAGGACTACATAGAAGTCATTGACCTTTGCGAGTGCCTGCTCACGTCCTAGCTCTTCTGGGGTTTTGTTCGACGTGTTCGTCCCGTCGGGGCCTTCGAAGGCGGGGGCGCCGGTGGCTGTGAGCCCTACTGCCGGATCTGTCGTGTTGGTCTCGGAGCAGGCGGTCACGCCGACCAATAGGGTCGTGGCAGCCAAGGCGGCGACGGCGGTTCGGCGGATGGTGGTGTGTGCCATAGTCGTATCTCCTAGAAAAGTCCGGCGTTGCAGGGCGTACCGGGCAGTGTGTAGTCGGCTGTGACTCTCCATCCTGCTGGGTCGGGCCAAGCGGTGTTCGTCAGGATCGGCTTCCCGAGCTCGAGAGCGTCGGTAGCGCGGGCGAGGCAGACGTCCATCTCGATGGCCGCAGTGCCGGGTGTCGGGATGCCGTTTTCGTCGATCGGGATGTTGTGGCGGGTGATGGTGTTCTTGAGAACCTTGACCTCGCCTGCGTTCGCCTCGATGCGATGCGCGGTGATGTCCCGCTTTGTCGATTGAAGGAAGTTGCCGGCCGCGACATTGTCGAGATCTGCGGGGTTGGCGGCGAGGTCGGCACTCAGTCGCGCGAGCACCGCGTAGTACTCGTTGACCTTCACCAGTGCGGCTTCACCGGCCTGTTGCTCGGGGGACTTTCCGGAGCCGGGCGGTCCGGTGAACGTGGGTCCGGTGTTGGTGTCGAGGGTGACCGGCTCGGGGGTCAGGACGCTGCAACTGGCTGTCAGGCACATCGCAGCAGTGAGTGTCGCCAGTGCGGCGATGCGGCGCGTCATGATGCTGCTCCGATCCGGTAGTGGCTGCCGTAGGTGGAGTCGAGCTGACTCAAGAGCATCTTGGTTTCGTGTTCGGGCTCTGCTTCGAGTGCGTCGAGCTCGGTGATCATGCGATCGATCAACCTTTGGGTGGTCTCGGTGTCACCCGAGAAGTGGGTGGCGATGATCGCCGCACGCCAGCACCCTTCGTGGACGATGTCGACCTTGAGGCCTGTCTCCGCGGCGGCGTGTGCGGCCGCGAGGTCCTGGGGAACTTGTTGGCCGCGGATGTAGCGGGTGGCGAGTTCCTCGGCGACGTCGGTGACGGCGGAGATCATGTCTTGCTTGGTGTGGTCGGCCCACCCGTAGGCGGTGGGGTCATCGCTACTGAAAGGTTGACCGGTGACCAGGGCTAGTGCGGCGGATAGCCGGGCGGTGTCGACGTCAGCGGGATGGGCGTTGACGAGTTCTTGCCAGTAGTCCCAGTCGGTCGTGACGGCGTCGTGGAGTCGTTGCGGGGTCCGGCCGGTTCGATCTCCGGACTTGATGAGGGCGGGTTCACCGGTCTCGGTGTCACCGAGCCACTTACGCAGGCGAGAGAGCGCTTCGTTGCGGCGCCGGCGGAGCCGGGCCTTCGCTTCTTTCTCCTGCTCGGCTGTGCCGGTTCTGGCGGCTTCGACGTCGTGGGGCCAGATTTTGCTGTCGATGTCTGCGGCGAGGACTCCGTCATCGGTGGTGATGAGAAGTGCGGCGATTTCGGTCAGGCTCTTCTCTCGGCCTTCGGCCGGCCCTGGTGACGGGGGTGTGACGGCGGGTTCGCCGAGCAGCCTGATCCAGATGTGATCCGCCTCGGGCAGCTCGCGTTCTGCGGTGACCTTATCTGAATCGGACGGCTCTGGGCGGTCGAGGGCGTGGTCGAGGTCATCGTTCCCGACCACGCTGAAGGTGGCGGGATCGGAGCTGGTGATGAACTCGTCGGTCGAGATGTCGTTGTCGAGACGGGCTGCTTCCCATCGAATGTCAGGGTTATCGCCCGTGTGGGCGATGCGAGGTTCGCGTGAGGTGGTGGTCAGTAGGTCTAGGACGGATGCGTAGCTCTCCTCGTTGAGGGTGGTCACTGTGATGCCGACCGACGCGATTCCTGGACGAGCAAGGATGGCCGAGCCGTGGTCGTCGACCTCGAGGGTCCATTTGGTGTTGGTATGTGCGCTCTCGGTGGTCACTGCGGCGAACGCGATTCGGGGTGTGTGCCGTGCGATGCCGGCGAGTAGTCCGGCCTGTGCCTCGGTCACCGGATCGGCGATCAGAACGATCTCGGGTGCGGTCAGCTCACTGGTGGAGTACGACGTGCGTGCCTGCGCGATTGACTCGAAGTCGTTGTTCGCGAGGATTTCGGAGTCGAGTTCGAGGTGATTGGCGAGTGTCGTCAGTACCGTGTCGGCGTCCTCGGAGTGGGTGATGCGGCCGTTGTCGATTGCCTCCGGCAGGTCGGCGCAGTATCCGACGAGGTTGAGGTGGAGGCTGTCGGCGATGGGCGAGACTGCGAGCTCGACGGCGAGCGCGCGCAGCACCCCGGCTGTTGCAGTTGGGGTGCCGCTGATGGCGAGGTGGCCGATCTGTTCGAGGTTGAGCAAGAGGTCGCGACCGTCGTCGCTGGTTCCGACTGCCGTCAGCGCCGGGTACGGACTGATCTCGGCCTCGGGAACGCTGCGCGGGAACGCTCTCGGATCTACTGCCCAGGTGGTGTCGTCGATCTGTGTCCAAGGCGCCGGGAGTGAGACCTGTTCGACGAGTCCGAGCTCGATGTCGTTGTCACCGACGAAGACCGCCAGCAGGCCCGGCAGAGCGATACCCGTGGACCTGCAGTGGTGCGCGAGGTGCCGCAATGCGATGTCGACGTGGGTGGTGGTGAGCGGATCAGCGGCGGCCGTGAGTGCTTGCTCCGCCTGGATCGCGGTTTCGGCGGGAAGGGCGATGCGCTCGCCGCGGCGGCGGCGATGTTGTTGCTTGCGACGACGAAGAGCGAGATGCCCGGTGAGTCCAGCTGCAGCAACCGCTGAGATTCCGAGACCGATGAACACGACGTCGGATGAGCCGTCCTCGGTATCGGTCTCTACCGGCGCGTCATTGGTGACGAGGTCGGCAGGCATTTGAGGCTCGACGGAGTCGAGTTGCCAGTTGGGGGCGACATCCACAGGTGCGGGTGCAGCGGCGGGCGCCGGAGCAGGGGCAGCTTCCGGAGTCGGAGCGGGAGCGGGGGCAGCTTCCGGGGTCGGCGCTGGAGCGGGAGCAGGAACAGCTTCCGGAGCCGGAACAGCGTCGGCCGGCGGCACCAAGGCCGGCGCCGGCGTAGCGTCAGCCGCCGGGGAGGCGGCGGTGGGCATGATCAATTGCTGGCCGACCGTGATCAGCTCGCCGGCCGGGGTGCCGTCGGGAGTCGTGATCTCCATGAAACGCAAAGGATCGCCGAGCTCGCGCTCGGCGATGTCCCACAGGGTGTCGCCCTGCTTGACCGTATAGGCGCCGCGTATCACCTCGGGCTGGGATGCGGGCAGCTGCAGGGTCAACCCTTCGGCCAGAAACCCTGGCTCGGGGACAGCGGTCCGGTTGAGGTCCAGGATCTCGGTGTAGCGGCGGCCCTCTCCGAGGTGCTGCTGGGCCAATCCCCACAGGGTGTCTCCGCGCACGGTCGTCACTGTCGGCCCCGCCGGTTGTACCGCCACCCGGGTAGCCCGCGGATCCACCTGCGTCTGCGGTGACGCGCTCGGATCTTCCTGCTGTGAGTGCGGCGCGTACGGAGAGGTGCTTCCCACGTCCGCAGGCTGGGTCAGGACGGGTGCGGCGGTGGCGGTTCCGGCGGTCAGGAGCAACAGGGCGCCGCTGACGAGGAACGTCGCCGTCCGCTGTTGTGAGCGAAGAAGGCGTAGCTTCGGCGTTTTGACGCCACGCAGTGTCGCCGCGAGTTCGAGCAGAATCGGGACGGTGAAGGTGGCCCAGGCCGCCCAGCCGACAAGGGGAAGAAGGGCGATGAGAAGACTGCCGTCATCTGGACTCGCGAGCAAACCTTCGAAGTCCGACCACGGTATGTCGAGCGGATTGCCGCGCAGCGCCCAGAGCGCGGCCGGGATCCCGGCGACAAGCATCACCAGGATCAGGAGGTAGCCGAGTCCGGCAAGGCGGGACCGCGCGGCGTTTGCGCTCACGGTATGTAGACCTCCCCGGCGTTGGTGCGGTTGAGATTCACGGCGGCCGTACCGACGAGCAGTTTCGTTCTGGGGTATGGCAGAAGTTTCGAGTTGTAGACGATGCGGGTCGTGATCAGGAGGGTGCGCGGGCCGGTGGGGATCACGTCGCCGTCGATGCCGGCCTCGAACAGGTATCTCTTGGCGGCTGCCGTCGCGCGGACCGGGTCGACGACCGTGTCGATGCCGCGGGCGCTCACCGATCCGATGATCTGCTGACCGGCTGCGCGGGCAGCGTCCTCGGCGACGTTGTCGGCTCGCTGGTCGGCGGTGAGCATGCCGCCACCGTCGACGATCAGTCCCCAGACGAAAAAGATCAGGACGGGGGCGAAGACCACCGTCATCAGGGTGACCGCACCCTTGTCGCGGTGCTCCTCCGGCAGGCGGGAGGCGAGTCGCTTACGCAGGGCGTTGGTCATCGTGTGCGCTCCCGGTAGGTATCGATCGGCGAGATTGCGGTAGCGGTGACGGTGCGGGCACCACTGACTCCGGGCCATCCAAGAGCGTCGAAGGAGACCTGGCAGGTCACGGTGACCTCGACCGTGGCGGGGACACCGGGTCTGGTGCGGAAGCCGCTGGTATCGGCGTTGACGTTCATGGTGGCGCACTTGAGGCCTTGTCCGTCCATGCTGCCGGCGGCTGCTTGGTACGCCAGAGGTGTGGCCGTGGCGATGGTGCGGGCGAGTGAGGCTGCACGGGCACCCTCGGTGGCGGCGTGTTCGACCTTCTGGTGCGCCTGTCGGTTGACGCCGTACGCATACATCCAGCCCAGGAGCACAATCAGGATGACGGTTGCGAGGCACAGCTCGATCGTGACGTCGCCCCGGTCATCTCGGCGGGCGCGGGATATCCATCGGGTGAGTCTCATCCGATTCCCCCCGGGTTGGTGATGCGTTCAGTTGGTTTGGTGTGGTTGACGACGATGGGGAATTCGAGACCCGGGACGAGGGAAGGGGCCTTTCCGGTGATGTTGACGGTGGTTTCGCGGATGTTCTTGCTGACGAGGACAACCGGGATCTGCAGGTCACCGGTGCCTGCCTGGGTGATGCAGGCATAAGCGGCAGCTGTTCCGAGCGCTTGGTTGCCGTACTGGGATCTCGTGTTCTTCAGTGCCTTTTCGGCGCAGCTGTTGGCGACGTCGCGGCCGTGGAAGAACAGAGCGGTTTGCAGCAGGACCGAAAAGATCAGAAGGAATGCGACCATCGCGATGACCGTCACGAGCGTCGCCGGGCCTCGGTCATCGCGGCGCCACCGGTCGATCAACTGTTCCAGTGTGAACATGGTCTGCTTTCCGATAGTTGTTGGACGGCTGGCTTTTCAGGACGGAATAGGGATATACGGCCACGGCCAGGAATCGATTCCGAGCTGCACAAGCACCGCAGCAACCGCCACCATCGCAGCGGCCTGGAAGACCCTCACGAGGAATGTCACGTACTCACCGTCTCTCCAATCGATGCAGCGCTGTCTGATTTCAGTCGGGGATCGCGTTTGCGCGGGACATGATCTTGCGGACGACGATCGCACCGGCTGCGGCGGCGGCGCCGACAACCAAGACGGCCAGGAAGACGTACTCGAGGGTGGAGGGTCCGCGGTCTGAGTCTTTGCCGCCGGCGCGGTGGAGGAGGGTGCCGGCCAGTGCGGCGACGAACATCATCGTGAGGGTGATGTAGGAGGTCACGGCCTCGCGGGCGGTGCGCCGGGTGGCGGTAGCGACGGTGGTGATGCTCATGGTGGGCTCCTTGTGTGTGGTCGATGTGTAGCAGGTGAGCTGGACTGGATGATCGTGACCGGCCAGGCTCGGCGGTCTGGGCGTCTCGCTCCTTTCGCGGCGCCGGCGGCGCACCATCGAATCGGACTAGCCGGTGATGATGGTCAGTGCCGGGATGAGCAGCAGCATGATGAACAAGCCGGCGAGTCCGGCCAGCGGCATAGCCAGCTTTTCGGTGGCCTCCGCTGCCGCACCCTGTTCTGCGCTGGCCTGAGCGGATCGCAGGCCCGCGGCCTTTGCCCGCAGTGATGCGTAGACGGATGCGCCTTTGTCTCCGGTCATGTTCATGATGTCGGCCAGGTCGCCCAGCTCGGTCAGGCCGAGCTCATGGGAAACGCGTGTCAGGGCATTCCACGGGGCTTCGCCGGAGCGCCCGGCTTCGTACAGTTCCTCGTCGAGGCGCAGGAACACCCATGAATCTCCCACCTGCGCAGCGCGCTCGAGGCTCTGGGTGGTTCCGATGCCACCGCGCCGGCACAGCGCGACGAGATCGATGTAGGAGCTCAGTGCCTGCGCGAATTCGGCTCGTGCCGCGGTTGCCCGGCGTCGGATCTCGATGTCGGGGATGAGGAAGAGCAGGAAGGCGGTCGCAATCGACAGGATGGCCGGGATGGACCATCCCAGGCCGACCCCGAATGCAGTCAGGACGAGGTTGAGGAAGGGGAAGATGAGCAGTCCGAGCAGTGCTGCGACGAGCTTTTCCCCGAGTACGTGGGCGGGATCTCGGTGCAGCAGGGCGAGATCGGCGTTGGGGAGCGTGAAGAATTTGCTGTCCTGCAGGTAGGGGTGGACCCGGATGCCGAGTTTGTTCGCCATCCCGTCGATCAGGGAGGTTCCGGCTGTCGACGTGCGCTCCGGGGCCGGTCCGGACAGGCGCGACATGGCATCGCTGAGTGCGGGTTGTGCGCGCATGAAGTAGAGGGCAACCAGGTAGATGCCGATTGTTCCGACGCTCGTGTAGAGGATGACCGTCATCTGAATGCTCATCGCTGCGCTCCTACGAGGTCGGTGCGGTTGACGCGATCATTGGTGCCGATAAAGCGGGGGTAGGTAGGCGGTTTGGTGGCCTGCTTCATCCAGTACAGGTCGGCCGCGAACAGGGTCAGCAGGATCAGTAGCACGATCTGCATTCCGCCCGACTTGTACGGTTCCATGAAGTTGGTGAACAGGAACGCTGCCGCGAGTGTTGTGATCGCGATGATGGTGACCCATTTCGCCTGTGTACGGCTGGATTTGCGGTCGGCCTCGGTGCGGCGTCGGCGCGCGACCATGTCACCGACGTCTTCGGCGAGGCCTTCGAGCACGGCTGCAAGTCCAACGCCCCGCAGTTGCATGCTCAGTAGCAAGGCGCCGCAGATCTTGTCGCCGACACTGTCGTTGAGGTCCGAAGCGAAACGTGTGATCGCATCCACCGGAGGGACGTTGTTGCGCAGGCGGCTGATGAACGCCGTGATCTCCTCCCGTAGCGCCTCCGGGATCGGAGTGGAGATGATGGTGTGCTCGATTCCCGAACCAGCCTTCATGCTGCTGGACAGGTTGCGGGCCCACTCGTCCATGGCCGCCAGCCGACTGATCTGCTGTTCTGCTTCGGGACGGCCGAGCAGGTACGGCAAGCCGACCAGCAGCGCCGGGACCAGAAAGAGGGTGAAGAGCCAACCCGAGAGGGACGACACGACGATGCCGGCGGCGAAGCCCACGACGAGCAGGATCTGGGTGCTACGCGGGATCTTCGACGAGCTGCGGCGCCGGCGCTGACGCGTGGGCACGGTGGGATCGCGGCGGTCTTTCCATCCCATGACGATGCAGGCGACCCCGGCGCACAGCAGCAGTACCAGGAAGATGCCGATTTGCTGATACATCACGCCACCTCTTCATCGTCGTAGAGGTCGCGTTCTTCGTCGAAGTGGCGAAGGCTGTCGCTGGGGAGGTTGATTCGCTTGAATCCGCCGGCGAGCAGCTTGCGGAGCAGAGGTTGTGGAATCGATCCGAATTCTCCTGTGCCGTCCGAGTATCCCCGGTAGATCGTGGAGAAGGACGGCTTCTTGTCGTCGCCGGGCTCGACGTAGACGACTTCGTCGACGTAGCGGACCGAGGTGCACGACCCTTCGCCATCGACGCGGACCTTCGTGCCGAGTTGGACGATCAGGTCGATGTGCTCTGCGAGCTGGCGTTCGACGTAGTCCACCGTCGCGTTCATCGGGGGTTCGGTCGCCAGGTTCACCAGACGGTCGACTACACCGCGAGCGGTGTAAGCGTGCGTCGTGGATAGCCCTCCTCTGGCCGTCTGCAGTGCCTTGAGAAGAGCGAGGATCTCGTGACCGGCGACCTCACCGACGATCATGTAGTCGAGCTGCTGTCGCACGAACTCGTACAGGATGTCCGAGAGGGTGTAGCTGCCGGCGAGCTCGCCGTCGGCACCGCGTTCTCCGCCGCCCAGGATTGTCTCGGCGTCGACCACGAAATCCTCGCGGCCGGGCAGTTCGTCGATGAAGAGTTCCCGTTCGGTTTCCGCGATTCCGATTCGCGTCTGCAGAGGAAGCGCATTGGCCAGTGCACGCGTGAAGGTCGTTTTTCCGAAGCCCATTCCGCCGCCGGTGACCACCGAGGCACCGCCGCGGACCGCGCACGAGAGGATGGTCGCGAGCTCGATCGGCATCATTCGATGTTCGATGGCGAGCTGATCGAGGGCGATGTTCTTGAGGCGGTGGATGCGGATTGCCACCGAGGGGCGTTTGACCGAGTAGCCCATGACCGACAGTCGGTGGCCTCCGCGCATTGTCAGACGCAGTGACGGATTGAGCCGGGAGAAGGGCCGGCCGCCGTTGTCGGCGCGTGAGGCCAGCAGTCCCATCCACTCGAGGAGTTCCTCGGGGGTGTCGACCACTGGGTCGCGGTGTTCATAGTGTCCGTCGGGGAACTTGACGTAGACGGCCGCGCCGTTGAGGAAGATGTCGGTGACGTGCGGCTCTTCGACGAGTTCCTGCAGCGGGCCCAGGTTGAACTGCGCGTCGAAGATGGCCTTGATCAGGGCTTCTTCTTCGACGAGTGTGAAGGCTTCGCCGCCGGAGTTGATGGTCTTCTGGACGTGGTTCTTGACCAGGCCGGTGATCGTCTCACGGCCGAACTCGCGTTCCTCCTCCTCGGTGAACGGGGCGAAGTATTTGCCGGCGTTCTTCGGGTCGTGGCGCTCGCGGTCACGCGCTGACCGGTAGTCACGCAACAGTTCCGCAGCTTCTTTCTGCAGAGCGCGGACCAGGGCGCGATCGACCTTGACCTTCGCGGCCGGCGGCACGGACCGTCGCGCAGTGCCGCTGTGCCCATTGGTGCCGGCCGGTGGCAGTTCGTGTAGGCGAAGCGATCGAAACGGATCGGTGTCGGGGAGCGTGATTTCCGATATCGAACTGCGGCCCGCACCTGCGAGGTCGGCGTCCGGGATCGGGGCTGAGAAGAAGGGTAGTTCCGTGATCTTGTTCTGCGGAGGCTGAGTCGCGTCGTCGGAGTTCATCGGCGTTCTCCTGTCGGTGTCGGCAGCGCAGCATTGAGCGCGGGGCCGGACTTCCAGTCCGCCTGATGGCTCACCGCGAATTTGGTGATCTTCGGCCAGGTACTGCGGTGGAGGGTGTGCAGGTAGATCGAGCGGCGACGGCGCCATTTGCTGATGGACAACCCGTCCGAGAAGACCTTGGCGTCATCGGAGTCGGGCAGGACCGCGATCACGTCGAGCCCGGTGACTTTCGTGACTTCCTCTGCGTTGTAGGGGGACTCACCGATCAGGATCAACCCCAGGCTTGCCCGTGATTGCACCGCGGAGAGCTGCTGTCGCAGGGCGTTCTGCGAGGCGCGTAACGCTGCGATTGCCGTTCGCTCAGTGCGGGTGACGATTGCGATCGTTGTCGCGTTGACGATCAGTTCGACCGGAGCGCCGCGTTGCCCGATCCGGCCGGCATCGACGATCACGTTGGTGTCGTCGACGCTCAATCCGGCCAGGTGGACACCCAACGGTCCCCACACGGGCCGCATCGCATCTGCCTGGGCGGAGTGGACCAGCCCCGGGAGCAATGACACCGACGATTCCGGGATCTGGATGAGTTGCTCGGTCAGAGCAGCCTTGAGGCGCCCGTGACGATTCGCGTCGACGAGATTGATCAGGGAACGATCGTGATAGTGGTTTCCGAGCATGTATCCGGCCAGGACCGGCGAGGACCCGATGGCATCCGCTTCGACGAGCAGAGTCCGGTCGGTCGGTGAGTTCAGGGCGAGGGCGAGCGCCGTGGTGCTCACACCGGGTGAGCGTGAGGCGGATGTCAGTGCGAGAAACATCGCCGATCACCGCACTCGGTTGTCGAGGACGATCGCGACACGCTTGGTTGCGCCGCGGGCGGCGACCCAGTTGGCCTCTGCCTCGGGCACGAGCAGGTTGAGCGTTGTCTCGCCGGCTTCGGGGATCTCCTTGGTGGAGTACACCTGTGCCTTCGTGTTGATCGGGCCCTGTACGGGCGGGTCGTCCTGGTCGCGTGGGGTGTCCACGACACGGACCATGTCACCGGGGACGATCGGCTCGGAGGGGAGGTGGCTGTAGCTCACCGTGATGCCGACCATCGTGAGGCCTTCCCCGGGAACAACCTGATCGGTGATCGCGGACGGGAGCAGGACGGTGCCGGCCGGCAACCGGGTGCTGGCACTCATTCCTACGACGCGGCCGCGTTCACTGGTGGGCAGCGCCCCGAGATTGGCATCGACGTTGATCGATTTGGCGGCCAAGTCCTTGGACTCGATGGTCTCGCCTTGCTGCACCTCGTTCGTCAGGACGAGCACATCGGTGGTTGCGCGCATCGCGTTGACCGCGGTGAGCATGCCGATCACTGCCACCACGACGAGTGCTACACCGATCGCCAGGTAGATGGGGCGTCGACGGACGCGCGCGCGGGTATTCAGATCGGGTGGGTCGTCCTGATCTGCGCCGTTGTGCGCCGGGGGCAGGTCATCCCCGGACGAGCGGAGCTTGTCGATTTTCTTGGTCAGCAGGGATGCCATGTGGTGGTCCTTCACAGTGGGCGTGTGGACATATCGGACACTTTCGTACGGCGAACAGTAGAGAGCGACCTGGACAAGTTCGCTGCGACCACGTCACCTGCAAAGCTCCGACGGACTGGTGACGCCATCCGGTGTGACTGGTCCGGTGCGTGTGAGGGCGCCGCTGGGCGCGTGAACCAGCTGCGTTGCGTGGCGGATTTCGGTGGGGCGGCGACCGTGTTGCTCGCCATGGCAGTTGTGCACGCCGCTACGTTTTCGCCGGTATGTACATGAAAACCTGTGCGTCCGGCGATATCCCGACCTCGGGGGCCCGAAGCGACGGTTCCAAGTATCCGGCGTCGGGCAAACTGCGCGGCATGCCGTTGTCCGACTACTTCTATTGCCCCGTATGGACAGTCGGGTTCGAAATGGTCCTTGTGAACATTCCTGCGGCCCGTTTCGGGAGTCGCTGCTTGGGTCGACCATCGCCTCAGCACGACTAGCGATCCGTGCCGTGCCCCGTCGAGCACGAGTAGCCGAACGCCGAGCACCGTCCCCGTCGATCGCACACGTGAACCCCATTGTGCTGCACGTGGCATAAACGCTTTCCCCTCCGCAACCCGCCTGGGCCCTCCCCCTCGGCGCGACTGTCGACCCGCACTCGTCTGCCTGCCACGCAGCTGTGAGTCTTCTGGGAAAACATTCCATCAGGTCGGGAACTGCGTTGTCCAGCAGGGGGGTAACACTCAAGAGTGTTACCTACAAGGCTTGACATTCCCCGGGAGTAGGGTAAGGCCGCTGTATTCGCTATCGGAACCCTGCGTGCCAGGGTGAGTTGAGTCCACTGGTTCACAGCAACCCCGCCTGCAGGGCGAGATACGGATCAACCCCACCATGACGATCTCCAGCATCATGCCGGTCGAGGACAATGACCGCATGGTCT
>RRBB01000224.1:0-16885 GCA_006543605.1 Rhodococcus sp. WS4
GTATAAGAGACAGAGGTGGTGTGGGTAGTCATAGGGGAACCTCCGGTTGCAGTGGTCGGTCAGTGGCCGCGGTTGCGGGCACCGATGACACTTCACGGTAGAAAGGCGCGGTTGCCGGTGGATAGAACCAACGCGCCCGGTGGTGGTACGGAAGCGACAGGTCCTTGTACCGGCCTCCGGACGCAGGTGTGGCTTCCAGGCTCTCGCCTGGAAGCCACGGATCGTTCAGGCGCGGAGGTGGGTGACGAAGTGGTCGCGTGCGGCGGCGGAGACCTGGTCGAAGCCGGGGCCGGTGTAGAAGTCGAAGTGTCCGCCCTGTGTGACGAGGAGTTGTTTGGGTTCGCGGGCGCGTTCGTAGGCGTCGAGTGCGAGCGCGTATGGGGTGGAGGTGTCCTCGTTGGCGACGATCATCAGCAGTGGGGTGGGGGAGATCTGGGTGATGAAGCTGCCGGGGTCGTATTCGGAGGCCAGTTCCAGGCTGCGGGCGGTCATCTCGTTCTTCCAGTTCGGGGCGCGGAGCGCCGCCGTCTTGGTGAACCATTCGTAGGCGTCGGTCTGGGGCATCGCGGCCTGCCCCATCGGGTCGGGGGAGACGGCGGGGAGCATCGCGGGCTCGCCGTCGTGGAATCGGTTGGCGCGGTCGGCGGCGAGGTTGTCGCGGACGTGGAGCAGGAAGTCTCCGCGTAGCAGTCGGACCAAGGTTTCCGGTCCCGAGACGAAGGGTACCTGGGCGACGACTGCTTTGACTCGTTTGTCGATCGCGGCGACCATCAACGCGTGTCCACCGGCGAAGCTGGTGCCCCAGACTCCGACCCGGTTTCCGTCGACCTCGGGGCGGGCGATGGCGTAGCTGATCGCGTTGCGGATGTCGCGGTACTGCAGGACGGGGTCGAGTTCTTGGCGGGGGGTTCCGTCGCTGTCGCCGAAGTTCTGGTGGTCGTAGGCGATTGCGTTGAGGCCGGCTTCGGCGAAGACGCTGGCGTAGTCGTCGAGGTGCATTTCTTTCACGCCGGACATTCCGTGTACGAGGATGATGACCGGTGCGGGGTTGGTTGTGTTCTGCGCCGGGTAGAACCAGCCGCGGAGGGTGACACCACCTTCACCCTTGAATTCGATGTCTTCGCGATTCATGTGCTTTTCCTCTTCACGCCGGGTTGTGTGTCGGACACTGCCAACCTAGGAACTGGTGAGCGGGCTCGGATAGAACGAGTGCGCCCTCTACTGGTACCGGTGCGCCAACAAATCATCCGAGAACGATCCACTGGTCCGGTCTTCCTGGCGGACGCGCCGGTCGGCGCGGAGGAACGGCCCAAAGTGGACGGTTCAGGCGAGGATTCTGGTCACCGACTCGGCTACGCACACCGGCCGGTCCGATCCTTCGCGCTCGATGGTGACCTGGGTGATCATCTGGACGCCACCGGAAATGTCGGTGACTTCCAGGAGCCGGATGTGTCCTCGCACGCGGCTACCAACCGGTGCCGGGGTGGGGAACCGGACCTTGTTGAGGCCGTAGTTGATTCCGGCGGTGGCCCACGACGCCGGAATGACGTCGGCGAACATAGCGGCGATCAGGGACAGGGTGAGGAAGCCGTGGGCCACGGTCGTCCCGAACGGCCCACGGGCGGATCGCTCGGGATCGACGTGGATCCACTGGCGATCCTCGGTGGTGTCGGCGAAACTGTTGATGCGGTCCTGGGTTAGCTCGAACCAGCGGCTGTTGCCGAGGTCGGCGCCGACCGCTGCGCGGATGTCGTCGAGCGAGTTGATTGTCGTGGTCACATCGAGATCCCGCGGTCGACGGGCAGCACGGTGCCCGTGATGTATGCGGCTTCCTCGGATGCGAGGAAGGCGACCGCCGCGGCCATTTCACTGGGTGGTGCGAAGCGTCCCGCGGGGATCTGCCGGGCGATTTCGGCCTTCTTGGCGTCCGGGATTCCGGCGATCATGCGAGTGTCGGCGTTGGGGGAGATCGCGTTGACCGTGACGCCGAAGCCTGCCAGTTCCTTGGCGGCGGTCTTCGTGAAGCCAATGATCCCGGCCTTGGCCGTGGCGTAATTGGACTGTCCAATGTTGCCGTGCAGGCCGGTGTAGGAGGTCACGTTGATGACCCGGCCGCAGTTCTGGGTACGGAACTGGGGGACCGCCGCGCGGGTCATCCGGAACGTGCCTCCGGCGTGGACGGCAAGAACTCTCTCGAAGTCGTCGTCGGTCAGCTTCCACAACATATTGTCGCGCAGGATGCCGGCGTTGTTGACGACCACGTCGAGACGCCCGGTGTCGGACACCGCCGCGTCGACGATCCGCTGAACCGCGTCGGTGTCGCTCACGTCGGCGACCACGCTGCGAGCGGTGATCTCACCGACGGCCTGGTCGAGGGCTTCCTTGTCGAGATCGACGAGGAATACGTCGGCGCCGGCGCCGACGAACAGCGCGCCGATCTCCTTGCCGATCCCTTGCCCGCGCCGGTCACGACCACGGTGCGGCCGGTGTAGTCGAACCTCAGGTTCGTCATGTCGGGTTCCGGGTCTTACCGGTCGCGGAGAACAGGTTGGAACTCATGTCACCTTCCTTACATGTGTGGTGAAAATGATTGTGCGAAAGGGAATTCGGTCGCTTGCTTTGCCGGCCGTATTACCTGCCCTGGAAGTTGGCCTGGCGGCGGTCGATGAACGACTGGATTCCCTCTCGGAAGTCGTCGCTGCCGAAGACGGCGCCCTTCACGTCGTCGATCGCGGCGATGGCGGCGGTCTCGCCCTGTTCGAGGTACTTCATCGCGGACGCCTTGGTGGCTTGAACGCCGAGCGGGGCATTGGCGCAGATTTCACGCGCCAGTTCGATCCCGCGCTCCATGTGCTGGCCGAAAGGCACGACTTCTTGGACGAAGCCGAGGTCGAGGGCGCGTTTGGCGTCGAACTTGTCAGCCCGGAGCAGGTGGTACATCGCATTACCCCAGCCGGTCCGGGTCAGGTAACGGAAATGGGCGCCGCCAAGGGGTGCGAGGCCGCGGGCGACCTCGAGCTGCTGGAACTCCGCGGTATCGGCGGCAACGACAATGT
This sequence comes from Rhodococcus sp. WS4, assembly GCA_006543605.1. GTDB lineage: Bacteria > Actinomycetota > Actinomycetes > Mycobacteriales > Mycobacteriaceae > Rhodococcus_F. The sequence continues at coordinate 3,057 of RRBB01000224.1, forward strand.
CGGCGGCAAGCATCATCTCGATGCCGACGGTCAAGGTGAGGCCCTGAACCACGGCCACGATCGGTTTGGTTGCCCGCCGCCGCAGAGCGAACGGATCGACCAGAGTCGGGTCGATGTCCGCGTCTGCTTCCGGGCCGAAGAACTTCGGCATGTCCAAGCCTGCGGTGGTGTTCTTCCCAGCGGAGCGGAACACCGCAACCCACAAGGATTCGTCCTCGTCGAATGTGGTCAGATGCTCGGCGAGCTGACGCATCATGTCCGGCGTGTAGGAGTTCATCTTGGACTCGTTATCGACCGTGATGATCGCGATGTTGCCGTCTCTCTCGAGGGTGACCTCGCCGGGCTTGCGGTCTTGACTCATGAAACGGCTCCTTGTCCATGGTGAGTTCGCGCCGGCGACGTGGAGGCGGCGACTAGACTGAATCGTCTAGTCGTTGTGGTCAAATGTCAACAGCGCGCACACATCCACGCGATAGCACCCGCTTCGCGGGTTCCCGGCGCGACCGTTCGTCATTGCATACTGGCGGTGGCACATCCATACCAGGGTGCGGCGCAATCGTCCTATGAGCCGCCGGTCGCGCATTCGTAGGTTTGTGCTCGTCCCACACCACGCGACCTGCGCCGGACATCCAAAGATCGGAAAAGCGGTCACGCAACCGGCGACGCCCGAACTGTGCCGCGACCCGTTCCGTCTTCGGATTTTCATGGGAGGGAATGGGAGACAGGATCTCTCGAGTCGGGCTAACCATTAACCGGAGGTCACGATGAAGAAGTTGCACATGCGGGCATTCGGGAAGCCGAGCACGGCTCCGGAGCTGATCGAGTCGGAGACTCCCGAACCCGGAGCAGGACAGGTGCTCGTGGCGTTGGAAGCCGCCCCAATCAACCCATCCGACGTGCTTCTCATCAGGGGTCTCTATGGGCATCGCCCGACCCTGCCCGCAGCGCTGGGCACGGAAGGCGTCGGTCGAATCGTCGCCGTTGGCGCTGCCGTCGATCCTGCCCGCATCGGCGAGCGGGTCCTGATCATCCCTACCCTGAAGCACGCCACGTGGCAGGACCAGATCGCGATCGACGAGGACGACGCCATTGTGGTCGATCCGGCGGCCGATGTCCTTCAGCTGGCGATGCTCGGCGTCAACCCTGTGACGGCCGACCTCCTGCTCCGTCGCTTCGTCGATGTCCCGTCGGGCGGATGGGTCGGACAGACCGGCGGTAATTCTGCTGTGGGCCGCTACGTCATCACCCTGGCCAAGCAGGCCGGCTACCGCACTCTCAACATAGTGCGCCGCCCCGAGGTGGCCGCGGAGCTGCTGGAGTTGGGCGCCGACGCGGTTGTCGTCAGTGGACCGGATCTCGGTGTGCAACTGAGGAAGGCGCTCGGGGATGGGCGGATCTCACTCCTGCTCGACGCGACAGCCGGGGACGTGGTCGCGGAACTCGCTCCTTGGCTCGTCCATGGGGGCACCCTCGTCAGCTACGGAGGAATGAGCGGCGCCCCGGTCGTCGTCCGGCCTGGCGACCTCATCTTCCGCGATCTTCATGTCCGGGGCTTCTGGCAGAAGGGCTGGCTCGACACAGCGCCTCGCGAGGAGTTCACCGCCGCCTATGCCCGGCTCGCCGCCCTCGTCACCGACGGCACCTTGCGGGTCCCCATCGCGGCCGCCTACCCGCTCGAGAAGTACCAGGACGCCCTGATCCATGCCACCCAGGCCGACCGCGTCGGCAAGGTGCTCTTCGCCTGGTGACGGTAATGCGGCGAATCATGGCGATCCACTGTTCGAACACGACAGATGTGTCGGGATATCGGTTCAGAACCCTCGGTCGGAGCCGTCCGCCGTAGCGGTGCGCGCCCGCAGCAAACGCGTCTGGGCCGCAGCTTCGAGCTGCCGCTGATGCTCGAGATGCAAGACCTCGGCCGACTGCACCAGCTGCTTGACCTCTCGCGCGGCGGCGGTGTCTGCCTGCAGGAGAGTGTGAGCCATGGCCCGAGTTTCGCTTTCGAGATCGTTGACAGGTACCACGCTGTGTGCAATCCCCAGTGCGAGTGCCTCCGTGGCAACGACATTGCGTGCAGTGACGCAGATTTCGAGTGCGCGGCCGTATCCGACTTGCCGGACCAGGGGTGCGAGCCCGGTCAGGTCGGGCACCAGGCCGAGTGCGACCTCTTTCATGCAGAATGTTGCGTCGTCGGCCACCACCCGGAGATCGCACGCGAGTGCGAGCTGGAAGCCGGCACCGACTGCGTGTCCCTGGACGGCGGCGATCGAGATGAAGTTCGAGTTACGCAGGAACAGGAAGCCGTCTTGATATTTACGTATGGTGCGCGCGACGGTCATGTCGGAACCGTCGAGTAGGCCGGAAATGGTCTCGCCGTCGGCAGCCTCGTGCGGCGAGGCAGGGTCTTTCAGCATCGATCGATCCAAACCGGCCGAAAAACTACGCCCTTCAGCGCGAACGATGACAACGCGAATGTCAGTCGGCATCGTCTGCCCCAACGCGGCGAGTGCTCGCCACATTGCCGGGCTCTGTGTATTGCGTCGTTCAGGTCTGCACAGCGTGATTTCGGCTATCGGTCCGCTCTGTGTGAATCGGAGGCCTGCCGATTGCAACTCGGCCTCGGACGATCCTGCCATCGAAAGACGGTTCACCCCAGTCATCTTCACTTCTCCCAGTTAGGTGCGCACTATGGCGCTCGGCTTGCAGTCCCGACGGAGTGCAGCGGACGCAATGATCATCGACCTCAGACCTACATTATGCAACAAGTTGTATTAAGGTTGCCGGTGGTGGTACTTTCTGGTCGGTCCGCTATCAGGCTCACACGTGGCCCCCGATCGCGAGCGGTCTCTTCTTCTGCCGGATGGGTGTATGCGTCGCCCCACCTCACGTCTCGGAAAGGACGTCATGTTCCCCGAACTGTTCGCGGTGTCAGGTAAGACGGTTCTGGTCACCGGGGGTACTCGCGGCATCGGCTACATGATTGCCGAAGGGTATCTCCGGGCAGGCGCCCGCGTGTACATCTCTTCCCGTAAAGAAGCCGCGTGTGCCGAGGCAGCGAAGCGCCTCTCGGAACACGGTGAGGTGCATGCCATTCCGTGCGACGTATCCAGCGAGGAACAGTGTGCGGCGCTGATGGACGCGATCGGGGCACGGGAGCCGAGCCTTCACGTGCTGGTCAACAACGCCGGCGCAACCTGGGGTGCGCCCTTCGACGAGTTCCCCGACGCCGCGTGGGACAGGGTGCTCGCCGCCAACGTCAAGGCTCCATTCACAGTGACCAAGATGGCGCGCCCGCTTCTGGAGAAGGCGTCCAACCGAGATGACCCTGCCCGCGTGATCAACATCGGCTCGATCGACGGGCTTGCAGTGCCGGGCGTCAGCAATTTCTCCTACTCGGCGTCCAAGGCCGCCATCCACCACCTCACTCGCCATATGGCCGCGGAACTGGCGCCATCGATTCTGGTCAATGCCATTGCGCCTGGTCCGTTCCCGTCGAAAATGACGGCCGCGATGTTGGCGGACGTCGGTGATAAGCTGAAAGACGCCTCCCCGGTCGGCCGGATCGGCGAGCCCGCCGACATCGCTGCGACCGCGATCTTCCTGAGTTCTCGTGCCTCGAATTACGTGGTCGGTGCGGTCATTCCGCTCGACGGCGGTCTGAGCACAACCATCGGCCTCACATTCTAGAAGGACCACTGCCGTGTACATAGCACCACTTGCTCAATACGACTTCCTCTACACCGAGGTCCTCGGCACAGACATTCTCGAGACCGTGACAAACGGCGAAATCAAAGCCGCCGACGCGGCTGCAGTGCTCACTACGGCAGCGGATTTCGCCATAGAAATGCTGCATCCGCTCAATACTGTCGGTGATCGTGCGGGCAGTGTGCTCTCCGATGGTGCTGTGACGACCCCGGTCGGGTACAAGCAGGCCTACCGTTCCTTCGCCGAGGCCGGGTGGGTCGGGTTCGGCCTCGATCCCGCGATAGACGGCGGAGGTGCGCCATTCCTCCTTTATAACGCGGTCTCGGAGTTGTGGTCCGCAGCCAATCCCGCGTTCTCGGTGTGCTGGCTGTTGTCGACCGGTGCGGCCGCGGCGCTGCACTCGGCCGCAAGCCCGGAACTGAAGGACGTGTTTCTCGCGAAGATGGTGTCCGGCGAATGGACGGGCACGATGAACCTGACGGAGTCGGATGCCGGTACGGATCTGTCCGCGATCCGCACAATCGCCCGTCCCAACGAGGACTGTACGTGGGCAGTCACAGGGCAGAAGATCTTCATCACCTGGGGAGATCACGACCTCACAGAGAACATCGTGCACCTAGTTCTCGCGCGTACCCCGGATTCTCCCGCGGGACTGGCCGGGCTGTCGCTGTTCGTGGTGCCGAAGTTCCTCCCCGATGGCCGAGGCGGTATCGGTGAACGTAACCGCGTCACCACTCTCTCCCTGGAGCACAAGCTCGGCCTCCATTCCAGTCCAACCTGTGTGCTGGATTATGTCGACGCGACAGGCTATCTCGTCGGAGACCTGCACCGCGGCCTCTCGGCGATGTTTGTCATGATGAACACCGCCCGCATCGGCATCGGTCTGCAGGGGCTTGGACTGGCGGACCTCGCCTACCAGCAGGCTCGCGACTATGCCCAGCAGCGAGTGCAGGGCACCGTAGTCGGACGCCCGTCGGGTACCCCCATCGCCGAGCATCCCGACGTTGCTCGCCTGCTCACGTCGATGTCGAGTTCCATTTCGGCGATGCGCGCCTTCTCGATGCAGGTGGCCGAGTGGTTCGACCGCTGGCAGCGCACCGACTCGACCGACGCCGCGGAGCTCGCAGAATTCTGTGTGCCGATCCTCAAGGCCTGGTTCACCGAGGAAGCCGTGCGCATCGCCTCCGACGGACTCCAGGTATACGGCGGCTTGGGTTTCATCGAAGAAGCCGGTGCGGCGCAGCACTATCGCGATGCTCGGATCATGCCGATCTACGAGGGCACTACCGCGATCCAGTCCAATGACCTGCTCGGCCGCAAGCTCATTCGCGACGGGGGAGTGACTGCGCGACGCTTGTTCGATCGGATCGACTCCAGCGTCGGGATTCTGCGGGTGATCGAGCACCCGGTGGCGGCCCGTACGGCGGAACGACTCGATCGCGCCCTGCATACCGTGCGTGACACCACCGAGACACTCCTGTCGCACGCGGCAACAAATCCTCGTGACGCCTACGCCGCATCGGTTGACTATCTGACGATGCTGAGTCTTCTCGTCGGCGCTTGGATGCATGGCCGCATCGTCGCGGCTGCGCTCGCCCACCCCGAACTGTCCACCGCCGACCAGCAGCGCCTGACCGAGGCCGACTTCTACGGCGCCCATCATCTCAGCCGTGTTCATTCGCTGGCCGAGGCGATCCATGCAGGTGATATCGGATGAGCGGCCCAAAACCGTACGCGTTGGCCATCGCAACTTCCAGTCAAATGGACTAGCGCGCGCATCACCAACCCTGCCCACGCAAGAACTCACAGAAAGCACGACTGATGACATACCAAACACACACCATCTGCCGGGAAGGCGCGGTGCAGTTCGTCGACCCGTCGCGCGTCGTAATCAATGGAGGCGAATCCGCATGAGCGACCTCGCGATCGATGTCTATACCTGCCAAGCGTTCGAACTGCCCGGTGGCGGCTGGTTCTCACCCACTACCTCCACCCTGATCACCGGGCCGACCGAAGCCATACTCGTCGACACCCAGTTCCTGCCCACCGACGTCGACGAGGTGATAGAGCAGATCGAGGACTCCGGCAAACAGCTGACCGCGGTCTTCATCACCCACGGCCACTTCGACCACTACTTCGGCCTCGAGCGGCTGCTGAACCGATTCCCTGAAGCCCGCGCCGTCGCAGTACCGTCCGTGGCGAAATCCATCGCGACCAACCTCGAGAGTGATCGCGCCTACGTCCGCGATTTCTTCGGGGGACAGGCCCTCGACAACACCGCGGTACCCGAACCGCTCGACAACCTGGTCCTCACCGTCGATGGCACGGAAGTGCTGGCCATCGAGATCGAGCAAGCCGACACCTCACCCACCGCGATCATCCATATCCCGACCCTGCAGGCGGTGATCGCCGGAGACGTCGTCTACAACGGCGTCAATCCCATGCTGGCGATGACCAACCGGAACGACTGGCCGAACTGGATTTCCAGCGTCGACTACCTCGCCTCGTTGAACCCCACCACGGTGGTCGCCGGACACAAGCGCCCCGAACTCGACGACCTGGCCGAGTGCATCGACGAAACGCGGGACTACCTGCAGGAATTCGTGTCCAACGTCGACGAACTTGCGCACGCGCGCGAACTCGTCGCACATATGCAGTCGCGTTTCCCGGACCATGCCAACCCCTCGACGCTGGTGGTGTCGGCGGTGACGGCATTCAAACAGAAGAAGAACAACAACGCTTGAAGCCGTGATCGCGTGTGCATACGCGCTGATGACTCGACTGACTCCCCGATTTCGAACTGCTCTCCATCGGGGAGCTGCAACAGCTACTGCAGATCGCTGTCACCGAGTTTTTTCATGGAAAGTGACCGATGAGCGGGTCGAGTGTGACAGCACCCGCACGATGTGAATCGGCGTCTTGACACCTCGTGCGCCGAGAGCGCCTCGACGACGCGGGAATCACCGTCGTGTTTGCCGAATGCGCCGCACCACAGGAGGGTTCGACCTCCTCGGAGGGCTCGGCGTTGGCCTCCGTGTAGGCGGCTCACTGGGCGGGAACGTCTTCGGACGGATAGATGGCCTCGACCGGGCATACAGGCTCGCATGCAGCGCAATCGACGCACTCGTCAGGGTAGATATACATCACGCGATTGCCTTCGTGAATGCAGTCGACCGGACATTCTTCGATGCACGCCTTGACGAGAAGATCGACACAGGCGGAATTGATTCGCTCTCGGGCACCGCCGCATTCAACGGCGTAGAGATCCAGATCCGGGGCACTGCACTCGACGCTCCAATCCGGCGTAACGAGGCGATCATTGCACAGCGACTATCAGAGAGTATCCCGCATGACCGAACACAACCCCGCCCGCAACCGCGAACAACGCATCATCGACGAGATCGACGCACTCGTCGAATGGCAGTTCGAGGAAGGGCGCAGGAGAGGGGACGGTCCACGACCGAGCGAAACCGCGCCTACCAGTGACAATGATACCGAGTCGGTTGTCGCGCTGCACAACGCAATTTCCCGAGTAGGTGCGTTTGTGAACGGTGTGCATCGGTTGGCGCGGACGATTCCGCTGATTGCCCAGTCTGAAGCCGCGGTTGGGGAGCTCTCTCGAATACGTGGGCGCTGATCCTCGAACTTGTCGGTGACGGACATCCTGGAAGATGACGGGTTGGCCCTGCTCGAGGTTGGCCTTGGTCACGGATACCGATGAGGCGCTACGACAGTGGATGCGGGCACTGGAGCACTACTTCAGCGCTTTCAGTGGACCGCTCTCATGGCCGCGCAGGGCGCCCCCGATCCTCGATCGGGGGTTACGACCTGTTCCTCGCGGCGGTCTCGGTAGCTTGGATCAAGGGAACCGACGCCGCGACGACATCTCGCTCGCCACTATGCGCATGATTCTCGAGACGGGGTACAGCCAGAGCTCCGATCAGGTTGACGGTCAACGAGTTCGTCACCGTCGACCTCTTCACGCGTCAGCGATATCCCTCTGGCAATGATGCCCCTTTTCGGCATTTGTACGGAGGCCGATGTGCGCGCACGGGAAGATGGATCCGGGCGTCTGAAGCTCTCGCGACAGCCTCCGCTGGATCACCCCCCCGCAGGCTGCCGGAGAACGCCCGGAAGTCTTGTGTATAGCGATGATCAGGCCGGGGGATCGCTGATGCCGGCGGCATCGAGCAGTGTGCCGGCGGTCTCGACAGCGAGACAGTCGAGATGCTGTGCCTGTACGACAGAGCGGGCGCTGGCTCCGTCGAATACGATAGTCAGCTGTCGGGCTAACCGCGCGGGGTGGTCTGCGCCGCCGCGTTCCGCTTCCTGCTGGAAGAACGCTGTCAGCTTGTCCTTCTGTCGACGGGCGACCACACTCGCCGGATGTTCGGGTGCCTTGACTTGGACAGCCGCCGCGACGAACGGGCATCCGCGGAAGTCGTGTCTCCGCTCTAAGTCTTCCAATCGTTCGAAGACATGCAGAATCCGTGCTCGCGGGCGACGGTTGTCGTCTTCGGCTGGCAGCAGCGAGGCCTGATAGTCCGGTGCCGTGCGTTCCAGCAGACTGGCGGCGACCAGGTCATCCTTGCTGTCGAACAGCTGGTACATCGAACGCTTGGATACACCGGCCGCTCGGCACAGAGTATCGACGCCGATGTGGACGCCCTGTTCGTAGAACAGCTGCGCCGCGGCGTCGAGCAACCGGTCGCGCGAGGAGACAGCACCGGCGTCCGCCACAGACGAGGACGTTGTCGGGTTGGTCATAGACGACAGGCTACCCCTCGGCTTGCGCTTTGAAAACCGATCTGTTTCTCTAAGTGGAAACAGATCGGTTTCCGAAAGATCAACACGTGACCAGCAACAAAGGGGACAAATGACTACCACGATCGGGGCACCTGCCTCAGGTAAAGCAGGCCGTCGCGGCTCACACGCCGTGCGCTGGTGGGTACTTGTGGTGCTGGGTGTGGCACAGCTCATGGTCACGCTCGACGCGACTGTCGTGAACATCGCGCTGCCCGCGGCCCAACAGGACCTCGGTTTCAGCGACGGCGACCGGCAGTGGGTCATCACCGGGTATGCGCTGGCCTTCGGCAGCCTGCTGCTGCTCGGCGGCCGACTGGGTGACCTGTTTGGCCGACGCAACACCTTCGCGATCGGTCTGATCGGGTTTGCGGGCGCGTCTGTCGTCGGTGGCGCGGCCAGTAGCTTCGAGATCCTCGTCGCGGCACGTGTCGGCCAGGGCGTCTTCGGCGCTCTGCTGGCCCCCGCCGCGCTCTCGCTGCTCACTGTGACCTTCACCGAAAAATCCGAAAGGGCCAAGGCCTTCGGCATATTCAGTGCGTTGTCCGGTGCCGGCGCCGCGATCGGTCTGCTACTCGGCGGCATGCTAACCGAATGGGCGTCCTGGCGCTGGGTGATGTTCGTGAACGTCGGATTCGCCGCCATCGCCCTGGTCGGTGCGGTGCTGCTGCTCGCCAAGCATGTGGACACCGAGCGGCCCAAGCTCGACATTCCGGGCACCGTCGTGGTGAGCGCCGCGCTGTTCGCCGTCGTCTACGGATTCGCGCACGCCGAATCAACCGGCTGGACCAACCCGGTCACCCTCGGGTTCCTGATCGGCGGCGTAGTCCTGCTCACGGTGTTCGTATGGCTGGAGACGAGGGTCGCACATCCGCTGCTGCCCCTGCGCCTGGTGCTGGACCGCACCCGCGGTGGTTCGTTCATGGCGGTGTTCGTCATGGGTATGGGGATGTTCTCGATCTTCCTGTTCCTGACCTTCTACTTGATTGTCAGCTTGGGCTACTCGCCGATCAAGGGCGGTTTGGCGTTCCTGCCGATGGTCGCGGGCATCGTTCTTGCGTCGACCACGGTGCCTTCGCTGCTACTGCCCAGGGTCGGTCCGAAAATCGTGATCAGCAGCAGCTTCCTGGTCTCCGCAGCCGGTATGACTTGGCTGACCCAGCTCGAGTTGGGCAGCCGCTTCGTCACAGACGTTCTCCCCGGACTGGTCCTGCTGGGTATCGGCCTCGGTGGCGCGATGACCACCGCATTCCAGGGCGCTACCGCAGGTGTGCACCACGAGGACGCTGGTGTCGCCTCGGCGCTGATCAACACCAGCCAGCAGGTGGGTGGCTCGATCAGCACGGCGCTGCTGACTACCGTTGCCGCATCAGCGATGACCGAATACCTGACCTCACACCAGCCCGGCCCGCTGACCGTGGCGCAGGCCCACGTCGCGAGCTACACGGCCACCTTCACGTGGGGCACCGGAATATTCGTGGTCGGTGCGGTGATCGCGGCGTTACTGGTGCCGAATGCAGCCCTTGCACCGTCGGAGGGCGAATTGGTGATAGCGCACTGAGCTGTTCCGCTCGAACAGCACCACGCGCGCGTCGTGATGACGCGGGTGTGGTGCTGTTTTCTGTGAGCGGTCCCAGCACGTGGGGGACTATCAGATTTTCGGTGGATCTGGCTCTGGTGCATGGGTTTAGCTGCCGATCGAAGTTAGGCGTCCTTCGAATGTGATTGCGAATGCGTTTCGAAGCTCCTTTCTACCGTGTTGTGCTCTTCCCTTGCCGGTCGGGCCCAGAGCCCGGGTAGCGAAACCGATGGCGACGTAGATGGGCCGGTTGGCGACCTGCCCATCTCACATCTCGACGTGGATGGGGTCGATGAATATCACTGGGCACATCGACTCAAGTGGGACTCCATCAGGGCTGACGACCCGGCCAAAGTGTCCTGTTCTTGGGGTGCTTGACCTAAAGGGCGAGGAGCGGTCCGCCTGGTCGGCGGACCGCTCCTCCGGTTGATCGTTGCAGGGCCTCTGGTTCAGCGGCTACACCATTCCCGCTCTGTCAGCCTCCGTAGCGTCAACCAGCCACAGCTCAGCTCGCGTTGACCTTGGGCATGATCTCCTCGACTAGGCGCTTGAGGTCATCCAGGGTCTTCGAAGTCGGTACGTCCCGAAACGGTGGCCATAGAATCGGCATCGTGAGGCCGGCATCCTTGTAGCGCTCGAGCATGTCCTCGATCTGCTGGGCAGTACCAGCCAGCAGGTTTGTGGCCTTCCCCGCCGGGCTTTGGTCCAGGGGCTCGTCGGTGATGACGAACCAGATCATGCTGCACATGTCGAAGCCCTCAGCGAATTCCCGGTTGAGTTCCCCCAGCTCGCGTTCCGTCTCACCCTTCCAGCGCTGAATGTCCTCGGGGGAGTCCTGGATGCCGATCCAGCCCTGCAGTCCGTACTTCGCAATACGCTTGGCCGAACGCTTCGGGTCCTTGAGGCCCGAGAAGTAAATCGGCGGGCCGGGCCGTTGGATCGGCTTATGGCCGAAGCCGGAGAGTGGGAAGTCGGCGAACTCGCCGTGGTACTCGAACAGCTCGTTGCACCAGATGCCCTGCATGATCTCGATCGTCTCGCGCACGTGGCCGTGGCGACGCAGAAACAGGTGCGGGACGCTTGCCGCAGCGAATTCCTCCGGCATCCAGCCCGCCCCAACGCCGACGTTGAGTTCGGGAGGTAGAGAGCTAGCTTCATCGATCGGGCTCCTCACAGTGTCGGCGGCGATACGTCCAGCCCTAGAATCAATGCGGTAGTGCTGACGCTCCGACCGCTTTGTTTTGGTCGTGCAGCTGGCTGGCGCTGGCGATCGGTTTCCAGCAGGATGCGTGGTGTTTGGATCGGCACCCACGCAGATACTGTCTCTGAGAATATTCAGTCCCGCTCAAAGCGGTCTCACTTGCACCTCAACGCTCCGTCAACTGCCGCTGCGAACTGCGCTCACAGTCTGCGGGCCGCACTATGTTTGGCACATGGAACATCGCTCAGCAGACCTCGTTCGACGCTTGCCGGGTGAAGCGCGGGCGATGTCAGACATGGTGTGGAGCCCGACGGCGGCTCGGATCGAGAAGTCCGCTCTCCGCGCGTATCTGATTTGGCTCGAGGAGCGTGAGGGGAGAGCCTTTCCCGACCACGACGCCCTGTGGGCATGGTCGGTGCAGGACCTTGACCGGTTCTGGACGTCCATCGTCGACTACTACGAGATCGAGTTTTCGAAACCGTGGACGCAGGTACGCACCGCAGATCCCATGCCACACACCCGCTGGTTCACCGAAGGGCGACTCAACTGGGCCCAGCAGGCACTGTGTCGGGGCGCCGACGACGCAACCGCGCTGGTGTGCGTCCAGGAGGGCGGCCTGCCTGCCCGGGAGATCACGTTCGCGCAGCTGCGGCGGTCGGTGGGCGCAGTGGCGGGTTGGTTGAGGCGGGCGGGCGTGCGGCCAGGCGACCGCGTTGGTGCCTACCTACCAAACACCGAACACGCTGTGATCGGAGTCCTTGCCGCCGCCGCGGTCGGTGCAGTATGGGCATGCTGCTCCCCAGACTTCGGGGCCGATGGCACCATCGGCCGTCTTTCGCAGCTTGAACCCACTGTGCTGATCGCCACGGACGGCTACCACTGGAATGGCAAGGAGATCGATCGCGGCGACGTCGTCGCACAGCTGCGCGAGAACTTCCCGACGTTGCGTCACGTCGTTCACGTGCCGTACGTGTTCGACCGGCTGCACCCTGAAGGCTCGACATCCTGGAAGGAGCTGCTCGCCCAGGACGCGCCGCTCGAGTTCGAGCAAGTCGAATTCTCTCATCCGCTCTGGGTGCTGTTCACTTCTGGCACCACTGGCGTGCCCAAGGGCCTGGTCCACGGCCATGGCGGGATCACCCTTGAAGGCATGAAGTGGTCCGGACTCTATTGCGGGCTGCGCTCGGGCGAGCGGATGTTCACCTACACTTCGACTGGCTGGGCGCTGTGGAACATGCAACTCGGCGCACTCAGTCAAGGCGCGAGCATCGTCCTATACGAGGGCAGTCCAGGATATCCCGTAGGCGCGGTATGGGATGTCGCGGCGCGCACCCGCGCGGAGGTCATGCTGCTGGGCGCCGCGGTGGTGACCGCGTCTGCGGAAACCGAGATTTCGCCCCGCAAGAAACATGACCTGAGCCAGCTGCGGCACGTGATGGTCAGCGGTTCCGCACTGCCCTCGGCAGGCTACCGCTGGGTACTAGAGCACGTCGGTCCGGACCTGCGGATCGATTCCACCAGCGGTGGCACCGACATCTCCGGCTCGTTCGTCGGCGCCAACGAGTACGCCTCAGTCCGTGTAGGGCGCATCGGGGGTCGGCTCGCCGGTGTTGACTGCGCGGCCTGGCGCGATGACGGCGTCCCCGTTGTCGACGAGGTGGGGGACCTCGTAATCACCCAGCCAATGCCCTCGATGCCGGTCTTCCTATGGAACGACCCTCATGCGGAGCGGTACACGGACTCGTATTTCGAGACTTGGCAGGGTGTTTGGCGACACGGCGACTGGGTGACGATGCACTCCGACGGCAGCGTCACGATCCATGGCCGCTCGGACTCGACCCTCAACAGGCAGGGCGTCCGGATGGGCAGCAGCGACTTTTACGACGTGCTCGAGAACATGCCGGAGATCACCGAGACCTTGGTGATCGGGGTCGACCAGCCTGATGAGGGGTACTGGCTGGGCCTGTTCGTCGTCCAGGCCCCCGGGCACGCGCTCGACGACGAGCTCAAACGAAGGATCGTGAGAACGCTTCGGACCCGCCTCACTCCCCGTCATGTCCCTGACGAGATCGTCGAAGCGCCCGCCGTGCCGCACACCCTGAACGGGAAACGGCTTGAAGTCCCGATCAAAAAGCTGCTGACCGGCAGGGCACTGGAGACGGCCGTTAGTATGGACTCTGTCGACGACCCCGACACTTTGCGCTGGTACGCGCGTTTCGCAGCGGACCGGTCGGAGACGTGATTTGCAGTGGAGGGACTGCGGGTCTTCGTCCCGGATTGAGGTCGCGGTCACCGGGGCTGTCGGCACAGCGACGCGCCCGGAGCGGACAGCCCAGCGAACGTCGCCGACGCCGCCGGCCGCTCCGAGGTCACACCGGCGTACCGGAGGCTCTCAACTGTTGACGTAATCTCTAAGCTTGAGATTTATCCTGTGCGCCGCGTAGCGGCAGCCGAATCCGATGTTGTTCGGCGTGTCGGCAGGGTATGAGGCGGCCACCACCCGATGATTCTCGAGGTTCCGACCAAAGAACTGACGAGACG
>RRBB01000225.1:0-16880 GCA_006543605.1 Rhodococcus sp. WS4
CGAGCTGGTGGCGCCGAACACGGTGAACACGATGCCGGAGAAGACCCTCGACGCCGTCGCCGATCACGGCGACATCCACGGCGACGCGGTGTCCGGCACCGCCGTCGAGTCGCAGGAGGTGTTCGACAAGCTCACCGCCGTCGGCATCGACCTCACCGACGTGTTCACGGTCCTCGAGGACGAGGGCGTCGACAAGTTCGAGATCTCCTGGAACGAACTCCTGGACGCCACCGCCGAACAACTCCGCACCGCCAGTTCGGCCCACTGAAACTGCCCCGTCGGCGACTGCCCTGCGGCGTCGTCGACGGGTGCACCCCACCCACGGCACCCACAGCCCTGGCATGGATCGCTGATAAAACAATCACACAGGGCACGCGCGCAGCTGATGGACGCCGTCGAAGGGCTCCGGGAGAGCGTCGGCAGCGCACCAGTCCACACACCAGGCTTACATGTGAATCACGAGGAATGTGCATGCCAGGCGCGTAACGCATTGAGCAGCAGGTCCTTCGACGACATCTATCAGGCGGACGTCAGATGACGGTGGAAGAGGCGGTGTCCTTCGCCCTCGACAAGGAGACGCCGGTGCCTCCGCCGCACGCCGATTTCGGACAACAACCACCTGACCAAAGGCGAGCACCAAGTCTCCGAGCTCGTAGCGGAAGGCAGTAAGAGGGGCAGAAATGACGGACAGACCAGAGGAACATCAAACGAACACTCGTGAAGATGACTTCATGGTGCAATTCTTCCGACGTTGGTCCGCGTTCGACGGAGGACCCGCGGAAGACATCATGGTCAACTTCGGAATCTCCAAACGCGAGTACGAAGATCGCCTCTACGCCCTCGCCTGCAGCACCCGAATTCGCAGGTATCCCCCTGAAGTGAAGGACCTGATCCTCACATTCTGTTCGTCGCGCCAATTCCGCCGGCATCAAAGCACTCAGCACCGACTGCTGGTCGTTTCCGCGTCATCCGACACCACTCACGGAACGTCCGCGTCACTACCGACACCCTAGGAATCCCAACATGCCAAGCCTATTCCTTCATGCCTTTATTGCGGCGCTCAGCCTCTTTCGTCCCCGGCGCTTGATACGCATTCCACAAGGCATCATCCGTGAACTCGCAGTTGCTCACGCCCAGGCTCGATGGGCCCGCTTGTGTGTCGAGGAGCCCGAGCACCGCTCGGCGTAACCTGTTCGGTTGGGACATGCGGAAAAGGGTCCATCCGCAGCTCGACGGCGTGCGGGTTCCTCTGGTCGGAGACCGGGAAGCTGAGCACCTTCACCGCCTCCTGAACGGCACCGAATGGATCCAGCTACGCGGCCGACTCGCCGCCAACGGCGACCCGATCACCCACGTGGACCTCGACACGCCGCCCCAAGAGCCCACGTACGTCATCTGCTCAGCATTTTCGTCCACACCGCCGCAATCGCCGATCGGGACACCGACTCGGGGCGATGCAGCCGTGGCTGAACCACCCTGCTCGCCGACCCGCCGTCCGATGTTGTTGTTCTGTTGCGCCCGTATGCCTCCTCGTCCGTTTCTGCGACGCGCCCGCCGAGCAGCACGCGGGCGACTGACAGTGAATGTGCCGAAGCGCGGGCGGGCGAACGTGCCAGGCGGTGGTGCGCACGGTCTTGCGCATCGCTGTAGCCCCAGTCGATGAGATCGTTCCGCGTGCACCATCCATCGCGCGGCTCGGTGACAGTGATCAGATAGATCGTGGTACCGCCGATCACGTTCTCGTCGAACGCGCCGCCGCTATTGCTGGCGGTGAGTCCAGGGGCCTTGTCGCGGATCTCGTCCTCGGTCGCCGGGCGTTGATACACATCCCACTCGCCTTTCTAGCGTTATCGCAATCGGGGGCTATAGTCGGCATTGTCACGTTAACGGTAGTGGGGTCCGGCTGGCAGGATCGGCTTGGTGAACACCGCGGCGCCGTCGTACAAGCGTCACCGCTTCCCGGTCGACATCATCCGGCGCTGCGTGTGGTTGTACTTCCGCTTCAGCCTCAGCTTCCGCGATGTGGAGGAGTGATGCTCGAACGCGGTGTCGTGGTGTCGTGGTGTCCTACGAGACGATCCGGCGCTGGTGCGCGAAGTTCGGGCAGGACTGGGCGAGCCAGCTGCGGCACCGCCGGGCACGACCGGGCGAGAAGCGGCACCTCGACGAGGTCTTTATGAGGATCGATGGCGAACAACGCTACTTGTGGCGGGCGGTCGACCAGCACGGCAACGTGCTCGACGTGCTGGTGCAGTCCCGCCGCAATGCCAAGGCTGCCAAACGATTCTTCCGTAAGCTGCTCGAGAACCTGCGATACGTGCCGCTGCTGCTGGTCACCGACAAGCTGGCCAGCTACACCGTCACGCATCGCGACCTGCTCGGCTCCGTCGAGCATCGACGATCCAAGTACCTGAACAATCGAGCCGAGAACTCGCATCAGCCGACCCGGCAGCGCGAGCGGGCGATGAAACGCTTCAAATCGATGCGGCACGCGCAGCGATTTCTGTCGGCGTTCTCGTCGATCTCACCACACTTCCGGCCACACCGACACCGATTGTCGGCGGGTGAGTACCGGCAGGTGATGGCCGACCGGTTCACCATCTGGCGTGAGATCACCGACACCGCGGTCGCCGCCTGAACCACTCACAGCAACATCCGACTCGGACAATGCCGCACCCGAATCCGATGCCCTGCAGAATCTCTCAGTTAACGTGACAATGCCGTCGCGTACGTAGGCGAGCATGGCGAGGTCACGCTCGAGGTCTGCTGCGGTTCGATCGCCCACGGCCTCGTCCTACCCGGAGGGGGCGGTAATCAGAGCGCGCCGCTCGACACACACGAGAGGCACCGTCAGGGCGGCGCAGCACCTTGGTCACGGGGAGAGATTTGGCGGTCAAACAGCTCCGTCAACTCCCCAACGGTGATCTCCACGGTGCCGAACATGGGATCACCCTCCATGGCGGCGCGGGCGACAGCCCGGCCGAGACGTTCTGTGAGGTCGGCGTGCCGCGGATCCGTCATGACTCGTAAGTCTGCTGCAAACCCGCACCACCTTGCTCATCCGTGCGCCCACATGTCCCGCATAGGTGATACGTACTCGGCGGTTCTCATCGGGGGTATGCGCTCGTTAAACTGCGTATCTCTTCATGGGCACAATTCGATTCAGGAATGACCTGCCACAAACGTTCGATGAACCGGCGCCTTGTCATTCCGAACTGGACAAGGACCTCCTCCTCGGTAGCGCCCCCATATGGTGCCCACATGCAGGCGAACTCGATCAGGCGCTCGGCTTCGTAGTTGGGATGTTTGCGTTTGCGGTTGGATTCAGCCCAAGCGGCGCGTCGCCTCTGGCGCCACTGGCGATACTCGTGAGGGTTCATGACATTCCTACTGAAACAACGGATTCGACGGACTTCTCTATCGTGGACATCGCCGATCGAGAACAATCAGCGCCATGCTGGTAGGCGCGCTGACATACACGAAACTTGCAGCAACTCCGACATTGCCCGCGATCGCGGAACACCAACGAGCCGACGCCAATGCCGGCATCCAGGCCAATATTCCACGCAGCACTCACGCGTGCGGTACGTGCGGGTCCGACGATTACGCACCCTCCACCAAGGCGTCGTTGATGATCGAGCCGAACGCAACGCCGAATGCTAGTGCGGACGCGGCGAGAATGAGACTTGAGTTCTCGTCAAGCGCCAACCCGACTACCAGGGCTACCACGGTGACAATTGACCGATCGGCTCACCGACGCCAGCCCCGATCTGCTGCGCAGTCTGCTGTCGATGTTCATCGACGCCCTGATGGATGCTGAGGCCGACAGCTTGTGTGGCGCCGGCTTCGGTGAAGCCTCCGATAGTCGCAACGGTTACCGGAACCGCGACTTCGATACCCGCGCCGGCACTCTCGATGTCGCCATCCCCAAGCTGCGATCCGGCTCGTACGTCCCCCCGATTGGTTGCTCGAACGTCGCAAACGGGCGGAGAAGGCCCTGACCTCGGTGGTGGCCACCTGCTACCTGTTCGGGGTGTCGACCCGGCGGATGGAGAACCTCGTCGATTCCCTCGGCATCACCTCATTGTCGTAGTCGCAGGTCTCTGTGATGGCCAAGGACCTCGGCGCCCAGATCGACGCGTTCCGCAGCCGACCACTCGATGCCGGCCCGTTCACGTTCGTCGCCGCCGACGACCTCGTTCTCAAGGTGTGGGAGAACGGGCGGGTGGCGACGTCCACACCCTGGTCGCGGTCGGGGTGAACGCCGAAGGCTACCGGGATCCTGGGCGTGGATGTGACCTCGTCCGAGGACGAGGTCACAATGCCCAGCCCATTGGTCGACGACCGGAGCCGACTATGCGGCGCCGACACGCAGACACAGCAGACCCCGTCCGCCTCTGCAGTCTTGACCTCATTCTCGCCATGATGCGAACCCCTACGGGAAAATGCGGACGGGGTTCGTCGACGAAGCCAAGGGAACTCTGGGCACGCGTGACAGTCTTGGGCCCGAATCCGATCGGGCCCAGGACCGTCACGTGTCGCCGTGTGAGGCGAATGATGTTTTCTGCTTACTCGTTCACTGCGACCGTGGCGTCGAGCTCGACGAGGGCGTTCTTCGGCAGCACATGCGCCGGCAGCGCGGTGCGGGCGTGCCGGCCCGCATCACCGAGGACGTCGATCAGGAGTCGGGACGCGGCCTCGGCGACCGTCGGCTGGTCGGTGAAATCAGCGTCGCTGGCAACCCAGACGTTCAGCTTCAGAATCTGCCGAACGTGCCCGAGCCCGACGGCCTGATCGATTCTGGCCAGCAGGTTCAGCGCTGCGGTCTCCGCGGCCGCGGATGCGTCGGCCACGGTGGCGTCCGCGCCTGCGCGGCCGGTGAGAACTTGTCCGTCCGCGGCACGGGAGATCTGTCCCGACAGGTACAAGATGTCGCGGTGCCTCGTCCAGGCTTCGTAGGCGTAGGCGGGGGCACCGAGGTCGGGCAGGCTTAGCTGTCTGTCTGCCAGCCGGCGTTGCGGATCACGGGTGTTGGTGTCGGTCATCATGTCTGTTCCTGCTCAGCGCTGCGAAAGGATGTAGGTCCGGTCGGTGCCGATGTACCATAGGTCCTCGGTGCCGATCGCGGCATCGTTGTATCGCCAGGGTATTTCGGCGGCACCGTAGGACCCGACAGTCAGGGCGTGCTTGTATCCCGGGCGCAGCTCATTGGCGAAGGATTCCTGTTTACCCATCAGGTGCCCGACGTTGCGGCGTCGGTAGATCGTGTTGAAATCGGTTTCCTCGCCGAGCATCCCGATCTCGATCAGGCGGGGCAGGTGGGGCGCGAGGAACTCCAGGGTCCCTTCGTGAACGTCCTCGCAGACCACGCCGGGACGCAACTGACCGATGATGCCCTCGCGGACCACGGTGAAGAAGAGCTCATAGGCCTCTTTCGCCGCGGCCGTTCGTGGTAGTGACCGCGCCATATCCGAGGTGGCCACGACGACGCCGTCGATGGTGACTTGTACTCCGGCATCGAGCTGGATGCAGGTGGTCTCCCTGTTGATGGGGAAATTCACCGGCGGCCCGGGGAACAGCATCCGGTTCGACGAGTGGAGGTTGGTGAAGTAGGGCTGCACCTCGAACGGGATGTCGTTGTCGCGCTGGAACTCTTCGATGTGGCCGAGATAGCGGCGGTAGATGTCGATCTCGGTGAATTCGACCCCGGCGTCGATTTCGTGCTCGGCCCACGCCAGCGCCTCCTCGATGGCGTACACGCTGGTTCGTGCGGCGATTACTTGGAAAGGAAGGTCCTCGTTGTCGCGGATATCGCGCCAGTGGGCGAGATCCTGGGAAGTCCCCACCAGTTCCAGATCGTGACCGGCGAGCTCGCCGGCGACACTGACCGAGATGAACTCTTCTTCGACGCCTATTCGGCGGCCGGGTACGAGCGCGGCGACGGCCTCGCCCAGTGATGCGTACTCGCCGACCGCGGTGCCGTAGTGATCTTTGTCGGCGGCGTCGGTGGCCGCAATGAGTACCCGGTCGGTGCCCGGCACCCAGATGACGACCGTTCCGTCGCTGGGTGCGCGTCCAGTGGCTTCGGAGAAGTTCGGCGGCGCGGCGATGACCAGGGCATCGAGCTCACGTTCCGCGGTAATGGATTTCAGACCCGGATAGCGGGTGTCCCCGGCGCCGAACTGTGCGTCGAGGCCTTTCAGGTGTGCAACGTCGGCGATGAGCTTGGTCGCCGCAGTCGTACCGCGTTCACGCCATTGGGCGAACCGTCCTTCTACCTCAGTGGTGGAGAGTGCGCGGACCCGCACTGGACTCGGCTGCGCCGATTCGGTGGTGACCTTCAGGGTCTCGGCGAGTGCCAGCTGATGGCTGTAGACCACATCGGCTCCCAGCATGACCGCGTCGTCACCGGCGAGCTCGGATACCAGGGCGGTCAACGATGCGGCGGTGTGAACATCGGCGACGGGGCGTGGATCGATGGTTACCCACGGGGCGTAAAAGCGGATGCGCTCTCGGGGGACGCCGGCGGAGAGCACATTGCCCTGTTCCTGTTGGCGAACCAGCAGAGTGGGCTCGTCCCCGTCACGCGTGGCAATCAGCGGCAGGACCAGCGGATGGGAGTCCAGCCGGATAGCGGAGAACAGCAGGCTTCGTTGCGGATGGAGATCGAATTGGGTGGCCAGGGCTGTGGGGTCTGCGGATAGATGCAGCATGGACGTTCCTGTCGTGAGGTGAGGTGGTCGGAGTGGCGGTCAGCTGATTCCGGCTGTAACTCCGATGTGTGATTCGACTTCGCTGACGTAGCCGGCGAACTCTGTGGAGTAGCGATGCTCTTTGTCCCGCGGACGGGGCAGGTCGATGGTGATGTCGGCGACGATGTGTCCGGGACGACCGCCGACCACGACGACCCGGTCCCCGAGCCAGACAGCTTCGGAGATGCTGTGCGTGACGAAGAGGACGCTGCATCCGGCTTGCCGCCAGATCCGCTGGATCTCGAAGTTCATGCTGTCGCGGGTCATTGCATCGAGGGCCCCGAACGGTTCATCCATGAGCAACAATTCCGGGTTGGAGACCAGGGCCCGGCAGATGGCGACACGTTGCTGCATGCCGCCGGAGAGTTCGTAGGAATACCGTTTGGCCTTGCCCTCGAGACCGACCATCGCCAGCAGTTGTTTGGCTTTGGCTTTGGCGTTCGCGTCGCGGGTGCCGCGAAATTCTAGAGGCAGCAGCACATTGGCCAGGTTGTTGCGCCAGGGCAGAAGGACCGGGCTTTGGAATACCATGCCGATCTCCGTCACCCCCGCGGCGATGGGTGCGCCCTTGATGAGCACTTCGCCCGCGGTGGCGGGCTGCAGTCCCGAAATCGTCTTCAGGAGCGTTGTCTTACCGCTGCCGGACTGGCCGACGATCGACACGAACTGGCCGTGCTCGACGTCGAAGTCCACGCCCTGCAAGACGGTGTTGGTGTCGCCGTCACGGGACCGGAACGAGACCCCGACGTTGTTGACACTGATTGCGGTGTGGCTGTTCATTACTGGCTCCGGAGGGAGTAGGCGGTCACGGTACGGCGATGTCGTCACTGGAAACGGGGTCGAGGTAGTCGTTGCTGTAGACCTGGGCGGGATTGAGCGTCGTATTCGGGTCGAGGCCGAGGAACTCGCGCGAGACGTCGATCATCTGCTGCACCCCGGCATCGGTCATGCGGCCGAAGGGCACATCCTCTTCACCGACTTGCTGGTTGAGAGCGCACTGTTCGTCCAGTGCGAGCACCACGGTGCGGGTCTCATATCCTTGGACCTCTTTGTGGAAGGAGTCGGCGGCTTCCTCCGGGTGCTCACACGACCACAGGTAGGCACGTTGCATCGCCCGGTTGAATCGCTTGACCCGGTCGGGATTGCTCCTCAGCTGTTCGTTGGAAACGATGAGGCCGTTGCCGTACAGGTCGATGCCGATATCGGACCACTTCAGCACCACCGGCACCTTGCCGAGCGCGTCGATCGCGGGAGCATCCGACACCGATAGCGCCAGGTTGGCATCCCACTGCTTCGAGAGCAGACCTGGGATCTTGGCGCTGCTGGTGGCGTGAACGACATTGACGTCCTGCTCGGCAAGCCCTAGCCGGCTCAGGGCCAAGGGCCACATGGAGGTCATGGCGCCGGCACCTTCGGTGGCGACGGTTTTGCCTTTGAGGTCATCCCAGTCGTGGATGTTTCCGTCGGACATCGCGACCACCGCATAGGCCGATCGGGCCTGTAACAGGTTGACCTGCGTGACCTGGGCGCCACGGCCCTGATGGAGAACGGTGACACCGAAGTCGGCCCAGCCCACGTCCACCTTTCCGGTGTCCACCGCGGCGACGGTATTGCCGGAGCCGGAGCCGGGCATGATGGTGACATCGAGACCCTCCTCTCCGAAGAATCCGCGATCGACGGCGGCGAAGAAGGGTGCGTGTTTGGGGAGGTAGCCGACGTCGACCATGACCGACATCGCATTCTCCGAACTTCCTGTGCCGCAGGCCGTGGCAAACGGCAACAGCAGCGCCGCGACGATCACGGAGCGCCACGTGCGTGTTTTACTCATGGTGGTCTCCAAGCTTGTTGGTCATTTCGTATACGACTTCCATGGCATGAGCTTCTTGCCGGTGAAGTCGACGATGAAAAACAAGACCAGCGCGATCGCGGCGAGGACGAAGAACGCGGCGAACATCGACGCCAGATCCACCTGGCTGTTGGCGAGCATGATCACATAGCCAAGACCCTTCGAACCGGCGATGAATTCACCGACGACGGCGCCACCGACGGCCAGGGAGATCGCAATCTTCGAGCCGGAGAAAATCGAGGGAAGCGCATAGATGAACTCGATCTTCGTCAGCCGCTTCCAGGTGGAGGCCTTGTTGATCCGGGCCAGCTCTTTGAGCTCATGCGGGACGGAACTGAGGCCATCGAAGGTGTTGATGACCAGCGGGAAGAATGCTATGGCCATGGCAACGAACGCCTTGGACTCGAACCCGAAGCCGAACCACACGATGAACAGCGGTGCCAGTGCGACTTTGGGTACGGTGTCGACGGCGACCAGCGCTGGATAGAGGAAGGTGCGCACGGTGGGCGAGTAATGCAGAAGTGCACCGCACAGGACACCCAGCAGAACGCCGCCAACGAATCCGGCAAGCGCTTCACCGATGGTGACCCACGCATTGGTGACGAAGTAGTCCGGTCGGATGAACAACTCTTGGAACGCCGCGAGCGGGCCGACCAGAATGAATTCGGGCGGGTCGGTGACGACGACCGCGAGCTGCCAGAGGCCCAACAGCCCGAGGATGCCCACGGCGGCTTTGACGCCGGTCATCAGCGAGTCTCGCCGTATTCGCGGTCTGCGGCGAGCAGGGATGCGCGCCGGTTCGCTGGCTACCGGTGGTTCGATAATGCTCGCGCTGGTCTGGATTTTTGATGCGGTCATGGCCGTTCATCCTTACCAATGGGTCTGGGGTGGGTCTGACGTCCGTCAACCCTCCGCCGGATACCGGCGGAGGGTCGAGTCCGCCGGGTCGAAGGCAGCAGGTCCTGGTAGGCGACCAGGCGGAGGAGCCGCTCGATCGCAGCACCGTCCACGGGTGTGTTGCCGATGATCATTGCGCCGGTCGGTGTATGCGCGGCGACGGCAACACGGCTGTCGACACCATGGATAACCATCAGTGTTTCCCTCACGAACCTGCTGTGGCCAGCGCCGGAGTGAGCTGGTTGGCAGCATTGACGACGTCGGACAGCAAGGCCACCTCGGTCTCATCGAGGTCGGTCAGCGGCGGCCGAACGGGTCCCGCCGAATGTCCGGTGAGGCGCATACCCGCCTTCACGATGCTCACCGCGTAGCCGGGCTTGCGGTCGCGGATTGCCGCGTAGGGCAGGACCACGTCGTTCAGCAGACGGCGCACCGTCACGGTGTCCCGGGCGCGGACGGCGCGGTAAAAAGCCAGCGCGAAGTCGGGAAGAAAGTTGAAGATGGCCGAACTGTAGGTGGTGACCCCCAGCTCCAGGTAAGGCAGTGCGAACAGTTCCGCGGTCGGCAGGCCGCCGATGTAGACCAGCCGATCACCGAGCAGACCGTGGATACGGGTGATGGCCTCCAGGTCACCCACACCGTCCTTGAATCCGATGAAGTTGGGGCAGGCCTCGGCAATTTCAGCCAACACGTCGGCGGGGTAGATCGCATTGGCCCGGTTGTAGACCACCACGCCAAGTTCAGTGTTCCGGCAGACCGCTTGGACGTACTCGCGCAAGCCATCGCCCGATGCTTCGGTGAGATAGGGCGGGAACAGCAGGATGCCGTCGGCGCCGCCGGACTGGGCATCCTGGACCATATCGATCGCCTGCATTGTGCCGAGGCCGGCCGGAGCGAGAACCGGGGTGTTCTCCGGTGCGCTGGCGACCGCGGCCCGTACCAGCGTGCTGATCTCACCGCCGGTGAGAGAGAAGAACTCGCCGGTGCCGCCGGCGGCGAAGATCCCGGCGACCTCGTAGCTGGTCAGCCGAGAGATGTTCTCCCGGTATGCAGACTCGTCGATGGCGAGATTCTCGGTGAAGTGGGAAACCGGGAACGACAGCAATCCGGAGCCAAGGTGTCCAGCGAGCTCGCCCGGGGCAAAGGTGGTCAAGAAGTTCTCCTGAATCGTGGTGATGCGACTGAAATCACAGTACGAGCATGATGTGATGCGCGTCCAACACTTAGAATGCATCGACCTATGCGGTATCGGTATCGGTACCGGTATTGGATGGGTGTGCCGGTGGTTCTGCACCCTGACCCGAGAGGCGAAGGGCGCGGTGTCGACGCGCAGGAATGAGCAGGACACGATCGGGAGCTCGATTCGTGGCTGGCGACGTTGGGGAGTCGCGGCTCCAAGCAGGGGTTTGTGGTGCAGCCAAGCGCAGCCCCCGCCAACGACGGGTATCAGCTGACGCGAGCTACACGGTCACCGCCACATAGTCGTGACGGGCGGCACTTCAGTGATTCTCGTGAGCCGGAGCATGGAAGTCCAGAGTCTATGGTCCATGCCATCGCGCCACTTCCCACATCCGAATTACCGACCAGTCAGTGCGATTTCGACGCTTTTCGGCGGTGCCTGCACGATCCGGTAACACCGCTGAGTCGCTGTGGGCCCGAGCGGCAGGAAGGCGATCAGCTCGCTGCGATCCTCGGTTGCGCGGGCCGCTCCAAATATCTCCGGACACGCGATGGCGCGATGGCGCGGTGGCGCGGTGACGATCGAGGATGCCGTCGCCAAGATTTCCGGGGTCAGGCACCGTCGTTCGAGTGGTCTCCTCGCCGGCCGCAATCGCATCGAGCAACTCGGCGTGGTCGAGTCGCCGGGGCGAACACCACACCACCGCAGCCGCGGTCCGCGGGTAGTGCTCTCCATCCCGGGAATCCCGCCCGAGCCCGACACCCCGGCTGATCCGTAGCCTCTCCTACCCCCGGTGCGGTGCCGCGTCCGCCGGCGAACCGGCACCGTGCCCAACCCGTCGCACTGGCTGCTCCCCGACCGGCCGCCCTTCGGTGGCTTCCCCACGATCATCCTCGCCCGCGGGCAGGGACCCACGTCGGCCGCGCGATGTCGGCCGAGCCCGTTCACGGTGACCACCACCATGTCCTCGTCGACCGGATCGCCGTCGCGCGCCCGAGTCCGTCACCGCCCTGCGGCCGCGCCCGCGACTGTAAGAGAGCATCTGAAAACTCGGTAATTGTCGGCGTGTGACGGATGGGAAACAAGTGAACTCCTGGTAGGTCAGTGAGTGCTTACGTCCCCGCCCTACCAGGAGTTCACTTGCCATCATCGCTCATCGAACTGTGCCCGTCATGCCCGACCCCGGACCAGTCGAGCGGGCACCGCTGCGCGGTGTATCCCTCGTCGTCGGTGCACGATGCACAGTGGGCGGTCCTCGAACCCCTGCTCCCACCCGCCGGCAACACCGGGGGCCGCGGTGGTCGACCGGAAAAACATTGTCGCCGTCTGGTGCTCGACGCCATCTTCTACGTCGTGCGGGGAGGTATCGCGTGGCGGCAGTTGCCGGCGGAGTTCCCGCCCGCCACCACGGTGTACGCGATCTTCGTCCGCTGGGTCCGCGCGGGAGTATGGCGGCGGATCCACGACGCACTGCGTGATCGCGCCCGTGTGCGAGGCGGACGCGATCCGCAGCCGTCGGCGGCGATCATCGACTCCCAATCGGTGCAGGGTTCCGACACCGTGCCCCGGTCGAGTCGTGGATACAATGCGGGCAAGAAAACGAACGGGCGCAAACGCCACATCGCAGTGGACTCGAGCGGGCTGCTGCTGGCGGTCGTGGTGACGATGGCGGGGATTCAGGACCGGGACGGCGCGTTCCGACTCCTGGCTGCGCTGCGCGCCCACTTCTCAACGATCAGTTTGGTGTGGGCCGACGGCGGCTACGCCGGCAGACTGATCGAGTGGTCGAAAAATGTTCTGTCGCTGACTGTTCAGGTCGTCAAACGCACCGACGACGCCAAGGGATTCTAGGTTCTTCCCCGCCGCTGGGTGGTCGAGAGAACGTTCGCGTGGATCTGCAAAAACCGGCGCTGCGTCCGCGACTACGAGACCCGGCCCGACCATTATGAAGCGATGGTCTACATCGCCATGATCGCGACCACGTCACGCCGACTCGCTCGCACGGCCTGACCCGAACCGGAGTTTTCAGATGCACTCTTACATGTTTCCAGCAGAAGCGCGCGGCCACGCCCCGAGGGAGACGAATGCGAGCGAAGCCGCCGAGGGCCGCACGTGTGGCGGGAGCTATGCAGCTGACAACGACGAACGGACAATCATGACTGGTGACGACAATGGCATGCTCAAATTTGCAGTTGCGTGGATGCCATACGGGGGCGGTCACGAACACATTCTGCCCACATTTGGATTAACCGTTGATGAGTTCTACCGACGCCTGTATACCCTTCTGGACTCGACTGTAGGACGCTCAGTCAACTCCGTAGCGCGCCAAGAACTTCGGGAGCAATGCCTGCGGCAACTGGTCGGCAGATCGCCTTCTGGCAACGGTTTCGCACACACCGGACTACGCACCAGAGCGCGTTAAGCGTGGGAAGTCCAGTGCGATCGAGGATGCGCGCTCAATCCCGATCTCTGGGTATGCAGGCCGATCGTGAAGACGCCCTCACCGGCGTCTTCTGACCTAGGGCTCAAGAAGTTCAGAATTCAGCAGTTATGAGCAAAATCGTGCGGCAGGTCTAGTAGCTGCGCGCGATGTCTTGACCAGCTGAAATCGTCCGATCCTCGTTCAGCGACCAACCGAACCCAGTCCTGCCACCCTGGGGAGAACCCTGCAGCCCGGTCGCCCCTGGGGGGCGCGGTCCCGGACTGGTTCTACCACCGCCCAGGATCGGTCTACCCGGCGGATCCTGACGTACTCGGGTCGGCAGTGAGGTCGTCGGTGTCGGCGAAGACCAGACGACCGTCGTCGAGAGCGACCGCCCACCGATGCACCGGAGCCCAGGCATGCCCACGCTCCTCGGTGTCGGTCAGCTCGGCGTAGTCCTCGACGATCCGACCGGTCTGCGCCGATTCGGACGGCCGGCGCACCAGCACCCGCGCGCCCGCGCCGAGCGGACCAGGTTCGGGTCTCGGACTGTGATCCTTCTTCTCGGACATCGGTCTTCGCCTTCCGGTCGGGCTACACGCCCGGAGCATAAGCACCTTCCCGACGAAACCTCATGCTCGACGCCGCCAGGCCGCGCTGAAATGAACGTGGTGAACGCTCAGCGCCAACGCATTTCAGAGAGAGCGAGGGGCCGTGTTCGCGAGCGCTCACAGGCACCCCCGTCAACGGTCATCGTCAGGCGAAGCGCATCCCAAGCTCAGGGTACGTTCGCTGGTCTATCTCGCACTAACTGCCTCGACGGGCATGGGCGCGAGCTTGGTGGCCTCGGCGACGGCGGAGCTCCAACTGAACTCGTTGTTGTCGCTGAAGTAGTAGTAGGTGGCGCCGTTCGGCATCATCGCGACCGTGATGCCGCCGTACCCCGACATGAACGGTACGTAGAAGGGGCTGGTGTAGGCGGGGTTGTCGGCGGAGGTGAACTCCTGGCCCCAGAAGCCGTTCTGGTACTTCATGGGCTTGGCGCCGGTGGTGGTCATGCCCCGGTCCTCCGGGTCGCGTTGCATGGTAGCCGTGAGCAGTGCCGGGTCGAGTATCTGCGTGCCGTTGACGGCGCCGTGGTCGTTGTTGAGGAACTTGGCGAACCGGGCGACGGAGTCCTGCGTCCAGAACATGCCGTACCCGCCGAAGGGTGCTCCGCCGGGGCTGTTGTCGGTGCGGGAGGAGACGAGCGAGTCGGGCCCGACGCCGACGGGTTCGAGCACGTCGTCACGGAGCATGTCGAAGATGTCGGTGTCCGAACCGGCCCTGTCGTGCAGGTAGTTGTTCATCGCGCGGGTGGCGAGGAAGGTGTCCGAGGTGTGGTAGACCCACTGGCTGCCGGGGCCGGCCTTACGCGGGAAGGACAGGGCGAGTCGCATCTTGTCGGCGTAGGGCTCGGCTGCGAAGAAGTCCGCCATGGTGGGGCCCGCTTCGTCGGTCTCGTAGCCGGGGGCACTGTAGTTCCCGGTGGCCATGTCGAGAGTGTGGTCGAGAGTGACGCCAGTCCAGGCGGTGTTGCCGGCGGTCTCGGGGATTCGGTCGGAGAGCATCTCCTGGGTGACGGCGGGGCCGTAGCGCTTCGCCAGCCGCAGCATGGCTGTTCCCGCGAACGCCGACTTCGCGGTCGAGTACGACGGCAACAGCATCTGGCCGCAGAACGGGTACTCCCCTTGCCGGGTCCGGCAGTTGCCCACATAGTGCACTCCGCCGAAGTAGAAGCCGAAGGTGCTCAGCGCTGACGGTGTGATGCCGGCGCTGAACTTTGCTACGTCTACCCCGCTGTCCGGGTAGTCGGTGGCCAGCGCCGAGATGGGTTTGGTCGGGAGCCGGTCCCCGACCTCGGAGGCGTACGCCTCGCGCAGGTTCTCGGCGCCGTCGACGGGGCCGGGCCGGTAGTCGGCCGGTACCTGGCCCCACATGTCGAGCTGGAAGTATTCGCAGGTCTCCGTGGTGATCTGGTAGCGGACTTCGGAGACCGATGTGGCGTCGAAGAGGAACATCAGGGCGCCGTTGTGCACGCAGTTCGCGTTGCGCTCGACGAGCGCGAACGGCAGTGAGGCGCGGGTGCGTTCGCCGTCGCCGTCCTCGTTCCACGCGCGGCCGGGACCCACCGCCAGGTTCCACGCCTGGTTCCCGGTGTACTGCAACCCGCGCTTGGCCGGGACGAGGTGGCTGCCGTTCTGCACGAGGGCGATGTCGACCGGTGGCAGGTGCCGGGTGGCCGCCGTATCTCCGTATCCGTACGGGTCTTTCAGTACGCGGAAGCCGCCGGTGGCGGAGAGACCATTGAGGGTGAGGGTGCCTTCGAAGCTGTGGGTGGGTGGTGCTGCCTGGGCGGGCAGTGCGAAGGCGCCGTCGGGCACCGTGTCCGTGGCGGCGCCCTCGGTGAGTTGGCCGGCGGTGAGTTCGGTCCGGTTCACCGCCCCGCTTCCGGTGAGCGGATCGCCCGGTACGGGCACGGCTTCGGCGGGCGCCGCGATCGTCGGTGGCGAGACGGTGCACGCCGCCGCGAGTGCGACGGTAACGACGATGGCACGGCTCAGCCCTCGGGCATAGAAGGGTCTTGGCATGGTGGGTGTCCTCTCGGGCCGGCAGCAGATACGGATATCGCCGCATCCTGGGGCCCGCCGGGGCCGCCGTCCAATGCCTGTCCGGTCTGATCAGGCTGCCCGCCAGGTATACGTCCAGCTCATCCGCGGGCGGTGACCTGAGGCCCGTACTGCTCGACGCAGAAGCGCGACAGCCCAGTGGCGAAGGCCTCGATGCTGCGCAGCGCATAGTGGCTGGGGTCCCACGCGGCGTGTAAATGGATCTGCAGCGGCTCGCCCGCGCCGTCAAGGATGAGCAGCGGGTGCAGGTCGAAGCGGGGATCGTCGGAGACCACCGCAATTCCGTGGCCCGACGCCGCCATGGCCTGGGCGACGTGCGGAGTGTCGCATTCGAGCACGATGTCGTACGAGGCGTCGGCGTCCTGCACGGCATGGTCCAGGACGCGTCGGGTGCCGTGCGCCGGGGTGAGGACGATGAGGGGCGCCGCGGCGAGTTCCCCGATCGTGACGCCGTCCCGGTTCGCCCAGGCGTGGTCGGCCCGCACATAGGCCCACAGCGGCAGCCGCGCCACGGGCAGCCCGGCCAAACGGCGCCTCGGAGGCGCCGTGGAAATGGCTACGTCGGCGCCCCTCCCCAGGGCCTGGTACGCGCGGGCCGGGCTCTCCGCCTGCACCGTGACGAGCGGATCCTCCGGTCCCCAGGTGGACAGGAACGGTGCGATCACGTCCGTGATGGTGGTGGGCGGCGCCGCCACGGTGATCCGCATGGCGCGACCGGAAGCAAGTGCTCCGACTGCGGCCTCGGCGGCGTCCGCTCGGGCGACCAGATCTCGGGCCAACGGAAGGAAGCGCCGGCCGGCGGCGGTCAGGATCAGCTGTCTGCCGCCGCGGTCGAAGAGCGTCATGCCCAACGACGCCTCCAGGCCGCGCAGTTGGCGCGACAGCGAGGGCTGGGCGACGCGGACCTCCTCGGCGGCCTTGGTGACGGAACCGGTCTCCACGATGGTCAGGAAGTAGCGCAGCACCCGTAGTTCCATTGGTAGTGGCCTCTCGGAAGACGGAGGAGGCATGGCACTTGCATGCCTCAAAGGCATGCAAGTCAGCCCTAGAAAGTATTTGAAATTATATGTGACGAGGCCCACGCTTGTCTCACCCCGGCCGCCCGGCCCACGCC
>RRBB01000226.1:0-16671 GCA_006543605.1 Rhodococcus sp. WS4
CCGTCGGACAACCCGACCACACAACCACCCCCGCCTGCGCCGTCGGACAACCCGACCACACAACCACCCCCGCCTGCGCCGTCGGACAACCCGACCACGCAACCACCCCCGCAGCAGCCGCCGCAGGAGCCTCCCTCGGCGCCGCTCCCGCCGCCGGTCCCGACCAGCTGAGAACTTCTGCGGCCGCGCGGTGCTCTTCGGCTCCCGCAAGCGTTCGCTGTGGGTGCTGGGCACCGGGGGTGCTCTCGTTGTCGAAGATCATCGAGAACATGGAGCTTCGGGCACAACGTGATGCGCGGGCAGTGGGACTGGGTAAACAACCTGCACGACAAGCCTGAGTCATTCACAACAGATGGAGTGATCGCATGACCGACCTCGACCAGCCGACAGCCGGCGTGCACGAACAACTGGGCACCCTAGCCGACGTGCAGCTGCACCTCAATGACGCCGCCGCGGTGCTCTGGGACGTGATCGTGTGAGCACGCCCGCTGACCTCGACGAGCAGGTAACCAAGGTCCGGGATGCGCTGCACGCCCTACGTCGAACCCTCCTCGACCTGGAGCGCACCTACGCCGACCTCGATGCGAACGCGCTCGACGTGGACGCACTCGGCGATCCGACCACCGCACCGGAGGCGCTAGAGAGCGCCGTCGACGCCCTCCGCGCCGCTCAGGACACACTCGGAATCGCTGACGCCGACCTCGACGTGGCGAAGCGACACACCTCACGGTTGACAGCGCGCGAATGACCGCGGCCGCCGGCGGCGTCCCCCGGTCGGGTCGGCGCACCTCAGACAAGGGTGTAGCCGAGCGCCTCCGCGGCCGCGGCGAGACGGCGTTGCAGACCGGGATGCGCGAGCCGATTCGACGTCGCCGGCCGCACGGGGAAGGCATCGGCGGCGGTCGGGAACAGCGCGGCACACGGGCCGCTGGAAAACCGACCCCGGTAGAGCAGCCCATCGAGCCTGGGGTGCGCGGCCGCAATGGTGCGTGCCCACCGCTGGGTGATGCCGTGCGGGGCGGAATAGAGGGCGAAAGTGCCACCGATCCGGGTCGACCAGCGGCCGGCCCCGAACCCGCCGACGTCGAGAAGCCGCAGTTCCCGAGCCGGATGCAGCCCGGTCAGATACGGCGCGTCCTGCAACCGATCGATCGTGCGGGTGGCCTGGAATGCTTCCGCAAGTGCGCCGTGCACATCGGTGGCCCCGTACCAGACCCCGTGCCCCGGGTGGTCGCCGCGCGGGAGCGGGTGTGGATCGAAGCGCAACACCGGACCATACGTGCGGAGCTCGTTCCAGGCCAACGCGTGGCTGCTGGCGGTGCGGTACACCCGCCAGAGCAACCCAGTGGTGGGGATCAGGGCGTACTCGTTGTCGCGGATGCCGTGGTGGAAAAGGTCGTCGACGGTCGGGCGGCGCGGGAGCATCCGCACCACTTACGCTGCCTCCCATTCGATTTGGGTGATGATCTCCAGTGCAGTCTCGACGTCACCGCCGCTGGTGAGCCAGTCGATGACCGACACCGGGCTTGCGTCCAGCATCAGATAGGCCCGAGGGTCGGTCAGGGCCCGCTCGAGCGCGAGCGGATGCAACCCGTCCGGGAGCATCGTCTGGATGCGGTCGAGGTTCGGCACCATCGCCTCACCGGTGAACTGCACCGCCGGCAGCAGCAGTCTGTTGCCGACCTTGATCGCCCACACACTGCCGGCCTGCGCCCAGACCGAGCGCGTTCGATGGCAGACTCCGCAACGCTGCCACCGCCTCACCGGCCTGGCCACTGGCATCGCCTGGGTGGGTGCACCCGGGTTGTCATGGAGGATGTGTGGGCCGAGCAGCAGAGGCTGGTGGCATAGACGACACCGCGGGACGACGCTGCGCCGGAGTTCGTCGCACAATCGAAAGAGAAGCCGACGAACCCCTGCTGCTGGAGGTGAGCAATGCGGCCCGTACCGGTGCGACACCGATCCGGTGGTGGCGGCTCGGACGGTGGAGCCGCAACCACCTGATGCGGTGCGGCGGGGTGTCGCTACGAATCCGAGGGTCATGCCGGTGCGGAGGTGGCCGTTGACCGGGAGTGGGTGAGGTCTCCGGTAGATGGTTTGGCTACCA
Source organism: Rhodococcus sp. WS4 (assembly GCA_006543605.1). Classification (GTDB taxonomy): domain Bacteria; phylum Actinomycetota; class Actinomycetes; order Mycobacteriales; family Mycobacteriaceae; genus Rhodococcus_F. Next base: position 2,108 of record RRBB01000226.1, read on the forward strand.
AGACGAACCTGGTCCCGGAGACCTCGTGACCAGCATAGATGGCCGGCGATTGTTGGTCGATCGGATTCTGGTGGGTGGTCATGAACCCCGGCCATGCGGCTGCTGAGATGGGTGGGTCGCGGCAGTGCGCGCATATCCGATGGTGGCGCGGTTTCTCGATGAGGGTCCGGCCGGACCGGCCGACAAGTCCTCGCGCCCCAGCCACGGAACAACAACTTCATTGCGGCGTCGGACGTGAACGGTCGGCCGTAGCGGTTCGGTCGAGGTTAGTGTGCAGATATGGAGGCGCTGGAGCCGGCTCACGCTGCGGAGGCTGGAAGGGGTATCGCTGCGTATTTGCTGGCGAATGTGTCCAGCCTGGCTGACGACATGCTGCGGTACTTAGTCGAACGGATACCGGAGGTCGGCGGGGATGCCGAGCTTCGCGGCCTGACTTTGGGATCGTGCTCGTCGAATCTCGAAGCGGTACTTTCGATGGTTCGTCATGGGATCGATGCAGCGGCTGCGGAGGCGCCGGTAACGGCGCTCGAACACGCGCGCGCAATGGCATCACGAGGGCACAGCGTCGATGTGATGCTGCGGTTCTATCGGTTGGGTCATGAGTACTTCACCGAGAAGCTTTCCGAATCGCTGACTGACTGGATCGAGGACCCCGCTGTCGCGTTGAGGACGTTTGTCGATCTCGAGCGTTTCGGATTTCGATACATCGACCGCATCTCCAGTCTGGTGGCTGCCGAGTACGTCAATGAGCTCGATCGACGCCAGAACCAGGCAAGAGCCGAGCGCGACGATGTCGTGCGGGCACTACTCGCTGGGGAACGCGTCGACATCGCTCGGTCCGAACGTGTGCTCAGCCACCGGCTCACCGGTCGGCAGATCGGTTTCGTGTGCTGGTGCGACGACCGCGGCGTCGACCTCGAGGGATTCGCCAGGCGGGTTGGTCGGTTTCTCGGGGCGGGTCACTCACTCGTCGTGGCGGACGGCCCACTCGCGGTGTGGGGATGGGCATCGATCACGGGGGACATGGAAACTTTGCTCACGGGCATGGCGACTGAGTTTCACGGCGAACGCGAAAACGTTCACCTCGCGGTGGGCTCACCCCATCCGGGGGCAGCTGGCTTCCGCACCTCCCACCTCGAGGCTCTACGCACTCGCCGAATCATCGAACTATCCGGTCGCGCGGCGCCGTCGATCACCCAGTTCAGCGATGTTGCCTTGGTAGACGCCATCTCGCGCGACCTGGATGCGGCGCGGGCCTTCGTCGCCGCTCAGCTCGGCGCTCTCGCACGGGACGACGCCAAAGAGCGCAGCGAGCGCGCCGCGCTCTTGGCTGTTCTCGACGCGCAAGGGAGCCTGGCGACCGCAGCGAGCACCTTGGGAATCCACCGGAACACGGTCCTCCAAAGGGTGCGTCGTGCCGAAGAGCGCAGGGGCCGGCCCGCAACGATCAACATCGCCGAACTACACGCAGCGCTGATCGTCTGCAATGTGCTGGGGGCCTCGGTGTTGCACGGGTCAGAGCCTCGCTGACCGGAGCCAGAGCGTGCCGGATGTGCTGACAGCACACCGGAGTGGGCTGGGAAGGCCTTGTCGACCGATACCGGCCGTATATAGGTTGTGAGGAATCTCATCCCGAAGCGCGAAGGAGGAGTCCGATGTCGACTACGACTCGAGCACCCCAACCCCCAGCAACGGCCTCGCAGCACGCCTTGCCTGATCCGGGCGAGCAGGTTCCTACGCTGTCCTGGCCGATAGTCGGCATCGGCACATTTGCGCTTACGCTCTTCGGACTCTCGACCTGGGCCGCGCTCACCGACACGTTGCCTGCGATCGCCACCATCGCCGCGAGCTCCGCAGCAATCTTCGTCCTGTTCACCGTGCTGCACGACGCCTCGCATTACTCGATCAGCTCACATCGCTGGGTCAACGTCGCCTTCGGTCGCGTGGCAATGTTCTTCGTCTCGCCTCTGATCTCATTCAGGTCTTTCGCGTTCATCCATATCGAGCACCACCGCAACACCAATGATGGTAAGTCCGATCCCGATCACTTCGTCAGCGCCTCACCCTGGTGGCAGCTGCCCATCCGGTTCCCGGCCATGGACCTGCCATACATCAGCTTCTTGGTGCGCAACCTGCGTCGCCGCCCGCGCGCCGAGGTCCTGGAAACGGCGGCCTTGATGACCCTTTCGCTGACAGTCATCGCGTCGGCCGCCTTCGCCGGACATCTGTGGACACTCGCGCTGATCTACCTGATTCCCGAACGGGTGGCGATGTTCGTGCTCGCTTGGTGGTTCGACTGGCTACCCCACCACGACCTCGAAGACACACAACGCGAGAACCGCTATCGCGCGACCCGCAACCGCGTCGGCTCGGAGTGGATCCTGACTCCCCTGCTCTTGTCGCAGAACTACCACCTGGTCCACCACTTACACCCCTCCATCCCCTTCTACCGCTACGTCGCGGCCTGGCAACGCAATGAGGCCGCCTACCTCGAGCGCGACTCGGCAATAAGCACCGTCTTTGGGCAGCAGCTCGACGCCACGCAGTACCGCGAGTGGAAACGCCTCAACGGCAAACTAGCTGCACTGCTCCCAGTCCGAATGCCGCGTTCCTCCGCGGCACGCCATGCCAGCACCCACCCGATCCCTGTCAAAAGCGTCGAGCGCCTGACCCCAGACAGCGTCAAAGTCACTTTCGACGTCCCCGATCGCCTCAGCGACCAGTTCCACTTCCAGGCCGGCCAACACCTGACCGTTCAACACCGCATCGGCGGGAAGGAGGTGCGACGAAACTACTCGATCTGCACCTCGGCGACATCGGGAGAACTCGCGATCGGAGTACGCCACATCACCGGCGGAATGTTCTCAACGTTCGCGGTCGAAACGCTGCGAGCCGGTGACGTCCTGGAGCTGATGACGCCTACGGGTAGCTTCGGCGCACCCCTCGATCCACTCGCTCGGCGCGACTATGTCGCGGTAGCTGCCGGGAGCGGCATCACGCCCATCCTGTCGATCGTGCGCGCCACGATGGAGATCGAGACCGAGAGCCGATTCACCCTCTTCTACGGCAACAGAACCGCAGAGTCGACCATGTTCGCCGCCGAACTTGATGAGCTCGAATCCCGATATGCCGACCGGCTGAGCATATTCCACATCCGCTCAGCCGAGGCGCACCACCCCGCATCTCTTCGCGGCCGTATCGACCTGGCGATGGTTCAACGCCTGCTCGCCACCGACCTCAAGTCGATCGACCGGTGGTACCTGTGCGGCCCGAGCGAACTCACCACCACAATCCGCGATGACCTCTCATCTGAAGAGGTGCCGACCGAGCAGATACACCTCGAACTGTTCCGCGGCACGAACCGACCCACACGCCTCGACAACTTTCCCGCCTCCGAAGTGACCATCACGCTGTCCGGCGCACATCACACCGTGCAGCTCGCCCCCGGTGAGACCGTCCTCGAATCCGCGCTGAAAAACAACATCGACGCCCCCTATGCCTGCCTCGGCGGCGCATGCGGCACTTGCAAAGCCAGAATCACAACAGGAGCAGTCTCGATGGAGCAAAATTTTGCACTTCACACAGCCGAAACCGAGGCCGGCTTCATACTGACCTGTCAATCCCATCCCACCACCCCCACAGTCGCAGTCGACTACGACCGCTGAGCAAACACATATCTGAGGGTGGAACGATGAGTAACGCATTACACCGGAAGAGGACCGAACAGGACTTCACTGGGCCGTTCGTGACGGGTGAGCATTTCCGACATGGCCTGCCGATCCGTCGACGGGCACAAAATACTTTGGCCGACCTGAAACCGGCACAGATGCCTCTGCTGCTGGACGCTCTCGACGAAGCTGCCACACCTGTCGTCGAACACCTCGAGCCATTTGCCTGGGTGGTGCCTGAGCTCGAAGAGTTCCGCGCTTCGCGAACGATCGGCACCACTCTTGCGTGGTGGTGCAAATTTCACGGTCAATCAGCTGAATCACTGCTGGTCAATACCGAGCGCTACTTCTGCTTCGGACCTGAAGGGTCCGCCATCGGTGCCATTGAAGAGCACTCGGTGCTTGGAGTGTACAGCGCGTATCGGTGCACGAGCGGGGCTACTGCCGACCGGCACGCGTACTACGCCTCCGAGGAAATGACAGCGCTCATCCGCGCCGGTAGCAAGCCTTCTGCCGAAGTGAGCGTGACACCCGATGACCTGCCGTCACCTTCCGGAGTGGCGTATCTCGCCCGACCCGAAGGCGGACTCGTCCTTCTGTGGAATATCTTGTATGACACGCATCTCTCGGTCCAGCTCGTATCGGCAGCCGGAGTAGAAGAATTCCTCGGCGACGAAGGAGAGCTCCGCGCAGGTTCGGCATACCGATTCGTCAACCACGTCTACCTGCCGATCCCGACCGCGGAAGCTGAACTCAGCCCACCCGAAAGCGACACTCCACCGAGCCTGCACTCGATCGACGACTTCACCCGCGCCGGGGATTCGGATGTCCCACGGCAAGCCCTCACAAACTACCGCGGATGGACATCCGCGCAGATTCTCGAGGTCTTCGTCTCCTTCACTCACATGCTCCGGCAGCGGACGACCCAGACCGATTCCACAACAGTAACTGCCACGAAGTCTGCGACCACCCGGCGGTGCAGGAAGCCCTCACAGATCACGTACTTGTCCACCCGGTCCCGGTCCTCAGTGCGGACCACCGAAGACGAAACACCAACACGTACTTACTCGCATCGTTGGACAGTGCGAGGTCACTGGAAGAAGCAATGGAATCCCAGCGAACAACGCCACCACCCAATCTGGGTCTCGACCCCTACCGCCGGTCCAGAAGGAGCACCAATCAAGACCTCCGACAAAGTCACCCTGCTCTAAAGCCCACCTAACCCCTCCCGGGAGTGAAGATGACCCTTCCGGAACAGCCCGAGCGAGGTATGTGGGCTGACCCGACCGGCCTTGCCGGAAAACGAAGCAGCAGCAATGGGCTTGACAACAGGTGCAAACAGAGGGTGATGAATCACTTCTCGAACCGGCGCTACGCAACCGGATCGAAGCCCCGCACTCCTGCACCGGCGACGCCTGCTCGACCTGCAAGGCGACCCTCCCACGCGGGACAGTTCACATGGTCACATGGAGCAGAACTATGCACTCGGCGAGGATGACGTTGCACGCGGGTCAGTTCTTACCTGCCAATCTCGCTCAACCAGCTTCGCGATCTCCATCAGCTACGACAGCTGATCATCCCTTAACCCCTCAATCAGAAACGAACCATCACAATGAAATTGACCGGGAAACTAGCTGTAGTGACGGGAGCGTCATCAGGTATCGGTGCTGCTACCGCCACGGCCCTCGCCGCTGCCGGCGCAGAAGTCGTCCTCGTCGCCCGAACACCCGGGCCACTGAAAGAAACCGCCGAGTTGATCCGATCCCGAGGCGGCCAAGCGCACGCTCTGTCCGCTGACCTCACGTCGTACTCGGAGGTCAAAGACTTGGCCGACCAGGTGCTCGGAGAAATCGGTGTTCCGGACATCATCGTCAACAACGCCGGTGCCGGCCGATTCCTGTTCCTCGACGAAACCGATCCGGAAGAAGCAGTCCAGATGATGGCTGCGCCATACTTTGCAGCATTCTTTGTCAGCCGTGCATTCGTAACCCCGATGATAGCCCGGGGCTCCGGCAACATCCTGCAGATAAATACCCCAGCTGCCACGGTTCCCTGGCCCGGGGCAGTCGGCTATACGTCAGCTCGCTATGCCGTCCGCGGATTCACCGAATCTCTTCGACAAGATCTGCGCGGCACCGGCATTCGTGTTTCTTCAGTAACGCCTGCGAAGGTCGACACCCCCTACTTCGACCGCAACCCCGGCGCTGCCGAGCGGATTCCGAGGATCGAGAAACTCCTCGGAACTATGACTCCCGAGCAAGTCGCCGACGTCGTCGTCTCGGCGATCCGCCGCGACGCGGACGATGTCCATGCACCATGGAGGTGGGCTGCCCTGCACCCTATCGCGCGGGCGATCCCCCGCCCATTTCATTGGTTAGCTTGGCATACCGGAACCAAGCATCCCCGGACCGTCGCGGGTGCCGCGTGAGCACGTTCGACTTCGATGTCGTGATCATCGGTTCAGGCTTCGGCGGCAGCGTAGCCGCACTCCGTCTCGTGGAGAAGGGATACCGCGTAGCGGTACTCGAAGCCGGCCGACGATTCGCGGACCACGAATTTCCCCGAACGAACTGGGATGTACGCCGATATCTCTGGGCTCCAAAACTGCGCTGTTTCGGACTGCAACGTGTGCATTTACTGCCCGACGTCTTAGTCATGGCCGGAGCCGGCGTGGGAGGGGGATCCCTGAACTACGCCAATACGCTATACGAACCAACCCGCGCATTCTACGAAGATCCTCAATGGGCACACATCACGAACTGGCAAGAGGAATTGGCCCCCTACTTCACCCGAGCCAAGAAAATGCTCGGCGTAGTACCCAATCCCCACACAACTCCTGCTGACCAGGCAATTGCTGCCGTTGCCAAGAAAATGGGCGTTGAGGACACAGTCACAACCACACCAGTCGGGGTATTCTTCGGACCAGAGGGACGAACCGTCGACGATCCATACTTCGGCGGTGCGGGGCCATCACGAACCGGATGCACTCAGTGTGGATCGTGCATGACAGGGTGCAGAGTTGGGGCGAAAAACACCCTGGTCAAAAACTACCTCTACCTTGCCGAACAATCAGGCGCACACATCCGACCGCTCACGACGGTGAGAGCAGTACGCCCTGGAACGGACGGCGGGTACGAGGTCCTAACGAGGCCGACCGGCCGAATCGGGCGGCGCAGGGACACCACGATCACTGCCGAACAAGTCGTCGTTGCTGCGGGAACCTACGGCACGCAACGATTGCTGTTGGAAATGGCCCAGACCGGTGAATTGCCAGGACTCTCCGGTCAACTCGGAACTGCGGTACGGACAAATTCCGAGGCTATCCTTGCAGCTACCGCACGACAACCAAACGAAGACTACAGCCGCGGCATTGCTATCACCTCGTCCTTCCATCCCGATTCACATACCCACATCGAACCCGTCCGCTACGGCAAGGGCAGTAACGCCCTGGCCCTGCTCCAGACAGTGCTCACAGACGGAGGAGGCAAGGTACCTCGTGTTCTGAAGACCTTTGCTGTCGCGGCCCGCAACCCAGCCGCTTTTGCCCGTAGCCTATCCGTCCGCAAGTGGTCCGAGCGCTCAATCGTTGCTCTCGTTATGCAAACGGGGGACAACTCGTTACGACTCGCAACCAAGAGAGGGCATTTCGGTATTCGAAGGCTCACCAGCCGCCCCAGCCCCGGATCCGCACCACCTACCTGGATACCCCAGGGACACAAAGCTGTCCGACTCCTAGCGCAAGAGATCGGCGGCGATCCGGGTGGATCCATCACCGATATCGTCAACATACCCATTACCGCCCACTTCCTAGGGGGTTGCGCAATCGGCGACTCCGCCGATTCAGGGGTCATCGATCCCTATCAACGCGTCTACGGACATCCCGGCCTGCATGTTACGGACGGCTCCGCTATCAGCGCGAACCTCGGCGTCAACCCGTCACTCACCATAGTGGCGCAAGCGGAACGCGCCTTTGCCCTCTGGCCGAACCGCGGTGAACCCGACAATCGGCCGGCACTGGGAGCACCCTACGAAATCGTCAAACCTGCCTTACCCGCACATGCGGCCGCTACGGCGAAGACCTTGCTGGGCACACCGGGTTTCTACGGCCCGCCCAATGGCTGAGGCACCGTCTCGGCCATCGCTACTGCCTGTCAAAACCTGTCACGCAAGCTTACTTACGAACGATTAGTCAATCCAAGGTTGGAGAAAATGAACCACTACAAAAGCAACGTGCGTGATATCGAGTTCAATCTGTTCGAGGTACTCGGGATCGGTGAGCTACTGGATACCGGCGCCTACGGAGACCTCGACACCGACACCGTGCGCAACATCCTCGCGGAGGTCGCGAGGCTGGCCGAAGGCCCCGTCGCCGCGTCCTTCGCCGACGCGGATCGGCATCCTGTCGAATTCGACGCACCCAACCACGCCGTCGTGGTCCCGGAGCCCCTACGCAAGACCGTCGAGGCGGTGAACGAGGCTGGTTGGTCGAGGCTCGGCCTCCAGGAGGGCATGGGTGGTGTTCCTGCTCCTGCACCGTTGGTTTGGGCGATCAGCGAGATGCTGGTCGCGGCAAACGGATCCGCAAGCTTCTTCAACATGGGTCCGGTGATGGCGAGCGTGCTCTACAGCGTCGGCACCGATCAGCAAAGACATTGGGCCAAAGAAGGATTCGAGCGCGGATGGGCCGGAACCATGGTGCTGACGGAACCGGACGCCGGATCCGATGTCGGCGCAGGCCGTACAAAGGCGATCGCGCAGGCCGACGGTACGTGGCACATCGAGGGCGTTAAGCGGTTCATCTCCGGCGGCGACGTCGGAGACACTGCCGAGAACCTCTTCCACCTGGTGCTCGCCCGTCCCGAGCAGGCGGGCCCCGGGACCAAAGGGTTGAGCCTGTTCTATGTCCCGAAGCACCATTTCGACCCAGAGACGCTCGAACTCGGCGACCGCAACGGCGTCTACGTCACCGGCGTCGAGCACAAGATGGGCCTCAAGTCGTCCCCGACCTGCGAACTCACGTTCGGGGCAACGGACGTTCCCGCGGTGGGCTGGCTCGTGGGTGATGTGCACAACGGTATCGCCCAGATGTTCCAGGTGATCGAGAACGCTCGAATGATGGTGGGCGCCAAGGCAGCCGGAACTCTTTCCACTGGCTACCTCAACGCCCTCGCCTACGCCAAAGAACGAGTTCAAGGTGCGGACCTCACCGAACTGACAAACAAAACCGCACCCCGCGTGGCCATCACCCACCACCCCGACGTGCGACGCAGTCTGGCAATGCAGAAGGCCTACGCCGAGGGGCTGAGAGCAGTCTACCTCTACACCGCCGCACACCAGAATGCCGATGTCGCCGAGTTGGTTTCGGGTACAGACGCCGAATTGGCCGCGCGGGTGAACGACCTACTGCTGCCGATCGTCAAAGGCGTCGGGTCCGAGAAAGCCTACGAACTGCTCACCGAGAGCCTGCAGACCCTCGGTGGTTCCGGGTATCTGCAGGACTACCCCATCGAGCAGTACATCCGCGATGCCAAGATCGACACCCTCTACGAGGGCACCACGGCAATCCAGGCGCAGGACTTCTTCTTTCGAAAGATCGCCCGCGACCGTGGCGTTGCGCTGGCTCACGTAGCCGGTCAGATACGAGAGTTCATCGACAGCGAGGCAGGCAACGGTCGACTCAAGGCTGAGCGGGTGCTACTCGAGACCGCGTTGACCGACGTGCAGGAAATGGCCGGGACGTTGACTGGCTATCTGATGGCTTCCCAGCAACAGCCGTCCGAACTGTACAAGGTGGGGCTCGGTTCGGTGCGGTTCCTGTACGCCGTGGGAGACCTGCTCATCGCGTGGCGACTGCTGGTGCAGGCCGAAGTCGCGTTGGCAGCCTTGGACCGCGACGCGTCGGCAGAAAACCGGCCGTTTTATCGGGGCAAGGTTGCCATCGCGTCGTACTTCGCCAAGAACATCCTGCCTATCCTGGCTTCAACGAAGGAGATCCTCGAGACCCTCGACATCGAAATCATGGAGCTAGAGGAAGAGGCGTTCTAGTTGTATGAGGCATGAACATTGGTGACGCGGCGGCGGTACGCGGCGGGCGGTCGTCCTCCGCGTGTTGAATGCGGTCGGTGGCAATGGTAGTGAACGTTCCACACGTCGACGGCGGTGCGTCGTTGCTGCTCGGTGGTGTATTCGCGGGAGTAGAACAGTTCTTCGGCGAGGATGCGGCTGTAGCGTTCGACCTTCCCGTTGTGTTTCGGTGTGTACGGCCGGATCCGGTAGTGCCACGTTTCCCGAGGCGGCGCGACTCGATACTGTCGAACAAATTTGGACCGACAGGTTCCCGAAGAGCTTCCGGTCTTGTGGCGCCGACATGTGCCCGCCGCACCGACTCGCCAACCGTACGAAGGAGGATCATGACCGCCGCCGTCCCCCGCAGCTCACGTGCCACCCGTCGCGGGTGTACCTCTGCCGACAGCAACGAGAGAACGCAGCGACATGGTTCGCGATTGCCTGCCGTGTCGATCACATTGGGGGCGCTGTCCATTGCTTCATTCTGGGTGATCGGGCTTGGATTCATCTTGGGAGTGGCCGCGATTGTCTGCGGCGCCATCGCGACGTCGCGGTCGACGGTTGCCGACGACGAGGCCGCATCCTTGCGAGCCCTACTGGGCATCGTTGCCGGCGTCGCGGGGATCATCGTCTCCGCGATCGCCCTGTTCCCCATGCTGGCGCAGCTGTGAACCGCGAACTTGGCCGCGGCATTTCCGGTCGACATCCGGTCTGACCCGCCCTGGCACTGCTGCCCCGGCTCGCAGCCGACTCCATCGCGACCAAGACCTTGGCCGCTATGAGCGGAATCATGTCGGACCGGTTTCGGAGCCAAATCCGACCAACGATGCAACCGACACGGACGCAGACCCGAGCTGAGCCTATGCGGGTTACGTTCGAGAGTCTCGGCAGACTCAGTGACGCAACGCGACAACGTCTTTCGTCGATAGATCCCTTCAGGCCGCAGCTGAAAACATCGTTGTCGGCACCTGCGACCATGTGACCGGCGCCGGTGACGTAGATGAGTGTGGCGGTCGGGATCAGCTCGAGCAGTTCCTTGGCTCCTTCCCCGCTGACCACATACGACTGCTTGCCGCGAACGAGCATCGTCGGAACGGTGACCGCGGCCACGGCGCCCCGCGCGCGTTCGTAGCGCACGATCGAGTCCGCTTCGCGAGTGGGTTCGTCGCCCTGGCGAAGGAACTACGGATCCTGCGGACACGGTTCGGGATATACGCCGCGATCGTTGCCGCAGGGTCGTCGAGGCTGCCGAAACCCATCAAGGCCACTGCGCAGAAAGCCATGATTTCCGCGGTACCGGCGGTTTCGACTTTCGGTGCGATATCGACCAGGACCAGACCGCAAGCGAGATCGGGATTTTCCCTTGCCCGATCAACGACGTCATACCGCCCATCGAGGCACCGACGAGTACCGGCTTCTCCCCCAGTTCGCCGACGATCGACGTCAGGTTGGCGACCAGCGCATCGATGCCGTAGTCCCTGTACGGTGCCCACTGGCTGTCCTGCCCACGCGCATCCAGAGCGATGGCGGACCAGCCGTCCGCCGCGAGGCTGCGTACGGTGTTTCGCCAGGAATGCCGGTCTGCCCGCCGCCGTGCAGCAACAGAACCAAACCTTTTCTGTCGGTCCAGGCGATTTCCTGGATCTGCCCGACCATGGTCGCCAATCGGATGACGTCGACGCCTCCCAGGATCGACGCGACGAGTGCGGCGATCTGGGTGTACCCGGTCGGGTCCGGATGACCGACAGTGTCTACGACACTCAGCGCAGATCCACGGCCGCGGCCATCTTCACCAACGGCGCGAACTGGTTGTTCAGCTCCCCCGCCACCTGGTGCGCGCCGCGAGCGTCGGCCGCGGCGACTTTCTGCGGCAACACCGTGAGGTTGCCGTAGGATGCCGGGTACGTCGAGAGCGCTCACCTCGGTCGCAACGCCCAGAACCTGATTGACCACCGTCGCCGGTTTGAGCACCCACAGCACAGTCGAGGCCGCCGACAGCGCATCGGCGGGAACCGATGTCAGCGGGGCGATTTGGCCGCCGAGGGTGTCGGCTGCGGCCGACAGCTGCGGCAAGTCTTCCGATGCCCCGGCCTTCGAAAGCATCTCGGAGGGGCTGAGTTCGGGGCCACCCACCAATTCCTAAGGTCTTGGTGATGACACGTCGTCCGTTCGAGGGAGCTTGATGGTAAAGACCGCTCCGCCGCCGTCTGAGTTGCGAGCAGAGATGACCCCATCCATTGCGGTAACGAGCCCGTGCGCGAGCATCAATCCGAGACCGTATCCGTCAACCGGCGCACTGGGTCCAGTTGCGCCACCGGCCCGCGCGAATGGAGTGAACAACCGCGGTAAGTACTCTACGGCGATCCCCGGTCCGTCGTCGATGATCTCGATGGTGACTTCTGTCGGACTCGGGGTCGCGACGACGCATACGTTGCCGTCGCGGCGTCCGTAACGAATGGCGTTACCGATGATGTTGAGGAGTATCTGGTGGAGTCGCCCCCGGTCCGCCCTCACCGTGACCCCGGGGTCGATCGAGAGTCGGATTGAGACGTCCCGATCGGAGATTGCGGATGACAGCAGCGGCACTACCTGGCGGACAGCCTTGTCGACTGCGACCGACTCCGTGTGCAGTGGAAGAACGCCGGCTTCTGTTCGACTGATATCGAGGACATCGGTCACCAGATCGAGCAGGTGGTCGGCCGCGAAGTTGATCCTTTCGAGTGCTTCCTGGCGCCTGGGCGCGTCGAGATCGAGGGTCGCCAGCAGTTCGGTGAACCCCTTGATTGCTTGGAGGGGAGTGCGCACTTCGTGACTTACCGACGTGAGCAAAGTCGACTTCGCGTTGCTGTGTTCTTCTGCGATCTGCCTCGCCACTTCCGCTTCGTGGCGTGCCCTTCTATCGATCTCGGCAGCGAGTCGCTCGGTCAGGTCGATGAGGTTGAGCGCGAGTCTCGACGGTAGACCTTCGCGACTGCGTATTACGGAGATCGTGGCCTCGACCGGTCGTAGCTGGCCTTCTTTGCACTGCAGATGCATCTGCAGGGTGACACAGTCAGCTGCGTGCGAGAGGAGTTCGGCCTCAATGCGTGTCGAGGTACCCGAATCTACGTGTAGGACCGCGTCGAAGGGGAGCCCGACCAGCTCGTCGGGGCGGTAGCCACTCAACCGGACAAATGCGGCATTGACTCTCTCGAACCGCTGATCGAGCTGCAACAAGGCCTCCCCCAGGGGGTTGTCGTCGAATGACCGACGAAAAAGTTCCTCGCTCTCAACCAGCTCTCCGAGCAGACGGCTGTGTTCGATGGCCACGGATGCGAGGTAGGTGAATCGATTGACCAACCTACCTTCGCGGTCGCTGGGACGGTGTGGCTGACCGTGATATACCGCGAATGTGCCGACTATCTGGCCGCTGGGGGCGGAGATCGGAGATGACCAGCAAGCGACGAGTCCGGAGTGTATTGCCGCGTCGCGATAATCCGTCCATCGCTCATCGGTGCGAACGTCGACGGCTACTACTGGTTTCCCGAGGAAGGCGGCTGTGCCACAGGAACCGGCTCTCGGCCCCGGCCGAATCCCATCTATCGAGCGAAGGTATACAGCCGGCAGATTCGGTGCGGCGCCGTGCCGAAGTGCTGATCCCGTAGCATCTGCGATCAGGATTGAGCACCGCGCACCGGGCATCAGATCCTCGAGAGCGACGATGACCGCATCGAGTGTTTCCTCGAGCGGAGCGGCAGCCGCCACCAGCGCGAGGACTTCTATTTGTCGCTGCAGAAGTACGGATGCATCTGTTGGTTCCAGGTCGTCGTCGCCGATCAATGCCGGTCGGGTTCGCATCGTCATCTCCTGCGGGGTACGCGTCAAATTGATAGCCGACGCCTCGTACTGTCCGAATCACGGGGGCGACGAACTCTTTCCCGAGTTTGTTGCGCAGACGATGAATATGCTCTGTGACCGTGGCCTCCCCCAGCCATTCCGCAGTCTGCCATACAGTCTCCAATAGCTGGTGCCTTGTGAACACCTGCCTGGGATGTGTCGCGAGGAACGACAGCAAATCGAATTCTTTGGCGGTGAGTTCGACTCGCTCTCCCCCGATCGTCACCTCGCGACTGGTGACTTCGATCTGCATCGGCCCGACTGTGAGAACCTCAGATGCGGTGAAGTATCCGGCGCGTCGTAGAAGTGACCGCACACGTGCGGCCAGCTCACCAGGAGAGAAGGGCTTCACCAGGTAGTCGTCCGCGCCGAGATCCAAACCAATGATGCGGTCAGTTTCACCGCTACGTCCAGAGAGGATGATTACCGGGACCTCGCGAGGGATCCCGGCGCGACCGTCGCGAATTGCACGCAGGACGTCCAACCCCCCGACGGCTTGCAGCGAGAGGTCCAGCACTATCAGCGATGGCACCTCACGCGACATGATCTGAAGCGCCGAGGCGCCATCATTAGCCTCGGCCACTTCGAATCCGGCGTCTTTGAGCTGCCAGCGCACGACGGTTCTGATGCCATCGTCGTCATCGACTATGAGTATTCGACGACCCGCGAGGCACTGAGTGGTTGCAGCACGATCAGGATCACCATCTGGCGAAGTGTTCACCCGTGTGACATTGCACGCATTGTTCCGTGATCGCTAGTCCCGTTCGGTAAATGCAGTGTTCGAAGGGTCAATCTGTTGTGATCCCGTTGATAGCGTCTACGTAGACCTCATACTATCTGCCACTTGCGTGGCGGGCGTGGGAGATGGACGTGTGTCACGGCTACCCGCATCACCTTGCGGCGGTGCGGGTTTGACCGTGTCCCACACCGACGCTTGTGATGCAGGAACATACT
>RRBB01000227.1:0-16653 GCA_006543605.1 Rhodococcus sp. WS4
GTCGGCAGCTGAATCTGCGGCAGCCCGGGAATGAGGGGGCGCGGCGCAGGAGCCGGCGCAGGAGCAGGTTCCGGCACACTCGCCTCCTGCTCGGACGCATCGGGAACCGACACCGCTGCCGACGGCGGTGGCGTCGATGCCGGTGCCGGCGCGGGCGACGGGGACACCTCTGCGTTGCTCGGCTCCGTGGCGACCGGGCGTGCGTCACCGTCGGAACTCTGCAGGTGACTGCCGCCGACACCGAGGCCGAGACCGATGACGGCGACAACGGCCAGCGCGCCGCCGGCCAGCGCACCGCCCCGGATCACGGGCCGGACGAATTTCTGGGTGGGCAGCCGGTCGGCCGTGTCCGAGTGCTCCTGCGCCACCAGCGCGGCGCCCTCCGCGGCCACCAGTTCGGGTTGCGCGGGGACGATCACCGGGAGCGCGAGCCACGATTCCATCAGCGACGCGACCAGCGGAATGTGCGCACCGCCCCCGATCAGCACCACCGCGTCCGGACTGCGCCCCGACGATTCGATCACCTCACGGGTCAGACGTGCGGACGCCTCGACGCGGCGCACGATGAGTGAATCGAGAATGTCCTGCGACAGCAGGAGCAGACCACCGTCGCCGGGTACGCAGACCGCGGTATTGGTGGACAGTTCCTCCTTGGCGCGGCGACACCGAGCGGCGAGCTCCGACTCCCCCGCCTCATCGGCGGGCGCCGCGATGCGTTTCCCCTCGAGTTGGTGGTCGCGGATCAACCGATCGACGAGATCGCCGCCGATCTCGTCCGTACGCGACGTCCCGAGCACCGTCCCGGTGGCGCGGTCGACCACGGTGACGGTGAGGCCTGAACTGCCGAGGTCGTAGAGCACGAGTGTCGAATGGTCGCCGAGTTCGCCCGAGGTCTCGAGCAACCGGAGCGCGGCCGTCACTTCGGGGACCAGCCGGCAGTCGGCCATCGCGGCCTGCACGGCGGCGGCCTGAGCCTGATCCCGATACGCGACTCCGATTGCATGCACCTCGTCGGCGTGCTCGGCGATCACCGTTTCGACGGAATCGGCAACCAGCTCCTCCGGGCGCTCTCGGGCCGCGTCCACTGGAAATGTCCAGGAGGCGGCCCCTCGGTCGTCGGGATGCGCCACCCGCACCGCGCTGGCACCCACCGAGACCCCGAGAACTGAAACCATGGTCCAACTATAACGGTTTGGTCACGAACGGCGCGTTGACCCCTCGCGGCGCCGGCCTTCGTTATAAAGAGCCGGTGGTCAGAGCCCTGGAATCCAGGGAAGCTGCGGCGCGGGGAGCGGCGCGGGCGGAGGAATCGTCGGCAGCTGAATCTGCGGCATACCCGGAATGAGCGGGGCGGGTTCCGGCGTGGCCGACGGAGCCGACGTATCGGACGGCACAGCACTCTGCGTCTCGGACGCCGCCGGCGCCTGCGTCGGACTCTGCGTCTGTGTCTGCGGCTGGGCCTGAGTCTGCGGCTGGTACGTGCTCCGCACCTCGGTCTGCGGCGGGATCACCGGCTGCTCCTCGACCGCCGACGGGGCAGCTTCCGCGGGCGAGGGTACTTCCGCGGTCGTCGTGGGCTGCGCGGGCGCTGCTTGCTGCGCGCTCGGCGCCTGCGTGTTCGACTGCGTTGCGGCCGGCTGGGCCTCCTCCTCCGAACCCTGCAGGAGGTCGGTGCCGACACCGAGTCCGAGGCCGACAGCAGCGATCACGGCCACGGCACTGCCGGCGAGTATAAGGCCACGGCGCTTGCGTGCCGGTACGGGCGCGTCGTCCGACAGCGATGCCGGCTGGGGCTCGGGTTCGAGCTCGGGCTCAGGCTCGGGCTGCGGCGTCACCGCGCCGGCGAACTCCTCCGACACCGGGCGGGCCAGCAGAGCTGCGCCCTCGGCCGCCACCAGCTCGGGCTGGGCGGGCACGATCACCGGAAGGTCGAGCCAGGACTCCATGACGGACGTGACCAGCGGAATGTGCGCGCCGCCGCCGATCAGCACCGCGGCGTCGGGGAGGCGCCCCGAGCGGCGAATGACCTCGCGGGTCAGGCGCGCCGACGTTTCGACGGGCCCCACGATGAGCGAATCGAAACTGTCCTGCGACAGCAGGAGAAGTCCGCCCTCGCCCGGCATGCACACCGCGCCGTTGGTGGACAGCTGCTCCTTCGCGTCGCGGCACCGCGCGGCGAGCGCGAGCGCGGCTGCCGCGTCGGCGGGGTGAGCGAAGCGGTGCAATTCGAGCTGGTTGTCACAGATCAGCCGGTCGACGAGGTCGCCGCTGATCTGCTCCGAGCGTGCCGAACTCAGCACCATGCCGGTGTCCCGGTCGACGACGGTGACGGTGAGGCCCGAACTGCCGAGGTCGTAGAACACGAGCGTCGAGTGGTCGCCGAGTTCTCCGGACATCTCGAGCATCTGGAGCGCGGCCGTCACTTCGGGAACCATCCGAAAGTTGCCGATCTGCAGGCGGGCCATCGCCGCCTGCACGGCACCGGCCTGCACGTCGTCCTGGTACGCGACGCCGATGGCCTGCACTTCGTCGATCTCGTCGCGCTCGGCGAGCACCGTCCCGATGGATTCGGCAGCCAGTTCCGCCGGCCGTTCGAGTGTCGCGGTCACCGACCGCGATTGGAAGGTCGGGGTTTCGAGGCTCACGGCGTCGTGGCACGCGAAGCGCACGGCGCTGGCGCCTACCGAGACACCGAGAACTGAAGTCATGCCGCCGACTATAACGGTTCGATCACGGGTCGCGCTCGCGGAGCAGACCGGGCGGCACGTCAGACGCTTTCCGGGCGTACCCCTGTGACGCACATCGGGTTTCCGTCCGAGGCCTCGACCGCAAACTACCGAATCCGCACCACGCCGCGACGTGTCCTGGTGGTCGACAAACACGGCGCCGGCGTACACCTCGTGCGCGGCCCGCCCGGCCGCGACGCCGTCAGTCGGATGCGGCGAGGTGGGTGTCGAACCACTGCAGTGTTCGCGCCCACCCGTCCCGGGCGGCTGCCTCGTTGTACACCGCCGGCCGATCGTCGCAGCGGAAGCCGTGTTCGGCTTCGGGATAGCGGACGATCTCGGTGTCCACGGACGCGTCGGCGACCGCGGCGCGCAGCTCCTCGACGTCCTCCGTCGGAATTCCCTTGTCGCGGTCGCCGAACAGGCCCAGCCACGGCGTCGCGAGCTGCTCGGCGGCATCGAGTTGCGGCGGGTACCCAAAGCGTCCCTTCGCGATGCCACCGCCGTAGAACGACACCGCCGCCCCGAGGTCGCGGCGCGCCGCCGTCTGGAACGCGACCGTCCCGCCCATGCAGAACCCCACGATCGCGGTGTTCCGCGGGTCGATCGAGGCCGCCGACAGCGCCGCGACGGCCCCGTCGACGTCCTCGTCGATATGCTCCGCGGTGAGCTCACCCATCAACGGCATCGCCGCCTGCAGGTCGTCGTAGTCCAGCACCGGATCTCCGCTGCGGTGGAACAGGTGCGGCGCGACGGCGTGATACCCGGCCGCGGCGAATCGACGGCAGACGTCGACGATGTGCTCGGTGACGCCGAACGCCTCCTGGATGACGACGACGCCCCCGCGGACAGGACCTTCAGGGGTGATGCTGGTGAGTGGTGTGGTCACGAAAGACGACTCTAGGAAACCGGCTTCAGCGTGTGAATCGCCGGTGCCCCGGCGAGGTGCTCACCGAACGTGCCGAGCGCAGCCTGGAAGTGCGGCGACTGCATGTGCGCGTCGAGTGCCTCCTTACCGGTCCACACCTCCACGGTGACGAAGGTTCCCGCGACGGCGGTTGATTCGAACACCTCGTACGAGATGCAGCCCTCTTCCTTGCGGCTCTCCGCCCCCAGCGCGGACAGTCCGTCGCGGACGGTGTCCTCGGAGCCGGGCTTGGCAGGAATGGTCGCTACGACATGCAGATCGGACATCGACTCCCTTTCGTGAACGCCACCTCGTGTGGCCCGTCTCACGTAAGCACAGTTGGGTCGGCTAGGAAACCCGAAGTCGCATCAAATAATCGGCGACTGTCGGTTCGTCCCAACCGTGCGCCTCCCGGAGTCCGTCCGCGATGGTCGCGAGATAGGCGGACGCCGGCGCGTTCCGGGCGACGACGTCACCGCGGGCCCGGGTGGTGAACGTGCACATGAGGACCCCGTCGCGGGACCCGAGCGTGACTAGACGGTCGTAGCAGGCGGGTTCCTGCGCGTGGATGTCGTCGAACTGTTCCTGCGTCACCAGGAAGGCGCGGGCCGCGACGGTGCCGGGCGCGTCGGGGTCGTAGAAGGCGCGGCCGCCGCCCCAGATCCGCGACTCTCCCGCGAAGAACACGGAGCCCGGAATCTCGACCGGTATCGACTCACGGGGAGCGCTGCCGTCGCGGGCGCCGGCGTGCACGAGGTTGCCCCCGGCCGGGCAACCACCACGCAGGTAGCAGGTCAGACGCGTCGTCGCCATGTTCGATCCATAGCTGACGTACCAGATCAGCACACAAACGACCGTACTCGGACAAGATGGTCACATGAGTCTTCTCGGCGAAGTCAAGGGATGGCGCAGCGGGTCGCGAAAGCATCACCGCCTGCGGGATCTCGACGGCACGCTCGTCGTCGTCACCGGCGGTGGCAGCGGGATCGGGCGCGAGACCGCGCTGGCGTTCGCGTCCGAAGGCGCCGTCGTCGTGATCGCCGACCGCGACCTCGAATCGGCGCAGCAGACCGCAGACCTCATCAACTCCGCTCAGATGAAGGGCGGCGGCGCCGTGGCCATCTTCGGTGGCGGCTCCCACGCCTATCAGGTGGATGTCGCGGTGGAGGACGACGTCCAGCGTTTCGCCGAGCAGGTGCAGTCGGAGCACGGCACGCCCGACATCGTGTCAACAATGCCGGAATCGGATACTCGGGCACATTTACGAAGACTCCGCAGAAAGACTTCGAGCGGGTGATGGACGTGAATTTCTGGGGAGTCGTCTACGGGTCCCGCGCGTTCTCGCAGCAGATGATCGAACGTGGAACGGGCGGGCACGTCGTCAACCTGTCGTCCGCCGCCGCGTTCACCCCGCAGAAGCAACTCACCGCGTACGCGACGAGCAAGGCGGCGGTCTTCATGCTGTCGGACTGTCTCCGAGCCGAATTGGTGAACCACGGCATCGGCGTCAGCGCCATCTGTCCGGGGCTGGTGCACACCAACATCGTCAAGGCCACCGACTTCGCCGGCACCACGCCGGAGGAGCAGGCGAAGAAGCGGGACCGCACCGACAAGCTCTACCGCAGACGCGGTTTCACCCCGGATCGGGTGGCGACGCAGATCGTGAGGCGGTCAAGTCCAACAAGGCCGTCGTTCCCGTCACGCCCGAAGCGAAGTTCGGCCGTGCGCTGAGCCGCCTCGCCCCGGGCAGCATGCGCCTCGGGGCCCGCTTCGACCTCGGCTGACCCTCAGGAGGCGGACGCCTCCACCCGGCCGGTGTAGGCGTCCATGCTGTGGTACACGCCGAGCCGGTCGGCCAGACGGTCCCAGGCACGCACCGGCAGCACGGCTTTCGCCACCCGCGACACATACAGCGACCGCGGCAGCATCAGCAACGGCGCCCCCCGGGTCATCGCCCGCCACGACCGGGCCGTGACGTCCTCCGGGCTGAGGATCGGCGCGAACAGAGGATTCTTCACGCCGTCGAACATGCCGGTGGAGATGTAGCTGGGGCACACGGTGGTCACCTTGACGTGACCGTGCCCGGCCTGGACCAGCTCGAGCCGCAGCGAGTCACTCCAGCCCAGGGCGGCCCATTTCGACGCCGCGTACACGGCCATTCTCGGCGTCGCCACCGTTCCCGCCGCCGAGGCGATGTTCAGGATGCGGCACTCCCGGCCGCCGTCCTCGATCATCGCGGGCAGGAACTCGTTGGTGATGTACATCGGCGCGAGCGTGTTGACGTCCATCACGAACTTCGTGTCGGACTCGTGGTCGTGATCCCAGAAGTACTTGCCGCGCACCACACCGGCGTTGTTGATCAGCACGTCGGGACGACCGAATTCGTTCCGCACCTCGACGGCCGCCTTGCGGACGGATTCGAGGTCGGCGACGTCGACGACCTGCGCGCGGACGGCACACCCCGTTTCCCGCAGTTCCTGCGCGGTGCGTTCGAGGGCGTCGGCATCGATGTCCCACAACACCACCGCGCCCGCACGGTCGGCGGCGGCGAGTCGGGCGAACAGACGTCCCATCCCCATCGCCGCGCCGGTGATCAGGACCGTCGTGCCCGCGGCCGAGAATCCCACGTCATGCTCTCCTTCGGTCGGCGCCGGCGGGCTCGTAGTAGAGGGTTTCGATCCGGTCCTTCAACGCGACCTGTGCGCGTCGCAGCGCCTGCCACACCACCGGTGCGGCCACACCGCCGAGGAGCTGTCCGGCGGGCCTGCCGGGAGAGTGATAGCGGAACTCGACGGTGAGCTCCGTCTCGTCGGGGCTCAGCGCCTCGAACGTCCAGACCGATGCGTGGACGCCGTGGTCGGCGTCGACGACGAGCCGGCGTCCGGCCTCGAACGTTGTGACCCGAGCGCGGGACGGCAACGACGCCGGAATCAGCGCCGTCTCCGGGTCGCTGAGGTACTCGAAGGCCATCGCAGGCGGGACGACGATCACCGTGGTGCTGCGCAACCCGATCACCGAATGCCCGGACCTTCGGGGGTCGGACAGGCAGAGCTGAATGGACAAGGCGGATATCCCAACGTGTCGACGTCCGAGCGGCCAAGGTGTGTGGTACATCGATGTACCGCATACTGGAGACGCTATACGGAAACGCCGCGACAGGGAAGACTACGATTCGATTCGATGACGAACCCCCAGCAAGACGCCGGTGACGGGCGCGCTGCCCGTTGGCGCGGGCAACGCGAGAAGCGGCGCTCGGAGTTCGTCGAACGGGCCCTCGTCGCCATCGCCGAAGAGGGTCCCGACGTGTCCGTCGCGACGATGGCCGTCTACGCCGAGGTCGCACGGACCCGCATCTACCGGCACTTCGACGACAGCACCGATCTCAAGAACGCCGTCGCCCGGCGGATCGCCGCGCTGATGCTGATCGAATACGCGCCCGTGATCACCACCGACGGCACGCCCCACGACATCCTCACCCGGGCCGCGCGCACCCACCTCGACTGGCTCACCGCACACGCCAACCTGTATCGCTACCTGATGTCGTTCTCCCCCGCGACCGACGAGGTGCGGCGGGCGATCAGCACGGCGGTCTCCGACATGCTGCGCCCCTACCTGGACGCACTCGGCGACGCGGGAACCGCGACACCGCTGGGCACTGCACTGATCGGGATGGTCGAGTCCGTGTCCGCGGAATGGATCGAACGACCGGGCGACACCGACGCGGCCGCACTGACCGAGCAGCTGGCCGCGTGGGCATGGGCGTTGGTCGACACCACCATGCGCCGGCACGGGGCCGTCCTCGACCCCGACAGTCCCCTACCGGACCCCGACGCGCTCCGCACGTGAGTGGGAAAGCGTGCCGGAGCACACATTCGCACTCACGTGCGGGACC
The DNA here is from genome assembly GCA_006543605.1 of Rhodococcus sp. WS4. GTDB lineage: Bacteria > Actinomycetota > Actinomycetes > Mycobacteriales > Mycobacteriaceae > Rhodococcus_F. The sequence goes on from RRBB01000227.1 coordinate 7,526, forward strand.
AGCGGGTCAGGTACTCGCGCTCGGTGGCGGTGATCCGGCGTAGTCGTTGGGCGTCGACATCTGCGACGGCCATCTGAGTGGTGGCGGTGACGGCGGGCGGGTCGGTGAGCGCGGCACGGGCACCCCGGACCTCGTAGCCGATAGTGAAGTCCACCGCCCGGTGTTTGGCGATCCACATGGTGATCCGCAGGGGACTGTCGGAATGCCGCAGCTGCGCCCGGTACTTCACGTGGATGTCGGCGATGAACGCGCTCGTGATGAGCGACGAGTTCTCGCTGCCCTCGCTGAGCAGCCAGTCGATCCGGGCCTCTTCGAGCAACGTCACCATCCGCGCGTGGTTGATGTGCTGAAAGGCATCCATGTCGGACCACCGGACGGTCACGAAGGCGTCGTAGCCGACGAAGGCGGCAGGGGTGTCGGTCACGATGGACATCATCCCCTGCCGCCGTCGGTGGAACTCACGCGATGTCGCGCAACCAGTTCCTCAGCCACGTCGTGGCGGGCGTGCCCGATCCGTCGACCGCGTAGCTGGTGTAGTCCTGGTGAGCCTGCGACTTGTAGAACTGCTCCAACTCGTCGATGCGCTTCTCGTTGGACTGCTCGTCCAACTGAGCCATCAACGCGGGAACACCGCCGACCGCGAGGATGTCGTTCCAGATCGCGAGCGCCTCCTGCTGGTAGCGGCCGAACAGGTTCGGCGTCGGATCCGACGTCTGCGCGAGGAAACCGGCGAGCCGCGTCACGAAGTCTTCCTTCGGCGTGGAGCAGTACAGGTCGCCGTACGCGCAGAACGTGCGCGTGTTCTGGCTGACCCAGCCGAACCCTCCGATGCGAGGACCACCGGCGCCGCTGCCGGCGACGGGCGGTCCGACGAGGGCGTCGGTCGGCGACCGCCGCGGATCGGAGACGAGTCCGACGGCCGCGATCTTGTCGGCGGGGACGACACCGAGGCCGGTGCCGATCTCCGCAGCGAGATCACCCGCGGCGTCGGCGCCCTGGCTGTACCCGATGATCGACAGTTTCGTGTCGGGGCACTGCTGCGACATCGACGACAGCATGCCCTCGGCGTTGCTGACCGCTTGCGCCTTCGAGCGCCCGTACACCTCGGACTCCCACGGGAAGGCCGTGGCGGCGTACGTGACGTAGTCGGTGCGTATCGACGACGGCAGACCGTTCGTCACCGCCGACAGCAGACCCGGCGTGGGCCTGACATTGTCCTTGGTGGACGTTTCCCACGTCCCCGGAATCGCAACCACATACAGGCTCGGGCAGGGGTCCGCGTTCGCTACTGCGCTCGTACCCACCACTCCCGACGCAACCGGGATGGCCGCCGCAGCAGCCACTGCGGTCAAGAATGCGATAACCCGTCTCATTGCCATGGCCTCAACCCTGTTCTCCCCTTCGTCGTCCCGCAGACGGGATGCTGCCAGGGCGACGTGACCTAAAGATGCACGATCGGTAAATGAACGTTACCGACCGAACGTGACCACCGCACGATAAACCGACACCCCGGTAGGAAAACCTACCGGGGTGCGGATTGTACGAGCAGTTACAGCTACCGCTGCGGGGCGGTGGTGGTCGCGATCGGAGACGGCAGCGCCGACTCACCCTCGAGGTACGCATCGACCGCGGCGGCCGCGGAGCGACCCTCGGCGATGGCCCACACGATCAGCGACTGTCCGCGTCCCATGTCGCCGGCCACGAACACACCGTCGACGTTGGTAGCCCACTTCGCGGAGCGGGCGACGTTGCCGCGCTCGTTGAGGTCGACACCGAGATCGGTGAGCAGGCCCGGCTTCTCGGGTCCGACGAAGCCCATCGCCAGCAGCACGAGGTCGGCCTCGAGCTCGAAGTCCGAACCCTCGACCTTCTCGAAGCGACCCGACTTCATCTCGACCTCGTGGGCCTTCAGTGCGGTCACCTTGCCGTCGGCACCGACGAACCGTTCCGTGTTCACGGAGAAGAGGCGTTCGCCGCCCTCCTCGTGCGCGGACGCGACCCGGTACATCAGCGGGTACGTCGGCCACGGGGTGTGCTCGGCGCGGGTCTCGGGAGGTCTCGGCATGATCTCGAACTGGTGAACGCTCTCGGCACCCTGACGGTGCGAGGTGCCCAGGCAGTCCGCGCCGGTGTCGCCGCCGCCGATGATGACGACCTTCTTGCCCTCCGCGGTGATGGTCGGCTCCTCCAGGTCGCCGAGCTGCACGCGGTTGGCGATCGGCAGGAACTCCATCGCCTGATGGATGCCGTCCAGCTCGCGGCCGGGGATCGGGAGGTCGCGGGCCTCGGTGGCACCGCCGGCGAGGACCACGGCGTCGAACTGTGCGCGCAGCGCGTCCGCGGTGATGTCGACGCCCACGTTGACACCCGTCTTGAAGACGGTGCCCTCGGAGTTCATCTGGTCCAGACGGCGGTCGATGTGCCGCTTCTCCATCTTGAACTCGGGGATGCCGTACCGGAGGAGCCCGCCGATGCGGTCGGCCCGCTCGAACACGGTGACCATGTGGCCTGCGCGGGTCAGCTGCTGCGCCGCAGCGAGACCTGCGGGACCGGAACCGACGACGGCGACCTTCTTGCCCGTCGAACGGGTCGGGTGCACCGGCTTGACCCAGCCCTCGTCGAAGGCGCGGTCGATCAGCTCGACCTCGACCTGCTTGATGGTGACCGGGTCCTGGTTGATGCCCAGGACACACGACGCCTCACAGGGTGCGGGGCACAGCCGCCCGGTGAATTCCGGGAAGTTGTTGGTCGCGTGCAGACGCTCGATGCCGTCGTGCCACCGGTCCTTATAGACCAGGTCGTTCCACTCGGGAATCAGGTTCCCCAGCGGGCAGCCGTTGTGGCAGAACGGGATACCGCAGTCCATGCACCGGCTGGCCTGAGTCTTCAGGGTGTCCGACGAGAACTCCTCGTACACCTCGTTCCAGTCGAGCAGACGCAACGGCACCGGCCGGCGGACCGGAAGTTCGCGCGACGTGTGCTTCAGGAAGCCGCTTGGATCACCCACGAGCTGCCTCCATCACTGCCTCGTCCACGTTCTTTCCATCCTTCTTCGCGGCCTCGATGGCCAGGAGCACCTTCTTGTAATCGCGGGGCATCACCTTCGCGAAGTGATTGACCTGCTGCGACCAGTCGGAGAGGATGCGCGCGGCAACCTCGGAGCCCGTCTCGTCGCGGTGACGCTCGATGGCGGACTTCAGCCAGGTGAAGTCGTCACCCGTCAGGTCCTCGAGATCCACCAGTTCCATGTTGAGGTTGTCCTCGAACACCTTGTCCGGGTTGTAGACGTACGCGACGCCACCGGACATGCCGGCACCGAAGTTACGTCCCGTCGCACCGAGGATGACGACCTTTCCGCCGGTCATGTACTCGCAACCGTGGTCGCCGACTCCCTCGACCACCGCGGTGGCACCGGAGTTGCGGACCGCGAATCGCTCGCCCACGACACCGCGGAGCAGCGCCTCACCGCTCGTGGCACCGAACAGGATCACGTTGCCGCCGATGATGTTGTCCTCGGCGACGAACCCGGGTGCGGTCTCCAGCGGCGGTCGCACCACGAGGCGTCCACCGGACAGGCCCTTGCCGACGAAGTCGTTGGCGTCGCCGTGCAGGCGCAGGGTCATGCCCCTGGGGACGAACGCACCGAAGCTGTTACCGGCCGAACCGGTGAACGTGATGTCGATGGTGTTGTCCGGCAAGCCGTCACCGCCGTACGCCTTCGTCACCTCGTGGCCGAGCATGGTGCCGACCGTGCGGTTGACGTTGGTGATCGGCGACTCGAACGTGACCTGCTGACCCTTGTCGAGAGCGTTGCGGCTCTGGACGATCAGCTGCTGGTCGAGTGCCTTGTCGAGGCCGTGGTCCTGGGTGCCCGTGCAGTACAGGTCCTGGTCCATGAACGCCGACTCGGTCTCGTGCAGGATCGGCGACAGGTCGAGGTTGCCGGCCTTGCTGCCCTTCCAGTGTTCGAGCGCCTTCGTGGTGTCGAGGACGTCGACCTGCCCGACGGCCTCGTCGAGGGTGCGGAAGCCGAGCTCGGCCAGGAGCTCGCGCACCTCTTCGGCGATGAAGAGGAAGAAGTTCTCCACGAACTCCGGCTTGCCGCTGAACCGCTTGCGCAGCACCGGGTTCTGCGTCGCAACACCCACGGGGCAGGTGTCGAGGTGGCAGACCCGCATCATGATGCAACCCGACACCACCAGCGGAGCGGTCGCGAAACCGAACTCCTCGCCGCCGAGCAGCGCGGCGACCATGACGTCGCGGCCCGTCTTGAGCTGACCGTCCACCTGCACGACGATGCGGTCGCGCAGACCGTTGAGCAGCAGCGTCTGCTGGGTCTCGGCCAGGCCGAGCTCCCACGGGGCGCCCGCGTGCTTCATCGACGTCAGCGGGGTGGCGCCGGTGCCACCGTCGTGACCGGAGATCAGCACGACGTCCGCGTGCGCCTTGGACACACCCGCGGCGACGGTGCCGACACCCACCTCGGACACCAGCTTCACGTGGATCCGGGCCTGCGGGTTGGCGTTCTTCAGGTCGTGGATCAGCTGCGCCAGATCCTCGATCGAGTAGATGTCGTGGTGCGGCGGCGGCGAGATCAGCCCGACGCCGGGCGTGGAGTGCCGAACCTCGGCCACCCACGGGTACACCTTGTGCGCCGGCAGCTGGCCGCCCTCACCGGGCTTCGCTCCCTGCGCCATCTTGATCTGGATGTCGGTGCAGTTGGTCAGGTAGTGCGACGTGACACCGAAGCGTCCCGACGCGACCTGCTTGATCGCCGACCGACGCCAGTCGCCGTTCTCGTCCGGAGTGAAGCGGGCCGGGTTCTCGCCGCCCTCACCGGAGTTGGAGCGACCGCCGAGGCGGTTCATGGCAATGGCGAGGGTCTCGTGCGCCTCGGCGGAGATGGAGCCGTAGCTCATCGCACCGGTCGAGAAGCGCTTGACGATCTCGGTGGCGGGCTCGACCTCGTCCAGCGGGACGGGCTCGCGCACACCCTTCTTGAACTCGAAGAGGCCGCGCAACGCTGCGAGGCGCTCGGACTGGTCGTCGACCAGCTTCGTGTACTCCTTGAACACCTCGTACTGCCCGGTGCGCGTGGAGTGCTGCAGCTTGAACACCGTGTCCGGGTTGAACAGGTGGTACTCGCCCTCACGACGCCACTGGTACTCGCCGCCCACCTCGAGCTCGCGGTGCGCGCGCTCCTCGGGACGGTCCAGGTACGCGCTGGCGTGCCGGACGGCGACGTCGGCGGCGATCTCGTCGAGACCGATGCCGCCGAGGCTGGACTGGAGTCCGGTGAAGTACTCGTCGACCAGTTCCTGCGACAGGCCGATCACCTGGAACAGCTGGGCGCCGGTGTAGGACGCGAGGGTGGAGATGCCCATCTTGGACATCACCTTGAGCACACCCTTGCCGGCGGCCTTGATGTAGTTCTGGATGGCCTTGTCGAGCGTGACACCCTGCAGTTCGTTGTTCTGCACCGCCTCGTCGACGGTCTCGAACGCCATGTACGGGTTGACCGCAGCCGCACCGAACCCGATGAGGAGCGCCATGTGGTGCACCTCGCGAGCGTCGCCGGACTCCACGATGAGTCCGACCTTCGTGCGGGTCTTCTCGCGCACCAGGTGGTGGTGCACGGCCGACGTCAGCAGCAGCGACGGGATGGGCGCGTACGTCTCGTTCGACTCACGGTCGGACAGGACGACGAGGCGCGCACCGCCGGCGATGGCCTCCGACACCTGGTAGCGGACGTCGTCGAGGGCCTTGCGCAGGCCCGCTCCGCCCTCTGCCACCGGGTACAGACCGCGGACGATGACGCTGCGGAAGTTCGGGAATTCGCCGTCGTCGTTGACGTGAATGAGCTTCGACAGGTCGTCGTTGTGCAGGATCGGCTGCGGCAGGAAGATCTGCCGGCAGGACTCCGCGGTGGGGTGCAGCAGGTCGTGCTCGGGACCGATGGTGCCGCCGAGGCTGGTGACGACCTCCTCGCGGATGGCGTCGAGCGGCGGGTTCGTGACCTGCGCGAACAGCTGCGAGAAGTAGTCGAACAGCATTCGCGACCGCGAGGACAGCACGGCGATCGGAGTGTCGGTACCCATGGAGCCGAGGGCCTCCGCGCCGGAGAGCGCCATCGGCTTGACGAGGAGGTTGACCTCTTCGTTGGTGTACCCGAACATCTGCTGACGCAGCACGACGCGCTCGTGCGACATGTACGTGTACGGGCGGTCCGGCAGGTCGTCCATGTGGGTCAGACCCTGGTCGAGCCACTCCTGGTAGGGGTGCTCGGCGGCCAGCTCCGACTTGATCTCGTCGTCGCTGATGATGCGACCCTCGGCGGTGTCGACGAGGAACATGCGGCCTGGCTGCAGCCGGATCTTCTTCACGACGGTGGCCGGATCGATCGGCAGGACACCGACCTCGGAGGCCATGACGACGAGGTCCTCGTCGGTCACCCACAGGCGTGAGGGGCGCAGGCCGTTGCGGTCCAGGACGGCGCCGATGACGGTGCCGTCGGTGAAGCACACCGACGCCGGTCCGTCCCACGGCTCCATCAGCGAGGAGTGGTACTGGTAGAACGCCCGGCGAGCGGGGTCCATGCTCTCGTGACGTTCCCAGGCCTCCGGGATCATCATCAGGACGGCGTGCGGCAGGGTGCGGCCCCCGAGGTGCAGCATCTCGAGCACCTCGTCGAAGCGCGCGGTGTCGCTGGCGCCGTTGGTGCACACCGGGAAGATCTTCTCGAGCTGGCTGCGCCGATCCTTGCCGGGCCCAACCTCTCCTGACCCACCGAAGATGTCGCTGTCGATGAGCGCCTCACGGGCACGCATCCAGTTCTCGTTGCCGGTGACGGTGTTGATCTCACCGTTGTGCGCCACGCGCCGGAACGGGTGGGCCAGCGGCCACGACGGGAACGTGTTGGTGGAGAACCGCGAGTGCACGAGGCCGAGGGCCGACTCGACGCGCTCGTCCTGCAGGTCCAGGTAGAAACCCTTGAGCTGCGGGGTGGTGAGCATGCCCTTGTAGACGAACGTCTGGCTCGACAGGCTCGGGAAGTACACGGTCTCGCGACCGGGGCCGTCCTTGCCGGCGCCTTCGCTGCCCAGCTCGTGCTCGGTGCGCTTACGGACGACGTAGGCGCGACGTTCGAGGTCGAGGCCGGTGAGGGCGTCGTTCTCGCTGCCGATGAAGATCTGCCGGAACGTCGGCATCGCGTCGCGGGCCAGGGCGCCGAGCGACGAGTCGTCGGTGGCGACCTCGCGCCAGCCGAGGACCTTCAGGCCCTCGCTCTCGACGATCTTCTCGACGGCGTCGGCCGCGCGCTGCGCATCGGCCTTGCTCTGCGGCAGGAACGCGATGCCGGTCGCGTAGGTGCCTGCTGCGGGCAGCGGGAAGTCGACCACGGCGCGGAAGAACTTGTCCGGGACCTGGAGGAGGATGCCCGCACCGTCACCCGTGTTGGGTTCGGAGCCCGCGGCGCCACGGTGCTCGAGGTTCACCAGAGCGGTGATCGCCTTCTCGACGATGTCCCTGCTGCGGCGGCCCTTCATGTCCACGACGAACGCGACACCACAGGAGTCGTGCTCGTTCGACGGGTGATACAGCCCCTGGGGGCCTGGAAGTTGCTTCATACCTAGCCTTCGTATGCCAAAAGATGCACCGACGACCAGCAGCGCTGATGGCCATCAACTTGCAATGCAGGTGCCGTCACGATGTGATCGGCACCACCGATCGGCTATCGCCCTTTTGCAGCACGCTGGGTGTGGTCCTCGCACCGGGCGACGTGGCTTTTCGGTCGGGTCGGACTTTCGTGGGTCCAACGTGTAACGAAAACGATAATTCAGAACCCCCGACGAAACACAACTTAGGTTGGCCTATTTACCCTCTGAACTGGGCATTGTCGAGGGCGGACCTCGTCCGACTGCACTGAGTACATGTTAAGTGAGCGCGCCGAGCACCGCTGTAATTCCCACAGTCGGATCGAAATCGAGATCTGGGACGGTGAGTTGGTGAAGGATTACACCGTCCAGGTAGTCGGTGACGACGACGGCGTCGGCAGCGGGGTTTCTCGATCCCACGAGTTCCAGCATGTCCGCGCCCCATTCTACGAGCGCGCGGCGCGCATCACCGATCTTGTCGTCGAGGCCCGGCGTGACGGACGCCTCCACGAACAGCGCGTAGCGTGCGCTCGTGCGCGTCCGGTCCGGACCAGTGGAGAATTTCACGAAGGCGACCAGAGCCTCGACCAGCGCCTCCGCGTTTTCGGGCCGCAGGTGCGCGAAAGTCTGCCAGTCCTCCCGGTCACGTTCGACGAGGCGTGTGACGATCGCCTCGAGGAGCGCCCCGCGACTGCGGAAGTAGTTGGACGTGGACCCCTGCGGCATCCCCGCCAGCTCGTCGACCCCGCGATGCGTGAGGGCGCGCATACCCTTTGTGCCGAGCAGCGCGATGGCGGCGTCGAGCACCTGCTCCCGTTTTCCCGGCATACCCCGACACTACAACGGTAGTAATTTCACTACAGGCGTAGTACGTCGGAGTCATGACACAGTCCGCAGCAGTCCTCGGCGGTGGTATCGGCGGGCTCGCCGTCGCCCGCCACCTGTCCCGCGCCGGCTGGCACGTCGAGGTCTTCGAGCGCGCCGAAAGCCTGCCCACCTCCGGCACCGCGCTGGGGATGTGGCCGCAAGCCCTCGACGCACTGGACGCGATCGGCGCGGGCGATCGCGTACGCAGACTGGGATCACCGCAGCACCGGGGGTCGTTCCTGCGTCCCGACGGGTCCGTGATCGGCACCGTCGACAGCCGCGACCGCACCGCCTACCTGCTGTCGCGGCCGGCGCTGCTGGCCACCCTCGCCGAAACCCTGCCCGACGGAACGATCTCGTTCGGCACGCCCGCGCCCACCCTCGACGCGCTGACGGACCACGACGTCGTGATCGGTGCGGACGGTCTGCGCAGCCCCACCCGCCGGCAACTGTTCGGCGAGAAATTCGAGCCCGTATATATACCTTGATGGCTCATGAGCTTAGCGCGTGTCGGATAGCGGAAAAGTGCCTTTGACCTGGGAGAATGTGGGCTACTGAAGGTCCAGATTCGGCCAGTTCGAGAGGCACTTTTCCGGTGAAGAACTC
>RRBB01000228.1:0-16547 GCA_006543605.1 Rhodococcus sp. WS4
CAAGTTCGTCGCCAGCACTGCCCGCGGCCGCACCCGAGGGCCAAGTCTCAAGGCCACCATCGCCATCAACATCCTCACCGACATCGACCCTTGACAACACAACCCACGACTTAACTACACGGCTTTGCTCCTAGCCCGGCCGAAATCCGTGCGGCTGGCCGATCAGGACGAGTTGATCGACCTCGCGGCCCGTTGTGGAGGCGGGCATCCCGAGCAGCATCGGCGCGACGGTGACCATGGGGTACCTCCACTCCCCTACGCGAATCCCGGATTGTGCGCCGTTCCAACCCGCCGGACAGCACAGGCCGGAATATCACCCGACACTCGGTCGTTGAAGAGCCTGGTGGATGCCTTCTACCCAAAGCCCATCCATTCCCGAAAGCCCGGAACGGGGACGTACCACACCGAATCCCCGAGCAACCACCACACGAACTCCTGCAGCGACATCTTTAACTCGCAACCGGATGCGGAACGGGGAACCGGCTTTTCAGGTATCCAGCACGGCCAGCGACCAACACCAGCCGGCGAGTTCGCGGGCGATCGCGGTGTTCGCCAGTGCGGGGCGTTTGTTACGGGCGTCGAACCCGGCCCAGCGGGCGTGCAGGCGCTGGTTTGATTGCTGCCCGCGGGCCCGGGCCGCGGGACTGGCCTGCTCCCAGCGGCGCCACAGCTCCGCTCCGGGGCGATACCGAGGTCGGTGGTGCCAGGCGGCCTCGATCAGCAGCCGCCGGGCGTGGCCGTTGCCGGTCTTGGTGATCGATCCCTGCGAGCGCGACGTGCCCGAGGAGTGTTCGGTGGGCACCAGCCCGAGGTAGGCGCCGATCGAGCGTCCGGTCAGGCGCTGCCAGTCGCCGATCTCCACGGCCAGCCCGAACGCGGTCAGCGCGGACACGCCGCGCAGCAGCCGAGCCGAGTCACCACCGGGGTGTAGTCACTGTCGGTGGCCATCGCCGCGATCGCCACATCCAGCCGATCCCGCCGGTCCACCGTCGCAAGCATGGTGTCATAGGCGGTCTCGTACGCCAGCTGCAGACCGGGTGCGTCGAAGTGCTGGGCACGCAGCCAGTTGTCGTGAACCTTCGTCCACGCGTGGCCACCGTAGTAGACGATCCCCTGCCGCAGAGGTAGTTTCGACACCCGGTGGCGGGCCGACATCAGATCCCCGCGACAGTCTTCACGGGCACGCACCAGATCACGAGCCGCCTCCTGCTCGACGCTGGTCACCGCCACTTCGACGATCTGCCCGAGCTGCAGCAGTCGGGCGAGATGCCGCGCATCGCGCGCGTCGTTCTTGACCCGGTCGCCGGGCGGGCGCTGCAGCTTCGACGGTGCCGCCACCAGACACTCGAGGCCCGCCGTTGCCAGGAACCGGGCGAGCCCGAACCCGGTCGGCCCGGCCTCGTACGTCACCTTTACCGGATCCGGCACGGACCGGATCCACTCGAATATCTCGCTATGATCAGGCGTCAATCGGGCGCTCGAACAGCTCACCGCTCTGACCGTCTAGACCGCACGCGACGACCGATCGTGCGTGCACATCCAATCCAATACTCGTACGCTGATCCATTGCTGGGGCCTCCCACATCTTGTGGCTCTACCGGCCAGGACCCGTTTCTTGTCGGCAACCCTCGTTCACATGTGAGTGAGGCCCAGCCCAGCTCCTCATATCGTCTAGTTCGGTCAACACCCCCATTTGAGGTTGCGGAGTGTCGTTGGAGCTGCTTGTCGTCGGTGTCCTTCGGTACGCGGGCGATCACGACGAGGGAGGCCTTCGCGGGTGCCACGTTGTAGCCCGGCGCCATCTCGGGGTCCGCCCGTTCGGGTCGATCTCGAGGGTCTTAAGCCCCGTGTACCGGCTCGTCCTCAATGCGTAGCGACCGCACATACCGATAGCGTGCCACGGCGGGCAGGTGAATAGCTTCACACCCAACCGCGCCGTGGTGAGCTGCCGCGTCTCCGAATCCGTCGCCAGTGTGCCGGAAGCCACTACCTCACCGAAATCCGCTCCACCGTAGGCAATATGACTGACCGAGCGCAAGGTCTCGAACCAGACGTGTCAGTTCTGATCGCGTGTCTGTTCCGCAACCCAGGCCGCGACCTGTGTCCGGAAAGTGAAACCCAGCTTCGTCAGGATGTGCTCCACGTGGCCTTGTGCGGTGCGCGGTGAGATCACCAGCCGGTCGGCGATGGCCTGATTCGTCAGGCCTTCGGCGATCAGGTCGGCGACTTGGCGTTCCCTCTTGATCAGTCGCGGCGACGCGTCGGCGGCGGGCGTGGAGGGGCTGGGCGGATGTTCATGGAGGGCGTAAGCGATGGCCGCGTCGAAGCCGAGCTGTTCACCCTTGTGGTGGGCCGCCGCGAATGCTTTGCCCCCGGCCATCTGGCGAATCGACAGTCCCCGCGCGACGGCGTCGTATTCATCGGCACCACGACCAGCGAACAGATCCAGCCCACGGCAACGACGACTTCACCGTCTGCGAGAACCAGCGCAGCGGTGTCGCCACACCCGAGTCCGCCAGCTGCCGCACCATCGTCACCCTTACAACGAATACCTTGAATTTGCAACAACATACGAAACATGTACCGAACACGAGTCGGTCAACAAGGGCTCGCGCAACCACGCCTTCGCGAGGCATACGCACGGTCGTTGAGAGGGACGCTTCTGGACGATGTGCGAGGATCTTCACAAATACGTACGCGTTCAGGTCCATCACCCGAAGCTTCAGTGCCGTTCTCCGCCCAGCAGCTGGCGCCGCACCACCTTCTACCATCGCCTCGACCGGGCGAGAGAACTGCCGGCGACCAATGGGATCGACACGAGCCCCGCAACGATCTACAGTTCACGCTCCTGCCGGCACAGCTGACCCGCAACAGCGCCAGAACACCTCCTCAACTGCTGTTTCCGACAGGATGAGCAGACACGCCCAGTTCTCCTCGCTGCGTCGCCGCGGCGGCGATGTATGGTCACCGAACGCAGTGAGACCGGCCACTGCGGCTCCGTCGTCGACGCCGGCCGGACCTCCCCACCCCATCGGCGCCCCTCGCCGCGCCCGAGATTCTCCCGCTCGGACTCACACACGCCTTCGACCCGAACAGTCCCTGCCCATCCGGCCACGCCTGGACACCGAGTGGATTCGCTGGTTGTGAAAGCACGCCCGGGCGTCCCGAGGCGACGGCGTGCGAGAGGATTCGAGCACTACCTTCAGAGGCGAGCGCTGGAGGGGTCGCGCCAGACCGACCGGCGGCGGGGCACACACGCCCCGACCCGACCAACTCAGAATCCGTACACCGCCCCGAAGCTGTGGTCTCCGCCGGAATCCGGCCGGGTTCCGGCCGCCTCGAGCCGATAGAGGGCCATACACAACGTCGCATCGAGATTGTTGAATCCGACATCCGCATACAACCCAGCGTCGTCGTCCAAGGTGGTCGACGGGTACCAGTCGGGGTCAGGTGCCGACCTTCCGGTCGCGCGGCGATACGTCGCCGCCCACCGGCCGGCGACACCGAACGCGAAGGCGTAGGGGACGGCGCCGAGGAAGCACTCACCGATCGCGGCGGACCCGATCTCGCTCGACCGACCCGACAGCACCCGTTCGAAACCGGCAGCGTCTGCCCACACCTGTCGCCCCGTCGGCGTGTGCCGAAGACCCATTCCGGCCGCGAACACACCGAGAGCGCCGATAACGAACGCCGCGAAGGGAAGACCGAGGATCGTGGGACCGAACGCGCCGAGGAACCCGACCGCCGCGAGGACCGCGCATAGGCACACCATCGTCCGTCCGATCCACGTCCGGACGGAGATCACGAGCAGACCCTCCTCTGCCGCCCACGACCTGCACGCATCAGACATCGCCTCCATTCCCCGTTTCAGAGCGTAACCGGATCTCACCGAGCCGTCGGCGACGAATACCGCGCCCGGCGTCCAGATTCCGAGGGCATCGGCCAACGCCCGGGAGATCGGGTCGATCCGCGCCCACCGACCCGGCGCCGCGATTCCCTCGATCCGCCAGAGGTTCTCCGAGACGAACACCAGCCGGACTACCCCCCGCTCGGCCAGGTGGAGCAGTGTTGCCGCCGGCGCGCTGTCCCCGATCCGCTTGTGCACCACGTACTCGGCCTGCGCGGGCCCGACCCCTGGACCAGATCCATACCTCACCGGCACCTCGGGCAGCCCCTCGCTCGCACATCGCGACCACACAACACCCGCGCCCAACCCGACGACCGACAGCCCCACTGCGACCACCTCGAGAACCCACGAGTCGCCGACGACCGCGGCAAACCCCCGCACATCCGACGCCGGACCCCACACCAGAGGCCACAACAGCCCTATGACTGCGAAGACACCGACAACGACACCAACAACGGTGCGCATCCTCGACCCATCCGCCGAACGAGCCTGCGCCGCGATGCTGTCGTCCCCACCGCAAGTGGGCTCGCGTTCATCACCGTCGTCGTACATTCGCCTACCTCATCGCCGGGAAAAATGCCTTACCGCAATCCTCGACACATCCACACCCCACCACCAGACGACACAGGGAGCAACATCCGACCCCCAAGGTGCCCCGATCTTCACCCCTTCAGGGGACGACATCCACGTCCAGGACGTAACCCCTCCGCGACACACCGCTGGCGTTGACCACGGTTGTGGGCTCAGCCACATACTCGCCGATCGTGACAACACTGAGCGGCGTGCCGACAATACTTTTGCCAAATATTGACCGATTGCTTGGCATTCCTTTGCAAATAATGGAGCACATCGCGCGGACGACCGATGAGTTTCGCTCCGGCGCGTGGTCAACCTATTCAAGAGATTCTCCAGAGGAAGGATGACCATGGGCGAGATGACCAAGCCCGACATCATCGACGTAGCGACGATCGGCGTACCCGTGACCGACCAGGACCGAGCGATCGCGTTCTACGTTCACCAGCTGGGCTTCGAGAAACGCCTGGACGTGCCCCTCGAGCAACTCGGCGGCCGGTGGATCGTCGTCGCACCGCCCGGCGCCACGACGACGATCGCACTCATACCTGCGAGCAATGCCATCCCCGCGGGTGTCGAGACCGGCATCCGTCTGACGACGCGTGATGCCGCCGCCCTCCACACGGAACTGGGTGCGCGCGGTGTCGACGTCGGTGAACTACTTCTCTGGGACGGCGTCCCACCGATGTTCACCTTCCGCGATCAGGACGGCAACGGCTTCGAGGCCGTCGAATAAGCATCCACCCGGCCATCGCACTGGAAGGACACGACAATGCCGCACACTTCGTCTGCCCGCACATCGTCTGCCGGCACACCAGGCCCGTTGGACAGATCGTTCACCGCCACGTTGATCCAAGGCTCCCAGAAGGGAGCTTGGACGTACGTGGTGATGCCGGACTCCGCCGCCTACTTCGGAACCCGCGGCCTGGTCAAGATCCGCGGAACGATCGACGGCCACCCGTTCCGAAGTTCGTTCATGGCCCTCGGCGACGGCACCCACAAGCTCGCCGTCAAGGCCGACACCCGCAAGGCCATCGGAAAGGGCCCCGGTGACACCGTCACCATCCACCTCACCGAACGCATCGAATGACCGTCCGATCCGTTCTTCGACCCCGGTCCTGCGGTCCGTCGTAGCGTGAGGCTGCCACCGACCTTCCAGCCACCGACCTTTCAGCCACTGACGCGAGGAGAGCCGAGGATGATCGATCTCGAACCCGCCACCGACGTGATGGCCGCTCTCGTCGCCGGTGTGCGCGACGAGCAACTCAGCGCACCGACCCCGTGCCCGGAGCTCACCGTCGGCGATCTTCTCGACCACGTCGACGGGCTGTCGCTGGCATTCGCCGCTGCTGCGACGAAGGCACCGCTGGACGGGGGCAGCCAGCCTCCGTCCGCCGCCGACGCCGCCCGCCTGGGCACCGACTGGCGAATTCGGATCCCGCAGCGACTGGCAGAACTTGCGGGTGCCTGGCGTGAGGACACGGCGTGGCAGGGGATGACCCAGGCCGGTGGGCTCCACATGCCCGCAGACGTCGCGGGCGTCGTCGCCGTCGACGAGATCGTCGTGCACGGCTGGGACCTCGCCGTCGCCACCGGGCAGAACTTCAGTTGCGCACCGGAACTGCTCACGGCCGCGTACGAGTTCGTGAAAGCGTCCGCCGACGAGAACCCCCACGGCACACTGGGACTGTTCGGGCCGCCGGTGGTGGTTCCGGAGTCCGCGCCACTGGTCGAGCGACTGATCGGCCTGAGCGGCCGCGATCCCCGATGGGTTCCGACCGCGGGATAACTACTGCACCAACATGTCCCCGAAAGAATGGCGCATTCCCCGCGCTGCTCCGGCCACGACAGTCAGGTCCTGAGTTCACGTGGACGAGCGAACACATCCACCAGCGCACCGTTGCGCCACACCGTGATCTCGATCTGCCGGTCGATCGCGTCCTCGACCATCAACCGCTGAACCGCGGTCGTCGTCACTATCGGCTCGCCGTCGAGTTCGACCATGATGTCTCCCCGCTGTAGTCCCGCCTCGGCGGCCGGGCTGCCCCGGGAGATGCCGGCCACCTGCAACCCGGTCTTCGACCCGATCCGCGCCTAGCTTCGGAGGCAACGGGACCTGCATCCCCGCGATCCCCAACCAGGCCCGACGCACCCGCCCGGTCGATATCAACGCGGCGATGATCTGCCTGGTCGTCGAGTTGATGGGTACCGCCAGACCCACCCCGATCCCGGCGACAGCGGTATTCACCCCAACCAACCGACCCGCGCTGTCGGCCAACGCGCCACCGCTGTTCCCCGGATTCAGCGCTGCATCGGTCTGGATCACCTCATCGATCACCCGCCCCGACTCCGTCGGCAACGAACGCCCCAACGCAGACACGATGCCCGCCGTCACGCTGCCCGCCAGACCGAGCGGATTCCCCAGCGCAACGACCAGCTGTCCCACCCGCAGCAACGCGGCATCACCGAGTTCCACCGGAGCCGGAACATCGCCCCGGGCCCGCAGGACGGCCAGATCGGACAACGGGTCGCGCCCCACGACATCGGTGCGGACGGTCGTCCCATTGGTGAACGCCGCCTCGGCCTCGCGCGCACCGGTAATAACGTGCGCACTCGTCAACAGGAGCCGGTCCTCGGTGATCACCGTCGCGCTTCCCGATCCGCTCCCCCGCGATGTACGCACAACGAGGCTGGCCACGCTCGGCAGCACGGAATCGGCGACCGAAATCACCGTCCTCGAGTACCCGTCCAACTCATCCAGCTCACCCATACCCACTACAGCGCCGACCGACCACCATCTATGCCGCTGTTCGCTCCCAGCTGACGATCCGCCGGTGTCGGCCCGAAACGCTCCGCACGTTTGTTCACGAGGGCTAACATCCCCGATCGTGACAACACTGCGCGGCGTACCGATGACATTTTTGCGAATGAATTGCCAATTACTGCGTATCCCTTTGCAATTGGTGGAGCACATCGCGATCACGCAACTCGAAGAGCAGGCACCGACGCGCCTCGCCTACGAGCGATTGCTGATTCGGTGTGATCGAGCAGCCGCCTACCTTCTGGGCGACGAGAACGCCGACTGCCGTGCAGCGGAACTGCACCGACATACGGCCGCCGTCCGGGTCGAAATCGCCCGCCGACAACAGCGCGTGGATGCCACGAACGCGACGCTCCTGGATCTCCAGCGTGCACGATTTCACCAGCGTCGCCAAGCCCGAAGAGGCACCGACCCGGCATGAACATCCTCGAGTGACCGGAACACGCTGACCTCTGCGGCACCCGGTGCCCGAAAGGCAAGGTGGGGCGTTGAGCCTGTTCAGCCGCAAGCAAGGGTCGATCCGTGGCATTGTAAATACGGGCTGCTATCCAACCGTGAGTGTGGCGATGTTCGGCGCCGGCGCTACTCGGCTGGGCGACGTCCAGCTACCGAAGTTCGTTGCAGAAGGCATGATCCGCTATCACTCGACGGGAGTTCAGCACATGGCAACGCACACCCACCTCGGGCACATCTTCCACATCGCCGGCGCGCCGAAAGTGACCGAAGCCGCGGCCGCACTGGTATCGATCCCCGACGGCGCTCTGGTGCTGGACGACAGCGGGCGAATCGTGTTCTGCGGTGACCGAACCGAGATCCCGTCGGAATACGAGTCCGGCACTGTGCACGACCACCGGCCCGGTTTCCTGCTGCCGGGGTTCGTCGACACCCACATCCACTTCCCGCAAACCTACGCGGGCGACTCATACGGCGGCGGCCAGCTGCTGGAGTGGCTGACCCTCTGCATGTTCCCGTCGGAGACGAAGTTCGCCGACCCGGAGTTCGCGCAGCAGGCCGCCGTCGAGTTCACCAACCGGCGCATCGCGGCGGGCACCACGGCCGCCATGGTGTTCGGCTCGGCGTTCCCGCATGCACAGGACGCGTTGTTCACCGAGACGAAGAAGGCCGGCCTGCGGATCGTCAGCGGTCGTGGAATCCAGACCGTCGGTGGCGAGACCGCTGAGCCGCTGATGACGTCCGAAGAGGACGCCATCCGGCTCACCCGCGAAGAGATCGAGAAATGGCACGGCGCCGACACCGGTGATGTCGACACCGCATTGCTGCACGTCGCGATCATTCCGCGGTTCTCGTTGTCGGTGACGCCCGAGACTCTGAAGAACCTCGGGGAACTCTACGAGGAGGTGCGGGACCGCGGTGTCTACGTGCACTCCCACCTCAACGAGAACAATCGCCCCGGCACCGGCGAGGTCGACTCCACCAAACAGACCTATCAGGTGAACTCCTACCTGGACACCTACGACGGGAAGTTCCTGCCCGGCTCGGAAGTCGGCGGGAAGAGCCTGCTGGGCCGACGCACCATCCTCGCGCACTGCGTGCACTGTCAGGATGTCGAGCTCGAACGGATGGCCGAGACCGGTACGTCCGTCTCGCACTGCCCGATCTCGCAGCTGTTCCTGGGATCCGGAACGATGCCGTGGAAGCGCACCGTTGCCTCGGGAGTCAACATCTCGGTGGGAACCGATTTCGGCGGCGGCGACGAATGGTTGATCCCACGAGTGCTCGGCGACGCGTTCAAGGTGCACATCACCGAATCCGGTGACGACGGGGTGTCGATGCATCCAGCCGAGATGCTGTTCGTCGGTACCCTCGGCGGCGCCAGGGCCCTCGACATGGAGAACCGGTTCGGCAATTTCGACGTCGGTAAGGAAGCCGACTTCGTCGTCGTCGACCCGTCCGGCACGCCGGCGCTTGCCGGACTGCTGCCCAACGCCGTTCGTGCCGCCGATCCCGACCTGGCCCGCGATCAGACTCTGTTCGCGCTGCTGATGGGGATACGCGATACGTCGATTGCCGAGGTTTACGTCGCGGGTCGCCGAGCCAAGGCGTCCTAGACGAAGGCCACGGCGGTCCGGCACAGGTCTTCGAGACCTGTTGCCCGGCGCCGTGGCCGACCCGGAAACAACTGTGCGTCAGCCCTGGGGGTTCACAGAGGAATGGTGGTTGGCGATGAGCCAGCTTCCATTCTCGTACCGATAGACCCACGTTACCCGGGCCTCCACGTCCTGGCCGTTGGCATTGATGACCCAGCGGCCCACGTTGTATGCGAGGGTGCACTCCGAATACTTGAAGCTTTCCTCCATCCGGCTTGTGGGATTCGTCTTGATCAGGTTGACGAAATACTCCGTGATCTCCTCCGGAGTGTCGGCGATCGGTACCGAAAGAGTCGGCAGCAGAACTGCGTCCGACCGGTACAGAGCGGCTACCTTGCTCGCGTCCCCGGATTGCAGCGCATCATCCCATTTCGTAAAGAGCGCATCCAGCTCGCTGTCGCTCGCGCGGACGCAATTGTCATCGTCTGCCGTGAAATTGGCAGATGAACACGAGACCGCGGAAACTGCCAACGCGATAATCGCAAAACCCAAGCCGAACGGTTGGGCATTCATACCAACCTCCGCTGAGAAAGGTGCATAAGGGAACTGGCCCCACGAATCAATGAAGCGTAACCCTCGGACCATGCGTTCCGGACTGAATCTCTCAGGAAGACGAGCAGCAGGCCGATCACCTGGAATTGCGTGCATGACAGCGTATTACCGAATCCGCCCTGTACCGGCTTCGTTCACACACCCTGACGCGAGTGGGACTTGTCATCACCCCAGTTCACAACTCCGGCATACACCCGGCGATCCGGTACACCGGCCCGTATCCTCTTGGTCTGGAAGTGACAAACGCGCAGGAGGTCGCCCCGTGGGTGGACGAGAAGAGCGCTGGGGAAACCCCGATATCGAGGAGCGAAACCATGCCGATGGCACCGTTCGACCCCATTACCGCGATCTACACTCCCGCACACGCCTGGATGTACGAGACCATCGTGGCACCGGCGGTCTACCACTCACACCACGTCATCGACGAGCATTTTCTGCCGCATCTCCCACCGAACTCCCACGTTCTGGACGTCGGATCGGGCGGAGCATTGTTCACGAAGTACATCGCTGACCAGCGTTCCGACTTGCACATCATCGGTCTCGATCTTTCGCAGCCCCAGATCAAGCGCGCGACCAAACGTATGCGTAACTACGGTGACCGTGTCCGCTTCGAAGTGGGCGACGCCACGCAACTCGACTTCGCAGACCAGACCTTCGACGGCGTGATCAGCTATGGCTCCATCAAACACTGGTCGTCGCGTGAGGCTGGACTCGCCGAGTGCATGCGCGTCCTCAAGCCGGGTGGCCCGCTGCTGATCACCGATGCGGACCGAAGCACGAGTTTCGAGGACGCCGAGAAGTTCGTCGAGAACTACAAGGTGCCGCGCTGCCTCGGCAGCATCAACCTCGCGATCTTCCACACCTGGATCGCCGGTCGCTCCATCGATCTCTCGGAGGCGCGTGATCTCGCGAGCCGACTCGATCTCGTCGACGAGAACGTGTCCCGCATTGCCGAGATGCCGCTCGTCATGATTTCTGGACGGCGGCCTGCGTGAACGGGGTCGTCCATTTGCGATCATCGACATGGCGAAGTCGAGGATCTCGACTGGCACGTCGTCGATCGTAGGTCAGCGCACGTCGACCCACGCGCTCGATGCGATCGAAGCCGTGATGGCATCGAGGGTTTCGGCCGCGGCCACGGCGTCGGCGATCGTTGCGCCCTGGGGCTTTCCGTTGACGATCGAGGTGATGAAGTTGTTTCCCTCGATCACCTTGAGGTCGTCGTAGCTCATCGATGACGCGGAACCCGGCTGGAAGCGGGCATACGCTCCGGCGTCGGGGCCCACCCACACCGTCGTGATCGACTGGTCCTGGTATTTGCTCCCGAGGCTCGTTCCGAGTTCGTTCATCCGGCGGAAGTCCCAGTACACGGCGCCCTTGGTGCCGTGGATCTCGAATCCGTAGTTGTTCTGCTCGCCGACGGCCACGCGGCTGGCGTCCAGCGTTACCCGCCCGCCCGAGGACAGGCGGACCAGAGCGCTGACGAAGTCGTCGTTCTCCACCGCGCCGTACTTGCCGCCGGTGGCGCGGGCATGCCCGCTGGTGGCACCCGTCGGGATGGCGCGTTGCGGGATGAAGATGGCCGTGTCGGCAACCACGGCGTCGATGTCTCCGAGCAGGTATCGGACCAGGTCGACGCCGTGCGAGGCAAGATCGCCGAGAACGCCCGACCCGCCGCGTGCGTTCTCGTAACGCCAGCTCAGCGCACCGTCGGGATGCGCGGCGTAGTCGCTGAGGAACCGGAACCGCGAATGTGTGATGGTGCCCAGTTCGCCCGACGCGATGAGATCCCGCGCCATCGCAACGGCGGGTGCGTTGCGGTAGTTGAAACCCACGGTCGACTGGACGCCGGCCTTCTCGACTGCAGCAGCAACGGCTTTGGCGTCGTCGGACGACAACCCGACCGGCTTCTCGATCCAGATGTGCTTTCCCGCCTCGGCCATCGCGACGCCGATCTCGCGGTGCAGGAAGTTGGGTGCGGTGATGCTGACTGCGTCGATGTTCTGGTCGGCGGCGATGTCCCGCCAGTCGGTCAGCGCTGCGCCGAACCCGAATTGGGCGGCGGCCTCCTCGGCGCGGCCGGGTGCCTCGTCGGCGACGGCGCCCAGACGAATAGACGGCGCTTCCGGGAAGTGGTGGCGCTGACGCAGATACGCGTTGGTGTGCACTCGGCCCATCCAGCCGAATCCAGCGACGGCTACTGCGATTTCGGTGGGGTTGACATTGGTCAAGATCGACTCCGGAACTGATCGGCGCGGCAGGTGTCTTCACGACAGTGCTGCGCGCCGAGAGAGAAGTCAACCATTTGTGCTGACAAAGCATCTCTCGAGGTGATTTTGATGGCTTTCTGGTCCTTTCCGCTTCTCGACTCCCCAGCATCGACGAGGTCGGGGAACTTGTCGGCGCCGTCGTGCCGATCTACGTCTGGAACGACGCGAACGGGCATCGCTGTCAGGACGCCGTCTCCAGCCGTTCAGTTTCGACCCTCGAGCGGCAAGGAGTGTGCGTAGGCAGCACGGACATCTATGACGTCATCACAGATGAATCGTCCGGTTCACTGCGGATCGATCCTGCGTGCGACGACGATGCCGGGATCCGTTGCCGTCGAGTGAGCGGCCGGCACGAACCGGCTTCGCCCTTGCGACATCGTCAAATGCCCTGCCGTCGGCGGAGGGTAGTGCGAGCCCAGGATCGTGGTACCGGAGTCGGCATGCTCGGCGAGCAGCCGCCGCCTCGTTGCCGTCGACTGAACCGCATCGACGTCCGAGTCCTGCGCCCAGCCGGGCTCTGCCCACTGCACAGGATGCGAGGCACAATCACCGGTGATGAGTGCTCGCTGACCCTGCGAGCCGATGTGCACCGACACGTGGCCCCTTATGTGGCCCGGAGTCGACTCCAGCCACACGCTTTCACAGACGCGGTGGTCCAGCGGAACCGGATCGACCACGCCCGCCTCGAGGAGGGTGTGCATCGACTCCCGCGAACACTGAGTGGGAATCTCGGCAGCGCGTTGCTCCTTCCAGGCGGCGAGCGCCGGTTCGGCGAACAGGTAGCGCGCATTGGGGAAGGTCGGGATGACGCTGCCTCCGTCCCGCATCGTGTTCCAGCCGACGTGACCGAAGTGGAGGTGCGTGCACACAACGACATCGACCGACTCACGTTCGAAGCCGACGGCGGCCAGACTATCGAGGAACTCCCGACCCTGCACAGCCATCGATGCCCACGCTTCCGGCGGCTCCCGCCCCGTGCAGGTGTCCACGACGATCCTCTTGCCGTCCGCTTCCACGAGGAACGATTGCACAGCCACGAGCAAGTTGCCTGCCTCGTCCATGAAGTCGGGGTATAGCCAGTCTCGGTGCCGTTCCAACTCCTGTGCACTGGGCACGGAGAGCAGGACACCGGCGGGGAAAGCGAATATCATCTCGACGATCGAGATGACCGCGACCTCACCGAACGTCCACCCTGACGAGTTCATGCCCTGCTTTCCGGCTCCCTGTCGCCACTCATTCGAACACGGGCATTCGTGAAAGATTCCTGCCCCCGAGCCGTCCCTCGAGGGGGAAGACACGAACCGGATTCGATTGCGGCGCTTTCCTCAGACCGCAAGCAACCGCTGGAAGAACTCGCGGTAGCGCTTCAGTGCGAGACGAAGATCCTCGGTCGAGCCCTCTTCGCCGCGGGCCCACTGCTCCTCGAGCCGCGAACGCGCCTCCGAGAAGCCGGTCGTCAGCCGGTCGACGACGTCCGACACGAGGCCGTCGGCCTTCTGGACGCACTCTCTGGGATCATCGACGAAGCTCGACTGAACCTCGTCCCAGCGCAAGCGGAGAACCGAAAGCTCGTCCTCAGCGAAAAGCGACTGTCCAGCAGACGATTCGGCCTGCTGGGCCGGCGGTCGAGTCCCCTCAGCGGCAGGGACGGGGGCTTCGTCCGAGTGCCTGGTCGGCTCGGCCGAACCGGGCCGCTCGGTCGAACCTGTGGTCTCGGTCGAACCCGTGGTCTCGGTCGGTTCCAGCGTCGGGCTGGTGTTCTCGGGTTGCTGGTCCTGGGTTGTCATGCGCGCGTCTCCTTCGGCTTGTCTGTGTTCGCATCCGTCTCGAGCAATTTCTCGAAGAGCGCGCGATAATGCACGAATGCCTCGCGCTGGTCCTCCGTACCGACGTCGCCCTGCTCCTGCGACAGAAAGATGCTGTGCGCCGTCCGGTAGTTCTCGACGACCTTCGGGTGGTCTACCGAAATGTCAGCCGCCCGCTGATCGAAGTCGTCGATCGGGTAGCCGCGCTCACGCATCACGTGGATCACGAGCCGGTCCGCAGCGCCGACGGCGCTCGACGGATTGTCGACGAACTCGATCTGCACCGTCCGCCAGGAATCGGCGTACTTCGCCTGCGCTTCGGGCGACAACGGGACGATGTCGAGCTTCTTCCGCTTTCGTTCGCGCGCGGCGAGCTCGTCCTCCGCGGCGCTTTGTTCGCCGACCTCTCCGACCGTCCGGTCGTACTCAGGGCCGAACCGTCCCTTCAGCCGTTCGGTCCTCTTTCGACTGCTCACCGAGCGGGCAACGATGACCGCCAGCACGGCGATCACCACGACCGCCGCGATCAAGATCCATCCCCAAACAGGCATTTCTTCAGACCTCCTCGTCCCCCGATGGGATACCCCGAATGGCTCCCGCGGAAAACGGCGATTGTGCCGACGAGGACGGCGGAGGCACATTCGCTGGTACGCCCGGCTAACGTCCGCCGCTCGCAGCCGTATATACCGCGTATGAATCCTTCAGTGAAGCGAGCCGCCGGCATGCTCGTCGCCGTTGCGGCCGCACTCCTCGCGTTCGCGACACCGGCGCAGGCAGACTCCCCCGCCCCCGCCTACTTCCGCGTGGGCAACGTCCACTGCTCGATCGCACCCGACGACAGCGTGGGATGTGATCTGCCGCAACCGGTACCGATGGACTTCCCGATCCTCGGCGAGTTCGGGCTGCCGTGGCTGGGACCTGTCGAACACGTCGTCATCGATGTTCCCTGGCTCCCGGCCCACCCCACCTATCCGTTCGGCACCCCGTTCACCCTGCCCGGTGGCAACCCCGACATCGCCCAGGTCGCCACCAGCCAGACCATGTACCAGAAAACGATCACCCGCGGGGGAACCTCCTGCCTCGCAGGTTTCATGGGCGACGTCACCTGCACCGCCAAGGGGCACAGCTTCGTCGTCACCGTGTACGGAATCCACGCCCACTGATCTCCCGTACCACCTGATGCGAAAGGCACCTACCCGGCCCAGTTGACCCGGTCGGCCAGCGCGTGCAGCGAACGTTTCCTGCTCTCGTTCGATTCCGCGACCCAGGCGATGCGTCCGTAGACGTACTCACGGAAATGCGGTCTGCCGTCACGATTCTGCGATTCGGGCCCGTAGCGTACGCAATTGAAGAGCAGCGCTTTCAGGTCGTCGAAGTCGGCTCGCGCCGTCTGCGGGCGAGTGTTCACCACCAGCCCGGCCAGGTGCTGGCGTCGGTGCTCGCGCATGACCCGGGTCTTCCCCGGGTGCACGGAGAAACCTTCGTCCGCCACGATCCGGCCGACGGCCTGGATCAGTCGATCCACCGCGAGATCCGAGCCGGAGAACGCGAGGTCGTCGGCATACCTGGTGTACCCGGAGTGATGGGCCCGTGCGAGTCCCGTCAACCTGCGATCGAGCCGGTGGGCGACGAGATTGGCCAGCGCAGGCGAGGTCGGCGCTCCCTGCGGTAGGTGCGCACCGCGGAGCCGACTCGCCGCGTCGAAGGGAATCTGCGCGAGGACACCCGGTGGAGTGGACGTCGTGCAGAGCCCGGCGAGCACGCGTGCCACCGGGGCCGGATAGCCGAGGGCATCGAAAATGGCCCTCACCCTCGTCTGGGAGATCGAGGGAAAGAAAGCGCGGAGGTCGATACGCAGCACGCAGTCGTGGCCCGCATGCGGTGCGGCGAAGGTGTGGACGCTGCGGCCTCGGACGAATCCGTGCGCTGCGGCATGCGGCGGGACGCCGTCGAGCACGGACCGCAGGATCCGGCGCTGCACCTCTCGAAGCCGTTCCTTCGGCGCTTCGAGGAGGCGGTTGTCTGATCGGATCCGGTAACGGTAGTGCTGCAGCGGCGGCGCCTTCATCCGCAGCCACCCGCCGGGATCTGCGAACCAATCGAGTTCGGCAGGGGTGAGGCCGACCGCCTCGGCCACCGACGAGGTGCGAGACCATCGCGGGACGTCGAACTTCCAGCCATTGCCTGATACCTCGACGACCGGTTCCGGTTGCTCGATCTGTGGGAGCTCCGACAGCAGCCGATAGACGCTGTCGACGCCGTCGATCGGTGGTGTGGGCATGAGATCGTAGAGGCGTGTCGCGAGCCGGCCTGCGTCCGGCGCACCGGTTTCCTCGAATCGGAGAATGAGGCCGGCCCTAGCCGGAGTTTCCCCGCTGTCTCGGGCCTGGGTGGCGTTTGTGCTGGCCAGTAGGGATTTTGGGGTGGTGTAGCTGTATTACCTAACTGTCGCCTCGGATCATCGGGTGGGGGCGTAGCGGTCGAGTGCGAACACCTCGTAGAGGCGGTGTT
>RRBB01000229.1:0-16243 GCA_006543605.1 Rhodococcus sp. WS4
CTGGGTAGTCTTCTTCACGGCGGTCCCTTGCTGTCGGAGTTCTTGGAGGAACGCCCGACACCTACCACACGGCGGGTCTCGAGCGGGGGACCGCCACCTGAAGTTCTACGAGACCCGGGACAACCTCCCCGGTGATTCCCATGGGATTTGTGCCCCACCGGGGTGGGAATACACCCAGGCCCTGCCCAGGCACGCCTGTCGGTCGCTAACGTTCACCGCAGATTTCCGGTCCGCTCGGTGCGGCAGGAGGGCAGCCATGCACCACACCATCAAGGAGCGCCCTCACCCGGCGCGCCCGACCGAACGCGACCGCATCGACGAGGCGGCGGCCCTCCACGGAGCCTGCTTGTCGCGGTTGCCCGCGCCACACCGCTGCTTGGTGATGGGCATCGTCAACGTCACCCCGGATTCCTTCTCCGACGGGGGTCTGTGCGCCGCCGCCGATTCCGCGATCACACGGGGGCTGGCGTTGGCGGCAGACGGCGCGGACATCGTCGACGTCGGCGGCGAGTCCACCCGGCCCCAGGCGCATCGGGTTCCGGTCGCCGAGGAACTGCGGCGAGTGCTTCCGGTCGTCCGGGCGCTGAGCGAGGCCGGTGTCCTGGTCAGTGTCGATACCATGCGCGCCCAGGTCGCGGCCGCCGCGGTCGAGGCAGGAGCCGCCGTGGTCAACGACGTCAGCGGTGGACTGGCCGACCCGGACATGGCCGCGACCGTCGCGGAGGTGGACGTGCCGTACATCGCCATGCACTGGCGCGGACACAGCACCACCATGGCCGACCTCGCCGTCTACGACGACGTCGTCACCGAGGTCGTCACCGAACTCGCCGACCGCCTCGACGCACTGATCAGCGCCGGGATACGCGAGGACCGCATCGTGCTCGACCCCGGACTCGGATTCGCCAAGACCGGCGCCCACAACTGGGCGCTGCTCGCCCACCTCGACCGGATCCTAGAACTCGGCCGCCCCGTACTGGTCGGCGCCTCCCGCAAATCCTTCTTCGGGGCACTGATGACCGACGTCGAAGACACCATCCCCCCGCCCGCCGACCGCGACGACCTCACCTGCGCGGTCTCCACGCTCGCCGCAGCGGCCGGCGCCTACTGCGTGCGGGTCCACGACGTGAAATCCACCCGTCGGGGTGTGGCTGTCGCCGCCGCATGGGAGGGTGCGCGTTTTGATGATCGCCCGGCCCCCATCCCGCCGGTGATGGAACAGGAGTGGTTGCGTCGATGAGGAATACGAGCGTCCGCCCGTGCGCCTGCAACGTCTAGGGCCCGGCGGCCGGCCCGCCGAGGTGCTCCGGGCGCTGCACACCCGGGCCCGGGAGATGCTGCTGCCCGCCCCGGCGGCGCTGGTCGGCCACTGGTTCGGAGCCGCCGCCGTGATCGCCCCACGCCTGCAGGCGCAACCGGTGACTCCCCGTGGCCGCCGGCGGCTGGACCGACTCGGTGCTGCGCCTCGATACCGACGGGTGCTGGTGGTACGAAAGCCTCACCGACGCCTCCTGCCCACCGGACCTGGCCGCCGCAACCCTCGATCCGCACACCGAACCCCGGGCCTGGTCGATGCGGTGGACACCGCCGGACCGCGCCTCCCACCACCACAACGTCGAGGCCTGCAAGGACGCGATCCGCGCCGGCGAGGTGTACCAGAGCTGCATCTGCACCCAGTTCACCGGGCAGATCACCGGCCGGCCCGCGGACTTCTTCGCCGACGGCATCGAACGGACCCAGCCCACCCGGGCGGCCTACCTGCAGGGCAACTGGGGTGCCGTCGCCTCCCTGTCCCCCGAGCTCTATTTGGCCCGCCACGGCACCACCGTCACCTCCAGCCCCATCAAGGGGACCCTGCCGATCAGCGCCGACCCGGCAGCCCTGCGGGTCTCGGTCAAGGACGTCGCCGAGAACGTGATGATCGTCGACCTGGTCCGCAACGACCTCGGCCGACTCGCCGTCACCGGCACCGTCACGGTGACCGACCTGCTGCGCGTGCGCCCCGCCCCCGGGGTGTGGCATCTGGTGTCCACCGTGCAAGCACAGATACCCCCGGCCACGACGTCGGCGGATCTGCTCGATGCGAGTTTTCCACCCGCTTCGGTGACCGGATGCCCGAAAACACGGGCCCGGCAACTGATCTCCGGCTGGGAGCCGCAACCGAGGGGGGTGTACTGCGGCACCGTGGGGATGAGCAGCCCGCTGGCCGGTCTCGAACTCAACGTCGCCATCCGCTCGGTCGAGTTCACCCTCACCGGCGGCGCCGTCCTCGGTGTCGGCGGTGGTATCACCATCGACTCCGACCCGGGCATGGAGTGGCAGGAATGCCTCGACAAGGCCCGCAGCATCATTACACTCGCGCCGTCCCGGACCCAATCGCTCGCCTCACTGGCATGAGCATCACCTCGACGCTCGGATGTCCGCGGCCGGACATCAGGCCTCCGACCCGGCGCGATCGTAGTTGCCCACGGAACCGCGATCCTAGGGGCCGGGGACCCGCCGGTGGTCCGTAGGAGGCCTCGGCGAGTCGACCTTGGCTTCACCTCAATGGTCATCGGTGACCACCCCGGCTCGTCGCGGAGGGGCCGCCTTGTTCGAGGAGGAGGCCGCGCTGACGGAGCTGCTGCCGCTTGTCGAGCAGTGCGCTCGACTAGGACTGGTACGCCCGGTGCTCGATGCCGGACCCGCGGTGAGCAGGCTGGCACGACGTCTCCGTACACATCTCCATGAGCGCGCCGACGCTGCCGCGTCCACCGTCTTGAGCGAGTATCTCGGCGAGCTGGAGAAGCAACCGACCTGACCAGTTGTCGCTCAGGGGGCGCTGCAAGGTCGAACCGAGGTGTTCCGACTTCGACGGTGAAACTCCACCGTCATGCGTTGACGCAGAAGACGGGCACGTCGGCCCTAGAACCGGCCTCGTATCGACCGATACCAACCTGCAACGGTCTCGGTCGAACTGTCCAGGGGCTGGGCCGATTGCCCGGAGTCACCTAGGACCGTCTGCAATTCCAGAGCTTGAGTCTTGCCGAGTTCGACTCCCCATTGGTCGAACGAATTGATATTGCAGAGAACACCTTCGGTGAATGTCTGGTGTTCGTACAGTGCGATCAGCTGCCCAAGAACGGCGGGAGTGAGCTTCGGCGCCAGGATGATGGTGGACGGCCGGTTTCCGGGCATCACTTTGTGCGGTATCAGTTCAGCAGGGACGCCGTCTGCCGCCAGCTCCTCCGCGCTGCGGCCGAACCGCGCGAACAGTGCGGCGGAGATCACCGGTGCGGGGACGGCGTGGGCGATGGCTTCTTCGACGGTCCAGCGGCCTTCACCGGAATCCTCGGTGTACCCGGAGATCGCGGCCAGGTCGGGGTCGTCGGACAGGGCCTGCACCAGGAGGTCGAGCAACCAGGACCGCACCACGGTGCCCTTGGACCAGGCACGCAGCACGGCAGGTACGTCGACGATGGATTCTTCCGCCGCCAGCAGTTCGTACCCCTCGGCGTAGGCCTGCATCAGCCCGTATTCGATGCCGTTGTGCACCATCTTCGCGTAGTGGCCGGCGCCGACCGGGCCGGCATGGACGAAGGAGTCCTCACGGTCACCGTCCGGTCGCAGCGCGTCGAAGACCGGCATCATTCGGTCGATGTCGGCGGCGTCGCCGCCGACCATCAGCGCGTACCCGTTCTGTCGGCCCCACACGCCGCCGGAGACGCCGCAGTCGAGGTAGCGGATGCCATGTTCGGCGAGGATCTCCGCGTTGATCTTGTCGTCGGTGAATCGGGAGTTCCCGCCTTCGATCACCAGGTCACCGGGGGACAGGACACGTGAGAGCTGCCCAATGACCTGGCGGGTCGGCGCGCCGGCGGGCACCATCACCCACACTGCCCGCGGCGCCGGCAGCGACGCGACCAACGCTTCGAGGCTGCCGGCATCGCTGGCGGCGGCGTTCGGGTCGTATCCGATCGCCTCGAGTCCTCGTTCGCGTAGCCGCTCGCGCATGTTCAGTCCCATTTTGCCCAGACCGACCAGTCCCAGTTTCATCGTCACCGTTCCACTTTCGATTCTCGAGTATTGTGCCGAGGTCTATGTCTACGGGGGATCGGCGGCCGCCTCACCTGACCGGACGGGCAGCTGTCACTGGCCGCTCGGCCAAGTGCATTACCTCGCCGCGCCTTCGACACTGGTAGTCGACGCATTGTCTGAATGCGCCTGTGGTGGAGCGAAAACGGAGTGCAACAAAGTGACCGTGTCTGAAGTGCAGGAGAGGAATCCGCTGGCAGGCGGCTCGGGCGCCGTGGGTGAGGCGTTGATCGGCAATCCCGGTCAGGTCACCGAACCGGCGTCGATGGTGATCTTCGGGATCACCGGGGATCTCTCGCGCAAGAAATTGATTCCGGCCATCTACGACCTCGCGCACGGTGGCCAACTGCCGCCAGACTTCGATCTCGTCGGCTTCGCCCGCGACAGCACCGACGCCGACACTCGGCTGCGCGAGGCGGTGATCGCGCACGCGCGCACACCGTTCGACCCGGTGGTGTGGGCTGATCTTGCCGAGCGGATCCACCTCGTGCAGGGGTCGTTCGACGACACCGCGGCGTTCGCGCGGCTCTCCGCGCGGCTGGCCGAGCTCGACGTCCGTCGGGGTAAACCGGGCAACTACGTCTTCTACCTGTCCATCCCGCCCTCGGCGTTCGCCACGGTCTGCGACCAGCTGGCAATCTGCGGTCTGAACCGGGATGCGCACGCGTGGCGCCGGGTGGTGGTGGAGAAACCGTTCGGCCACGACCTCGCGAGCTCGCAATCGCTCGGTGTCACGCTGGAACGCGTGTTTCCGCCGTCGTCGATCTACCGCATCGATCACTACCTGGGAAAGGAGACGGTGCAGAACATCCTCGCGCTGCGCTTCGCGAACGGGATGTTCGAGCCGCTGTGGAACAACCGGCACATCGACCACGTGCAGATCACCATGGCCGAGAGTGTCGGAGTGACCGGGCGTGCCGGGTATTACGACGGCGTCGGCGCCGCCCGCGATGTCATCCAGAACCACCTGCTGCAACTGCTCGCGTTGATCGCGATGGAAGAACCCGTCGCGTTCGACGCCGACAGCATCGCCGCCGAGAAGATCAAGGTCCTCTCCGCCACCGATCTCCTCGGACCGCTGACGGAGACCTCGGCCCGTGGCCAATACGGTGCGGGCGTGGAGAACGGTCTTCCCGTACCAGGATTGGCTGACGAGGCAGGGTTCCCCGCCGACTCGGCGACCGAGACCTTCGCGGCCCTGACGGTGGGGATCGCGACGCGCCGTTGGGCGGGCGTGCCGTTCTTCATCCGCACCGGTAAACGCCTGGCGCGGCGGACGACCGAGATCGCGGTGACGTTCACACCTCCCGTCCACGGCTCGGCGGCTGCGCGGGCCGCGGCGGTTTCGAACGTGCTCGTGTTCCGGGTCCAGCCGGACGACGGCATCGAGCTGCACATCGGCGCCAAACGTCCGGGCGGCGGCATGCACATTCAGCCGGTCAGCCTCGGGATGGACTTCCGGTCGGTCTTCGACCCGGCACCGGAGGCCTACGAGCGGCTGATCTGTGACGTGCTGCGTGGCGACGCCACCCTCTTCCCGCGCAGGGAGGAGGTCGAATGGTCCTGGCGGGTCATCGATCCCCTCCTCGAGTACTGGGCCGCTTCGGATCACCCGGATAGCTATCCCTCTGGGACGGCCGGCCCGGAGTCGGCGGATCGGATCCTTAGCCGGACCGGCCGGGCGTGGCGGCAACTCTGACCCGTTCGGACAGGTAGAGGCGTCGAGGTGAGACCGATCGAGGGGTGCGGTCCCACTCGCCTGGGACAGACTGGTTGATTCCCGAAACAGCGGCACCTCGCAGCTCAATCGGTCTTGGCCGATCTCGATGCTGCGCGTGCTGGTTGGCCACACCCGAACCTAGGTAGGGAACCTGGGCTGCGGGCAATTGGGATTCCGGTTGGCGCGACGACAGCGGACGCAACCCTCGAACACGGGTTTAGGCTCCCTCGGTGGCAGCACCGCTGCCGTACGGCGAAAGGCCCCGAACACGAGAGTGTTCGGGGCCTTTCGCGCTTGTGGCTACTTCGCGAGCGCGTCCTTGAGTGCCTTCGCGGCGGCGGCGGGGTCCTCGGCGCTGTAGATGGCGCCACCGGCGACGGCGACGTCGGCACCGGCGTCACGGACGGCGGCGATGGTGTCGACCTTGACGCCACCGGCGACGGAGAACGGGACACCGGCGATCTTGCCGTCGTCGAGGAGGGTCTGGATGGAGTAGCCGGGCTGGGCCTGCTCGTCGAGGCCGGCGTGGATCTCGACGAACGCGACACCGAGCTTGGCGATCTCGCGGGCCCGCTCGACACGGTTTTCGACGCCGATCAGGTCGGCGACGACCTTCTTGCCGTGCTTCTTACCGGCCTCGACGGCGCCCTTGATGGTGGCATCACCCGCGGCGCCGAGGACGGTCACGAGGTCCGCACCCGCAGAGAAGGCAAGGTCGGCCTCGAGGAAGCCGGCGTCGGCGGTCTTGAGGTCGGCGAAGACCTCCTTGTCCGGGTGCGCGGCCTTGATCGCGCTGATGGCGCTGAGGCCGGCGCTCTTGATCAGCGGGGTGCCGAGCTCGATGATGTCGACGTAGGGGGCCACCTTGTTGGTCAGGGCCAGCGCGTCGGCGGTGGTGAGAAGGTCGACTGCAACCTGCAGCTTCGTCATGTGTTTCTCCTGGTTATCTTTTTGGGGGTTTGGGATAGGGGGACGCTCAGCCGATGTTGGCGTTGCGTTCCCACAACCGTTCGGCGGTCTGATCGACGTTGCGCCACAGCGCCTGGAACAGGGCGTCGAAGGCGAGGAGCACGGACTGCTCGAACAGGCTGCCCGCGTACTGGGCGGTGATGGCGGCGCTGTGGTCCTGCTTGTCGGCGGCGGGCAGGATCAGGACCTCGTCGGCGCGCCGGGCGAGCGGAGAGTCCGGAGCGGTGGTGACGGCCAGCACCGACGCACCCATTTTCTTCGCGGTGTCGGCTGCGCCGACGACCGAGGCTGTGGTGCCCGACCCGGACACGGCGATCAGCACATCACCGGCGCCAATGGCGGGGGCGGTGACCTCCCCGGCCACATGGACGCGCAGGCCGAGGTGCATCAGACGCATCGCGGCCATCTGGATGGCCAGGCCGCTGCGCCCGTTGCCGATCACGAAGACCGCCCGCGCGGACGTGATCAGGGAGCCGGCGCGGTCCCACTGCTCGGCGGCAACGGAATTGAGTAGACGCTCGTTCTCGTCGAGCACGATGCGGCGCCCGTCGCTGAACCGTGTGCGTGTCTGCTCGACGGTGACGGTCATGATCCTCCTCGGTGATAGCCGTTCTGGTCTGATCCCAAGGCTGCCAATTGCGCTGCGCTTCGACACCCGGCCGCCCGGCCGGTTCGGGCTGGCCGATTGGCCAGTGCCTTCTCGCCGGTAGCGGCAATACTGTGGATGCGTGGTAGTTGCGGAGGACTCTGTTCGGTTGCAGGTCGACCCCTGGGTGGAGATGCGGAACGTGATCACGGGACCGCTCCCGGACATCGCGACCCGCTTCTCCCGGTTCCTGGGCCGATTGTGGCCGCACGATGCCCTGGTGATCTTCACCCGCGAATG
The DNA here is from genome assembly GCA_006543605.1 of Rhodococcus sp. WS4. Lineage (GTDB taxonomy): Bacteria > Actinomycetota > Actinomycetes > Mycobacteriales > Mycobacteriaceae > Rhodococcus_F. The sequence continues at coordinate 7,647 of RRBB01000229.1, forward strand.
CACCGGACGCCCCCGCAAAGTCGCCGGAAGCCGCGAGATCGTCGACCGAGTGACCATCGACGAACTCGACGAGATCAAACAATCTCTCGAACCCGGTGGCGTCGTCGCCGGGATCCGTTCGCTGGGAGGTGGACGCCGCCGCATCTGGGCCCTCCGCGACACCTGCGACACCCTGCTCGTCCTGGTCCCGCGAACATCGCAGACGGCCGCACCCGACCCCGATCAGGTCGCGGCCGTGTTCGGGATCGTCGCAACCTCCATCCAGCACCAGGTGGCACAGGCCAGCCCCGACTATCTCGCCGAGTCACGGGCAGCGTCGAGTGAACGCGCCCGCACCATCGCCGAACTGACCGAGGTCCACGAGGCGACCCTGTCGTCGATCCTCGGAACCCTTCGCTCGAACGACCTCGACGACCGGCGATCCCGCATCACCGCGAGTGAGACCGCATCGGCCGCACTGATCGCGCTGCGGTCCGCGGGTGCCGCCGACCGCGCCCACTCTGAGGAGGCGGTCACCACCGCGTTCGCCAGACTGCAAGGCGAACTACGCCCCCTGCTACGTCACCGCGACGTCGACGTCGACTAGGTCGACCCACCCGCTGACGGCCGCCCCCTCCCAGGTGAGGTGGCGCACGCGGCGCGGGCGATGGTCCGCGCCATCGTCCTGGCCTTCACCGCACAACCGGTGCTGACCCGAATGCGGATCGCGTGGGATTGCGACGGCGACAATGTCCTCATCGAGGTCCGCGACCAGGGACCCGGCGAAATCGACCGAACCGCCCTCACCCGCCAGCTCTCCGGCCGGCTGCAGACCCTTCGTGGTGGGATCGACATCGAATCCATCGCCGGATGGGGGAGCCGGGTCACCCTGACCATCCCCCTGGATCCGCCGGCCGTCCGCCCGGACGAGCACCTGCTGTCCACCCTGAACCCCCGTGAACTCGAAGTCCTCGCCCATCTCGCAATGGGAAAACGCAACCGCGCCATCGCCGAAGAACTCGGGATCAGCCAGAGCACAATCAAGTTTCACGTCGCGAGCGTGCTCAAGAAACTCGAGGTCGCCAACCGAGGCGAGGCCGGAGCGATCGGAATACGAGCCGGAATCGTGCCAGGAGGCGTACATCCCGTGCCGAGCGCATAGCCGGACATTACCCTCAACGTCTGTGGATCAGGAGAGTCCTGAGTCGCAACCGAGAGTATCTACCGATAATCCCACTGCGACATCGCACTACCATGGGGGGAGCGGTGATTCGGCGGCTCGAATCCCTTTTTCGATGGTCTTGCCTTCCTTCGGCCACTGGGGAGATCCTTGCCGGGGCCGAAATGATCGTCAGGGGAAACGAATGACCGCCACAGGTCGGCTTCCAATCGATGGGGGGAGGTTCGAGGGCATGTGGACGAATCGGCCCGACGTTCAAGACGATCGAAAATATGTGCTTGTAACGGGAGAGGGACGGCCGGGCAGGCGCCAGGTTCGTTGTGGCGGGTGAGCGCGCCCCGGCCCGGCCGTCATCCTTTGCGGTGATGGCTTCTCTAGTGGGGGACGACCGGGAGTACGAGGTGAGAGGGGCGGAGTGCGTTGTGATGAATGCTCTGGTGTGCGACGCGGAATTTGCTGGGGTCGTCGACTTCGGCATCGGTGTTGGGGTTGCGGTCCCAGCGGGGGAAGTTGCTGGAGCTGACTTGTACTCGGAGACGGTGGCCGGCCTTGACGACGATGCTGGTCGACCATAGATCGATGTCGGCCTTGTCGATGTGGTCGGGCTCAGTTGTCACGCGGGTGATCCCGTCGACGATGTTGTAGGAGACGCCGTTTTCGTCGACATCGCAGAGTGTGACCACCCAGTCGGTCGTCGGCCCGTCGGTGGCGGCGAATAGTTCGGCGCTCACCCGGCCGGTGATTTCGAGGTCTTCCGACAGCACGGGAGTCGAGAACACCAATACGTCTGGGCGACTTTCGACGGTTGCCTGGTCTTTGGGTCCGGCCGGGAACTGACTGGACATGACGAGGTTGCCGCCGCAGGTCGGAACCGGATCGGCGGGGTCGTACGTGAAGTCGCTGTGCGATTGCTCGTCGGTGGGCTGGTCGAAGGAGAGGCTGCCGTCTGCGTGAAGGTATAGAGGCGTGGAGACCGCGCGCTGGAGCGGCCATTCTTTCTCGTCACGCCATTGGTTGATTCCCATGACGAACAGTTGCACTGGCGCACTCGGGTCGCTGGTGTCGGACGCGTCGCGAAGGTGGTGTTCGAACCAGTCGAGTTGCATGTCGGTCATGGTGGTGGCTCCGGGCGCCATTGTCGACATCAACCCGAAGTTGCGGTCGCCGATCTGGCCGAAGTTGAAGGCAGTCACATGTGTCCATGGGCCGACGACAAGACGGGTCGGCACACCGCGTTCTCGCATTGCGATGTAGTTGTCGAGCGTTCCCTGCTGAAAGACGTCGTACCAACCACCGATGTTCAAGCTCGGCACCGAGACTTGGTCGTGGTGGCCGGCAACCCGACATTCCTCGGTGGTGTCGGGGTCTTGCAGACCCCGTTGAACACCGATGTCGGGCAGGCCGGCCCGGGTAAGGGCCGGGAGCGGCGCCGCCGGGAGCTCCCAGTAGCTCGTGGTGGCCAGTGAGTCGAAATCCTCGACGGTGGTTGCCATCGCGGCGAGCAGCTCTTCGGGATCTTCGATGACCTTGGGTAACTGCGGCAATGTCTGGGCGAGCGTCCACCATGCGTTGAGCCCGAGTTCGATTGCGCCGCCGCGGAACATGAGGCCATCGGCTGGGTTGCTCCAGGTGATCTGCGGTGCTATCGCCGCCAGACCTGGCGGCCCCGCGATGGCTGTGGCCCATTGAGTCTGGCCGGTATAGCTTCCGCCGAACATGCCGACCTTGCCGTTGCTGCCGGGAAGGCGGCTCGCCCAGACGACGGTGTCGTACCCGTCCTGCTGCTCGTAGGCCCAGGGCAGCCACTCTCCGTCGGAATCAAATCTGCCACGGGTGTCCTGCTGCACGACGATGTAGCCACGCTTCACCGCGGCCAGGGTGTCGAGCATGAGGATGTTCAACGAGCCCGTCCTGTCGTACGGGGTGCGCTGGATCAGCACCGGATGCGAACCCGGAGCCGCCGGCCGATAGACATCGGCCCTGAGAATCGTGCCGTCGCGCATCGGCACCTCCACGTTGAGATCGATACTGATCTGGCTCATTTCAGGCTTCCTACCTTCATGCGGATACCAACTGGATACACACCCGGTGCCCGAGGAAACGCCGCCGAAGTATGTGTAAGCACTGGGTGTGGATCCTGTGATTGCGGTCACCCACAAGGTACAAGAGCGGGTACTTGTAGGCAAGTAAACGTACCCTCGGGCGGCCCGCTCGATCGCCTACCGAACAGATCCGACTCAGGGCTGGGCGAGGAATTCGAGAACTTCAGGAACGAACCGTCGGTAGTACTGGAAGACCCCGCCGTGTCCGGAGTCGGGATAGATCGTCAATCGCGAGTTCGGCAGTCGTCGCGCCAGGTCCTCCGAGTGCTCGCTCGCGACCATCAGGTCGTGGTCGCCGTTCGCGACGAGGGTGGGGTGGGTGACGACCGACAGGTCGTCCGGAGTCGCCTTTCCACCTCGTACAATCGCTGCGATTTGTGCAAGCCTGGCCTGGATGGAAATCGACTTGTCCCAGCCGTCGGTTCGTTCCGCCAAACGCGCGAAGTAGTCGTTCGCTGCGCGTTTCCCTTCAGGCGTGCGGGGAAAGAAGAGGAAGTGCCGTGCGTCCTTGCGCGTGAGCGCTGCCTTCAGGTAAGCGCTCGCGACGATTCGGGCCATCTTGTCGATACCACTGCCTCCACGCGGCCCGGTACCGGCGAGCACCATCCGGCGCACGAGTCGAGGTTCTTGCAGTGCGATGACTTGAGCTACGCCACCTCCGAGCGAGAAACCGAACAGGTCGACCGTGTCGTGGCCGAGAGCGCGGATGAAAGCAATTGCGTCGAGGCCCATCTGTGTGAGATCTGCGGGTACTCGTGAACCGCTGGCACCCACACCGCGATTGTCGAACGCGATCACATGGTGGTGCTGAGCGATGCCGTCCAGCACTCGGGGGTCCCAGTCATCCATGACCGCGGTGAAATGATGGAGGAACACCACGGGCACTCCGCCCCTGGGCCCAAGTTCGCGGTACGCGAACGGCACACCGTTGACGTCGATGACCTGTGTTGGCGCCGTTGCCCACGCGACTGCGTCGCTGGCTTGTGCATTTCGAAGGGACACTTCTGCTACTCCTTGTACTTCGAGGGGTTGGATGAGTTACGCGTGTCACTGACGGCTGGACGAAGAGTTGTCCGAGCGCTGTGCTCGGATCTCCATGATCGACTTGTGGTCAGCTGCCGCGCCGATTAACGTACGACCGTAATATTATGATCGTCAGGCTATCGCGTAGACTCGCGGTTGGCAAGGTAAACGCGGTGGTGAGCTGCTGAGGCAAGGTGGTGCAGAAATGGCGCGATACGACGAAGCGCACAAGGCTCAGACGCGTGGCCGCATCATCGAAACTGCGGGCCGACGGCTGAAGCGCAGCGGTATCGATGGTTCTGGCGTGAGTGTGCTCATGTCGGACGCAGGTCTCACCAATGGCGCTTTCTACTCACACTTCGGTTCGAAAGACCAACTCGTCGCCGTTACAGTCGCGGATCAGTTGGAAGCGCAGGAGGAAACGCTGCGTGCGTTGCTCTCCGACGACGGTTCGCTGCACTCGTTCGTCGAGGACTACCTTTCGTGCGACCATCGCGATCATCCAGCTCAGGGTTGTCCGTCAGCCGCCTTACTGGATGAGATCGGACGCTCGAGCATGGAGATCCGCAATGCCTATACCGAAGGAATCGCGGGAATCATCGAGCTGGTCGCCAGCCGCATCGGTGACGACGAATCAGCCTCTGCCAGAACCGCAGCCACTGGCCTCATTGCCGTTCTTGTCGGCACGATGCAGCTCGCCCGAGCCGTCACCGATGACCAGCTGTCGGCGGAGATACTGGCGTCTGGAATCGCCAACGCGCGCCGACTGCTGGAGGACACCGAGCCGACCTCCCGATGACCAGCTCGATCCCTGTGTCGCCGGCCCACCGGCCGGTCCGCCCTGATAGGAAATTCCTCTTGATGCGACAATCGAATCGACCCGGTGCGCTCGCCGAGGTGAAGGCTGACGAAACGACCTCGATTGCAGACGAGTTCGCGATGAGACGCGTTGGCGACGGCACGTGGATTGCATCAGTTGATGCATCGTGGCGGACGTGGAGCGGCCCCCAAGGAGGTGTCGTCGGGGCGTTATGTATCGAGGCGGCACAGGGTGTCGCTCCAGGTCTGGCGGTGCGCGTAATGGATCTGCGATTTCTAGGCCAGCCGCAGCTTGGAGAACTGCGGCTCAATACCTCTGTTTTCGAGGTAGGGCGCAAATCGCGGATCGTTGACGTCACCGTCGTCCAGTCCTCGAGGCCCGTGGCTTCAGCCACCGTGACACTCGGTGAATCCAGCCAGCGGGCAGCGATCCGGGATTGCCTGGCGCCGGCGGTTCCCAGCACCACCGCGCTCGAGGACTCTGCGGTATTCGAGATACCCAGAGATCTCCTTCCATTCGGACAGCATGCCGAGATTCGGTCCACAGGAGGCGCGCTTCCGGGCGACGAAGCCGCTGAAGCTCGGATGCAAGCGTGGGTCTCCATCATTCCGTCATTCCCTCTTACTGCGTCTTCTCTCAGCATCGTCGCAGATACGATGCCACCGGCGATCTTCGCGACGTTGACGGCGCCGATTCCGATAGCCACTGTCGCCATGTCCATGCATCTGACAGACGACAGCTCCTCGAGCACCGGTTCGCACATTCTCGTTGATACGTGGAACGTTTCACTCTCAGGCGGCTGGGCTATCGAGGACAGCGAAATGCGTGATGACACCGGGAGACTTCTAGCGACATCCCGGCAGAGTCGAAAGGTCCTGCGGACGTATGATTCACGCGAAACCTACGTTCATGGTGGCCGTCGCCGACGGGACCCGAAAGGGGGCGGGCGTGCCTCGGCGGCGCTAGCGACTCAGTCGCCTTGCGCCGCGCGGAACAGGTCAACGAGGTTGGATCGGACGTGTCCGATTTAGACAAGCACTCGCATCGAGCAGTGTTCGCGCTCGAAGGGGTGTGTAGTTCATTGGCCTTCTGCTCTTTTCGCGGTGGATGCCCGGGTCTGGACCATGCCCGCTGCGAGTTGGTTGAGTCCTGCCACGTCGACTGCTACGAGTACGTCGTGGTCGCCGACGACCGGCTCGGTGATTTCTCGGAGTTCGAGTGGCTGCTTGTACTTGGTCAGGACAATCGCTCGCACCGAATCTGACTAATCCCGTGCGGAATTCGGCTTTGCGAGCCGACGCTCAGGCCTTTGAATCGTGATGAGCCCTCAACTACTTCCTGGTTGTTTCGGGCCGAAGACGAAGCACATTCACCACGGAGGCCGCAATGTCCATCACCCTCGAAGCCCCGACGCCGGTTCGATCGCTCCCAAGAGCGGGAGTACTCGGGCGCTTGGTAATGCAGTGCTCCGATCAGCCCGGTGTCGTCGCGGCTGTCTCGCAGTTCCTCGCCGACTGGGATGCGAACATCACCGAATCGGATCAAGCGACTACCGACCCCGAAGGGGGTCATTTCTTCCTCCGCATGGTATTCCATCGCGACGACCTCAGGGCTCACCTGTCGAGCATGGTCGACGACTTCACCGCCCGCATCGCTCCGAAATTCGATTCGATGTCGTGGGCAATCGTCGATGCTGACCGTCTCAAACGAGTGGCGATTATGGTGTCGAAGTACGACCACTGCCTGCTCGACCTGCTGTGGCGCGCGCGGCGCGGCGAACTCCCGGTCGACATCGGCCTCGTAATTTCCAATCATGCCGATCTGGCTCGAGACGTAAGGTCCTTCGGGGTTCCGTCCGTGCATATTCCGGTGACCAAAGACTCCAAGAATGAGGCCGAAGCGCAGCAGTTGCAGCTCCTGCAGGAGAATTTCGATCTGATCGTGATGGCGCGTTACATGCAGATTCTGTCCGACGACTTCATCACCGAGGTCGGCTGCCCCGTCATCAACATCCACCACTCGTTCTTGCCGGCCTTCATGGGCGCGAACCCTTATGCGCGTGCGAAGGAACGCGGGGTGAAGCTGATCGGCGCAACTGCGCACTACTCGACCGCCGACCTGGACGAGGGACCGATCATTGAGCAGGACGTGGCCCGGGTCGGGCATCAGGACGCTGTAGCGGCTCTGCAACGGCGCGGTGCCGACGTCGAGCGGGCGGTGCTCAGTCGCGCGGTGTTGTGGCATTGCGAAGACCGCGTTCTGCGACACGCGCCCCCACCGGCCCATCGTGAAGTAGCCGCAAATTCCACCGTTGTCTTTGCGTGAACCGAATGCTTGTCGCTGAACCGTGGTTTCGAGAGCAGACGCAAGGAGGATTGAAACAACCGTGAACGTGATCGACGGAAAACAGCTCGCTGCGACGGTGCGCCAGGAGGTGGCACAGGGAGTGGCGGCTCTGGTAGCCGAGGGTGCCGAGTCTCCCGGACTCGCGACGGTACTGGTCGGATCGGATCCGGCGTCAGAGGTATATGTGAGAAACAAGCGGTGCCTATCGCTGGAAGCGGGCATGCGCGACCTCCACCATTGGCTGCCGGAAGACGTGACGCAGTCCGAGGCCATTGCGCTCATCGACGAACTCGCAGAGGATCAACGCGTTTCCGGAATACTCATCCAGTTGCCCCTTCCACCTCACCTCGATGCAGCTTCATTGATCGACCGCATTCGGACTGGGAAAGATGTCGACGGACTGACTGTCCGCAGCGCCGGTCAGCTGGCGCAGAGGGGCAGGGGCTTGCGGCCGTGTACTCCGGCTGGCGTGATTCGCATCCTCGAGCATGTCGGTGTCGAGATCGAGGGCGCACACGCCGTCGTCGTCGGCCGATCGATCCTCGTCGGCGGTCCGATGGCTCAGCTGCTTCTGGAGCGCAACGCGACGGTCACCGTGTGCCACAGTCGCAGTCGTGATCTTCCACGTCTGTGTCGCGAGGCTGGCATCCTCATCGCCGCGGCAGGCGTGCCCACGCTGCTCGATCGCAGCTTCGTGAAGGACGGGGCAGTGGTGGTCGACGTGGGGATCCACCGCACAGAACATGGTCTCGTCGGCGACGTCGACTTCTCCGACGTCAGTGAAGTGGCGAGTGCGATCACTCCGGTGCCCGGCGGAGTCGGTCCGATGACCATAGCGATGCTTCTCGTCAACACTCTCCAAGCCGCCGAACTCGCCCATCGGACGTCTCGAGCGGGCTAGGCAGCGATGTGACGTCAAGTGATCCCGAGCAAGGACACTCTTTCGGCCGTACCCGCCGGGGTGCTGCCGATGAACGATATCATTGCGGACGAATACAGCTGCAGAGCAAAGCTCTCGAGGACCCTGTTGCCTAATTTTGGTGACACGCCGACGGTGGTGACGTGGCTGTCGGTCTTCCTGTCGGATGATCTTGTGGCGGTCGTCTTTCGCTGGTCCCGACCCGGCCGCGGAATGGGGTGTGTGGTG
>RRBB01000022.1:0-86242 GCA_006543605.1 Rhodococcus sp. WS4
GCCTCTCTCATCGCACTGCCTCCGAGGAGAATCCGGTGTCGTCCTGATGGACGTATTCCATCGCCACCTCCTGGGCGGGCAGGTCGGGACGAGCCACGAGTGCCGTCAGCGACCGGCGGAGATCTGCGAGCATCGCGGTGGCGGTGCCGCGGTCGAAGAGGTCGGTGGCATAGTCGAGTTCGAGGGTGAGCGCCGTGGGACCGCGGGTCCACGACAGCCCGAGTTCGACGGGCGACGGGCCGGCCGGCTCGGCGGTACCGTCGCGTTCCCCGGTGCAGCGCACCGGGAAGGGCGGTGCTGCCGGGTCGACGGCTGTCTCCGCGGACAGCTCCCGGCGGACGGCCGCCACGAGGTCCGGGAAGGTGGGGTCATCGGCCATGTCCACGGCCACGAGCCGTGGCGGCGCTCCGGGTGCCGGGACGGTCTCGACCGCCACCTCGTCCTGCGCGGTGTACCAGGCGAGGAGCGTGAGCCAGGCGGCGAGCAGTTCCGGGAGGCCCGGCGTCCCGTCGAGCGCGGCTGTCACCCGCGCCGTCGAGTAGGTCGATGCCGGGCTTGCCGGAGTGCGCCGGCGCCGGTCGGCGGGGACGTACGGGGGCGCCACGGTACGGGCCGCCGGGACAGCGGATGCGTCGGTGAGGAACACGTCGATCTGCTGTGTGCGAGGGGAATCCGCTACTCCTCGGAGGATGTGGACGTATTCGGCGCACAGCGCGGCCGCCGTCTGTTCGGTGAACAGTTCCGTACTGAACTCGAGGCCCGCGGCCATGTCGTCCTCGCCGCCCCGTTCGGTGGTGACGAGGGTGAGATCGAATTTGGCCGTGCCGGACGGCACCCCGCCGAACGCGATGGCCGCGGGATCCTCCTGATCGAACAGCGTCTCGGTGAGTCCCTGCTGCGATTGCAGCGCCGGCAGTTCCTGGTGGACGTGACAGACGTCGAACAGGGGTGTCCGGCTCAGGTCGCGGTCTCCGGTGAGCGCGGTGACGACGCGGTCGAACGGGATCTCCTGGTGCTCGAGGGCGCCCAGCACGACATCCCGTACGCGGGCGCACAGTTCGGTGATGCTCGGCTCCCCGGACAGGTCGGCGCGCAGGGCCACGGTGCTGTTGAAGTACCCGATCATGCCGGCGAGTTCGGACCGGTTGCGTCCGGTCGTCGGTGTCCCGACCACCAGGTCGCGCTGGTTGCTCCGGCTCGCCATGAGGAGGTAGAACGCGGAGAGCAGCACCACGAACAACGACACCGACTCCCGCCGCGCCACCGCCCGCAGGCTCGTCGTCAGTTCCTCCGAGATCGTGAACGTGTGGAACGCGCCGGTGAAGTCCTTCCGCTCCGGCCGCGGGAAGTCCGTGGGCAGCCGCAACAGCGGAACGTCGTCCAGAACCCTGCGCCAGTACTCCAGTTCGGGGTCGAGCACGGCGCTCGCGATCAACTCCCGCTGCCACAGTGCGTAATCCCAGTACTGCACGGGTAGCGGCGTGAGGTCGGCGGGACGCCCGGACCTGCGTGCGGCGTAGAGGGCGGGCAATTCCTGCTCGAAGATCCGCGGGGAACCCCCGTCGTTGACGGAGTGGTGGGTGGTGACCTGGAGGACGTGCTCGTCGGGGCCGATCTTGACGAGCAGCGCGCGGACGAGCGGGTCGGTGGCCAGATCGAACGGCGCGATGGCCGCCTCGTGCACCAGGGCCCGCGCCGCGGTCACCGGATCCGGTTCGCCCGACACGTCGGCGGTCCGGAAGAAGTCGCCGAGGGATTCCCGGATCCGGAGTTCCGGCTCCCCGTCGACCTCGACGTAGTTGGACAGCAGCACCCGGTGCCGGGCCGCGAGGTCGTCCCACATTCCCCGTACCGCGGACTCGTCGATCGGCCCGTGCAATTCGCTGACCATCGGCAGGTTGTAGATGGTCGTCGCCGCGTCGAGTTGATGGTGGAACCACATGCGGGCCTGCCCGAACGACATCACGTACCGCCCGCGCGGGGTGATCGGCGGCAACCCGCCCGTCGCGGATGTACCGTCGTCGAGGAGGGCGGCGAAATCGGCGACCCTGGGTCGCTCGTAGAGGTCGATCAGTTTGGGCCGCATCCCGTACTGCTCGGCCACCCGGTCGACGAGTTGCATGGCGATGAGCGAGTTTCCGCCGAGATCGAAGTAGTCGTCTTCGGCGCCGACGTCGGTCTCCGTGTGGAGCAGTTCCCGCAGGGTCGTCTGCAACCAGTCGAGGCTGTCTTCCGGGGCCGCCGCGCTGGATGCCGGGTTCGGTGCGGGCGAGAGAACGTCCGGGGCGTCGTCCCATTCGGGTTGGTCCGGGAGATCGAACCAGCAGCGCGAGCCGCCCATCGGGTGGCCGGGCAGCCGGACCCGCCAGGCGGTGTCGTCGGCGAGGTCGACGGCCGCCCAGTCGAGGTCGATTCCGCGCTCGTACAGCCCTGCCAGGAGGTGGGTGACGGCCCCGGACGTGTCCGGTGCCCGGACGATCTCGGCGTCCGGCCGGTCACCGAGTGCGTCGGCGAGCAGCGTGCCGAGGCGTCCCTGCGGGCTCGGTTCCACGAAGACGACGGGTCCGTCCGACAGCATGCCCTTCGCGACGGCGACGAGCCGGTCCGCGTCGATCGACGGGTCCGCGGCCGCGGCGGCGATGTCGGCGGCACCGGCCGCCGACAGGTTTTCGCGCAGATACCGGGCCGCGTAGCGGGCCACTCCACCGCTGAGGACGGCGTCGACGGTGACGCCTGCGGCGCGCAGTTCCCGGTGGACGGCGATCTGCCCGGCGAGGAGATCTGCCTCGTCGCCGGCGGCGGGGAGCTCCGGCGGGAGGGCGCGGCCACGCAGTCCGGCGGGCATCCGGTCGGGCGACAGCACGAGCGCCACGGCAGGTGCGCGCCGGGTCGCGGGAGCGGATCGCCCACCGCGGGCGTCGAGTTCGGCGGCGCGCACGCGGAGTGCGTCCGACAACTCGGCGATGGTGCGCGCCTGCACCGCCACCCGGTGGTCGTGATGCGGGCGGCCGCGGTTGAGGGTGAACACGACGTCGTCGAGATCGAACCCGCGCACGGCGGTCGCGAGTTCGGCGCACAGGACGGCCAGCGCGCCCACGCTCTTCGCCGACACTCCGACGAGTCGCGGTGCGTCCTCGGCTGCGGATCGGGATACCGGGGCGCGCTGCGGCGGCTGCTCCACCACGCAGTGCGCGTTGATTCCGCCGAGACTGAACGAACTCACCCCCGCCCGCCGGGGACCGTCCTCGTCACTCCACGTCCGGGCCCCGGTGAGCACCTCGATCCCGGTGCGGCCGAGGTCGACACCGCCGGTGGGGTGTTCGAAGTGCAGCGACGGGTACAGCTCGCCGTGCTCCACGCCGAGGATCGCCTTCACGAGGCCGGACACCCCGGCGGCGTGGTCGAGGTGACCGATGTTCGTCTTCACCGAGCCGATGGGCAGGGTGCCGGGACGATCCTGGAACGCTGCCGCGACCCCTTCGAGTTCGACCGCGTCGCCGAGCGGGGTTCCGGATCCGTGGGCCTCGAGGTATCCGGCGTCGCTCGGGGCGAGCCCCGCGTTCCGCCAGGCCCGGGAGATGACGGCCACCTGCGCCCGGGCGCTCGGGGAGCTGATGGTGGCCGACGAGTGACCACTGGACACTGTTGCGGTGCCGCGGATCACGGCATGGACGGGGACGCGGTCGGCGCGTGCCCGGGCCATCGTCGTGAGGAGAAGTGCCGCGCCGCCTTCGCCGACCGCCGTGCCATCCGCGCTCGCGTCGAACGCCCGACAGCGTCCGCCGGGTGACATCAGTTCGGCGGATCCCTCCGCCATGTCGGCGCGGATTCCGTTCACGCGCAGACTGACACCGCCCGCCAGGGCGAAGTCGGCGTCGCCGGACCGCAGTTCCCGGCAGGCGTGGTGCACCGCGATCAGCGACCCGTTGCATCCCGAATCGACGGCATAGCAGGGCCCGGTGAGCCCCAGGTGGTACGCGATCCGCGCCGGGACGGCGAACGGGACGTTGCCCAGTGTGCTGAGCACACCCGGTTCCGCCCACATCGCAGGATATGTCGAGGTGGCCCCGCTGAACACCACCGCGGTCGCGCTGTCACGAAAGTCTGCCACCGAGTAGCCGGCGTCCTCGACCGCCTGATGCGCGAGGACGAGGGCGAGCCGCTGCTGGGGGTCGATCAGCGACGCTTCGCGTTTCGACAGGGTGAAGTAGGAATAGTCGAATGTGGCGATGTCCTCGACGAATCCCATCGCGTGGTAGTGCGACGGTGGGCCCAGCCCGGTCGCCTTCGCGCGGGACCGCGACAGTGGGCGCACCGAATCCCGGCCGGCGGCGAGGTTGGCGCGGAATTCCGCCAGGTTCGCGGCCTCGGGGTAGCGCGCGGCGATGCCGATCACGGCGATGGCGTCGTCGTCCGGTGTCGGTTGTCGCACCGTCACTGTTGCCTCCTCCCTGCTGGGTCAGAACTCGTAGGTGGCGGGCGTGGACGCATCGCCTGTCCGGGTGGGGTTCGAGATCGCCTCGGCCTGCGCTGCCACGGTGACGAGGTCGAACAGCTGCCCGACCCGCAGTGTCCCGGGCCACCGCTCCTCGAGGCGGCGCTGCAGTTCCACGACGCGGTGCGAGTTGCCGCCGACGTCGAAGAACCCGTCTTCCGGACCGAAGTCGTCGTGTCCCAGCACCGCAGCCCAGGCCTCTGCCACCGCCCGCTCCAGCGCGGTCCACCGTTGCCGCGAACCTCCCCCCGCGGGTTCGGTCTCGGCGACGAGTGCGCGCAGGGCGTCTTCGTCCACCGCGCCGTCGACCGATCGCGGGACGGCGCCGAGTGCGACGAACCGTGCGGGCACGAGCCGGGCATCGAGCCGCTCGGCGCTGAACTCCCGCAGGTCCTCCGCCGTCGGAAGCACCGCCGCAGCGGCCGCCGGCACCCAGAAGGCGGTAACCCCAACCGCGGTCGTGAGCACGACCGCCTCGCGGACCGCGGGGTGGCGGGCCACGACGTCCGTGACCGACCGCGTCGGCGAGCCGGGTGCGGTGACGTTCACCAACTGCCCGGACCGGTCCCACCGGGCACACCCGCCGGTCCGGACCATCCGAGTGCCGGCGGCACCGAACGGGTTCGCGACGAACGTGGTGGCCGCCGCTCGCGCCGAGGTGTGGGGCTCCCGCGTGTCGGGGACGTACACCGCGCCGGTCACGCCCTCGGAGGCCATCCGCAGCCGCGGGTCGAGGACGACAGTGTCCGCCGCCGCGCTCCATTCGCGGAGCCGGGTCCGCTCGTCCGGGGCGAGCACGTCGATGTCGCCGACGGCTCCGTGCGGATCGGTGACGACCGCGGCAAGGATCCTGGTGAACCGATCGGCGAGCGCCAGGGCCGTCGCCGCATCGAAAAGATCAGTGGAATAGGTGAATCCGGCGGTCATCCCCTCCGGCGTTCCGGACTCGTCGTACCGCTCGCGCACCGTCAGCTGCAGGTCGAACAAAGTCACCTCGACGTCGGGTTCGAGCACTTCGGCGTGCAGGTGCGGGAGGGCGAGATCGGGATGCTCGGTGTTCCGGAATTCGAGCAGCACCTGGAACAGGGGTGAATACGACTGGGAGCGCGGGGGGTTCAGCGCTTCAACCACCCGTTCGAACGGCACGTCGGCGTGCGCGTAGGCCGCGAGGTCGGTGTCGCGGACCTGTTCGAGGAGTTCCTCGGCGGTCCCCGACACCCGGGTCCGGAGCACGAGGGTGTTGACGAACATCCCCACCACGTCGTCGAGGACGGCGTCGCCGCGGCCCGCCACCGGTGACCCGATCACCACGTCGCCGGAACCGCCCGACCGCGACAGCAGTACGGCGAGCGCCGTGTGCACGACCATGAATACAGTGCACCGCCGGGTCCTCGCCAGCGCCACCACGTCCCGGTGCAGGTCAGCCCCGATGGAGAACTCCACGCGGTCGCCGGAGGGGGAACGACGCGGCGGGCGCTCGCGGTCCACAGGCAGCTCGGTCACGGCCGGCGCACCCGCGAGGGTGGAACGCCAGTAGTCGAGTTGCCGCGAGAGCAACGACTCGGGGTCGTCCTCCGAGCCGAGAAGTTTCCGCTGCCACAGCGTGTAGTCGGCGTACTGCACCGGCAGCGGCTCCCAGCCCGGCGCGCGACCCTCGGATCGGGCCGGGTAGGCCGTCATCACGTCCCGGGCCAATGGAACCATCGAGAACCCGTCCGCCGCGATGTGGTGCACGACGACGACGAGGACGTGCTCCCGCTCGCCGAGTGCGAACAGCCGCGCCCGCATCGGGACCTCGGCGGCAACGTCGAATCCCGTCGTCACGAGGTCCGAGATCTGGTCGCGAACCGGCGCCTCATCCGTCGACACCGTGAGTTGCGCGACGTGACCCGCGCCGACGACGACCTGGGTGGGCTCCGCGTCTCCGTACGGGTACCGGGTGCGGAGCGATTCGTGCCGGTCGACCACGTCGCCGAGGGCGGCGGTCAGCGCGTCGACGTCCAATTCACCTGATAGCCGGACGATCATCGCCACGTTGTAGGCGGGCGACGACGGATCGAATTGATTGAGAAGCCACATCCGGCGCTGCGCCCACGACAGGGGAACCGTATCCGGGCGCCGCGACGCCACCGCCGCGGGCCGGGCCTCCCCGCCCGCGGTCTCACGCGCGATCCGCGCTGCCAGGGCCCGCACGGTCGGGGACTCGAAGATCTCGCGGACACCGACGTCCGCGCCGAGAGCGGCCCCCAACCGCGCGACCACCTGCGTCGCGGTCAGGGAGTTGCCGCCGGACGCGAAGAAGTCGTCGTCGGCACCGACCGCACCGATCCCGAGGACCTCGGAGAACACTTCCGCCACTGCCGATTCGAACGGTGTCTCGGGTGGGCGGAAGACGCGAGGCGCGAATTCCGGCTCCGGCAGCGCATGCCGGTCGACCTTGCCATTGGCGCCGAGCGGAAGCTGTTCGAGGACAGTCACGGACGCCGGCACCATGAACGGGGCCAGCACCGACGCTGCGAACCCCAGCACCTCGGCGGTGTCGAGGTGCGCACCCTCCTCCGCCGTGACGTATCCGGCGAGGACCGCCTCGGCGGCAGGTGTCCGGCGAACCACGACCACGGCCTGCGCGACTCCGGGGCAGCCGGTGAGCGCGGCCTCGACCTCCCCCGGCTCCACCCGCTGACCACGCAGTTTCACCTGGAAATCGTTGCGGCCCAGATACTCCAATCGCCCGTCGCGCGTCCACCGCATGAGATCACCGGTGCGGTACATGCGCGAACCGGCCTGGTCGAACGGGTTCGCGACGAACGAGGCGGCGGTCGACCCGGCCCGCCGGTGGTAGCCGCGCGCCAGACCCTCGCCCAGCACGTACAGCTCACCCACCACACCGACCGGCACGGGGCGCAGCCACTCGTCGAGGACGAGTTCGCGGACACCGCGCATCGGGTGGCCGATGCGCACGGGGTCGCCAGGTGCCATCGGGTCACCGACGTTCGACATCACCGTCGTCTCCGTCGGCCCGTACCCGACGAGCAGGGTCCGCCCGGCCGCCCAGCGGGCCAGCAACTCTGGCGGGCAGCGTTCGCCACCGACGACGAGTGCCCGCAACAGACGTAAGCCGCGCGGGTCGATCGTGGCCAGCACCGCGGGTGTGACGAACGCGTGCGTGATCCGCTCTGCCGCCAGTAGTTCCGTCAGTGCGGCACCGCCGTATACCTGTGGCGCCGCGATCACCAGGCGCGCACCGGCACCGAAGGCCATGAGGTACTCGAGTATGGTCGCGTCGAACCCGGGCGACGCGAGATTCAGGACGCGCGACGCATTCGTCGTGGCATACCGGGTGCGCTGCTCGATCGTGAAGTTCTGCAACCCGGCGTGCGGGATCACGACGCCCTTCGGCGTGCCCGTCGACCCGGACGTGTACATCAGGTACGCCGGATGTCCCGGCCGCAGCGGCACCACTCGGTCTGCGTCGGTGATCGCCTTGGACTCCCATCTCCGCGTGGGCCCGGGGTAGTCGAGAAGCAGCCACTCCACGCCGTCGGGCATCCGCTCACGCTGTTCGGCGACGGTGAGTCCCGTCGCCGCCCCGGAGTCGGCGAGGATGTCGGCGATCCTCCCGGGCGGGAGGCTGGGGTCCACCGGCACGAACGACGCACCCGACTTCGCCACCGCCCACACCGACACCACCAGTTCCACGGATCGGAAGAGTCCGATCGCCACCTGGTCTTCGGGTCCGATTCCGCGGCGGATCAACACCCAGGCCAGGCGGTTCGACCAGTCGTCGAGTTCGCGGTACGACATCACCGCGTTGCCGTAGGACAGGGCGACGGCGTGGGGATCCCGCGAGGCCGCGGCCGAGAGGATTTCGGGGAGCAGCCGGGTCGTGCCGCCGGGCCGGCCGCGCACCGGGACGAGTGCGTCGCGTTCGGCGGCGTCCAGGAGATCGATGCGCGCGAGCGGCATCTGCGGGTCGGCGACCACCGTCTCGAGGAGCCGCAGGAACCGTTCGGCGAAGGTCCGGACGGTGGCGGCGTCGAAGATGTCGGTGGCATAGGTGAATCCGGCTCCGATCCCGGCCGGTCCGCCGTCCGCCGCGAGCCGTTCGGCCAGTGTCAGCTGCAGGTCGAAGGTGGAGACGGACACACCGAGGTCGATCTCCTCCACCCCCACTTCCGGCAGGCTCGGGGTCGGTCTCTTCACGTCCTGGAATTCGAACAGCACCTGGAACAGCGGCGCGTGCGCGGTGGTACGGGGGAGGTCCAGGGCCTCGACCACCCGCTCGAACGGCACCTCCGCGTGTGCGAACGCCTCCAGGTCGCGGTCCCGCACGGCGGTGAGGACGGTGGCGAAGGAGTCGGCGCCGTGCACCGGCGTGCGCAGGGCCAGGGTGTTGACGAACATGCCGACCACGTCGTCGAGTGCGGCCTCCCCGCGCCCCGCCACCGCCGAGCCGATCACCACGTCGTTCGTGCTCCCCAGGCGCGACACCAGCACCGCGAGCACCGCGTGCGCGACCATGAACACCGTCGCGTCGTGTTCTCGCGCAAGGGCGACCACGGCCCGGTGCAGACGGTCCCCGATCTCGAACGCCTCTCGCGCCCCGGCGAGCGAGCGATGTTCGGGGCGGGCGCGATCCATCGGCAGATCCGTCACCACCGGTGCGTCGGCGAGCGCGGAACGCCAGTATCCGAGTTGGCGGGACATCAGCGATTCGGGATCGTCCTCCGATCCGAGCAGTGCCCGTTGCCAGTTGCTGTAGTCGGCGTACTGGACCGGCAGCGGCACCCAGTCCGGCGCGTGCCCGTGCACCCGGGCGGTGTACGCGGCCGTCACGTCCCGGGCGAGTGGGGCCAGCGACAACGCGTCCGCCGCGATGTGGTGCACCACCAGGGCCAGGACGTGTTCACGCGGACCGAGCTCGAACAGGTGCGCCCGCAGCGGAACCTCCGTGGTCACCTCGAAGCCCGCCGACAGCGCCCCAGCGAGACGGTCGCGGAGGTCGCGCTCCCCCGGCACCGCCACCGCATGGAGGGCAGGCATCGCGTCCGCCGCCGGGATCACCGACTGCACGGGCGTGTCCTCCCGCATCGGGAAGATCGTCCGCAGCGCCTCGTGCCGGTCCACCACGTCCGTCAACGCGGCGTGCAGCGCCGCGACGTCGAGGGGGCCGTGCAACCGGAACGCCGCCGCGATGTTGTAGGCGGGTGACGTCGTGTCGAACTGGTCGAGGAACCACATCCGCGTCTGCGCGAGCGACACGGGGGCGGGGGTGGAGCGGTCGGTCGCCACCAGCGGCGGCCGGCCCGTCGCATCCGCCCGGCCCACCCGGGTCGCCAGCGACCGCACCGTTCGCGCCTCGAAGACGTCGCGCACACCCACGCCCGCGCCGAGCGCCTGGTGGATCCGCGCCACGACCTTCGCCGCGATCAGCGAGTTGCCCCCGAGCGCGAAGAAGTCGTCGTCGACACCGACGGCGGGCACGCCGAGCAGCGCGGCGAAGATTACCGTGAGCGACTCCTCGACGGCGGTGCCCGGTGCCGCGAAGGCGGCTCGGGAGTCGGGCACCGGCGCCGGGAGTGCCGCACGGTCCAGCTTCCCGTTGACGGTGAGCGGCAGCCGGTCGAGGACGGTCAACGAGTTCGGGATCATGGACGACGGCAGCGCGGTTCGCGCGTACTCGAGAACCCGATCCGCCGGGGCGATCGCCCCCGCGTCGGGCACGACGTACGCGGCCAGTGCCGGGCCGGTCACGGCATCGTCGCGCATCGTCACGACCACCTGCGCGACCCCGTCGCACCGGCCCAGCACCCACTCCACCTCGCCGAGTTCCACCCGGAATCCCCGGATCTCGACCTGGAAGTCTTCACGCCCGAGGTATTCGAGGCTGCCGTCTCGCCGCCACCGCACGATGTCGCCGGTCCGATACATCCGGGTTCCGGACTCGTCCGCGACGAAGCGCGCTGCCGTGAGCCCGGCACGGCCGAGGTAGCCACGCGCCACTTGTATTCCCGCCACGTACAGTTCGCCCGCCACACCGACCGGCACCGGATGCAGGCGCGGGTCCCGCACCGACACCCGCAGCCCGGGGATCGCCCGCCCGATCACGCTCGTCCAGGCGGCGGCCGCGAGTCCGCGGTCGAGCCGCAGGTGGCTCACGTGCACCGTCGTCTCGGTGATGCCGTACATGTTCACGAGCACGGGGGCGTCCTCGTCGTGCCGGGAGTACCACCGTTCGAGCTGACCGAGGTCGAGCGCCTCGCCGCCGAGAACGACGTAGCGCAGCGGCAGGACATCGGCACCGTCGTCGGCGGAGGTCACCTCGATCAGCTGGGAGAACGCGGTCGGGGTCTGGCTCAGCACCGTCACCCGTTCGCGGCGCAGCAGTTCGAGGAACGCGACGGGCGACCGGGTGGTGTCGAAGTCGACGACGACGAGGGTCCCGCCGTGCAGCAGCGCGCCCCACAGTTCCCAGACGGAGAAGTCGAACGCCGGGGAGTGGAACATCGTCCACACGTCGGTGTCCCGGAACCGGAACAGGTCCCGGGTGCTGGTGAACAGCGCGACCACGTTGCGGTGCGACACCGCGACGCCCTTCGGCCGTCCCGTCGACCCCGACGTGTAGACGACGTACGCCAGTGAGTCCGGATCGATCGGCGCCCGGTCGGCGTCGGTCAGCGGCGTCGCGGGGAGGTTGCCGAGATCGTCGGTCACCGAATCGAGCAGCAGGACGGGAATGTCCGACGTCGGCAGCGACGGCGCGGTGTCCCCGGTGGCCAGGACGCACGCCGGGCGGGCGTCGTCGAGCACCAGGGCGGAGCGCTCACCGGGGTGGTCGGCGTCGATCGGGAGATACGCCGCCCCGGCCTTGACGACGGCGACGAGCGCGACGACCAGCGCCGCCGATCGTGGCAGCGCGACCGCGACCGTCGACTCCGGGCCGACGCCCCGCGAGAGGAGTTGGCGTGCAAGACGGTTCGACCGCGCATCGAGTTCCCCGTAGCTCAGCCGCTCGCCACCCGACACGACGGCGGTGGCGCCGGGAGTCCGCGCCGCCCGGGCCGCGAACAGCGCGCCGAGCGTCGTGTCCTGGGCGGGGTCCGCGGGCCGGGTCGACCACTCCCGCAGCAGGGTGTGCTCGTCCGGCTCGACCAGGTCGATGTCCCCGATCACGACGGACGGGTCCGCAGCCGCGGTGTCGGCGGCGCGCACGAAGCGGCGACCGATTGCCTGGGCGGTGTCGGGGTCGAACAGGTCTGTCGCATAGGTGAATCGGACCGACTCCGCCGACACCGTCACCTGCAGGTCGAGGTCGCCGAGTTCGTGGGGCCGGTCCGAGTATTCGAGCAGCACCTGGAACAGCGGCGCGTGGGACGCCGCCCTCGGCGGGTCCAGCGCATCCACGATCCGCGAGGCCGGTACGCCGCGGTGGGCGAACGCCTCGCTGTCGGCGTCGCGCACCGCGTCGAGGAACTCGGTGAATCGGTCGGCGGCGCGGACGCGGATCCGCAGCACCACGACGTCCGCGTCCGTCCTCGTCCCGATAACGATGTCGTCCGTTCGGGCCGAGCGAGACAGCACCAGCGCGAGCAGCGCGTGCGTCACGGTGGCGACGTCCGTGCGGTGTGCGGCCGCGAACGTTCCCAGGGTGCGGCGCAGTTCCGGGTCGAGCACGGCGTCGACGACGGCGCTGCGGCCGGACGGCCGGGCCGGACGCGGCCGGTCGGTGGGCAGATCCAGCACCGGGGGCGCGTCGGCGAGTGTGCGCGTCCAGAAGTCGAGCCGGGCCGTCTCCTCGTGGACGGCGCCGACCGCGGTGTCCGCGTCGGCCGCGAGGAAGTCGCCGAGCAGTTCCACGAACTGCCGGTGGTGCGCGGCGACCTCGTCGGCGTCGTACCGGTTGGGGTTGGCCAGGAAGTGGACGAAGGTCCGGACCGGGGCACCGCTCTGGTACACGTTGACGAGCAGGTCCTCGACCGGTCCGGACGTGACGATGTGGTACTCGCCGACGAGGGGACCCAGGGCGAGTTCCTGATGGAAGAGCATCACGTTGACCATCGGTCCCGACAGCGACTCCGCCGCAGCGGCCCCCGCGTCGCGCCGGATGTCGCCGAGCCCGAGACGCTGGTGTCGCAGCGCACCCAACAGGTCGAGTTGCACCCGCTCGACCAACTCCCCCACCGTGTCCTCGGGCCGGATGTGCACGGGAAGCGGCACGACGCCCGCCACCATGCCGCCGGACCGGCGCAGGGTCGCGGTGGTCCTCGCCGACACCGGGATCTTCACGAGCACATCCCGGCGCCCGGTCATCCTCGACAGGTAGCAGGCGAACGCGGCGATGATCTCCGCCGTCCCGTGGGTGCCGGCGTCGCCGAGCGCACGCTCCGCCGCGTCCGGTAGTGGTGCGGCGGCGTCGGTGCTCGTGGCGACCGCGGGACCCGTTCTCCGCGCGAGGCTCGATCCGGGCCCGAGACCGTCGATCCGGTCGGCCCAGAACTGCCGGTCCGCCGCGAAGCGACCCGACGACCGGTACTGCTGATCGACGTCGTACAGGTGGCGGGGGTCTACGGCCTCGTTCGCCGGCAGGTCCCGCCCGAGGACCCCCGCGGTGTACCGGGCCGCGATGCGGTTGAGCATCGTCATCGCACCGTAGCCGTCGAGGGCGACGTGGTGAATCTTGCTGTACCACAAATAGTGTTCGTCACCGACACGGAGAATCGAGGACTCGACCAGGCGGTCGCGAGTGAGATCCAGCGGTGTCTCGCAGTCGGCGTGCATCCACCGCCGGGCCGCGGCCACCGGTTCGGTGTCCCCGCGGAAGTCGACCAGCCCGATCGACCGGTCCGTGGTCGGGTCGACCAATTGGAACGGCTGACCCTCCCGGTCGATCAACCGCAGGAAGGGCGAGCCGAATTCGTCCGCGGTGGCCACGGTGGCCTCACGCAGGAGGTCGACATCCAGGTCGCCGTGCACCTCGACGTACTGGGCGATGCACAGCGGCACATCGGGGGCCAACTGCTGGGCCAGCCACGCCTCGTACTGCGCGGACGACAGCGGGAACGGCAGTTCCTCATGGTCGGTGGCGGCGCGGTCGGTGGCGCCGGAGCGCTCGTCAGTCACCGTCACCACCTCGGCCCGGCAGCAGCATCCGGCGCAACGCCGCCTCGTCGACCTTGCTGCTCGGTGCCAGCGGCAGCGCGCCCAACGCGAGAAACCGGTCGGGCACCGCCTGCGCGACGAGGCGTTCCGCGCAATGGGCGATCAGGTCGCGCGGTGTGGGCAAAAGGGTCGCCGCGGCCGCGGGTACCCAGAACGCGGTCAGTGCCGCCTCCCCGTAGTCGTTGGCAGTCGCGAGGACCACGGCCTGGTGCACCGCGGGGTGGCTCTCCAGAGCGGCCTCGACCGCGTGCCTCTCCACCCGGGCGCCGCGCACCTTCACCTGTCCGTCGCACCGTCCACAGAATTCGATGTCGCCGTGCGGATCCACGCGGGCCAGGTCACCCGTGTGGTACATCCGGGCACCCGTCCCCGCCGCGAACGGGTCGGCGACGAAGCGGGCGGCCGTGGCGGACGGCCGGGACGCGTACCCCTCGGAGATCTGGGGACCACCGACGTACAGGTCTCCCACCGTCCCGTCGGGCACCACCCCCAGTTTCGCGTCGAGGACATAGGCGGTGCTCGCCCCGAGCGGTCTGCCGATCGGGGCGATCGAGGCGGGCACGTCGCGCACCGGGTGAGCCAGGCAGCTGACGGTCGTCTCCGTCGGACCGTACTCGTTGCTCAGGGGGACCCCGGGCAGCACCGCGCGGTGCTGTTCGACGAGTGCGCCCGGAAGCGCTTCGCCCGCAAGGGTCACCAACCGCAGATGCCCGCGCAGCGGGGCGAGGTACGGCAGCAGCAGCCGGTAGAAGGAGGGGGTCGCGACCAGGTGGGTGGTCCGCCACTTTCGTGCGAGTGCGGCCACGGCGTCGGCGTCCATCAGTTCGTGCGTGTCCGGGAGCACACTGGTGCCGCCGGTACACAGCGCCCACAGGGTCTTCAGCAGGGATCCGTCCCACGTGAGCCGGAACGCGGAGAACGTGACCAGGTCGTCCTCGTCGTAGTCGTAGTTGCGGCCGTCGACCATGCTCGCGAGGTTGGCCCGGCTCGCGACGACGGCCTTGGGGATGCCGGTCGACCCGGACGTGGTGATCACGTACGCAGGGGTGGCGGCAGGCAGGTCCTCGGGAAGATCGACGGACGATTCGACGTCGGGTGGGTGGCCGGCGTCCCGGTCGTGCAGCGTCGGAACGTGTTCGCCCGCACTGCGGGCCAGCGTCCGGACCGATTCGGTCGACGTCCGCGGGTCCGCGGATCCGAAGACGATCGCACCGCAGTCGATGTCGCCGAGGAGCGTACGAAGCTGAGCCGCCGGATGTCCGGGCTCGATCACACACCACGCCGCGCCCACCCGCAGCGCGGCGATCATCGCCACCACCGTGTCGGCACTCTGCCGCTGATGGACCAGCACCACCTGACCGGGCCGCACCCCCTCGGCGCGGAGTTGGCGCGCCAGTGCCGCACTCGCCGAATCGAGTTCGCGGTACGTCAGCGACCGATCGCCCACCACGATCGCGATCCGGTCGGGAACCCGCAGGCACTGGCGAAGGATCTCGGCCGTCACTCCGCCTCGCGCGACCACGTCCGTCATGGGAGCGCACCCTCTCCGAGAACCCGGACGTGACCGGCGCCGGCCGTCGCCCCTCGGGAATCGTCGAATACCAGCATCGTTCGCTCGGCGGCCGAGTCGAGCACCTCGAAGCCCGCGAAACGCAGGGTCACCAGCATGACCCGGTTGACGTCGGTGGGCACGAACTCGGCGAGGGCCCGTCTGCCGTGGGCACGCGCCCGGTCGACGACGTGCCGGATCAGCGCCGTGCCCACGCCACGGGACATCACCCGGCACGACATCAGCAGCAATTGCAGGACGGAGTTCTCGCCGCGTATCTCCGACACCGCGAGCCCGATCGTGCCGTACCCGCCGAACCGGTCGCCGAGGGACGCGACGAGCACCTCGTGGTCGTCCGACGCACACAGGCGGCGCAATTCGTCGATGTCGAAAGTTCGTCCCGTCGTGTTGAGTTGGTGCGAACGGACGGTCAGTTCGTGGGCACGGTCGAGGTCGTCCTCGGTCGCTCTGCGCACCGTCATGACCAGGTCGAGGGAGGCCAGGAATTCGGAGTTCGAACCCGGAAAGACCTGTTCGCTCGCCTGCCGGACCCGCTCGGCGTGATACAGCGACCTGCGCTGCCGGGCCTCCGCCGTGACGGCGGGCGGCGTCAGCTCGGGGAGGTCCGGGAACGACGCGATCTGCTCGGCCCGGTAGCAACGCACGGGGGGCAGCGCCTCGGACACCTCGGCACGCTCGACGGGATCGTTGTCGACGAAGGCGATGGTGTCGAGGCCGACGTTCAACATCTCCGAGATGCGGCGCACGGCCTCCGACTTCGGCCCCCAGCCGACGTCGATCGCACAGAACAGTTCCTCGAGGCCGTGCAGGCGCAGATGCGCGGCGGCGGGTTCGAACTCGCCGCGGCTCGCCACCGCGTGCAGGATTCCCCTGCGATCGAGCACGTCCAGTGCCCGCAGGGCGTCCGCGTTCGGGACGGGGGCATCCTGTTCGAGGACGACACCGTCCCACAGGGTGTCGTCCAGATCCCAGACCATGCACTTGACCGTTTGCTCCACCGCGATCACGCCCCGTTCCGCGGCGTGTCCGGCAGCCGTCGGAGCAATGCGCTGCTCCACGCCGCGACCGGGCTGCTGTTCATGATCACGCAGTAGTCGCCGGGCATCTGGGACGGCGCCACGCGCTCCAGGTTCGCCGCGACGTCCACGGATCCGAGGTGGCCGAACCGCGCGAGGTTGTCGCCGCACACGGGATCGATGGTGACGTCGAGCGCCTCCTGCCAGAACGCGAACGCACCGACCGACAGGTTCTGCATGAGAAAGACGCCGATCGCGTCCTGCTGCAGTCCGTTCCGGGCCAGCAGTTCGGCGTTGATCTCCGTGAACCGCTTCCTGCTCTCCACCGCGAGGCGAAACGAGTACGTCGGCTCGTCGGCGCATACCTCGGCCCACTCGGCCTCGCGGACGTCGCGGTAGTCGATGCGGAAGAGGTCGGCGTACTTTCCGTCGCTGCGGATCATCTGGTCGACGAGTTCGTACCGGCCGGTCCCCGACGTCGTCAGCAGCAGCGCCGCGGCGCCGTCGCCGAGCAATGTCATCGGCGACCGGTACCGCGACCGGGTCGGGGTCTTCGCCGCCGCCACGACGAGCACGTTCCGGCACCGGGGGTCGCCACGGAGCAGCGCCGATGCGAGCGTGAACGCCGCCGACACGGACACACACCCCAGGTCCCCCACCCCGGAGGTGAACGCCTGGCTCGCACCGAGCCGGTGTTGCAACCGGGTGGACTCGGACGCGAGCAGGTACTGCGGAACCCGGCCCTGGACGAGCAGCAGCGCGTCGAGTTGCGTCGCGTCGAGACCCGACTTCGTCAGCGCCTCCTCCGCCGCCGCGTGGGCCAGATCCGCCTCGGCGAGACCGATTCCGATCCGCACCGTGTCGATTCCCAGCGACAGTGCGTGCTCGCGCTGCGCGATCGGCAGTTCGTCGAGTTCCGGCAGACCCGCCACGGTCACCTCGTCGTCCGGGAACCAGAGTGCGACCGATTCGATCGTGACCGGTCGGTCGGCCGTCATCGCGCACCTCCCCCGAGCACGTAGTCACCGATCTGGAGTTCCGCGACCTCCGTCGCGCCCTCGATGATCTCCATGACCTTGGCGTCCCGGAAGAAGCGCCCCACCCGGCTGCCGGGGGCGCACCCGGCGGCGCCGAGCACCTGAACCGCCTGCCGGCTCACCGACCCGGCGGCCCGGGCGGCGGCGTACTTCGCGGCGATCGTGGCGAACAGCGCGCTCGGCTCACGCGCGTCGCGTTGTTCGGCGGCGCGTTCGCACAGGGCGCGGGCGCCGGCGGCATCCACCCAGCTACGACCGAGGATCGCGCGAACCGAGTCGTGCTCGGACAACACGGCGCTGCCCTGCACCCGGGTGGACGCGTGGGCGACGGCGTCGGCGAGGCACGCTCGCGTCATCCCGGCGCACCCCCACGCGATGGTGTACCGGCCGTGGTCCAGGGCCGTGCCCACCACGTGGGACAGTCCGAAACCCGGCGGTGCGATCAGGTGATCCGCGGGGACGGCCACGTCGTCGAACGCGATGTGCGCGACCCTGGCGCCGCGCATGCCCAGCTGCCCGTGAATCGGTTCGACGGAGACTCCCGGCGCATCGGTTTCGACGAGCGCGGTCGTCAGCCCCGCCGGAGATCGGCCGAGGACGAGCAGCACGTCCGCCACCTCACCGAACGTGACCCACAGCTTCCGGCCCGAGATCCGGTGGTCGGAGCCGTGCGGCTCGAAACCGGTACTCACAGAGGAGAGGTCGCTGCCGGCACCGGTTTCGGTGGCGGCGAACCCGGCGAGGAGCTCGCCGGTGGTCAGGGCCGGCAGCCACTGGGCCCGCTGTTCCGCGGTGCCCCACCGATCGACCGTGGCGTTGACCAGCCCCTGCACGGTCAGCAGTGACCGCAGCGACGTGCAGACCGCCCCGAGTCTTTCTGCGACCGAGCCGAGTTCGGCCGCGGTCAGGCCGAGCCCCCCGCAGTCCTTCGTCCGGTCGAGGCCGAGGACACCGGCCCGCGCGGCAGCCCCGATGACGTCGACCGGCAGTCCGGTCTCGTCCCAGTTGGCGGCGTCCGTCTCGGCTGAGGCGAGGAGCGTGTCGATCCCGATCACGGCGACGCCCCGTCCGTCGCACGAAGCTGCTCGCCCCACTTTCTGCGAATGAACCCCGCAACCCGGGCTGCGGTGCGGAAGTTGTCGAGGTCGAGATCTTCCACCTCGACCACGACGTCGTGGGAGCCTTCGATGTACGTGACGATCTCCAGGGCCCGCAACGAACTCACCAATCCCAGGGTGAAGTAGTCGTCGTCGGGTCCGAGTTCCGTCGATGTGATCGAGCTCAGGTACTGCCGTAGCTGCTCGACCAGTTCGTCACGGGACTCGGGCACAGGGGCATTTGCTGTGTCCATGAGCGTGGGATTCCCAATTGGACCAGCGTTCAATCATCTCGATCTCAGGCGGCGAGCAGGCGTGGCAGTCCCCACTCCGCGGCCAGCAACTCGTACGAGCGCAACCGGTCACCGTGATCGTGAGTGACGCTGGTGATCACCAGTTCGTCGGCGTCGGTGAGCGTTCGCAGACTGTCGAGTCGGTGCGCGACCGTGGAGGGCGCCCCCACGAACTGGGTGATCAGACGATCCTCGACCGCGGCGCGTTCCGTCTCACCGAGCGGCGCGGTGTGCGCCGGGTCGGGGTACGGGATCGCACCGTGCCCGCTGCGGATGCTGTGCGTCCAGTGCCCGAACGTCGACGCCAGTTCCTGCGCGGTCGCATCGTCCTCCGCGACGACGGTGTCGGCGGAGACGACGACGTACGGCCTCTGCAGCGTCGCCGACGGGCGGAACGCGGCACGGTAGGCCTCGACCGCTTCGATCGTCGTCGACGGGCTGACGTGGTAGTTCGCACCGAACGGCAGCCCCAACCGGCCGGCGAGTTCGGCGCTCGGCCCGGCGCTGCTGCCGAACACCCACACCTCGACGTCCGCGCCCTCCCCGGGGCTCGCGTGGAGTTCGATCCCGTCCGGAGTGCGGTAGGTGCCGCCGAGCAGGGCCAGGATGTCGTAGACCTGCCCGTCGAACGCGGGTGACAGCGCACCCGGCTGCTGCAGGACCGACTGCGCCGCGGTGAGCCGCGGAGACAGCAGGAGACCGGACGGGTCGAACGGCGCCGGTATCACGACACCGTCCCGGATCTCGGTCTCCCGGCGGGGCGGGGCCGGCTGGTTGTTGCGTTCCGCAACCGCTTTCAACGCCTCGGCCCGCCGCTGACCCGACCGTCCGAGCCCGAGGTCCAGCCGGCCCGGGTAGAGCGCGTCGACGGTGCCGAACGCCTCGACCACGGCCGCAGCGGTGGTGTGCCCCAGCTGCACCGCGGCGGCGCCGATCCTGAGCCTGCTCGTCGCCGCGGCCAGGATCCCGACGAGCACGGCCGGTGAGGAGCTGGCGACGCCCACGAAGTGGTGCTCGGCAACCCAGTACCGCTTGTATCCCCACGATTCGGCGTGCTGGGCGAGGTCGACGGTGTTCCGCAGCGCCGTGCGTGCGGTGGCGCCTTCACTGACGGGCGACAGATCGAGGACGGACAGCGGAATGGTCATGAGGGCACCTTCTGGAGAGAGCGGGGATTGACAGCGCGGTGGCTGCGGGGTGCACCGAGTCCGAGGTGCTGCCGCAGCGTGGGGGTGGTGTAGTCGATGCGCAGAACGCCACGGTCCTGGAGCAGCGGCACCACCGTGTCGACGAACTCGTCGAGACCGGCCGGGATGACGTCGGAGGAGAGGACGAACCCGTCCACCGCCTCCCCGTGGACCCACCGGACGATCCGGTCCGCGACGGACGCGGCAGTACCGGCCGTCGTGTCGAGGAGAAACTGCATCGTCGCGGCGGCGAGGACCTTCACCGCGCCGGCCGGCCGGCCGGCATCGACGGTCCGGCGCTCGAGGTCGGCGTGGAACGCGCGAGCGTCCTCGAACGTGGCGAGCGGAGCGATGATGACGTCGCCGTGGCGGGCGGCGAGATCCCGGTCGGCCGGGCCGTCACCCGAGACGATCACCACCGGCTGCGCCTGCGGGCTCCGCGGCACGGTGAACCGTCCGCCGATACCGAAGTGCCTGCCCCGGTGATAGAACGCGCCGGCGGTGGGATCCGAGACGAATCTTCCCGCGCCGCGGTCGACCGTCACGACGCCCTCGGCCCAGGAATCCCACAGCGAGCGGGCGGTGTCGACGAACTCCGCCGCCCGCTCGTCCGCGGCCGTCACGACGTTCCATGCCGCCCTGCCACCGGACAGGTGATCGAGCGAGGCGAACCGCCGCGCCACGTCGAACGGTTCGGTGGTGGTCGTGTCCACGGTGGCCGCGAGCCCCACCGCGTCGGTGAACCCGGCCAGCGCGCTCGGTCCGGTGACACCGCCGGCGAGGAAGAAGTCGAACCTTCCCCGCTCGGCGGTGCGCGCCGCGTGCGCGAGTGCGGCGAACTCGGTCCGGCCGGCGGCGATCGATGCCCCGAGCACGACCTGCTTCTCGGCCATGTCTACCGCGGGTTCTTCTCGCCGGCTTCGACCGCGAGCGTCAGCTTGTTCTCCGCGGGCGCCACCGGGCAGGTGGCGTAGTCGGTGAAGGCGCACGGCAGATTGGACGCCCGGTTGAAATCGAGGATCACCGCACCGTCTGCGGCAGGGGCGTCCACGGCCAGTGACCGCGCCGCGGGGTACGTGCTGACGCCGCTGGTGGCATCGGTGAACAGTACGTGCAGGCCACCGTTCTTGCCTGCGAACGCGATGAGTTCGTGTGCGGCGCCGTCGTACTCGAATGCGAGTGAGCCCAGCGCTGTGTGGTGGTGCTCGAGTCCCTCGACGACCGCACCCGTCGTCACGACGCGGGACTGCGGGAACGGGGTGAACGTTGCCGGCACGGCCCACTGCCGCGCGGGCAGGAACGTCGGGATGCCGGTGAACGCGGCGAGGGTGCCTGCCTCGGGGTCGTGGATCCGCAGGGCGACGTCACCGGTTCTCCGGATCACCTCGATGTTGCGGCTCCCGTGCCGCACGAGCAGACCGGGTGCGCCCTCCAGAGGTGCGAGGGTCGCCGTGCCGTCGACCGCCTCGCCATCGATCTCGAGACCGGCGTCGGCGGTGGCCGTGATCACCACCCCGTCCGCGTCGGCCCGCCACTTCCCGGGCAGATCGGGGAACGTGGTGTCGGTCTCGACGAGCCAGTGCAACGCCGTGAGACTCAGCCATCCCAGCGGGTCGCGGAAAGACTCCTCCCGCGCCGAATGCCAGTCCTGCCAGTCCTGCTCGAATGTCGCGGTGTCGGTGGCTGCGGTCATGATGCCCGAACTCCTTCTGTCTGGTGGTGCGGATGACGCAGTCCGAGATGGCTGCGCAGGGTCGTCCCCGAGTACTCGGTGCGGAAGCTGCCGCGGTTCTGCAACTCCGGGACCACCTTCTCGACGAACTCGTCGAGTCCTGCCGGGGTGAGGTGCGGCACCAGGATGAATCCGTCGCACGCGTCCGCCTGCACGTAACGGTCGATCTCCTCGGCCACCTGGGTGGCGGTGCCGACGAACTGCTGGCGGGTGGTGACGGCGATGATCAGTTCGCGGATGCTGAGTTTCTCGGCCTCCGCCTTGGCCCGCCACTGGTCGGCGATCTCACGCGGGTCCTTCGCGTGCCGGACCCGGCCGCGGGTGATGTTCGAGTCCTCGGCCGGTTCGACGTCCGGCAGCGGGCCGTCCGGGTCGTACGCGGACAGGTCCCGTCCCCAGACCTGTTCGAGGAATGCGATCGCGGTCTGGGGGCCCACCTGCTGGTGCCGGATGTGGTCGGCGCGTTCGGCCGCGTCTGCCGCGGAGTCCCCCAGCACGAAGGTCGCGGCGGGCAGCACCTTGAGATCGTCGTGGCCGCGTCCGTACTTCGCGAGTCTGCCCTTGACGTCCGCGTAGAACTTCTGGCCGTCCTCGAGGGATCCGTGGATGGTGAAGATCGCGTCCGCCTGCGCCGCACCGAATTCGCGGCCCTCGTCGGAATCGCCGGCCTGCAGCAGGACCGGATGTCCCTGCGGGCTCCGGGGAATCGTGAATCGTCCCCGGATGTCGAATTGCGAGCCGGAATGGGTGACGTCGCGGATCGACGCATCCGGGGCGAACACGCCCCGTGCGCGGTCGATCTGCAGCGCAGTCGGATCCCAGCTGTCCCAGAACTTGCGGGCGCCGTCGATCAGTTCGCCGGCGCGGACGTATCGGTCGTTCCGGTCGAGGTAGCCGCCGCGCCGGAAGTTCTCACCGGTGAACGCGTCCGAGGACGTCACCATGTTCCAGGCGGCCCGGCCGTCCGACAGATGATCGAGTGAGGCGAATTGCCGTGCCAGCTCGTACGGTTCGTTGAACGTCGTGTTGATGGTCCCGGCGAGGCCCAGGTGTGTGGTCACTCCGGCTAGCGCGCCGAGCACCGTCAGCGTGTCGGGGCGGCCGACGACATCGAGATCGTGGATGCGGCCCCGGTGCTCACGCAGACGCAGACCCTCGGCGAGGAAGAAGAAGTCGAACAATCCGCGTTCCGCGGTCTCGGCGAGGTGCACGAACGAATCGAAGTCGATCTGGCTCTTCGAGGCGGGGTCGCTCCACACGGTGGTGTTGTTGACTCCGGGAAAGTGCGCGGCGAGGTGAATCTGCTTGCGCTGGTTGCTCATGACGTCAGTCCTGTCCGGCGAAGTGGCGGGCGGGACGGCCGAGGCCGAGTCGTTCCCGGAGCAGTCCGCTGCCCGGGCCCGGGTCGCCGGACCGCAGCAGGGGCAAGACGTGCCCGGTGATCGCGTCCAGTCCGGACGGCAGCGCGAGCGGGCGGAGCGTGACGCCGTCGACGTCCCCGGCCGTCACGGCGGTGATCAGCCGGGCGAGTCCCGGCGCGTCGCCGCGGTAGAGGACCGACTCCGGCTCGTACCGGCTGCCGGACCAGTTCTCCAACTGCGCGAGATCGTGTTCGGCGGCGTCGGCGGACTCGGCGATCACCACCTCGACGTCGAGAAGGGTGCGAATCGAACCGGGGTCACGGCCCGCCTCCTCGGCAGCCGTGCGCACCTGCGCTGCCCGCTGACGTGCAGCGTCCACGCCGGGTGCGCCGATGCGGATCACGTCGGCGCGCGCGGCGGCGACCCGGGCGGAGTGCTCATCCCGGGCGCCGATCACGATCAGCGACTGTCCCTGCGGCGACCGCGGCGTGATCGAGGGACCCTTCACGGAGAAGTGGGTTCCCTCGAAATCGATGTAGTGCAGCTTGTCCCGGTCGATGAAGCGGCCGGTGGGCACGTCGCGGATCTCGGCGTCGTCCTCCCAGCTGTCCCACAGCAGACTGACGACCTCGATCGCGTCGGCCGCCTCCGCCCACAGACTCTCGGCATCCTGTGCGTCCTTGCGTCCGAACAGATCCGCCTGCGCCTGGCCGGCCGACACGTCCACCTGCCACCCGGCGCGGCCGAGCGACGCGTGGTCGAGGCTCGCGATCGCCTTGGAGACGTGGAACGGTTCGGTGTGGGTGACGGTCACCGTGGGAATCAGGCCGATGCGGTCCGTGGCGGCGACGGCGCGTGCCGCGATGGCCACGGCGTCCAGCTGCCCGCGTTGATCGGCGTGCCCCGTCGTCGCGATCGCGAAGGAATCACCGAGAAACGCGAGGTCCACTCCGGCCGAGTCGGCCTGTCCGAGCAGGCCGGTCCAGTAACCGGCGGTGAAGAGGTCCTCGGCGCGCGAGTCCGGGCGACGCCAGGACTGCGGATGAATTCCCGTGCCGTACAGATCGACGGCGACGAGTGGGAAGCGTGGCTCAGGCATGAATCGATTCCTTCGGCTGTGCGGAGCGTGGGCGTACGACGGATCGTCCCGGGATCGCGTCGAGCAGCTGCCGGGTGTAGTCGTGGCGGGGATTGTCGAAAATTTCGGCCGCGGTCCCGAATTCGACGATCCGACCGGAACGCATCACGGCGACCGTGTCGCTGATCTGCCGGACCACGGCGAGGTCGTGCGAGATGAACAGATAGCTCAAGCCGAGTTCCTGCTGCAGGTCCTCGAGCAGACCGAGGATCTGCGACTGCACCGAGACGTCGAGGGCCGACACCGGTTCGTCAAGCACCACGAGTTCGGGGTACAGGGCCAGTGCGCGTGCGATGGCGACCCGCTGACGTTGCCCGCCGGACAGTTCGGCGGGCCTGCGGTCCAGGAAGGTGCGGGGTAACGCCACCTGTTCGAGCAGTTCGGCTACCCGCGCCGTGCGTTCCGTCCTGGTTCCGACACCGAACGCACCGAGTGGTTCCGCCACGATGTCGGCGACGGCCAGTTTCGGGTCGAGGGAGGCGTACGGGTTCTGGTACACGATCTGTACGCGCCGGCGCAGGGCACGCAGGGCGCCGCCGCGCAGGGTGGTGATGTCCCGGCCGTCGAACTCGACGCGTCCCCCGGTGGGAGCCTCGAGCCGGATGGCGATCCGCGCCACCGTGGACTTCCCCGACCCGGACTCTCCGACCAGCGACAGCGTGCGTCCGCGCGGGACCTCGAACGAGACGTCCTGGACGGCGTCGATGGCCGTGCGCCGATCGATCCGGAACGTCCGGGACACGCCGGCCACGCGCAACAGGGCGTCGGGGACGACTCCCGCGGCATCCTCGTCGCGGTCACGTCCCCGCTCCACCGAGAGACTGGGTGCGGCGACCAGCAGGGTGCGGGTGTACTCGTGCTGCGGGTTCTCGAGGATCTCGCGAGCAGGTCCCGACTCGACCACCTCACCCTGGCTCATCACCACGATCCGGTCGGCCCGGTCTGCGGCGACGCCCAGGTCGTGCGTGATCAGGAGGACCGCGGTGCCGGTTTCGGCGATCCGCGCGTCGAGATGATCCAGAATCCGGCGCTGGACGGTGACGTCGAGCGCGCTGGTCGGTTCGTCGGCGATCACCAGTTCCGGGTTGCACGCCAGTGCGATCCCGATCAGGACGCGTTGCCGCTGGCCGCCCGACAGGTCCTGCGGGTACTGCCGCGCCCGCACTTCGGGGTTGTCGATCCCGGCCTCGGCGAGGATGCGCACCGCCTCGAGATGGGCGGTCCGCCGGTCGGCGAGGCCGTGGATCCGCAGGACCTCCGCCACCTGCCCACCGACCCGCTGGACGGGGTTGAGCGACGTCGTCGGGTCCTGGGGAACGAGGCCGATCCGGGCGCCGCGGATCCGGCCCAGCGCGCGCTCCGACTTGGTGTCGAGGCGTTCCCCGTCGAACGTGACGGTGCCGCCCACGGCGCGTCCGCTCCCGGCGAGCAGTCCGAGGATCGCGTGCGCCGTGGTGGATTTTCCGGAGCCGGACTCGCCGACGACGGCCACTACCTCTCCTCTCCCGACGGTCAGGTCGACGCCATTCACGGCCACGACGGGATCGCTCGGGCTCCCGTACGCCACCCGCAGTCCGGAGACCTGCAGCAGCGGGGTGTCGTTCGCGCTCATCGCACTTCCCTCCGTTCGAGTGCATGCCCGAGGCGGTGCGCCGACAGCACGACGGCCACGATCACCAGCCCGGGCAGGGTCGTCATCCACCACGCGGTGGCGAGGTAGTTCCGGCCCTCCGAGATCAGCGAGCCCCATTCCGGGGTGGGCGGCACCGCGCCGAACCCGAGGAAGCTCAGCGACGACACGGCGAGCACCGCCATGCCGAATTCGACCGCCGCCAGGGCGACGACGGGTGCGTACGAGTTCCGCAGCACGTGGCGACGCAGCACCGTGTGCCAGCGGACGCCCGACGCGAACGCCGCCTCGACGTACAGCGACCGGCGGACGCGCAGCACCTCCGACCGCATCACCCGGGCGAAGTTCGCGATCAGCGACACTCCCACGGCGATCGCCACGTTGACCGTGCCGAACCCCAGTGCGGTCACCAGTGCGAGCGACAGCAGCAGCGCGGGTATCGACAGGAGAACGTCGACGATCCGCATCAGGACGGCGTCCAGCGCACCTCCGACCGCACCCGACAGCAGACCGATCAGCGAACCCACGACCAGTGCGATGCCCACGGCCAGCAGCGTCGCGGTCAGCGACAGTCCGGCCCCGTGGACGACGCGGGTGTACACGTCGCGTCCGATGTTGTCGGTCCCGAACCAGTGTGCGGCGCTGGGCGCCTGCAGTTTCTGGGCGGGCACGCCGACCAGTGGGTCACCGCTCGCGAACACCGACGGCGCCACCGCGAAGCCGACGGCGAGGAGGAGCACGGCCGCCGAGGCCACCAGTACGAGATTGCGGCGCAGCCACGCCGGCACGCCGTGACCGCGGCGGTGCGGCCGAGGCGTGATCGAGGGCCGCGGTTCGTTCGGCGCGGCGTCGAAACCCTCGGCCTCGTCGATCAGTTCCCTCGTGAGGATGTCAGACATGAACCTTCTCCTCCACATCCGCGGTGGCGCTGGTGTCAGAATTGCGTCTGCCCTCGACGATCCTGGGGTCGATCAGCGGGTAGAGCAGATCGACCGCGAGATTGACGAGCACGTAGACGAGGGAGCTCAGCACCACGATTCCCTGGACCACCGGGATGTCCTGCGCCATCACGGAAGTCTGCGTGAGGCGCCCGACGCCGGCCCGCGAGAACACCGTCTCCACGACGACGGATCCGGCCAGCAGATTGCCCACGAGCACACCGGCGATGGTGAACGCGGGAATGCTCGACAGCCGCAGTGCGTGCCGGGTCTGGATCTGCCAGCGGGAGGCGCCCTTCGCCCGCGCCGCTTCGATGAACGGTTGCCGCCACGTGGTCTGCAGACTCGCCGCAAGCACCTGCGCGATCACGGCGCCGGTCGGCAGCGCGAGCGTCACCGCGGGGAGCACCAGCGTCGCGATCCCCTGGTCACCGAACGCCGGGAAGGCCTTCAGCCGGAACGAGAACAGCTGCAGCAGAATCAGTCCCACCCAGAAGGTCGGCACCGCGACACCGAGCGGAGGCAGTGAGAACAGCAGATTCCGCACCCAGTGGACCCTGGTGTAGGTGGCGAGGAACGCGACCGCTGCCCCGAAGACGACCGCGAGAACCAGCGCCGCCGACGCCAGCGCGAGCGTGCTGGGGACCGCGTTCCCGATCGCCTCGGTCACCGATTGCCCGGTGGCGATCGAGTACCCGAAGTCGCCGCGCACGGCGTGGCTCAGGGAGTTCCAGTACTGCACCCACACCGGCTGGTCGAGGCCGTACCGCGCCTGCAGTTCCGCGACCGCGGCCGCGTCGACCGTCGTTCCGGCGGTCGCCGAGTCGACGGCGATGCTCACCGGGTCGGACGGCAGCAGGAACAGCACGGCGAACGACACGGTGAACGTCGCCCACAGGACGGCGACCGCCTGCAGAATCCGTAGTCCGAGGTAGCGAATCATGGGTCAGCGTCAGCTGATCCAGGTGTCGAAGAACTGGAGCCGGGCCGAGGCCTCGAACTTCAGGTCCTGCACGTTCGGGCCGGCGCCGATCGCCTGCGACAACTCCACCGTGGGAATCCACAGGCCGTTGTCGAGCACCTGCTGCTGGGCGTCGGCGACCAGGGCGCTCCGCTCGGCGGTGTCGGTGGTGGCGAGCTGCTTCGCCAGCACGTCGTCGAGCGCGGGAATCGGTCCGCGGTTGTTCAGGTTGCGTCCGTCGAGGCCGAACTGGGTGCGGAGGATGTCACCGTCGGCGCGGGTGCTGTTGTAGTAGGTGGCGTCGAAGTCCTTGGAATTCTGGCGGGCGGTGGCCTCCGGGGTGGACACGAGATTCAGCTGCAGATCCACTCCCACCTCTTTGAGCTGCTGCTGCACCAGCTCGAGGATGGCCTGGTTGCCGGCGAACACGGAGCTGAACAGCACGGGGAAGCTCAGCTTCTGACCACCCTTCTCCCGGATGCCGTCGGCACCGGGAACCCAGCCCGCCCGATCGAGGATCGACTTCGCCTTCTCCGGGTCGTACGTCACGTCCGGCAGCGCCACGTAGCCGGGGGTGCGGCTGGCCAGCGTGCTGGTGGCGGGCTTGAAGTTGGGCCCGAGCACGGTGTCGACCAGTTCCTGCCGGTTGATCGCCGGGACCAGCGCGCTGCGCACGACGGGATCCACGAGCGGTCCGCGAGTCACGTTGGGCTGGAAGCCGAACGGAGTCCCGGGGTTCGACGTGGTGAGCACCCGCCCGCCCGCTCCCTCGATCTGCGGGGCGTCCTGCGGCAACGCGTCGCTGATCGCGTCCAGCTGTCCCGAGGACAGGCTGCCCGTGCGGACACCGGATTCGGGGACGACACTGAACTCGATGGTGTCGAGGTAGGCCTCGCCGTCGTGGCCGAACACGTCGGAACCCCAGTTGTATCCGGCGCGCTTGGCGAGGGTCACCGACTTGTCCTGCTGGTAGTCGGCGTACGTGAACGGCCCGGTGCCCGAGATGGTGCCGGTGCAGCGTTCTTCGGCGGACTTCGCGACGGACGCATCGGACAGGATGCCGAGCTGCGAGGTGGACGACGCCTGCAGGAACTGCGCGTTGGGTGCGGCGAAGTCGACCTGCGCGGTCAGCGGGTCGATCACGGTGGTTCCGGTGTAGCCGGTGAGGTAGCTGGCACCGAGCGCGGCCTTGGCTCCGGTCAGGGTGTTCACGATGGCGTCGAGATTCTTCTTCACCGACTCTGCGGTGAAAGGTGTTCCGTCACTGAACGTCACCCCCTCCTTCAGGTGGAACGTGAAGGAGGACGCGTCGGCGTCGGTTTCCCAGCTCTCGGCGAGCCACGGCTTCAGTTCGCCCGTCTCCGGGTCCTGGTCGGTGAGCGAGTCCACCACCTGACGAGCCACGTAGATCGTCTGGTTCGTGCCCGACTGTGCGGGGTCGGCGCACGTGGGTGCCTGGGAGAGGCCGTAGCGGAGTGTGCCGCCCGGCTGCGCGGGGCCCGCATCCGCGGAGGAACTGCTGGAACCGCCACCGCAAGCGGTGAGCGCCGTGGCCAGCACGGCGGCGGCGCCGATACCCGCTGCGATGCGGAAACCACCGCGGTGGGGCGAGGACAAAAGCACTGATGGCACCGAGAACTCCGTGATCTCGAAAAGTGCCGTGTGCACTGCCCGTCGAATCGGCAGTGCTCACGCGCACAGGAAGGTGAGGGACACCGGATCCGACGCGGATGCGGTGTGAAGAGCCGGAACCCCGAGGTGACGGGGCGTCAGGTCAACTGTGACAGATCGAGGTGGACAGCCGGCAGAGATCGACGTGGAGACGCCCCCAGGCGCTCACGAAACCTTCGGTCAACATCGTTCCTCCATCGATCCCGGCGGTAGCACCCGCACCCGCAGGGCGGGGGGTTGCTGCGACGTCAACGAGCCAGGTCTCTCGGTCGCTCTGGATGGTCGTTACCGAGTGTAAGAGATCGCCGCGCCACACGGACCCCCGTCACCCCACGGCCTGCCGGGGCGGGAGTTCCCGTCGCGACAGAGGGGGCCGGAGACCGAGGTGCTCGCGCAGGGTGGGGCCTTCGTATTCCGTTCGGTACGAACCTCGCTCCTGCAGTTCGGGCACCAGCAGGTCGACGATCTCGTCGAGTCCGGTGGGCACCAGGTACGGCGAGATGTTGAATCCGTCCGTCGCTCCGCTGCGAACCCACCGGGTGAGTTCGTCGGCGACCTGACCGGGCGTGCCGGCGAAGCCGGACCGCTGGGTGGTCGCGATCGCGACCTGACGCAGCGACAGGTTCTGTGCCTCCGCCAGGGCCCGCCATTCCCGGGCGATGGCGAGCGGATCCTTTCCGTCACGCGCCGCCCCTCGGGTGACGGAGATCGGCGCGGGCACCGGATCGAATTCGGGCAGTGGACCGTCCGGGTCGCGATCGGACAGATCGCGGCCCCACACCTGACCGACCAGAGACAGCGCCGTCTGCCCGGTGCACTGGCCCTCGAGAACCCAGCGCACCTTCTCCTCCACCTCGGACGCGTTCTCCGCGAGCACGATCTGCGTGCCCGGCAGAATCTTGACGTCGTCCTCGGGACGGCCGGCACGACGCAATCTCGCCCTGATGTCCTCGGCGAAGGCGAGCGCCTCGTCGAAATGGGTTCCGTGCCGCGAGAAGATCACATCGGCGTGAGTGGCCGCGAAGTCGCGGCCCGCCGGTGAGTCCCCGGCCTGGAAGATGACGGGATGCCCCTGGGCGCTGCGCGGGAGGGTCGGGGTGATCGTGACGTCGAACTGCGACGTCCGCCGGGACACCTCCTGCACACCGTCCGGGGTCGACCACGACGGCGCGTCGGTGCTCGTCGCCACCGCGTCGTCCGCCCACGCATCCCAGATCGCGCGGGCGGTGTCGAGGAACTGTCCAGCCCGCTCGTACCTGTCCGCGTGGTCGAGAAAGCCGCCGCGCCGGAAGTTCTCCCCGGTCCACGCGTTGTCCGTGGTGACAGCGTTCCACCCGGCCCGGCCACCGGACAGCAGGTCCAGCCCGGAAAGCCGCCGGGCGAGGTCGGCCGGCTCGTTGTAGGTCGTGTTCTGGGTGGCCACCAACCCGATGTGCCGGGTGATGCCGGCGAGCGCGGAGAGTTGGGTGATCGCGTCCGGGCGGCCGACGATGTCGAGATCCAGAATCCTGCCTTCCTGTTCCCGCAGCCGCAGGCCCTCACCGAGGAAGAAGGCGTCGAACAGGCCCCGCTCGGCGGTCAGCGCTACCCTTCGGAACGTTTCGAAGTCGATCTGCGATCCGCTCGACGGGTCCGACCAGATGGTGGTGTGGTTGACGCCCTGGAAGAAGACGCCGAAGTGCACGTGGGCGCCGGGCCTGGCGTACGAGTTGTCGGTCATGGTCTCCACAACCTTTCAGCGAGAGGAGTCTTCGAGGCGCTCGGCCTGGAATCGGGGGGCGGGACGGTCCAGGCCCAGCGTGTTGCGCAGGGTCGAACCGGGAACGGGACGGTGGGCGATGCCGTCGCGCAGGAGGGCCGGGATGACGTACCGCGCCAGCACCGGAAGGTCCTCGTCGACGACGGCGGGATGCAGTCGCACGCCGTCGGCGTGCGAGTCCAGGGCGCGCAGCAGTTCCACCAGCCCGGGGGCATCGCCGGTGAACGACAGCCGTCCGCCGGGCGGGGCAGGCGTGGACGAGCCGAGTGCCACATCGAGTTCGGCGAACACGAGCGTCGCCCCGCCGGCCTTCGCGCGCCCGGCGGCCTCGACGGTGTCCTCGAGGGTCGGCCCGGACACCAGCACCACGTCGACCAGCGACGGATCGGTATCGCGTTCGCGGCCGAACACCACCAGTTGCCCCTGTGGCGGCCGCGGCACGATGGCGGGCCCCTTCACCGAATACGTCTCGCCCTGGAAGTCGATGTAGTGCAATCGGTCGCGGTCGACGAAACGTCCGGTCGCGTAGTCGCGGATCACCGCGTCGTCCTCCCAGGAGTCCCACAGGTCCCGGACCACGGTGAGCGCGTCCCGTTCCTCCCGCGCGAAGTCGGCGGGGGCCCTGACCTCGGTCCGTCCCAGTGCGCGCGCGAGCCGGGGGTCGGTGTCGCGGGTTGCGATCCAGCCGCCGCGTCCGCGCGAAGCGTAGTCGAGCGTCGCGAGCTGGGAGGACGTGTGGAACGGCTCGGCGTACGTGGTGCCGACCACCGGGACCAGACCGATCGTGCTGGTGGTCGCGGCGACGAACGCGGCGCGGTTCACCGCGTCGATCCGGCCGGCCGGTCCCCCGTCGGCGCCGGGAGGCAGCAGCGAGTCGTCGAACGAGGCGAACGTGAAGCCGGCGTTCTCGGCCGCCGCGACACGGTCCGCCACCGTGCGCCCGGTCAGCAACCGGTCGGGCGTGTGGGCGGCTCGCCGCCACGCGCCGGGATGGGCACCCTCACCGTCGAGTTCGATGCCCAGAAAGAGGCTCATGCGTGTCCCTCCACAGTGTCCGCCGCGAGAGGGCGGCTCGGAATGGTTGCGCGCAGCACCGGCGCCACCTCGGCCTGGAACAGCTCGAGGCTTTCGCGGTGTTGCTTGTCGGTGCCGACGCGGTCGGCGCTCAGGTGGATCACCTCGTGGCCGAACTGCTCGTGATAGCGCTGCACCTTGTCGATCACCTGCTGCGGGCTGCCGATCAGTGCGGAACTGCGGTCGACGAAGTCCTCGACGGTCTCGAACACCACCGGAAGGCCGGCCCTGCGTGCGAAGTCGAGGCGGGCAGCATGGATCGGCCGCCACACGTCGAGCGCATCCTGCGAGTTGGGCGTCACGTAGAACCCGGCGGTGCCCGCACCGACGAGGGCGTCGGCGGGGTCGTGACCGTAGCGGGCCCACCGTTCGCGGTAGTGCCGGACGAGTTCCGCGTACGAATCGATGGGGTAGGTGACGTTGGCCGAGAAGATCGGATCCCCGTAGCGGGCAGCGAGATCCACCGATTCCCTACTGGTCGCGCTGCCGTGCCAGATCCGGATCCGCGGCTGCACGGGCCGGGGCAGGGCGACGGCGTGCTCGAGTGACGGCCGGAACGTGCCCTCCCACGTCACGTCCTCGCTCTCCCACAACTGCCGGAACAGTTCGTAGCCTTCGCGGTTACGGTCCCATTGGTCGTCCGGGGTGACGTGGAACAGTGCCGCCTGCGCCGTGCCGTTCCCCTTGCCGATAATGAGCTGCAGCCGGCCGCCGGACAGGTTGTCCAGCGTCGAGTAGTCCTCGAACGCGCGGACCGGGTCGAGCAGGCTCAGCGTCGTCACCGCGGTCCACAACTGGAGCGTGCTGGTGCGAGCCGCGATGGCGCTGAGCACCACGGGTGGAGACGAGGAGAGGAACGGATGTTCGTGGCGCTCCCCCACCGCGAACCCGTCGTATCCCAGTTGTTCGGCGAGCACTGCGGAATCCACGACCTCCTGCAGCCTGGCCGCGGTGCCGATCTTCTCCCCCGTCACCGGATCCGGTTGGTGCGTGATGAGGCTCATCAGCAGAAACTTCATACGGACTCGTACTCCTTTGCGGCCCATCCGGAGGGCAGAGTGGTGGCGGTGGGCAGGGCCTTCTCGAATCCGTGGATTCCGACGTCCTGCGGTGGGAGGGAGCGGTCGAACAGCGGGGTGTAGCCGGCGGCCAGGTACAGGGCCACCGCCTCGGGCTGCCGCGGTCCCGTGGTCAGGAACATGCGTGAGTAGCCGGCCCGGAGGATTTCGGCCTCGAGTTCGCGCAGCACGATTCGGCCGAGTCCGCGGCGGCGGTGTGACGCCGAGGTCCAGATCCGCTTGAGTTCGGCAGTGTCCTCGTCGTATCTGCGGAACGCCCCGCCCGCCACCGGCGTCCCGTTGTCGACGACGACGAGCAGCGCGCCTCCCGGGGCGGAGAACTCCTCGGCCGGATAGGTGGTGAGGTCTTCGTAGATCTCGTCGCGGGTGCGGCCGTACCGGGTGCTGTATTCGATCGCCAGTTCCTCGAGCAGCGGCGCGGCCAGTGGATCGGTCTGGTCGACGAATACGGTGTGCACGGAGTCGGTCCTCTCGGTCACAGTTCCTCCTGTCAGCTGGTCTTGGGAAGCCCGGGCGGGTTGACGATCGACGTGTCGACGGCCTCGCTCGCGATGTTCCAGCGGTCGAGAACCTGTGCGTACGTTCCGTTCTCGATGATGTGGTTGATGGCCTCGTTGACGGCGGTCACGAGCCCGTTGTCCTTCTCGGTGAGAACGGCGATCTCACCCTGGAGTGCATCGCCCGCCCCCGAGAACGTTCCGGCGATCTCGCTCTCCCCCGCCTGCGCGACGTGGAACGACGAGGACGGGTTGGGACCGAAGTAGGCGTCGATCCGGCCCGAGGCGAGCGGCAGGTAGTAGTCGGTGACGTTCTGGTAGTAGGTGATGTCGGTGGGTTCGAGTCCCGCAGCGACGTTCTGCTCACTCCACTTCACCAGTAGCGCTTCCTGATTGGTTCCGGAGGAGACCGCGATCTTCAGGCCCGCGACGTCCTTGGGTTCCTTGATCTGAATTCCGCTGTCCTTCTTCGTCTCGAACGCGACCGTGTCGAGGCGGTACGTCGAGAAGTCGTACTTCTCCTTCCGCTCCTCGGTGACGGTGACGTTGGAGATGAACGCGTCGGCCTCACCGGAATCGATCCGGACGAAGTTCTGCGCCCAGTCGGCGGCCTGGAGATCGACCTTCAGCCCGAGAACGTCACCGATCAGGTACGCGAAGTCCGTCTCCGAGCCGATGAGCGTCTTGTCGTCGTCGGCGTAGAAGCGCAGGGGCGGAGCGGAACCGGCGCTTCCGGTGACGACGAGCGTGCCGCGGTCGCGGATCTGCTGGGGCACCTTCGCGGCGATTGCCTCGACCTCGTCGGCGGTAATGCGATTCTGGTCGGCGGTGAGGTTGTAGCCGGCGGCCGAGGTCGGGCCCGACCCCTCGTCCTCGACGCCGCCGCCCCCGCACGCGGCGGCGAGGAACGCGACGGTGGTGAGGGCCGAGGCCAGGATCTTCGTACGGAACCGTGCGGTGGACATGTCTGCCTTTCGGGGATCCACACCGGGGTGCGGAAGGTTCAGAGAACTCGGGAGAGAAATGCTTTGGTGCGCTCGTGCCGGGGGTCGTCGATGACCTGCGAGGGCGGCCCCTGTTCGACGACGACGCCGGCGTCCATGAACACGGCGGTGTCGGCGACCTCGCGGGCGAAACCCACCTCGTGGGTGACGATCACGAGGGTGGCGCCGTCGCGTGCCAGCTGTTTGATGACGGCGAGGACCTCACCGACCAGTTCGGGGTCGAGCGCCGAGGTGGGCTCGTCGAACAGGATCACCGCCGGACGCAGTGCGATGGCCCGCGCGATCGCGACCCGCTGTTGCTGGCCGCCGGACAGTTGTCGCGGGTACTCGTGGGCCTTGTCGCGCACGCCGACCCGTTCCAGCAGCGCGATCGCCTCGGCCT
Source organism: Rhodococcus sp. WS4 (assembly GCA_006543605.1). Taxonomy (GTDB): domain Bacteria; phylum Actinomycetota; class Actinomycetes; order Mycobacteriales; family Mycobacteriaceae; genus Rhodococcus_F. Next base: position 35,081 of record RRBB01000022.1, read on the forward strand.
CGACCTCGGCCCGGTCGCGGCCCTGCGCCGACACCGGTGCCTCGATCACGTTCTCCAGCACCGTGAGATGCGGGAACAGATTGAAGTTCTGGAACACGAATCCGATCCGGGAGCGCTGCTTCAAAATGTCGCGTTCACGCAGTTCGTGGAGTTTGTCGCCCTTGCGCCGGTATCCGATGAGGTCGCCGTCGATGCGGATGGTGCCCCGGTCGACCTTCTCCAGGTGGTTGAGGGTGCGCAGCAGCGTGGACTTGCCGGAGCCCGAAGGCCCCAGGATCACCGTCACCTCGCCTTTGCGGACCAGCAGGTCCACACCCTGCAGGACTTCGAGTGCGCCGAAGGACTTGTGGACTCCGCGAACTTCCACCGCGAACTCCGCCGGATTGGCTTCGACCGTCATTTCGTCGCACCTCTCGGTACGGAGACACCGGCGTCGCGGATCTCGGCGAACTTCCGGGTGAGTTTCTGCCACGGAGTCGGCGGCAGCACTCGGGCCGATCCGCGTGCGTAGTGCCGTTCGACGTAGTACTGGCCGATCGACAACAGCGTGGTCAGAATGATGTACCAGATCGTGGCGACCATCAGCAGCGGCACGACGCGGCCGTTGCGGCCGAAGATCACCTGAACCTGGTAGAACAGCTCGGCGATCGCCATCGTCGACACGATCGAGGTGCCCTTGAACAGGCTGATCACCTCGTTCGCGGCGTTCGGCAGGATGCCGCGCATCGCCTGCGGCAGGACGATCTTGAAGAACTGGCGGCGGCGCGGAATGCCCAGCGACTGCGCCGCCTCGATCTGCCCGTGGTCCACGGAGATGATGCCGGAGCGGATGATCTCGGCCGAGTACGCGGCCTGGTGCAGGGCCAATCCGATGACGGCGGCGGTGAAGCCGCTGATGACGCCGTTGACCTCGAACGTGAAGAAGCCCGGACCGAACGGAATGCCCAGCGACAGAGTCTGATACAGGTACGTGATGTTGAACCAGAACAGCAGCTGCACGATCAGCGGAATCGACCGGAACGCCCAGATGTACACCCAGGCGATCACCTGCAGCACCGGATTGTGCGACAGGCGGCTGACGGCCAGGACGACGCCGAGCGCGAATCCGAGGACCGTTCCCCACAGCGTCAGCTTCACCGTCATCCACAGCGCCTGCAGAACGGACCCGGCAGTGAAGTACCGGGCGAACGTCGCCCAGTCCCATCCGGGATTGGTCGCGAGGCCGTGGACGAACTGAGCGAGCAGTACCAGGACGACGGCGCTGATCGCCCACCGCCACGGATGCCACTTCCTCGCCACTTCCAGCGCGGCATCCTCCGGCCGGTCACCGGCGGTACCTGAATACTGAGGCGCGGTCGAACGCGCCCGGACGGGTGCGCTCACGCTCCCTCACCACTTATGACGGACATCACCGATGCGGCCTTTCACCTGGAACGAGACGAGTGGAGGCGCGCGGCAACCGCGGAATGCGGGCGCGCGTCAGGCACTCACCGGGCGTAATGCCTGGTGAGCGTGTTGCGATGCCTCGTCAACAGTGGCAGGAGGTGGTCCGGCACAGGTCGATGTGCCGTCTGCGCCATGCTGGGCTCGCGAGGTAGTTCATGTGCTGCCTTCCATCGATCCCGGCGGTAGCACCCGCACCCGAAAGATTCGGAAGGGTTGCTGCGACGTCAACGAGCCAGGTCTCTCGGTCGCTCTGGATGGTTGAAGCGAACACTAGCCGCGTTCTCGCACCTCGTCAACACGGGGTATTCCCCTGCAACACAGGGGAAATGGTGTCGCATCCGTGCAAGAATCACGGTGCGCGGAAGTGCTGACACGCAAGCATCGATGCGGTTGGATAGAGCGCGCAGCCCTCACCCTCCACAGCCGAGCGACCCGGCTGCCGGGCCTCGTGAGGCCCTTGTAACGTCGCCTCGGTGACACCACTCGAAGTCATCGCGATCCTGGTCGCCGGTGTAGGCGCCGGCGCGATCAACGCCATCGTCGGCAGCGGCACGCTCATCACCTTCCCCACCCTGGTGGCCTTCGGGTTCCCTCCGGTGACCGCCACGATGTCGAATGCGATCGGCCTGGTCGCCGGCGGTGTGTCCGGCACGTGGGGGTACCGGCGGGAGCTGGCCGGCCAGGGCTCGCGGCTGCGGTGGCAGATCCCGGCGTCGCTGTGTGGTGCGGTTCTCGGCTCGTGGCTACTGCTGCACCTGCCCGAAACTGTCTTCGAACTGGTCGTCCCGGTACTGCTGATCCTCGCGCTGATCCTGGTGGTGTTGCAGCCGAAGATCCAGGCCTGGGCCAAGCAGCGCGGTAGCCACGAGGCCGGTCTGAGCCCGACGCGTCTCGCCCTGCTGACGGTCGGCACGTTCGCCGTCGGCGTCTACGGCGGATACTTCACCGCCGCGCAGGGCATCCTCCTGATGGGAGTGATGGGGGCAATCCTGCCCGAGAGTCTCCAGCGGATGAACGGCGCGAAGAATCTGCTCTCGCTGATCGTCAACGTCGTGGCCGCGACCGCGTACACCCTGGTGGCCTTCGACCGGATCAGCTGGGCAGCCGCCGGCCTGATCGCGGTGGGCTCGCTGCTCGGCGGCGTCCTCGGCGCCCGCTACGGTCGCCGCCTGTCGCCGACCGCGCTGCGCGGAACCATCGTCGTCGTCGGCCTCGTCGGACTGTTCCGGCTGCTCGCATAGTCGCGCACGCCCACTCCTGCTCCCTCATACTGAGTCGGTGAGCAACGACGTAGAGCACCCGGGCTGGACCTACCTGATGGACATGGACGGCGTCCTCGTCCACGAAGAGCACCTGGTCCCCGGGGCCGATCTGTTCCTGGCCGAACTCCGGGAGTCCGGCACCCCGTTCATCGTCCTGACCAACAATTCGATCCGGACTCCACGCGATCTCCGCGCCCGACTGCTCCGCACCGGCCTGGACATTCCCGAGGAATCGATCTGGACGTCCGCCCTGGCCACCGCGACGTTCCTCGCGAACCAGCGGCCGGGTGGCAGCGCCTACGTCGTCGGCGAGTCGGGGCTCACCACCGCACTGCACGACATCGGGTACGTCCTCACCGAGAACGATCCCGACTACGTGGTCCTCGGCGAGACCCGCACCTACTCCTTCGAGGCCATCACCACCGCAATTCGCTTGGTGGAGAGGGGGGCTCGCTTCATCGCCACCAACCCCGATCCCACCGGCCCCTCGAGGGAGGGTTCGCTCCCCGCCACGGGATCCGTTGCGGCACTGATCAGCAGGGCCACCGGCCGCGACCCGTACTACGTGGGCAAGCCCAATGCGCTGATGATGCGCTCGGCACTGCGGGCCATCGGTGCGCACTCGGCGAACACGTTGATGATCGGCGACCGCATGGACACCGACATCGTCTGCGGCCTCGAGGCCGGACTGCAGACGATCCTCGTCCTCACCGGCATCTCGACGCGCGATTCGGTGGAACTGTTCCCCTACCGCCCCACCGCGGTGCTCAAATCGGTCGCCGATCTCGTCGGCCGCACCTCGGACCCGTTTGCGGCTCCGCCGCCCGTGAGTACTTCGTAACCGCGGGAGGTTGACAAGTACTCACGGGTGGCGGCAGCCGGTGATGCCCCTGATGGTCGCTGCCCTGTAGGTCCCGAAGGTGATCCGGTTCCCGTCCTCGCTGGACAGCGTGACGTCGTGGTGCCCGGGCCGGTCGACGTGAACGTCGACTCGGCTCATTCCGGCGTCGGTGGCGATCTCACGGGCCGCCGCCAGTACGGCCGGCCACTCGGCGTCGCCGATGGGGGTGTCGGACAGCAGCGCCTGCGTGGTGACGGAGACCCCGTCCGTGTACGCATACGGTCCCGGGCATCCTCCGCCCTGGCTGCGTTCACGGTGCCACCGCCACTGCGTATCCGGGGCAATCGTCCCGGCCGCTTCGCTGATCCGCACGACCGCGTCGGTGACCTGTCGCTCGGTGTCCGCGAGAGAGGGCCGTCCGCGGAGGTCTGCTGCGGCCGCCGCGATGTCCTCGTCACCGAAGTTGTACGGGTTGTCGGTCATGCCACCACATCCGCTCGTCAGGATCGCCACGCCGATCACGGCGACCGCCTTCGTCGTCCATTCGCCCCGGACCGTCACCGGACCGCCAGATCCGGCAGGCCCGCCACGATCACGGCCATGTTGTAGCCGGACGTCCGCAGTTCGCCGTTGCCGCTGGGCCGTGGATACTCGCTGTGCCCGTCGGCGTCCTCGCGCCGCACGCCGTCGGGGGTCGTCGCCTCACGCACCGACAGTTGTTCGAGGTCGGTCTGCACCGGGTCGGGTCCGAGCCGGCCGAACCCGTCGACCACGGCGATCGGGTCGTCGTGCGCGCGCATCACGAATCCGTGGCCGGGCGCCAATCCGAGGTCCGATTCGTCGTTCGCGTGGAATCCGGGCGAGCCGTAGAACACGGCGTCGTCGACGGGCTGTCCCGGTCGCGGATCCTGCAACGCCAGGCCCTGGGTGTACGAACCGTACGAATGACCGAGGGCGGTGATGTGCGGGTCGGGTTTCTGCGAGGCGCCGTCGAGGCCGTCGTAGAACGACGCGAGTTTCGGGGCGCCCGCCGTCGCGCAGTCGGACTGCCAGGAGTCGACGAGCCATCCGCGGCCGAGATTCTGGTCGAGGAACGGCACGTCGTAGTTGCCGGGACCGGTGGTGGTCGGCGGCTGATACCCCAGCCACGCGATGGTCGACACCGTCTCACCGGTGCGGCCGGCGATGTCCAGCTGCCGTGCGGTCTCCGACTTCAGTGCCTTCGCCTCCTCGGTCATGCCGCCGAGCGACGCGACGGTGGTGTCGATGCCCGGTGTGGTGACGGCGATGTGGTCGGTGTTGTCCGGGTCGCCGAGCGCGAACGCGGCCATCGTCCGCTCCCCCGACTGCAGGTCGAGCAGCATCAGTCGGCCGTCCGGGTGATCGCGCACGAGTTTCTCCAGATCGCCCAGGTCCCGCAACTTCTGCTCGGCGTACCACAGCGCTCCATCGTCGTCGGTGAAGGCCCCGCCGAACCTGTTGCGGTCCAGAATTTCCCGGAGCCGGTCGCGCTCCGCCTCCCACCGCGACCGCTCGTCGTCGAACCGGCTGACGTTCGCCTCGTGGCGCACGGCAGACGGGATGCCGTCACGATTGCCCACCCACTCGGGGTGCCGTTCGACCACCTCGCGCCGCTGCGCGTCCGGCAGGGCGTCCCAGTATTCGCGATTGTCGAGTGGGGAGCCGTTCGACGGGGGCGCCGGGGCGGACAGTCCGGTACCGGCATGCTCGACCTCACCGGGTTCGAGCTCGCCGTCCGCTGCCCGCGTCAGGACCGCTGCTGCGTCGGCGACGAGGTCCTCCGCCTGGAGGATCAACGCCCGGGCTGCGGCTCGGAGTTCTTCACGCCGCGCTGCCGCCGAGGCGTCGACGGGCGGTCCGGGCGCATCGGCGACGTCCCCGTTGTCCGACAAGGCCATACCGTGGGCGACAGCCGCTTCGTGGAGGCCGTCGAGCTCGGTCTGCAGGTGCGTGACCGCGTCGACCATCTCACGGATCAACCGCTCGACGGCGGCGATCGCCGCGGCCTCGCCGGTCAGATCATCCGCGGCGATCCGGAAGCGTCGACGTGCGGCGTCGGCGGCGTCGGCGTGCCACATCGGCAACCGGCCGATGTCGGCGAGACGGTCCTGCACGAAACCGATCGTGGCCAGTCGCGCGGACAGCGACCGTTGCACGGCCTGCAGCGCACTGGTGTCCCACCCGGCAATGTCCCTCAGATTCACGATCCCCCCCCAGGATGCACAATGCCCGTACCCTAATGGATCGATCGCATCCGCGGGAGTCCGATCTCGTCTCGACCGACACGAAGGATCGAAAATGAGCGAATCCACCCACGTCGACACGGCGGCACTGCGCGCGGCGGCCGGTCAGCTCGACATCCTGTTCGACGAGGCGTCCTCACAGCTGAACACCACCGACGCGGCCCTCACCAATTCGGGCGCGGCGTGGCCGGAGGCGACCGGTGCCGCGTTCGGCCGGTTCGTGTGCTATCTGGACGGTCGGCGGGAGTCGTTGCAGCGCAACCTCGCCGAGGTGTCGGCGACCCTCGTCGAGTGCGCGCACCGCTTCGACGAACAGGACGAGGCCACGTCGGCGCGCCTCGCTGCCGTCGCGCCGACCACGAGCCTCAACCTGTAGGCGCTTCGCGCCCGTGCGCCTTTGTGGTTGCGGGAACAACCAGAAAGGCGCACGAGCGGCGGAGCCGCCTATCCGGCCGGTCGGAGCTCCGCCTCGGCGGCGGCCCAGAAGGCTACGATCTCCGCGGCCATCTCTTCGGGACACTCCTCAGGAAGATGGTGTCCGATCCCCTCGAATACGCGGTCGCGGACGTCGGTACTGAACTGACGCATCGTATGGAACAGGTTGTCGGCGTCAGCGTACGAACCGCCGAGAGTCAGGATGGGCATGGTGAGCTGCTTCTGTTTGCGAGCTTCGCCGGCGGCTCGGCCTCGGGGGCTGAATACCTCGCGGTAATAGTTCAGACCCGCCCGAACCGCCCCGGGCTTGGAGAACACACGGAGGTACTCTTCGAATGCCTCCGAATCGATAACCCATGTGCGGGCAAGTTTGGACGGGCCGAAGAACCAGCTGAGGAACTCACGTTCCCGGCCGTGAATGAGAGCCTCCGACAGTCCTTCGACTCGGTTGAAGTAGAAGTGCCACTGACGCGCGTTCAGACTGTCGTCGGGATAGCCGCGCTCGGGCAGAGGCGACACCCAGGGGATGTGAGCGTCCGACAGGACCAGAGTGCGTACATCCTGCGGATAGGCCGCGGCGTGCGCATGTGCGATCCAGCTCCCCGTGTCGTGGCTGACGATGTCGAGACCGTCCGGACCCGCGAGTCCGAGTTGCTCGATCAAGACGTGTACGTCCTCGGCGACGTTGTCCAAACCGTATCCCTCACTGGGCATATCGCTGTCGCCGAATCCGCGTGGGTCGATGGCGTAGACGCGACGCCCTGCCTCTACGAGAAGGGGAATGATGAAGCGCCACGCATACCAGCTCTGCGGCCAACCCGGTATCAGCAGGACCGGGTCGCCTTCACCCGCAACGACGTAGTGCAGTCGTACTCCCTCGGCGACAGGGACGAGGCCGTGCTTCAGATCATGCATCCGGACGCTCATCTGGCTGTGCTTTCGCACTGGATAGGGTGGGGTTGCGGTTCCGAACCGTGACGAAGCCGACGGGGTCGATGTAGTGGCTCTGTCAGTCATGACAGCGTGTTACCTCCGCTTTGAGTGTGTATGTGTTCGCGAACGCGTCCCACGGCTATTTGATGAAGCTGTATCGGCTTCTGTCGATCGTCAGTGCGACCGACGCAACCACTACGAGCCCTTTCACGATCTCCTGGGTGAAGTTGTTCACGCCGGTGAGGTCCATACCGTTCGACAACAGGGCGATGACGATGACGCCCAGAACCGTCCGATGGGCTCCTCCCAGTCCTCCCGACAGGGCTGTCCCACCCATGACGACCGCTGCAATGGAGTCCAGCAGCAGCGCATCGCCGGCGCTGGGCGAGCCGGCTTGAACCTGACCGGTGAGAATGACGCCACCCAATCCACACAATGCTCCGCCGAGAACGAAGGCGAGAATCTTGTACCTGCGCAGATTGATTCCGGACAGTACGGCGACCGGCTCACCGCCTCCGATCGCATACAGATACCGCCCGAACTTGGTTCGGAACGACACCGCGGTGAGGAGAGCCGCTACGGCCAGCACGATGAAAATCACATTGGGTATCCCCAGGAGCGATTTCGAGTTCACGAAATCGGGGAGCGCTGTGCTCGAGTACACGATCGCACTACCGCCGGACACATGTCCGGCAACACCGGCACATACCGACATGGTTCCCAGCGTGACGAGAAACGAGGGCACCTTCAGTCCCGTGTAGATGGCGCCGTTGGTGAAACCGATTGCCGCACCGGCCAGCACGCCGGCGACGATGGCGCCCAGAAGCCCGATCCGATCAACCGCTGCTGCGGTAACCAGCCCCGACAGGGTGACGTTTGCACCGACCGAGAGGTCGATCGACCCGATCAGAATGACAATCGTCCCAGCCAATGCGACGAGAAGGAGGACCGCAGCTTGCCTTCCGATATTGGTCGCGTTGTCGAATGTCAGGAACTGTGGGCTGGTGATCGTGAAGTACGCGATGATCGCAAACACCGAAACGAACGGGTACACGAGAGTACTGTTCTTTCGCAATGTTTCCGATATGTCGAGTGTGGTTCGTTCGAGAGTCGCACTTGTCATGATCACACCATTTCCTTGACGATATCTCGCTCATCGGGCTTCGCGCTCGACGGGCTCTTCAGTGACGCAGTGATTGCACCCGATCGCATTACCAGAATCTTGTTCGACAGCCCGATGATCTCTGGCAGGTTGTCCGACACGAGGATTACGCTTCCCCCTGATTCCGTGAACGAGCGGACCAGTTCGTACAGTTCTTCTTTGGCACCGACGTCCAGGCCGCGACACGGATCATCGAGTACCAGAATCGTGGGTTCCCGTTCGAGGCATCGGCCGAAGACAACCTTTTGCTGATTGCCCCCGGACAGCCGCCCGATCAGCGCGTCCGGGCCCGGCGCCTTGATTCGCAGCCTGGCGATCCAGCGCTCTGTCATCGTGCGACTTCTCCGCAGGTTCAGGACTGCGGTGCCGCGGTACCTGAGCTTGTCGAGCACCGTGAGTGTCAGGTTCTTCTCGACGCTGTGCGAAAGAATGACGCCCTCGGTGGTCCGCTCCGCAGGAACATACTGGATTCCCTGCCTGATCGCGTGGGAGATCGAGCCATTACGCAGGGGCACGCCCGCGATCTCGATGGATCCCTGGTCCGACTTCTGGATACCCGCCACAGCACGTGCGAGATCGGATTTCCCGGAGCCGAGCACGCCGGCCAATCCGATGATCTCTCCCTGGCGAAGCTGGAAGTCCACATCCCGGAATCGTCCCGCGCTCGCGAGACCGGAGACGTCGAGAACCACCGGACCGAGAGCGTCCCGTTGGGCAGCCTCTTTGTAGTACTCGATATCCCGCTTGCGGCCGACCATCAACTCGTGCAACTGATCGTCCGTGGTCTCGGAAATCGGCAGCTGAGCGATCAGTGAGCCGTCTCTGAGTACCGCAACGTCGTCACAGAGCGCCTGAAGATCCGATAGACGATGCGAAACCAGCACGAAGGTGGCACGATCTCGCCACCTCCGCACGTTGTCGAACAGGAGATCCGTTTCCACGGCCGACAGAGCGCTCGTCGGCTCGTCCAGGAGGATGATCGGATGCGCATCGTGCGCAGCCATGGTCGCGAAGGCTTTGCCGATCTCCACCAGCTGCCTCTGCCCGAAGGAAAGGTTCTGGGTTGCCACCGTGGGATCGACTTCCACACCGAGATCGTGAAGCACTTTCGAAGCCTCATCGATCATCCTGCGGCGACGCAGAATCCCGTGGTGGATGAATCGCTTCTCCCGACCGAGGAACATGTTTTCGTATACCGGTAGCGAGGGAATGAGACCTTGTTCTTGAAAGACAGTCGCAACGCCGTGCTCGGCGGCCTCGAGCGGATGCCCGTAGCCCACAACCGAGCCGGCAATTTCGAGAGTACCGCTGTCAGGTCGGTTCGTTCCGTTGATGATCGACAGAATCGTCGACTTTCCGGCGCCGTTTTCGCCGACGAGTCCCAGAACTGTGTTGCGACGCACGCTGAGGTCGACGTTGTCGACTGCCGTGAACGATCCATACCTCTTGGTAATTCCGGCCATCCGGAGAGCAAGAGTCCCAGGAGCGTCGTGCGCCGAATCGGTCGAATCGGAAAGGGTCTGACTGAGTTGTGATTCCACGCTTCCTCCATCAGGACTTGAAAGGGCCGGACCTGTAATGATCCGCGTATTCCGCTGCCACTCTGTTGAACTCGGACTTGACGCCAGGCTCCGAGTACGCTCCGTTGAGGGAACGACCGGCCTTGTCGAGACCCCGCCAGTGCAGTTCCGGATCGATAGGAATCATCAGGTTCTGGGGATCCCAGTCTCTCGGATTCAGTGTGCGACTCATCTTTGCTACGTCATAAGGAAGTCGGCCTCGGTAGACCTTGTCGTACGCAGCTTCCGCGTTCTCATGGGTGATCAGGGTCGATTCCTGGTACATCATCCGCTCCGGCAGTGCGGGTTTCCACCCGTTGAGCGCATCGAAGACCGCCACCGCCGAGTAGGCCGCCAAGTGCGGTGGAACGGACATGTGGGTGACCGCCATATTGGGGCCGGTCATGATCTTCTGCAGGTTCTCCTTGTTGCCGTCGATACCGGAGACCTTGACGTGGCGCATGTTTCGCTCCTCGAGCACACTCAGGACACCGTTGGCTTGTGCGTCACTCTGAGCGAACACCGCGACCATGTCGGGATACGCAGTGACCATGTTCAGCATCACGGATCGCGACTTCTCGCGATCCCACTCTCCGTACAGTCCACCGACGAGTTCGATTCCGGGGTTTTCGGCAACGGCGCGAGCCAGCCCCGCACTCCTGTAGAGATCGGGTGTCGAGCCCCTCAGGCCGGCGATATGCACGACCTTTCCCGTGTTACCGATCTGCCGAAAGAGTTCGGTCGCCACCTCGTACGCGATCTTCTCCGAGGGCGGCGTGACGTGAGTGACCAAGAAGTCCCCCACGTCGCTCGGAGTCAGCCACGGCTGGAGTTCCCACGAAGGCACCCAGTAGGTCTGATTTTCCTGAATGGTGCGGGCCATCGCTGGAACGATCCCGGCGGTCGCGGGTGCCCCGATCAGCATCCGGCTACCGGTCGCCTTCACAGTCTGCAGTTGTCCGACCTGCTTCGCAGGATCGTTGTCGTGGTAGAACTGGCGAGCGTTGCACTGCAACGCCTCCGTGGCTGCCTCGTATCCAGCGTTCCAGCTGTTCCAGTAGTCGTTGGTGAGACCGTAGATCTGTTGCGAGATGCGCCCGGTCTGAAGGTCGACGCCGGTCGCCGACCGGATCGTACCGCTCATCGCGGCAGACTCCCGAGTACAGGCGGCGAGAAGCGGAGCAGCCGCGATTCCCGCGCCCGCCAAGGTCGCGAGCTTCAGAAATGACCGGCGGGCAAGAGGATCCCTGAGACCCGATGCCGCGTTGACGAGCTTCTGCTCGTCGGAGACCCTACGCATCGGACATCCTTACCGCCGCGTCGTAGATGGTCCCGTTGAACGCGCGGACCTGGTTGACGAGGTCGCCGTAAGGCTCGTCCTCATGGTCTTTCAACCCCCAGCCACGGGCGTCGTTCTCGATGTATCCGCACCAGTGCCAGCCAACCAGCCACGGCTCGCCGAGCACTCTGCCGAGACTCTGGACATAGTCGTCACCACGTGCCGCATGATCGGGGAATGCGGTGCGATCCGGGTTCAGCACGGTGGGGGCACAGTTCCCGATGTCCGCGATGAGGACGGGCTTGTCGATGCTGGCGGACCACTTCGCGAGGTCGTTGCTCATGACATCGTGGTTCTGGCGCTCATCCGTGAAGTACTGAATCGACAGGACGTCGATGAACGGCCGCGCGGCGTCGAGGACCGGCTGCGGAATGCCCTTGTTTCCGTTGTATCTGTCGCCCAGAATCAGGTGATTCGGGTCGTGCGCTTTGATGTGACGGGTCACCGTCTCGTAGTACTTGTGCGCGACCTGATACAGCCGTTCGTCGCGCTCCCGGGAACTGAGGCCCCGCAACGACGGGAAGTCACTCCCGGACGCATGGGGTAGCCACGCCGGGATGTCGACCATGAAGTATCCGAGCAACTTCTCGTTGTCGGCCTGGTCGAAGCACACCCGGCGGGCCTGGAACTCGACGAAGTCTTCCCACTCGGACGAGAAGACGTCCGGATGGATCGGGTTGCCGTTCCAGTCCTCGATCTGCGCCACCCGCAAGTTCTGCACGAAGGGCATCCCCGCGGTCTCGTGGTCCGCCGCGCTGAATCCCTGTGAGTGCTGCAGGTCGAAGGTCCTGTTCCAGTCGGTGATCAGCTCCCCACCACCGCTGACCCACTGCTGTGTCCAGCCGAGAGTGTTGAAGCCCCACTCCCTCAGATCGTGTACAACGCCTTCTCGGATCCAGGTCTTGCGGTCGCCGTACTTCTCCCGCCAGATGTGTGCGTTGTAATGGTGCTTGAGGTCTGTGTCCTCCGCGTGATTGACACCTGCCGAGAGGAATCCGTTCCCCGCCGGGTCGATGAACAACCATCGACCGTCGATCCTGTCGACTCGGAAGAATCCTGTGGCCCTCGAGGAGACCTCGGTGGTGCCGCCCCACCGATTGAGACGCCTAGGCGCACGTGCACTCATGTTGTTCCTTTTCTGGTGATCCAATTGCCTGACCTCGACGAGGCGTCGAATTACTCGAGACGTTTACTCTCGGCGAGGTCTGTCCTGGGAGAATTGGGCGATCCCCAACATTGCGATGCGTGCAAGAGTGCTACGTCACAAGTAAATTGTCAACGGCCAATCGAGAATGGACGCGAAATTGTCCGATAACGGGAAGCGTGAGCATTTAATTCAACACTCTACCTGCATAGATACCGCAACTGTCCGATCAGAATCGATATTCAGAATGCCTATTCAGACGCAAGAATGAGAACCACCGTTCCAGGCGTCAATCAATTCCGAAAAGAATTCTTCTGAGACGCTGCCTCCAGTCGCCGACGAAGAGGATCCTGTCCGAGCCGATCCGGATTACGCGTTCACCACGACGACACAATCGAATCGACAAGGTCACGTAGCTCGTGCCTGCTCGTGCCATGTTTCGCCTGAACGGCCATCCCCTGGACCACGGTCGATATGTAGAAGGCAGCCCTCGCCGGCGTCATGCTCGGAGGCAGCGGCCCCTGGCGCATCGTCTCGACGAACCGCGCTTCGAGCGAAGACATGGTCTGGTCGCGGATTCGAATCAGTTCCAGCCGAACATCGTTCGACTCCGGCGAGCACGACAGTGCGGAATTGGTTTCGAGGAACCCTGGAGGTGTGCTGAGGTCTGTGTGCAGATCGGCCAAGCCATAGAGCAGCTTCTCGACAATTCTCCGCGGTGTGGGTTCGGCCAACGCGTCGTCGCGGAAGAAAAGGTACTTCTGCTGGTAGCGTTCGACCGCGCGCGTAAACAGATCTTCTTTGCTGTCGAACACGCGATAGAAACTGGCGCGGTTCAATCCAGTCGCACAGAGGAGTTCGGCAAGAGACGCGCCTTCGTATCCACGGCGCCAGAACAAGCGTAGAGCTCCGTCGAGTGCACGGTCTTCGTCATATCCCCGCGGCGCGCCCATCAGAACACCCACATGGTTGCTGCGACACACGCGGCTTGACTGACCAGCAGGGACATCAGTATCTCCAGAGAAGGACGCCACAACACGACTAGTACGTTCTAGTGCAGGAGGTTAGATGTTGGGACGGGGCTCGGTCAAGGTCGCTGGAACGCCGATGCCGAACCGGCAAACCGACTTCGGCGGCAGATCCACGATCTTCCGGTTGATCTGCCGCCGAAGCGAGCTACCCCTCCGACACCGAAACAGCCCGAGCGCGACGCGGCGCTGTCATACGCTACGCATCGTTCCACCGTCGATTGCGTACTCGGCTCCGATGATGGAGGGGCACCGATCAGACACCAGAAAGCCGACAAGCTCCGCTACTTCAGAGGTCTTGGCCACGTCTCCCAGCGGAACTCCGCCGAAGAGGCCCATCAGTTCCGCCTTCCCGTCATCCAGAGAGTCTGCGAAGTCTTGTGACATCTCCGTCTCGACAATCCCGGGCGCGATGCTGTTGACCCGAACTCCGTACGGTGCCACCTCGACTGCGAGCGCCTTACTGTATGCGGTCAGCGCCGCCTTGCTCGTCGCGTATGGCACGGAGGCGCCGAGGGCGAATCTCCTTTGGATGGAGCTGATGTGGACAACTGCACCAGAGCCCTGGCTCTTCATGGCGGGGATGACCTCTCTGTCCACCCGGACCGCCGCCATCAGGTTCGTTTCCAGGGCAACGCCCCAGTCGTGTTCCCCCATGGACAGAACTCCCTCGTCCGACAAAGTCGCCGCACCGGCCGAGTGGACGACGATGTCGATACCACCCAGCCGGTCCAGCACTGCGTGTGACACGCGCTCGGCTTGCGCGGGTTGCGTGAGGTCACCGATGATGAGGTCCGGAAGCGATGGGTTCTGTGAGGGCTGAGAGCGGGCCACCGTCGCCACTCGTGCGCCGCGTTCGCGCAGATAGTGCGAGATCGCGGCCCCGATACCGCGTGAACCCCCGGTGACGAGGACACGCTTTCCGTCGAACTCGCCGTCGGGCACCGACTCGGGTGCGATGCCCCGGGCCCCGTTGTCCGATGAGGACATGAATACTCCTTTTCCATTTGCGCCCGAAAGTGCGCGATCAGACGCACCACTGGCCGTACTACTTACGCCGGTACCTCTTTGAGGAACAGCTGGACGGACTCGAGGAACTCGGCAGGTCGCTCCTCCGGGAGCCAGTGACCGCAGTTCGGCACCACTACGCCGTGCACGTTCTCGGCCACTGCCTCCATGGAGCTGACACACAGATCCCGAATGCTGTTCTCGCCGCCGAGTGCGAGGACCGGGATGGTCAGCTTGGTCTTCGACAGTTCGGCATTGTCGATACCGTCCTGGTAGAACGCCCTGTAGAGCTCGAGCCGCAGCCCGCCCGGGCCTGAGTAGCTACGAGCGTAGACGTCGATATCCTCGTCGGTGATGCCGTCGAGGTTGTACATCTGCATGCGGTAGAACCACCGGAGATACTCGCGTTCTTTGCCACTGATCAGCATTTCAGCCACGTGGCTGGCTGCGTGGAACGACAAGTGCCACAGTCGAAGCTCGTCGCGCTGATCCATGAAGTACTCGATGCCCCTGTCCCCTGCGACGCCCTTGAGCGCCATCTCGCAGAAGACGAGGCTACGGACCTCGTCGCGGTGAGTCGCCGCGTATGCGTAGGCAACGGCGGCGCCGTGGTCATGGCCTGCGACGTGGACGGGGCCCAACTCGAGCTTCTCCACGAGTTGGTGGATGTCCTGAGCCACAGTCTTCTTGTCGTACCCCGACAGCGGCTTTTCGGGGACGCCGGAGTCGCCCAGACCACGCAGATCGGGAACGATGACCGTGTAGTGATCGGCCAGCTGAGACATGACCTTGCGCCACATGTACCACGTCGAGCCCCAACCGTGCAGGAGCACCAGCGGCGGTCCGTCGCCTCCGCGAACGTAGTGCAACCGGACCTCGTCGAGGTCGATCATGTGGTGCGCGAATCGTGCGTCCAGTTCGTATGGCATGGTGATTCCTTTGAGGAGAGTGTGTTTCAGCGGAACAAGACGCCACCATTGACGTCGATGGACGCCCCGGTGACATAACGTGCTTCGTCGGATGTGAGGAACAGAACGGCGTTGGCGATGTCGACGGGATCCGCCGAACACCCCAGCGGGATGTGGGCGTACTCCTGATCGCGGAACTCTTCGAACGTGATCGATCTCTTGGCGGCCTCCTCGGCCAGCGCCTGGCGGTGCAGATCAGTGTCGGTCATACCCGGCGCGACGGTGTTGACGGTGATGCCGTCTCCTGCGACCTCGGCGGCAAGGGATTGCGCCAGGACGATAATTGCTGCCTTCGAGGCGCAGTAGGCCGAGAACAGTGCTTGGCCGACGCGTCCCCAGAAGGAGGCGATCAGCACGATTCGTCCGTGGCCCTGACCCTTGAGCACCGGCAACGCGGCCTTGGCGAACAGGAATGGTCCTGTGACGTTGATGGCGAAGACCCGGTTCCATTCGGCCTCGGGCAGCGTCACGACGTCTGCGGGGTTGTTCACGACGCCGGCGGCGATGACGACGCTGTCGAAGGCGCCGAACTGTGCGGTTGTCTCGGATACGACACGTTCGCAGTCTGCGAGCGAGGTGATGTCGGCGACTGTGCCGACTACGGTGACGGAGGGATACTCGGCCGCCAGAGTGGCCGCCGTTTCGGTGACGTCCGGGTCGATGTCGGCTATGACGACGTTCGATCCCTCCTGCGCGAGACGCTCCGCGGTGGACTTTCCGATCCCTTTCGATCCACCGACGACGATGGAAGTGTGACCGTTGAAGCGGGCCGTGACGGACGGTTTCAACTCGTGTGCAGCCGCATCAAGCGACATTGTCGAACTCCTCTGGTGTGAATTGTGCGGATTTGGAATTTGTGTCCTCGGCTCGGCTCTTGCCGAGCGTCAGAGGATGCTGCCGATCGAGCCACCGTCGACGCCGTACACACTCGATGTGACATAGGAAGCCAAGTCCGAGGCAAGGAACACCACGACGTTGGCTACCTCGGCGGGCGTCCCGATCCTCGCCAACGGGAGATGCCGTGACTTCATCTCCGCCTCGATGGATTCTGTTCGGTCGACGCCGTGCACTGCTGCGAAGGTGTCTGCGAGTCCGCCTTCGCGCTCCCACATCGGTGACATGATCGCGCCAGGTGCCACCGCGTTGACCCTGATGTCGGGTCCTTCAGCCTTCGCCAACGAGGTCGTGAGAGACAGGATCGCTGCTTTCGATGCTGCGTAGTCGGGACCGCCGATGATGGGCTGCCGACCGAGGTCGGAGGCATTGTTGACGATTACCCCGTGCCCGGCGGCACGCATGAGTGGAAGTACATATGAGATCGCACGAACCTGGCTCATGAAGTTCAGTTCCATGGTGTCGATCCAGTCGGCATCGGAGAGCGTGTCGAAGACACCGAGACTGCCGGCTCCCACGTTGTTGAACAGCACGTCGACCTGGTTGGCGAACGGTTGCAATACCTCGTCGAAGCCGCTCTTCACACCACTCGTACTTGCGAGGTCGGCGACGGCGTGGTGCACCTCGGTCCGGTCGAGTTCGTCTGACAGTGCCTTCAATCCGGTTTCGTCGCGGTCGACCAATGCCAGGCGCGCTCCCTCGGCGGCGAAGGTTCTCGCGGCCGCGGCTCCGATACCTGATGCGGCGCCGGTGATCAGAACGATCTTGCCGCTGAGCCCAGTATCCATTTCTATCGCCTCTCTCGGTTCTTGCTTGATGGGGGCCACGCCGTGTCGACGGTGTGCATGTCTCCGGCGTCTGCACTATTTCCTCGGAGCGGAGTCGGCTGATACGCCAGCAATTGCCATCCGGAGTTCGAGTACTTCCACACGGCGAGGCAGCGGTTTCGCAGTCTCTTCGGTCTGCCGTCAGCTGTGATTCGGGCGTTCATTTCTCCGACGACGAGTGCGACATCGCCGATGACGCGGACGAAGTCGATGGGGTGCTCGATTTCGTGGTAGACGTAGAAGCCGCTGCGAATCTTCTCGAGATAGGTTTCGAGGGTGTCCGTGTCGCCGGACGAGTGCGAGTAGGCGAGATCGGGATGACACAGTCCTTCGAACGTGTCGTAATCCTGGCTGACCACCGCGTCGTATCGCGCGTCTTCCAGCTCGCGGATCGTGAGTGTGTCTGTGGCGTTTGACATGTACAGCTCCTGGCTCGACGGCAGAACTAACGTGCCGATTCGGTTCGACGGTCGGACACAGTGGGCCGCCGGCCGGCCAGCGCATCCTGCAGAAGGCTCCGAAGGCCTTCCTCGGTCACCTCACGCGGATTCGCGTATGGATTCTTCAGCGCCTGCTCGACGACGATGTCGATATCGCTGCCCACCATGCCGATCTGTTCGAGCGCGTGCGGAATGGGGAGTCCCTGTGCGAGTTCCCACAGAGCTACCGCTCCCGAGGTGTCGACCTGCAGGGCGCGCTGCACTGCGGCCTTCGCCGCTGGAGCGCTCGACTCGTTATAGGCCAGCGAATAGGGCAGGACAATCGCGTGTGTTTGCGCGTGGGGCAAGTTCAGGGACCCGCCGATCGCGTGGCAGAGCTTGTGGTGCAGCGACATGGTGGTGGCACCGAGGCTCGCGCCGCACAGCCACGCGCCATAGAGGGCCCGAGTGCGGTGGTCGATGTTCTGTGGGTCTGCGACCACACGTGGGAGTGCCTCGGCGAACGCGCGAATTCCTTCCTCGGCCATCAGCGAGATGATGGGCGACGCGTCCGGTGCGTAGAGGGCTTCGACCGCGTGAGCTATTGCATTCATCCCACTTGCCGCTGACAGGCCGACAGGAAGTGTGGTGGTGAGGCCCGGGTCGTACAGGACGAGTGCAGGGAGCACGGACGGGCTTGTGCCGGTCTGCTTGTGGCCGTCGCGAGTCAGGCCCCATACCGGCGTCATCTCCGAGCCCGCGTACGTTGTCGGGACTGCAATGATGGGCATCTGGTGTCGCAGCGCAATCGCTTTGCCCAGACCGACCGATGAGCCACCGCCGACCACGACGCACCCGTCCGCGCCTCGATCGAGTGCGAACTGCAAGGCAGTGTCGGCGACTTCGACCGGGACGTGCATCTGGGCTCTGTCGAAGATGCCGGCGCCGCGGTCGCCTAGATGTGCGAGGATCGACTCCGCCAGTGTTCGTTGCTCGGGCGTGCAGACGACGATCGCTCGCTCTATTCCCAGCTCTGCGATATGCGATTGAAGTTGGCCGAGCACATCGATACCGAAGCGAACTCGCATCGGAAGGGCGGTGTATCCGAATTCGGACCGATAGCTCATGACGAAGCCACCACCCGGTCGCCGTCCTGACCGAGCGTCACGTCGAAATGCACTGCACAGAACGGGTTGTCGAACCCCAATTCCTTCGCCCGATCCGGATCGTCTATTGCGACGAACTGGCGGATGAGGCTTTCCTTCACACCGAACACGACGTCGGAGTCGATGTAGGGACTCTCGTCGACGAAAAGATGAGTGGTGACGGGCTGGTGCCCCTCGGCGGCGACGATGAAGTGCATGTGCGCAGGCCTGTTCGGATGACGGCCGGTGTGCTCGAGGAGCGTACCCACTGGTCCGTCGTCCGGAATCGGATAGAAGCGCGGGACGATCGTCCGGAACCAGAATCGACCGTCCGCGTCGGTGCGGAACAGTCCCCTGAGGTTGCGATGCGGTTGAATGTCCGGTTGCTGGACATCGTAGAAGCCGTCCGCATTGGCCTGCCACACGTCGACGGTCGCGCCGGCAACGGGCTTGCCATCCTGCCCCGTGACTTGTCCTGTCACGAGACATTGTTCGCCGCCGCCATCGAGCGCGATGTTCGCGCCGAGTGGGCGATCCGGGGATTCCACCATATGAAACGGTCCCAGCACGGTCTGCTCTGTCGCGTCGTCGAGAGCCCGGTGGTTGATGGTCTCCACCAGCATCGACACACCCAGCACATCCGACAACAGGATGAATTCCTGTCTCACGTCGTTGCAGCTCTGACCGGTGGCAGTCAAGAAGTCGACACCTGTTCTCCACTCCTCGTCGGTGAGCTGAAGCTCCTTCACGAAAGCATGGAGATGAGTCACCAGCGAACTCAGGATTTCGTGCAGTCGCGGATCAGTGTCGGCGCCGAAGCTGCCCACGACTACCTCCGCGGAGCGATCTTCACTGAACAATCCACTACGGCTCATGATGGCCGTCCTTCCGTCAACGTTCTTGATACTTCAACCGGCTCCACGCCGTTCAGTGCGGTCGATTCCTCGTGGGGCGCCGCCCTCCGTCCGTTGCGTTCGACGAGAACGGACCCGAGCTCGATTTCACTCACACTGAATATTGTGACATGGAGCATGCCGATTTGGGAAGGGTTTGTCAACCGTGCTGAACTTTTCCGGGACCCGACTCCCCGCACGCGCGCCCTATCCAGGGTGCGCTTCCGTCGGACGCCGCGGTCCCTTCGGTCTGGTTCCACTGCCCGAAGCCTGCAGCCCCCGCGACGTCACTTCGCGCATTGATTGCGGGAACGTTGCACTTCAACGGGCTAGCGGCGTTGCTCGTGAAGCGTCACCACGCCGGTCGGGCGTCGCAGCACACTGGTGATTGACAACCTCGCCATTCTGCGTGCATGATCGCATTCACAGCATTAAGTGACAGTGAATTCGGTGTCCGCTGACTGAACAGGCGTCACAAGACTCCAACAACCGTCGCTTCACAACCACCCGCCAAACAGGAGAATCATGTTCATCAAGCGTGCCGACCAGCTGGAGCCGGAAATCGTCCACGACACCGGAGCTGTCTACTGGATCGTCCCCGAAGGGTCCATGCGCGACGAGACCGAAGGGGCATCCTTCTTCGACTTCGTCTCCGAATTCACCGTGCAGCCCGGTGCCCAACTCCAGCCGCACTACCACGACACTTTCGAGTTCTACTACATCCTCTCAGGTCGGGCGATCATGCAGATCGAAGACGAGGCCAACCATGTCACGCGGGGTGACCTCGTCAAGATCCCGCGGAATGCCCGGCACACCATCTGGCCGACCGGCGACGAGGAGATCCGCGCACTCTGCTTCTCGACGTCGTTCCAGGCCCCGGGCGAGCGATTCGTCCCCTGCGAGTTGCCGCGGGTCGAACCCGAGCAGAGCCCCGAACCCGTTCGGCCCTGATGAATTCATCTACACTGAATTATCAAACATACTGATGTGTGATTCATGCAGTCTCATTGTCGAGATTCTGCTTCAGCAGACTCGCCTCGCGAGAGCATGAAGTGATGGTGGACAGTGCGTCAGCGAGAACGGGGCCGGGAGTGGACGAAGCAATTGGTGTTGCCTTCAAGCGGGCGCGTCTGCAGAAGAAGATGTCCCTGCGCCAGGTAGCGGAGCAGCTCGGAATTTCGACCAGTTTGCTCTCGCAGGTCGAGAATCAGAAGACTCAACCCTCTGTCAAGACGCTGTTCGGACTTGCCGCGGTGCTCGGAGTGTCACTCGACGAGATCGCAACTGGCGGTATCGGAATGGACGGCGCAGAGGTCAGACTCGCGCAGAACCAGGACGCGGCCGCCGGTATCCAGCGCGCAACCGACAACCCCGTTCTGGAGATGGAGAAGGGGGTTCGTTGGGAGCGCCTCGCGACAGCCGGACGCACCGACATCGAACCCCTCTTCGTCACGTACGAACCGGGCGCTTCGAGTTCTGTGGACGGCAAGCTGATGCGGCATGCAGGGGTGGAGTTCGCTTACGTCCTCGAGGGCACGCTGCGGCTCAAACTGGATTTCGACGAGCACGAACTCCGAGCTGGAGATTCGTTCTGTTTCAATTCATGCCGGCCACATCTCTTCTACAACGCCGGCGATGTCGCTGCACGCGGTGTCTGGTTCGTCTTCGACAATGCGAGTCAATCGCGTGATGTGAACGCGCTGAACAGCGCGTTGCGGCCCACTGGCACCGACACCGCCCGAAGCACGTCACCCCACGCACCACTCTTCGGCGGCCAGTAGGCGCTTCGCGCCCGTGCGCCTTTGTGGTTGCGGGAACAACCAGAAAGGCGCACGAGCGCCGAAGGCGCCTACGCCAGCGCCTGCTCCAGGTCGGTCAGCAGGTCGGCGGTGTCCTCGAGTCCCACGGACAGTCGCACGACACCGTCGGTGATGCCCACTGCCGCACGGCCTTCCGGGCCCATCGCCCGGTGGGTGGTGGTGGCCGGATGGGTGATGAGCGACTTGGAGTCGCCGAGGTTGTTGGAGATGTTGACCAGGTTCAGACCGTCGAGCAGTTCGAAGGCCCGCTTCTTCGCTTCGCCCTCGGACGCGTTGAGAGCGAATGTGACGACGGTGCCGCCGCCGCTCATCTGCCGCGCGGCGAGGTCGTGCTGGGGGTGCGATTCGAGGAACGGGTACTTGACCCAGTCGACGGCGGAGTGGCCTTCGAGGAACTGGGCGATCTCGAGGGCGGAGCCGACGGAGTGCCGCACTCGGATCGGCATCGTCTCGAGCCCCTTGAGGAGCGTCCACGCGTTGAACGGGCTCAGCGCCGGCCCGGTGTGGCGCATGAGGTTCTGGACGGGACCCTCGATGTAGTCCTTCGGCCCGAGGATCGCCCCGCCGAGCACCCGGCCCTGGCCGTCGATGTGCTTGGTTCCGGAGTACACGACGATGTCGGCACCCAACTCCAGGCTGTGCTGCAGCAGGGGTGTCGCGAACACGTTGTCCAGCACGACCTTTGCGCCGGCGGCGTGCGCGAGTTCCGTCACCCGGGGCACGTCGACGAGCGTCTGCATCGGGTTCGACGGCGTCTCGAAGAACACCGCGGTGGTCGGCTCGGACAGAGCCTTCTCCCACTGGTCGAGGTCTTCACCGTCGACGAACACCGTCTCCACACCCCAGCGGGGCAGGATCTCGTTGCACACCACGAAGCAGGAGCCGAACAGGCTGCGCGCGGCGACCAGCCGATCACCCGCCTTCAGCAGCGCGCCGAGCGCGGTGAACACCGCGGACATTCCGCTGGCGGTGCCGAAGCACGCCTCCGCGCCTTCGATCAGGCGGAGCCGCTCCTCGAACATCTTCACGGTGGGGTTGCCGTACCGCGAGTAGACGAAGTGGTCGATGTCGCCAGTGAACGACGCCTCGGCCGCTCCCGCGCTCTCGAACACGAAGCCGGAGTTCAGGAAGATCGCTTCGGACGTCTCCTCGAAGCCGGAACGCAGGGTTCCTCCGCGCACGCTGATCGTGCCCTGGCCGATGTCGTCCGGCAGCGCCTTCTGAAACGCGCCGCCTTGAGGTATTGCACTCACCACTGCCTCCACGGCAGGCCCAGCGCCCGCCAGCCGACCGCCCCACGATGACCTTCGGCGTCCAAGGCGCCTTCGAAACCGTCGAGCACGTTGTACGACGGGCCGATGCCCGCCGCTGTCGCGGCTTCCGCCGCACCGATGGACCGCTGTCCGGAGCGACACAGGAAGATCACCGGGGCGTCCTCGCCACCCGCGATCCCGGCCTCCTTCAGCTGGTCCACGAAGTTGTCATTACGAGTGCCCGCCGGGTAGCTGACCCATTCGATCAGCACGGTCTTCCGCCCGAGCGAGGAGGTGTCGGGGACTCCGACGTACTTCCACTCGGCGTCCGTCCGCACGTCGACCAGCACCGCGTCGGGATTCTCGCGGAGCAGCTCCCAGGCATGCTCCGGCGTTATGTCGCCTGCGTAACTCACCATGTCAGCTTTTCACAACCCCGTTCGGTGTGCCCTTCCGGGCAACGGTCAGTCGCAGACGACCCATGTCTCGCCGTCCCGTGTCAATTGCCACGTGTCCGTCGTCTCACCCTTGCCGTCGTCGGCGCTGACCCGGACCTCCGCCCGGGCCCGGTCACCGTTGACCTCGGACGACTCGACTCCCTTCAGCGTGACCTCGCCTTCCCGGTCCCGGAGCACCGAACGATCGTCGGACCAGGTCGAACAGACGAGAGTCTTCTGCAGAT
Source organism: Rhodococcus sp. WS4 (assembly GCA_006543605.1). Taxonomy (GTDB): domain Bacteria; phylum Actinomycetota; class Actinomycetes; order Mycobacteriales; family Mycobacteriaceae; genus Rhodococcus_F. The sequence continues at coordinate 58,403 of RRBB01000022.1, forward strand.
CGGCGTCGTCGTGGTTGTGGGCCTGGATGAAGTCGGCGACAGAACGGTTGATGCGGTCGGCTTCCGTGACGTTCTCGTCGGCGGGCGAGAGCAGGCTGGACACGACGATGGCGACCAGGATGACGACGATGACGGTGACGGCGGCGATGAATGGCACCGCCGTGGTGCGCCGGGGATCCACCGGATCTTCTGCGCCTCCCGCGTCGCGCTGAGGCGATTCGCTCGAACCGGACATGACTTCCCTTCGATCTCGGCGTGGCCACGAGTGTATAGAGCAGCCCCTACAAATCGTGTTTGTGACCCCCCAACGCGAAGGCGACTACCCTCTACAGGCGTGCGTCCCGAGAATGGGCTCTGCCCTGTCTGCCGCACCTCGGCCACCCGATTAGGCTGGGCTTAATTTAAGCTGAGGTTTCGTTGTCCGCCCATCAGAAGGTAGTTCGCTCCAGATGACTGATCAGACACGTCCGTTGCGCGTTGCGATCGTGGGTGCCGGCCCCGCCGGTATCTACGCAGCCGACGCTCTCATGAAATCCGATGCCGCGTCTGACGGCGGGATCAGCATCGACCTCTTCGAGCGGATGCCGGCCCCCTTCGGTCTGATCCGGTACGGCGTCGCACCCGACCACCCGCGCATCAAGGGCATCATCACCGCCCTGCACAAGGTGCTCGACAAGCCGTCGGTCCGCCTGCTGGGCAACATCGACTACGGCAGCGATATCACCCTCGAAGACCTGCACACCTTCTACGACGCGGTGATCTTCTCCACCGGCGCCAACGCCGACCGCGCCCTCAACATCCCGGGCATCGAACTCCACGGCAGCTACGGCGCCGCCGACTTCGTGTCCTGGTACGACGGCCACCCCGACGTGCCGCGCACCTGGCCGCTCGAGGCCCAGAAGGTCGCCGTCCTCGGTGTCGGCAACGTCGCCCTCGACATCGCGCGCGTCCTCGCCAAGACCGGCGACGAACTGCTGCCGACGGAGATCCCCGCCAACGTCTACGAGGGACTCAAGGGCAACAAGGCCGTCGAGGTCCACGTGTTCGGTCGCCGCGGTCCCGCGCAGGCCAAGTTCACCCCCCTCGAGCTGCGTGAGCTCGACCACTCGCCGACCATCGAGGTCATCGTCGATCCCGAGGACATCGATTACGACGAGGGCTCCGAGCAGGCGCGCCGCAACTCCAAGCAGGTCGACATGGTCGCCAACACCCTGCAGGACTGGGCCATCCGCGACGTGGGCAACCGCCCGCACAAGCTGTTCCTGCACTTCTTCGAGTCACCCACCGAGGTGCTCGGCGAGGACGGCAAGGTCGTCGGTCTGCGCACCGAGCGCACCCAGCTCGACGGCACCGGCAACGTCAAGGGCACCGGCAAGTTCAACGACTGGGACGTCCAGGCCGTGTACCGCGCCGTGGGTTACCTGTCGCAGAACATCGCCAAGCTCCCGTTCGACGAGCAGGCCGGCACCGTCCCGAACGAGGCCGGACGCGTCATCTCCGACGACACCGCCGAGGGCAACGACCGGTTCATGCCGGCCACCTACGTCACCGGCTGGATCAAGCGTGGCCCCGTCGGCCTGATCGGCCACACCAAGGGCGACGCCAACGAGACCGTCGCGAACCTGCTCGAGGACCGGGCCGGTTTCCCCGAGCCCGCCAACCCGGGTGAGGACGCGATCATCGACTTCCTCGAGGGCAAGCAGGTCCCGTACACCACCTGGCAGGGCTGGTACCGCCTGGACGCGCACGAGCGCAGCCTGGGCGAGCCCGAGGGCCGTGAGCGGATCAAGGTCGTCGAGCGCGAGGACATGCTCAAGGCCAGCGAGCCCGACAAGGCCTGATCTTCCGAATCGGCGCGAAGGGAACCTCCTGCGGGGAGGTTCCCTTCCGTCGTCTCAGACCAGGTGCGCCGACAGCGCACGCAACGCCGTGATCAGTTCCTCAGCCGACATCGCGTTGTCGGGGTCCACCAGCCACTGCTCGGCGACCCCGAGCAACAACGCCTGATACAGCGCGCCTAGCGTGTGCGCCCGGCCGGGCGCGATCCCCGCGTCGCCGAACAGTTCGACCAGGCCGTCGCGGGCATCGGCGGTGGACGCCACCAGGTTCTTTCTCAATTCCGGCAGGGAGTCCAGGTGCCCGAGCAGCTCGAACTGCAGCATCCACAAACGGCGATGAGCCGTGAACGACTCGATGACACCGGTCCAGATGGCCTCGAACCGTTCCGTCGGACTCATGCCGGGTTCGATTTTCTTCGCCGCGGCGGCCGCGAGGTCGTCGCCCCAGCGTGCCAACTCCCGGTACAGGACGGCATGCAGCAGCGCGTCCTTGGTGCCGAAGTGGTAGCCGATGGCCGCGAGGCTGACCCCGGACGCCGATGCGATGTCCCGGGCCGTCGTGCGCGAGTACCCCTTCTCGTACAGGCTGCGCGTGGCGCCGTCGATCAGGTCCTCGCGATTTCCCATGACGTCAGCCTAGAGAGTGCCGGACGGACGTGTACGACGCTCGTACCAGGACTCGTGGACGGCTCCGGCACGCGGCCCGTGCCCCGGACAAGGCAGGATATAAGTCGTGTTTGACGCCCACGTTCACATCATCGATCCCCGGTTCCCGGTGGTCGAGAACCACGGCTACCTCCCGGAACCCTTCACGATCGCCGACTACCGGTCACGCACGGAAGGCTTCGGGGTGGACGGCGGCGCCGTCGTCACCGCCTCCTATCAGGGCACCGATCAGAACTATCTGAAGGCGGCACTCGAGGAGCTCGGCCCCAGCTGGGTCGGTGTGACGCAGATGGAGCCCGACGCCACCGACGAGAGCATCCTCGAACTCGACCGCGCCGGGGTCCGGGCCGTCCGGTTCAACCTCCGGCGCAGCGCGACCGACGTCAAGCTCCTCACCAAGCAGGCTCTGCGGGCGTACGAGCTGGCCGGCTGGCACGCCGAGTTCTACGTGGACGCCACCCTGCTGCTGTCGCTCGAGCCGGTGTTCGCCAAGCTCCCCGCCGTGTGCATCGACCACCTCGGAATGTCGACGCGGGGACTGCCGTACCTACTCGATCTCGTCGATCGAGGTGTGCGGGTCAAGGCCACCGGGTTCGGGCGGACCACCATCGAGAACGTCGGCGACGTGCTCCGCAAGATTCACGCCGTCAACCCGGAGGCTTTGATGTTCGGCACCGACCTGCCGGGCAGCCGGTCCCGAAGAGTGTTCCAGGACAGCGACATCGACATCGTCGCGGAGGCGGTGGGCGACGACTTCGACGCCGTCATGGGCGGCAACGCACGCGCCTGGTACCGCTGCGACACACCCGCAGGGCGCAGTTAGCAGCCTTCCATCTGCACGCTGTTCATCGACGCCATCTCGACCACCGGCGGCGTCTGCGGCTGCGACACCAGCCACATGTTGTAGTTCTGCATCTCGTCGCAGTCCAGCTGTTCGCGGCGTTCCTGCCGCCGCTCACGCTGCCGATCGTCCATGTCGTCGTCGTTCCGGTCGACGGCGATGGCACCGGTGGACGATCCGTTGGCCTGCCGTTCGAGTCCCCGGACGCCGTCGCTCGTCATGATCCAACCGAGGGTGTAGTCGGCGCCGTCGTGGTTGGTGGTGGCGCGGAACATGCCTTCCTCCGCAGCGGCCGGGTGTGCCTGGAACGCCTTGTCGGGCATACCCGGCGCGCTGACCTGCCCCGTCACGGTGCCGTCACTCATCGTCGCGGTGAGCGTCGCTCCGTCCGGCGAGGACAGCGTCGCCTTGTCGCCGTCCATCGTGCCGGTCATCCACGTCCACATCTGGTCTCCGTCGCACAGGAAGGCGATCATGTCGTCCCCGGACCTGGCCAGCGCGACGTACGCGTCGGTTCCGTCGACCGAACCGACATAGGTCGGCTCCATCTGCGGGGTCATCACGAAGGGGGACGGAACCTCCTCCATCATGTTCGACGCGGGCGCCGCTTCGCCGCTACTGGTGGCCTCGGCGGCGCTCGTCGTACTGGCTGCGCTGGTCGCCGACGAGTCGGACGAGTCGTCGCCGCAGCCGCTCAGGGTGAGGGTCACGGCAGCGAGGGGCGCCAGGATCCAGGTCGTCTTCTTGTTCACGGCGTATTCCTCCGCTAGCCGGGAAGATCAACATCCGCATTTCATCATCGCAGGTGGAGGACACTTCTGGATACCCCCCCGGCGACGATTTCGCACGACCTACGTCGCGACCACCGCAGTGAGCCACACCCCGGACGCGATCAGGGCGCCCAGCAGTTCGATGAGCATCGACAGCCCGACGGCCTTGCAGGCGTGCCACGTCGACGCCCACGCGCGGTTGTGCGAACGCAACCGGTAGATCTCGGCCACATACGTTCCCGCGATGAAACCGAGGAACAACCCGACCACGGGAACGACGAAGAACCCCACGATCCCGACCAGGCCGCCCACGATCAACGACATGTGGGGCACCCCTGCGGTGCGCATCCGCTTGCCCGGCCAGGTGTATTTCACGACACCACTGACCACGAGGAAGACCGTCGCCACCGCGAACACCGTCCACGCCGTCGCACCGCCGGTCATGATGGCCCACACCAGGATTGCGGCGAAGATGAGGATGGTGCCGGGCAGGATCGGGATGACGATTCCGACGAGCCCGACGGCGATGGCCAGGCCGACGAGGACTTCTGCGCCCGGACTCACGCGACCGGCGTGACGCGCGAGGCCGCATCCCGCGCGCGACTACGCGCGGTCTCCACGTCCGGTCCGGTGGACACGGCGACGCCCATCCGCCTGCGCACGAAGCTCTCCGGTTTGCCGAACAGCCGCAGGTCCGTCTCGGGCACGGCCATCGCATCGGCGACGCCCTCGAAGCCGATGCCGACCGCGTCGACGCCGCCGTAGATCACCGCGGACGCACCGGGCGACGTCAGGGTGGTGTCGACCGGCAGTCCGAGGATGGCGCGGGCGTGCAGCTCGAACTCCGAGAGCCGTTGCGTCCGAAGGGTTACCAAACCGGTGTCGTGGGGCCGCGGGCTGACCTCTGAGAAGTACACGTCGTCGCCCTTCACGAACAATTCGACCCCGAAGATCCCGCGGCCGCCGAGCGCCGACGTCACCTTCTCGGCCACCTCGCGCGAACGGGCCAGTGCGGTGTCGCTCATCGGCTGCGGCTGCCACGACTCCACGTAGTCACCCGAATCCTGCAGGTGCCCGATGGGTTCGCAGAAGAAGGTGCCCACCTCACCGTCGGTCCCGACCGCCCGGACGGTGAGTTGTGTGATCTCGTAGTCGAAGTCGACGAAGCCTTCCACGATGACCCGGCCGTAATTGATGCGGCCGCCCGCGAGTGCACAGTCCCAGGCCTTTTCGACGTCGTCGGCGCCGCGCACCGTCGACTGCCCCTTGCCGGACGACGACATCACCGGCTTGATCACGCAGGGAAAGCCGATGCGCTCCGTGGCCGCCCGGACCTCCTCGAGTGATTCGGCGAACTCGTAGGGCGACGTCGGCAGTCCCAGTTCCTCCGCCGCGAGTCGCCTGATGCCCTCGCGGTTCATGGTCAGCTGCGTCGCCCGCGCGGTGGGGATGACCACCGCGGTGCCGCGTTCCTCGACCGTCGCCAGCGCATCGGTCGCGATGGCCTCGATCTCGGGAACCACGAAGTGCGGCTGCTCCGCCTCGACGAGACGCAACAGCGCATCCGGGTCGCCCATGTCGATCGTGCGCGCACGGTGCGCCACCTGGTGGCCCGGCGCGTTGTCGTAGCGGTCGACGGCGATGACCTCGACCCCGAGCCTTTGCAGGGCGATGATCACTTCTTTGCCCAGCTCACCCGACCCGAGCAGCATGACGCGGGTCGCGCCTGCCGTCAGAGGAGTACCGAACCGTCCGGGTGCCTGTTCACGCATGGTCACAACTATATGCGCGCGCCGCTGCGGGTCGGCGCCTACTTCAGCAGCCGCGACATCCGGCGGTCGGCGAGCACCTTGCCTCCGGTCTGACACGTCGCGCAGTACTGAAAAGACTTCTCCGCGAACGACACTTCCCGGACGGTGTCGCCGCACACCGGGCAGGGCAGGCCGGTCCGGGCGTGCACGCGCATCCCGGATCGCTTCTCCCCCTTCAGCCGCGCCGCGTCCTGGCCGAGCGACCGCTGGACGGCGTCGGCCAGCACGGAGCGCATCGCGTCGTACAGCACGTGCACCTGGTCTTCCGGCAACGTCCGGGACGTGGCGAACGGGGAAATCTTTGCGGTGTGCAGGATTTCGTCGGAGTAGGCATTGCCCACCCCCGCGAGCAGCGACTGGTCGACGAGCGCATTCTTGATCCGCGCCGACGTGGTCGACAGCAACGCCGCGAACTCGGGTTCGGTGACGGCGAGCGCGTCCGGTCCGAGCCGGGCTATCCCTTCGACCTCCTGTGGGTCGTGCACCACCCACACGGCGAGCCGCTTCTTGGTGCCCGCCTCGGTCAGGTCGAACGCCGGGGTCGCTCCTTCGGGGGTGAAGAAGTGGACCCGCAGCGCCAGCGGGCCCTTCCCAGGTTTCGGCAGTGCCGCGGACGGGTTGTCGGTCCAGCGCAGCCAGCCCCCGCGCGACAGGTGCGTGACGAGCCACAACCCCGCGCAGTCGAGTGCGAGGTGTTTACCGAACCGGGCCGCGCCGGTCACGTCACGGCCCTCCAGCGCCGTGATCGGGGGGTCGAACGTCTTCAGCACGCTCAGGGCCGCCACGTCCACGCGGCCGACGACCGCTCCCACGGCATGTTCACGCAGGAACTCGGATAACGCCTCCACCTCGGGCAGCTCGGGCATGGTCCCAGGCTAACCGCAGGTGAGTGGCAAAGTGTGCTCCTCCACACTTTCCCACTCACCTACGGAGGAGGTAGGTGTCCATGATCCAGCCCTTGCGTTCACGCAGTTCGGCGCGCACCCGCTGGATCTCGTCCTCGACTTCGCGCAGGCGGCCGGAGATCAGCACCTCGTCGGGGGTGCCGAGGTAGGCGCCCCACCAGATCTGGACGTCGTCGCCGGGAACCTGGGTGAACGTGCAGTGGGCGTCGAGCATGACCACGGCGTTGTCGACGCCGTCGGGCAGTCCCTCGGCGAGGCGGCGCCCGGTGGTGACGTGGACGGGTTCGCCGATCCGATTGAGCACGATCCGGTGCTGCGCGGCGAGCGACTGCACGCTGGTGACGCCCGGGATCACCGAGTAGTCGAACGACACGTTGCCGCGGGCGAGCACGCGTTCGACGATCCGCAGTGTGCTGTCGTACAGCGACGGGTCGCCCCACACGAGGATCGCCCCGACCCCCGGCTCGGACGCGAACTCCGCCTCGAACAGTGCCGCCCGCCGCTCATGCCAGTCGTCCACGACGCCCTCGTAGTCGGACGGTGTGCGGTCGCGCGGCGGATCGACGATGTCCACGACCCGGTACGCGCCGATGACGTGCTCCTCGAGGATACCGGTGCGCAGGTCGACGAGGTCCTGCTTCTCGTCGCCCTTGCCGATGACGAAGAACACATCGGCCTTGTTCATCGCCTTGACCGCCTGCACCGTCACCTGGTCGGGGTCGCCGGCGCCGATGCCGATCACGAAGAGTTCACGCATGTGCGCAGGCTATCGGTCGTGCGTGCTCGAGGAGTCCCTGGACCCGCAAACCACGCACGGGCGGCGGAGCCGCCTAAACTGGTCGTCGTGACTGTGCCGACCCCGTACGAAGACCTGCTCCGCCTCGTCATGGACACGGGCACCCCGAAGGCCGACCGCACCGGCACCGGTACGAAGAGCGTCTTCGGTCACCAGATGCGCTGGAACCTCGCGGACGGGTTTCCGCTGATCACCACCAAGAAGGTGCACCTCAAATCCATCGTCTACGAGCTGCTGTGGTTCCTGCGCGGCGACTCCAACGTGAAGTGGCTCCAGGACAACGGCGTCACGATCTGGGACGAGTGGGCTGATGCGGACGGCGAGCTCGGCCCCGTCTACGGCGTGCAGTGGCGCAGTTGGCCGACGCCGTCGGGCGAGCACATCGATCAGATCACCCAGACGATCGAGACGCTGAAGTCGAACCCGGACTCGCGGCGCATCATCGTGTCGGCCTGGAATGTGAGCGACATCCCGCAGATGGCGCTGGCGCCGTGCCACGCGTTCTTCCAGTTCTACGTCGCGGACGGCAAGCTGTCGTGCCAGCTGTACCAGCGCAGCGCCGACCTGTTCCTGGGCGTGCCGTTCAACGTCGCGAGCTACGCGCTGCTCACCCACATGGTGGCGCAGCAGACGGGGCTCGAGCCGGGCGACTTCATCTGGACGGGCGGCGACTGCCACATCTACGACAACCACGTCGACCAGGTCACCGAGCAGTTGAGCCGGGAACCGTTGCCGTATCCGACGTTGAAGCTGAACAAGCGCGATTCGATCTTCGACTACGCGTACGAGGACGTGGAGATCGTCGACTACCGCCACCATCCCGCCATCAAGGCGCCGGTGGCCGTCTAGTGGCGTCCCGGCAGGTCACGCTGGTGTGGGCCCAGGGCGTCGACGGCGTCATCGGCCGCGACAACACCATCCCGTGGCACGTCCCCGAGGACATGGCGTACTTCAAGAGGGTCACCGAGGGACATCCGGTGGTGATGGGCCGCCGGACGTGGGATTCGCTGCCCCCGCGGTTCCGTCCGCTGCCCGGGCGGCGCAACATCGTGATCAGTCGTCAGGCGGACTGGACCGCGCAGGGGGCCGAATCCGCCGACGGGATCGAATCCGCGCTCGCGCTCACCGACGAGGACGTGTGCGTCATCGGTGGTGCCCAGATCTACACGGCGGCAATGCCGTTCGCCACCCGGCTGTCGGTCAGCGAGATCGACGTCGCGGTCGACGGCGACGCGTGGGCGCCCCCGATCGACGACTCCTGGCGTGCACAGGACACCGGTGAGTGGCTCACGTCGGCGAAGAACGGCACGCGCTACCGCTGGATCACCTACACGAGGGCATTACCTCCGAGGTAATTGAGAGCATTCGGCTTCGGCGCGACTCTGGGTGACGTACCCGTTCACTCGTCTCACGTGAGGATCGCCGACATGATCGCCGCACTCGAAACCCGCACCGCCCTCTCCCCACTGCGCCTCGTCCTCCGCGTCGATGCCGCCGTCACGGGCGCCAACGGCGTCGCCTACGTGGCCGCTGCCACCGTCCTCGGCGACGTCCTCGGACCGACGTCCGGCTTCCTGCGCGCCATCGGAGTCTTCCTGCTCGTGTTCGCGGCCGCCGTGTGGGCGGTGAGCGTGCCGGACCGTCCCGCGCCGGCCGCGGTCGAGGCCCTCGTCCTCGCGAACCTCGTCTGGGTGGGCTCGAGCGTCGCGCTGGTGCTGACGGAGTGGCAGCCTCTCACCACGGTGGGTGTCGTCTGGGTGCTGCTGCAGGCCGCCGTGGTCGGCGCCTTCGCCGCAGCCCAGGGCTGGGCCCTCGCGCGGCGCTGAAAGCACACCTCTGCCGCCGCACCGTTACCCCATTCGACGGGTGACGGTGCGCGCAGTGGTTCATACTCACCTTATGGACAAGAAGTCACTGACCGCCCTTGCCCGTCAGCAACTGAAGTTGGCAGGCGGGACGTCCAGCGGCCGCAGTTCGCAGACCGTGTATGGCGGGCATCGGCGCAGCCTCCGACAGACCGTCATCGCCTTGGCCGCGGGTCAGAAGATGGCCGAGCACGAGAGCCCGGGCGAGGCCACCCTGTTCATCCTGAGCGGCAAGTTGAACCTCGTGTCCGGAGAGGACTCGTGGAAGGGTTCCACCGGCGATCTGCTGGTCCTGCCGACCGATCGGCACAGCGTCGAGGCGATCGAGGACGTCGCGTTCCTGCTCACCGTCGCCATGTGACGGCCGGGCCAGCCACCGCTCGCCGGTATCGTCGGTACCGGCACGCACAGCAGTGGAGACGCAGGAGAACAGATGACCGGATCTCAGCCCGTGCTCGAGGTGTCCATCGCGGCGGCGCCCGCGGTGGTGTGGCAGGCCCTGCGCGACCCTGAGTTGATTCGACGCTGGCACGGCTGGGACTACGACGGCCTGGCCGACGAGATCCGTCAGATCTACTTCGACGACGTCACGGAGGACGCCGCGCACTTCGTCCTCGCCCTCGACAAGGCCGATAGGTTCAGCCTGCACGAGCGCGAGGGAACCACCGTGGTGCGGATAACCCGGCCACCCCGCACCGGGTATCTCGCCGCGGACGACTGGTACGACGACATCACCGAGGGCTGGACCACGTTCCTGCAATCCCTCAAGTTCGGCATCGAGCGGCACGGGCTCGACGAGCGTCGCACGCTGTTCCTGGAAGGCCCGGTCACGGAGGGTGATTCGGCGCGTCATCTGCTCGGACTCGACAAGCTGGACGGCATGAAGGTCGGCGATCACTTCAACGTGGTCGCCGAGACGGGCGACCTGCTGCGCGGAGTGGTGTGTTCCGTCGGGGAACACCAGACCGCGGTGAGCGTGGACGACCTGGGCCCGGGACTGCTGCAGTTCGGTGAGCAGCCCGTCAACGCGGCCCGGCCGAACGGCGGTGCGCAGATCCTGCTGGTCACGTACGACCTGGACGACGAGGAGTGGGCCGAACTGGAAGAGCGCTGGACAGAGTGGTGGCAGGCCCGGCCGGGAGCCGAACCTGCCACCTGAGTTCGCGAACGGTCAGGCGAGAACGGTACCCAGGGTGGGCCACCAGATGGTGCTCTTGACGACGTCCGGCCCCACCTGGTGGTTCAGCGACCCGTACACGGCTGCCACCACCAGCCCGCTGCCGAGTCCGGCGACCGGCGCCGTGGAGACGACCGTGGGAACCGCGACATTGTTCTTGTCCAGCTTCACGATGCCGCTGGCACCGGTGGCGAAGCTGTAGTAGACGACGTCGAGTTCGGCACCGGTCTGGTCGTTTGCGATGACGCCCGGTCCGCCGAAGAATCCGAAGCGGAACTCGTTGCTCATGTTGGTCGCCACGCCCGCGCCGTACAGCTGTCCGAGCACCGGACCACCCTGCCCGGTGTCGGAGTACGCGGGAATCTGGAAGATCTGTCCCGGCAGCGCGATGTTCGTCGCGGCCGTGTCCGTCGGAGACGCGGCGAGTCGCTCGATGGCGGCCTCTGCCTCGGGGTTTCCGGCGGCTACGGTGCGCAGCTTCGCAATCGCGGTTGCCGGGTCGACGACGGGAGCCGAGTCCGCGGGCTGCGCCGACACGACACCGGTGAACATCATCGTGGCTGCCACTGCTGCGGTCAGACCCGCCGCGACCCGTCGTCCGAAGTGCCGTCGATTCATTCTTCTCTCCCTCGTCACACGCATGGGTAAGCATTAGTTCGGATGAGTAAACACTCGAGCCCTTATCGACGCCGCGGTTCGCGGCGTTACGCCCCCTGCGGACCTATGCTGCAGGCATGGGATCGGACGGTGGGCACGGGGCGAGGTTCAGTGAGTTTCGGGAGGGGCTCACCGATGTGGTGCCCACCCGCAGAAGTCTGCAGCGATTGTTCGAGGCGGTCCTGGTGGTCGGGTCCGGACTCGAACTGGATTCCACCCTGCAGCGCATCGTCAATTCGGCCACCTCCCTGCTCGACGCCCGGTACGGCGCCCTCGGGGTCCATGCGCCCGACGGCGGGCTGTCGGAGTTCGTCTACGAGGGCATCACAGTGGACGAGCGGGCACGCATGGGGCATCTGCCCGAAGGCCGCGGCCTGCTGGGACTGTTGATCCACGACCCCCGGCCGGTGCGCCTCGCCAACCTTGCCGATCATCCGGGATCGATCGGTTTCCCGCCCAACCACCCTCCGATGAAGAGCTTTCTGGGTATGCCGATCATGATGCGGGACAAGGTGTTCGGCAGCATCTACCTCACCGAGAAACTCAGCGGACCCGAGTTCACCGACGAGGACGAGGTGATCCTGCGTGCGCTCGCGACGTCGGCCGGTGTGGCCGTGGAGAACGCCCGGCTGTTCGAGGAATCACGGACGCGGGAGCGGTGGCTGACGGCGGTCGCCACGATCACGTCCCGGCTGATGGTCGGCGGATCCCTCGACGAGACACTCCACACGCTTGCAGATCAGGTGCGCGAGCTGTCCAGCGGTGACGAGGTTTTCATCGTGGTCACACTCGGCGAAGGCGCGGTGGTGGGTGCCGACACGACCGCGCGACCGCTACGCAGTGCGTTCCGGAACGCCACCCGGGCGGAGCCTCTCGCCGAGGTACTGCACTCCCGCACTCCGGCGCTACTGACCGGGATCGACGGTCTCGCACCGTTCTCCGCCGAGGCGGGCCGTGCGGCGGTGCTGCCGCTGTCGACGGCGTCCGGAGTCGGCGGGGTACTGGTCGTCACGGCGCGCGGCAACGCCCCGTGGGATCCCGACGAGGTCATCCGCCTCGAGTCGGTGGCCGACCTGGCCGCCGTCGCGGTGGAATTCTCCGATCAGCAGAGCAAGCAACGCCTGCTGTCGGTGCTCGCCGACCGCGATCGGATCGCCCGCGACCTGCACGACAACGTCATTCAGCGGTTGTTCGCCACCGGCATGAGTCTGCAGAGCACCCACGCGGTCGGGGATGTTCCGGACGGTGTGCGCGGGATCGTGGCCACCGCGGTCGAGCAACTCGACCGCACGGTGCGTGAGATCCGCACCACCATCTTCGATCTGCAGGCCACAGGAGCCGCGTCGGCGACGAGTCTGCGCCGCCGCCTCCTCGACGTGATCGGCGACCTCACCTCGCAGTCGCCGATCGCGCCCAACGTCCAGTTCTCCGGCGCCATCGACACTCTCGTGCCCGCCCGCATCCACCAGCACGCGGAGGCGGTCCTGCGGGAGGCCCTGAGCAATGCGCTACGGCACGCGCGCGCCACCACCATCGACATCTCGGTGGCCGCCGACGACGACCTCGCCGTGACGGTCACGGACGACGGCATCGGGATCGCCGACGGCGCCCGGCGCAGCGGACTCGACAACCTCGATCGTCGCGCCGAGCAGTGCGGCGGCACCTGCACCGTCGACGCCACCGGCGGCGGAACAGTTGTGAGGTGGCGGGTTCCGCTGGCGTGAAGACGAATTCAGCGCTGGTTGCGTAGCTCGGTGGCCAGCACGGCCGCCTGAGTACGTCGTTGCATCCCGAGTTTGGACAACAGCCGGGACACGTAGTTCTTGATCGTCTTCTCCGCGAGGAACAGCCGCTCGGCGATCTCCCGGTTGGTGAGCCCCTCGCCGATCAGGTCGAACACGGCCCGTTCCTGCTCGGACAGTTCCGCCAGCGGGTCGTCCCGGCGCGACGACCTGATCCGGTTCATCAGCGCCGACGTCGCCCGGCTGTCGAGCAGCGAGCCACCCGCCCCCACGGTCCGCACGGCCGCAACCAGGTCGGTGCCGAGGATCTGTTTGAGGACGAATCCGGACGCGCCGGCCATGATGGCGTCGAACAGCGCCTCGTCGTCGGAGTACGACGTGAGCATCAGGCACCGCAGTTCGGGCAGGGCGGCGCGCAGGTCCCGGCACAGCTCGACGCCGTTGCCGTCGGGCAACCGGACGTCGAGGACGGCGACGTCGGCGCCGCTGCCCGGGATCCGCGCCATCGCCTCGCCCACGGACGCGGCCTCCCCGACCACCTCGAGGTCGGACACGCTGCCGAGTAGATCGACCAGGCCTCGTCGCACGATCTCGTGGTCGTCGACCAGGAACACCCGCGTGGTCATGTGTGCACCTCCACCGTCTCTCCTCGAACCGTACCGCGCCGGCGGAGGATAGCGACCCGTCCGGGACCTCTCCCCCCGTATTCGGGACCTTCGACCCCAGCGCGGATGGCGCAGGCCGCGGAATGCTGAGCGTGCGGGGGAACACCCGGACACCACAACTGGAGGTCGCGATGAACAGCTGGTCGCTCAGTGACATCGAGGTGGTCTCCCGCGCCATCGTCTCGGCTCCGTCGGTCCACGACACGCAGCCGTGGGATCTGCGACTCGACGGCACATACGTGGAGATCACCGAACGCCGCGGGTTCACGGACACGCCGCGCGCCGACCGTGTGATCTCCTGCGGTGCGGGGGTCGCGAACGTGGAGCTCGCGTTGCGAGCACTCGGCAGACAGATCGAGACGGATCTGCTGCCCGATCCGCGTCGGCCCGAACTCGTCGCGACGGTGCGGTCCGTGGGCACGGCTTCCCCGTCGAGCACCGATCTGAGGCTCTTCTCCGCCATGGCCCGTCGCCGGAGTCATCGGGAGGCGTTCGCCGACATCCCTGTTCCGGCGGCCACCATCGCCGACGTCGTCTCCGCGGCGGAGACGACGGGAATCCGCGCTCGTCTGCTCGCCGCGGACGAGGCGCCCGCGCTCGCCGACGCGCTCCTCTATTCGGCGGACCGCGTTCGGCACGATCCCCGCCACCAGCGCGACCTCTTCCCGTGGACGTCGCACTGGCTGCCGCGGGGCGGTCACGAGTCGGTCGACGCGATCCACACCGTGGTCACCCGCGGCGTCCCCGATTCGGCGCGCCTCGCCGCGGCCATCGAGGGCGAGACCGTTCTCGTGTTCGCATCGGACACGCAGGAGTCGATCGACCTGGTGCGCACCGGAATTGCCGTCGAACGGGCGTGGCTGACGGCCGTCGACGTCCGGCTCGGGGCCTCCATCCTCTCCCACCCGCTGCGCGTCGACGATACGGCGCCGCGGCTCGCTCGGCGACTGAACTTGCCCGGAAATCCACAGCTGATACTGCGAATCGGATACTGACAGAACAGAAACGGAGCACCATTGTGAGCCGCGTACTCACGGATCGCGAACTGCTGCACGAGCTCGAGGACGTCGCCGAGGACAACGTCAACCGGCACCTCGCCATGGCCAAGGACTGGCACCCCCACGACTACGTTCCGTGGGACGACGGCCGCAACTTCGCGGCACTCGGCGGCGAAGACTGGGATCCGGAACAGTCGCAGCTCAGCGACACCGCCAGGGCGGCGATGATCACCAACCTCCTGACCGAGGACAACCTGCCGTCCTATCACCGTGAGATCGCCCAGCACTTCTCACTCGACGGCGCCTGGGGCACCTGGGTGGGGCGCTGGACCGCGGAGGAGAACAAACATTCGATCGTGATGCGGGACTATCTGGTCGTGACACGAGGGGTCGACCCGGTAACGCTCGAGCACGCACGAATGGAGCACATGACACAGGGTTTCGATCCCGGCGGCGGGTCGATGCTGGATTCGGTGTCGTATGTGACGTTCCAGGAACTCGCCACCCGGGTGTCGCACCGGAACACGGGCAAGGCCTGCGGTGATCCGATTGCGGACCGCATGCTCGCCCGGGTGGCGGCCGACGAGAACCTGCACATGATGTTCTACCGCAACATCGTCGGCGCCGCCCTGGACGTCGCACCCGATCAGGCGATCGCCGCGATCCACAAGGTGCTGACCAACTTCCAGATGCCCGGCGCCGGGATGCACAACTTCCGGCGCAACACCGTCCTGATCGCGAAGGGCGGCATCTACGATCTCCGCCAGCACCTCGACGACGTCGTCCTGCCCGTGTTACGAAAGTGGAACATGTTCGAGCGTAACGATTTCGGCCCGGACGGCGAGCGCTACCGCGACGAACTGGCAGAATTCCTGCACGCGTTGGACGTCAAGGCCGCCCGGTTCGAGGAGTCCCGCGATCGGGCTCTCGCCCGCGATGCCCGCCGCGGCGAACGTGTGGCGGCTCGCTAACGCACCTCGAAGACGAGCGGGTACCGCGACGCGGCATCGTCGAGTTCGGGTGCCGGCGCCCCCTTCAGGAAGCGGTCGAACATCGCGGCCACGAGGCCGTTCGTCGTGTGGACCACTTCCCGACGGGGAGCCGTGCCGAGGCTGAAGCCGGCGGGCACATCCATTCCGGGGGGATCGGGGATCGCCTGCGGGACGAAGTGCTCGGCGTCGGTGAAGCTGAAGTGCCCGGTGTCCCGGAGTGCGTAGACCTTGCTCCAGGACCGGGGAGTCGCAAAGTACTGCCCCCAGAACCTCTCCCGGCCTTCGGGGCTCTCGGCGTGACGCGAGTTGAGCACGCTGAGCAGTGGGGTGCCGGGATCCTCGGAGACGATCGGGTTCGCCGTGTTCGCATACAGGAGCGCTCCGTCGACATTGACCCCGGCGTCCACCCGCGGATCGTCGAGGAGAACCTGCGTGGTCGTGGCTCCGCCGATCGAATGACCGCACATCCCGATCCGGTCGGGATCGACGGCCTCGGGAAGACCGTCCGGCAGCAGCGGGCCGATCCCGTCCGGGTCGTCACCGCGGGAGAGGGATTCGACGGTGTCGACGACGAAACTCGCGTCCGCCACCCGGGTGTCGAGCGCCTTCTTCTGGGTGTCGGCGGAGTACGGGTCGGTGATCTGTGACGGGACGACGCGGCCGTCCGGGAACACCGTCGCGAGGGCCTCACCAGTGTGGTCCATGCCGATCACAACGTAGCCGCGGCCGGCGAGATCTTCGGCGGCGAGCGTGTACAGCGTCCGCGGCGCGTAGAACCCGGGCGAGAAGAGGACGACGGGCAGCGATCGGGTTCCGCCCGTGGCAAACCCGGCGGGGTAGGTCACCGTCACCGGGATGATCCGCGGACTGCCCGGCGTCCACGGATCGTCGCGATCGTGATCCACCAGTTCGAGGGTACTGACGCCGACGTTCGCACCGTTCGCGGGCAGGCGCAGGAGCGTCACGATCTCGGCACTCGCCGTCGCCGGCCGGACGGACGTTGCCGCGCCGAATACCACTGCGACGGCGACCAGTCCCCGAAGGATGAGGGTTGCCTTCACTCGTACCTCCTCTGCGAAGTCGAGCGAAGGCTACCGCAGAGTCGTCGCGATCGGGGGTGCTAGCTCTGCGGCCGGACGATCATCACCGGGCAGTCCGCGGTGTGGAGCAGCGCATTGCTCGTGGAGCCCAGCAGCATTCCCTTGAAACCACCGCGGCCGCGGCTGCCGACGACGATCAGCTGCGCCTTCTCCGCGAATTCGCTGAGCACGCGCACCGGACGGTCGCGCGCCACGACGCGTTCGACGGTCACGTCGGGATACCGCTCCTGATATCCGGCGAGACGTTCCGACAGCACCACTTCTTCGCCGGTCTGGATGCTGCTCCACAGCGGGTCTTCCGGAGAGGCGCCGAGCGACGGCTGCACACTGACATCGCTCCACACGTTCACCGCGACCAGGCTCGCTCCGCGGGCTGCGGCCTGCTCGAACGCCACCTCCACCGCCGCCTTGCTGCTCTCCGAACCGTCGACCCCGACGACGATCGGCCCTTCGGTCGGGGGCTGCCCGTCCATGGTGCGGCCCCGCACGACGATGAGTGGGCAATGGCCGTGTGCTGCGACCGCCGACGTGGTCGAACCGACCAGCAGGCCGGTGAACTCACCGTGCCCGCGCGAGCCGAGCACGACCATGTGCGCGTTCGCGGACAGCTCGATGAGCGTCTGGCTCACCTTGCCCTCATGCTGTTCGGTGGTGATGTCGAGCGGCTCGTCCACCGTCTGCTTGGCGTGCACCCGCGCACTGCCCAGCCGGGCCTTCGCCGTGTCCTCGAGTTCTTCCTTGAAGCTCTCGGCGAGATACGGCTCGGTGTAATAGAAGGCAGGAATGTGCACCACTGTCACGATGTGCAGCGGGAGCGACAGTGCGGCGGCAGCGCGGGCGGCCCACGCCACGGCGGCGGAGGCCGACTCGGATCCGTCCACACCCACGACGATCGGCTTGATTCCGGTCATGGTCACCTTTCCTGATTCTTCCGGCTGGGCATTGCTGGGTTCGCGGTGTTACCCGCAGATCTTGCGGAGCTTCTCGACCAACGCGACGCGTCCCGCACGATCCGCGGCGAGCGGTGTGACGTTGAGGGTGGTGACCCCGGACTCGGCGAAGGCGGCCACCCGTTCCGCGACGTAGCTCTCCGGACCGATCAGGGACACGGCGCGCACCAGGTCGTCCGGCACCGCGGCGGCGGCCTCGTCCTTCTTGCCCGACAGGTAGAGGTCCTGGATGGTCGCGGCTTCCTTCTCGTAGCCGTACCGGACCGCGAGGTCGTTGTAGAAGTTCTTCCCCTTCGCGCCCATGCCACCGATGTACAGCGCCAGGCTGGGGCGGACCCAGTCGAGCATGTGCTCGACGTCGTCGCCGATGGCGAGCGCGGGCGAGGCGAAGACCTGCAGGTCACCGAGGCTCGGGTCGCGCTTCGCCTTACCCTTGGCGAGGGGCTCGCCCCACACGCTCGCCGCCTTCTCCGGGTGGTAGAAGATCGGTTCCCAGCCTTCGGCGATCTCGGCCGTCATCTCCACATTCTTGGGCCCGAGCGAGGCGATGACGATCGGGATGCGATCACGCACAGGGTGGTTGATGATCTTCAGCGGCTTGCCCAGCCCTGTGCCCTTCTCGGCGGGCAGCGGAACCTGGTAGTACTTGCCCTGGAATTCGAGCTTCTCTCGGCGCCACACCTTGCGGCAGATCTCGACGACCTCGCGCGTGCGGCCGAGCGGGGCGTCGTACTTGACGCCGTGGAAGCCCTCGATGACCTGGGGTCCGGACGCGCCGAGGCCCATGACGAAGCGCCCGTTCGACACGAAGTCGAGGCCGGCTGCCGTCATGGCCGTCAGGCTCGGCGTGCGGGTGTAGATCTGGAAGATGCCGGACGCGAGTTCGATCGTCGTGGTCTTGGCGGCGAGGTAGCCGATCTGGCTCACCGCGTCGAACGAGTAGGCCTCGGGTACGAACGCGATGTCGAGCCCGGCTTTCTCCAGGTCGGCGACCTCCTCGACCGTCTCGGCGAAACCGCCGCTGTAGTTCAAGCCCATACCTATGCGCACGTCGTTCCCCAATCCTGGCGTTACCTGCAACCTGTTCCTGCTTCAACCCAGACACTACTGCGAGCAATCGCGTCAGGGGCGTGCAGGCCTCACGACGACTACCGGGCAGTGCGCACCACCGACCAGGCTGTTGCTGGTCGATCCGAGCAGCATCCCCTTGAAACCTCCGCGCCCCCGGCTGCCGACCACCAGCAGCTGCGCCTTCTTCGACCACTCGAGCAATCGCGCCCGCGGATTGTCGATGTACACCTCCCGGGTGACCCGCACATCGGGGTACTTCTCCTGCCATCCGGCGAGGCTCTCGGCGAGAACGGCGTGTTCGTCCTCCTCGAGCCCCTTCGGCACCAGCGCCGCGGCCCGCGGGTCCTCGAACGCTTTCGGTCCGAGGTCGCTCCAGACGTGGACGGCCACCAACGGCGCGTTCCGCAGCGACGCCTCCTGGAAGGCCACCGAGATCGCCCGCTCACTGGTGGGGCTGCCGTCGACGCCGACAACGACGGGCCCGCCGGCGTGGGCGTCACCGCGGACCACGACGACCGGGCAGTGCGCGTGACTGGTGACGTTGATCGCCGTGTTCCCGAGCAGTGCGGTGGCGGCCGCCCCGGACCCGGACGCGCCGACCACCACGATCCGGGCGTTCTCGGACAGGTCGACAAGCCACTGAGCGCTGCTGCCGATCGACAGTTCGGTGTAGACGTCGATGATGGGATTGACCGCGAACGCCTGCTCCTGCGCCTCGTGGAGAATCGCCTTGCCACCCGCTTCGACCCACTCGTACACGCCGCCCGAATCCATGTAGGGGCCGCCGAACCCGTACGGAGCGAAGTCGAGGGCGTGGATGATCTTCAGGTTCAGTCCACGTTCGGTGGCCAGTTCTGCAGCAACCCGAACAGCGGACTTCGAGGTGTCCGATCCGTCGACACCGACGACGACGCTGTTGCGGTCCC
Source organism: Rhodococcus sp. WS4 (assembly GCA_006543605.1). Classification (GTDB taxonomy): domain Bacteria; phylum Actinomycetota; class Actinomycetes; order Mycobacteriales; family Mycobacteriaceae; genus Rhodococcus_F. The sequence goes on from RRBB01000022.1 coordinate 78,173, forward strand.
GTGTGCTCATGGCTTCACACTATCCCCGGCCTCCTCTTCGCGTCTGCCGCCCTTCGCCTTTCGACGAGGGACTTAAGTCCTCATGGACTCGGGCTCTCTGCCCGTAGCGGCGACGGCCTGCTTCGGCGATGATGAGAATGTGGGGTCGTGTGCCCAAATCGAATATACCTGGGCCACTGCACTTTCCGCTCCAATTTCACCCGAGCGACGTCCGTCACAAATTTGGAATCCGAGATGAGAATTAAAGTACGTTCGGGTCATGCAACTCACACAGTTCACCGACCTCGGACTGCGGGTCGTCATGCGACTGGCCGTCACCGGGGACGGCGAACGGCCGGGGAGCCGGGCGATCGCCGAGGAACTGTCGGTGTCGTACACCCACGCCGCCAAGGTGATTACCCGGCTGGGTGAGCTGGGCATCGTCGACGCACGCCGCGGACGCGGAGGCGGCCTGGCCATCACCGAACTCGGGCGCACCGCGTCGGTCGGCTGGCTCGCCCGCCGCCTCGAGGGCGACGCGGAGGTCGTTGACTGTGACGGCACCCAACCGTGCCCGCTGCGCTCGAACTGCCTGTTGCGGTCGGCGCTGCGACGCGCGCAGGACGCATTCTTCGAGTCACTGGACGCCCTCACCATCGAAGACCTCACCCGGACCCCCACCGGAACCGTGCTGCTCGCCCTCCCGCGGGTAGCCGCCACCACTTCCCAGATTTCTCGAACGATCGGAGAATGACATGCTCTCGCCCACCTCGACGGAGATCATCCGCGCCACCCTGCCGGTGGTCGGCGCCGCGATCTCGGACATCACGACGCTGTTCTACCGCAAGATGTTCGACGCACACCCCGAACTCGAGCGGGATCTGTTCAACCGCGGCAACCAGAAGCAGGGCGAACAGCAGAAAGCGCTGGCCGGGGCCATCGCCGCGTTCGCCGCTCTCCAACTCGAACCCGATCAGGCACGCGTCGACCTCATCCTGTCGAGGATCGCGAACAAGCACGCCTCACTGGGAATCGAACCCTCGCAGTACGCGATCGTGCACACGCACCTGTTCGCGGCCATCGTCGAGGTCCTCGGTGACGCCGTCACCCCGGAGGTCGCAGCCGCCTGGGACGAGGTGTACTGGCTGATGGCCGAGACCCTGATCTCGATGGAGGCCGGTCTGTACGCCTCGGCGGGAGTAGCGGCCGGCGACGTGTGGCGCGACGTGCGGGTGCGTGAGCGCAGGCACGAGTCCGCGGACACCGTGTCGTTCGTGCTCACGTCCGTGGACGGCAGTCCGCTTCCCACGTTCGCGCCGGGACAGTACCTCTCCGTCGCGGTTCGCCTGCCGGACGGGGCGCGCCAGATCCGCCAGTACAGCCTGTCGTCGGCACCGTCCAGCGGCGACTGGCGGATCTCCGTGAAACGGTCCGGTGAGGTGTCGAACTTTCTGTACCACAATGTGTTCGAGGAAGACATCGTGTCGGTGTCGACACCGTTCGGTGATCTCGTCCTGCAGGACGACGACGCACCGCTGCTCCTCGTCTCCGCGGGCATCGGCTGCACACCGATGATTGGGATGCTCAGCCACCTCGCCGACACCGAGGACGACCGCCACATCTCGGTGCTCCACGCCGACCGCTCCGCCAGCAGCCACGCGCACCGCGCGGAGCTGACCGAACTCGTGGAACGTCTGCCGTTCGCGGTGATGCACCGCTGGTACGAGGACCTGGGTGCGCGCCGCCCCGAGGGCAGCCTGCGGGAGGGACGGGCCGACCTCGGGGAGGTGACGATCGCGCCCGGCACCCGCGCCTACCTGTGCGGTCCGCTGCCGTTCATGCTCGGGATGCGCGAGGCGCTGCTCGCGAAGGACGTGCCCGCCGAGAACATCCACTACGAGGTGTTCGGCCCCGACAGCTGGTCGGCCGCCGGCGTATGAGGATCGCCGCGCCCGTTCACACCGGCCAGGTGTGAACGGGGCTCCCCTCCCGCATGTTCTCCACGTACTGGCGCAGCATGGCGGCCAGGGCTTCCGGGCGGCGCAGACCGGCGTTCTCGTGCCGGACCACCTGCGCACGCTGCCACGACGCCCCGGTCTGCCGGGTGACGCATCGTCCCTCGATGACGCTGAGGTAGCGGTCGCGGGCCTTCGCGGACAGCCCGAATGCGGCGAGGCCCTCGTCGGCGATCGGCAGCAGCCGGCGCAGGACGAGTTCGTCGGCGCCCGCGGACCCGACACCGGGCCAGTACAGTTCGGCGTCCATGCCGTACTTCGCGCCGGCGTGCAGGTTCTCCTCGGCGGCATTGAACGACATCCGCGACCAGACCGGCCGATCCGCCTCGACGAGCCCGCGCAGCGCACCGTAGTAGAACGCGGCGTTCGCCATGGTGTCGAGCACGGTCGGGCCCGCGGGCAGCACCCGATTCTCGATCCGCAGGTGCGGCTTGCCGTCGTGGCTGTCGTACACCGGCCGGTTCCACCGGTAGATGGTGCCGTTGTGCATCTGCAGTTCGCTGAGGTCGGGCACCCGGCCTGCGTCGAATTCGGCGGACGGGTCGACGTCGGACAGCTCGGGCAGCAGAGCCGGGAAGTACCGGGAGTTCTCCTCGAACAGGTCGAACACCGACGTGATCCACCGCTCGCCGAACCACACGCGCGGCCGCACACCCTGGTTCTTCAGCTCCAGCGGCCGGGTGTCGGTGGCCTGCTCGAAGATCGGGATGCGGGATTCGTGCCACAACGCCTTGCCCGCCATGAACGGTGAATTCGCCGCGAGTGCCACCTGGGCGCCCGCCAGGCACTGCGCGGCGTTCCAGTGGGCGGCGAACTCGTCCGGCGCCACGCGCAGGTGCAGTTGCAGGGAGGTGCACGCGGCCTCCGGGAGCACCGAATTGGCGTCCAACTTCAGCTGTTCGGAGAGCCGCCCCTCGAGCGGCACACCCTCGAGGTCGAGTTCGATGTCCTCACCGCGAGCCGCGAAGATCTGTTCGTTGAGCTGCTCGTAGCGGGGATTCGCGGTGATCCACTCGCGGCCCAGGTGCTCGAGCCGCAGCGTCGGCAGCATGCCGATCATCACCAGCTGCGCGTCCTGCCCGTGGATTCGCGCGTCGGCGACGTGCAGCGACGCCCGCAGGGTGCGCTCGAGCTCGAATGTGCCCTCACCGACCAGAGGACCCGGCCGCACGTTCATCTCGACGTTGAACTGGCCGAGCTCGGTCTGGAACACGGCGTCGTCGTCGATCGACTCGAGTACAGCCAGATTCGACATCGCGGGCGTCATGTCGGCGTGGACGAGGTTGAACTCGATCTCCATGCCGAGCATCGGCCGCGGCGGGTCGACGTCGTCGGCGAACGCACCCTCCCGAAGCATCCGCTCGAGCACGTCGGCGCACAGGAGCACCTTCTGCCGGAACAGGCGCCGGTCTGCCCGGGTGAATGTCCGAGACGTCACTTCGCGACCCATACCACTCCCCAACTGCGCGTCGACCTGCGCTCACGGGGGAGCATATCCGTTCATCCCGCGCGAATGCGGGATGGCGGACTAACCTCGAACCAGACGCTGGTGAGCGGAAGGACCTGAGATGACACCTCAAACCGACTCCAAGAAGAAACCAGAGTTCTCCGTGGGCACGCGGGTGAAAACCCGGCATTCGGCCGATCACGAACTGGCCGAGAAGAAATGGCCCCTGGAGGCCGGCATCATCGTCGACGATTTCGCCGGCGTCCAGGACATCAGCAACGATTCCTACGGCCGCGACTGGGCCGTCTCACGTCGCTGGGCGATCGCCCTCGACAGCGGACCACTCGTGTTCCGCAACGACGACGACCTCGAGCCGGAATAGGCCCTTACGCGTTCGCGCCTGCGTTGCCCCAGGTGACGGACACGCCGCGTTCCTGCAGCCAGCGTCCGGGATCGATCTTGCTTCCGTTCGCGTCGTGCACCTCGAAGTGCAGGTGCGGTCCGGTGGACTGGCCGCGGTTACCGACGTGGGCAATCTCCTGCCCGGCGGTGACTCGCTGCCCCACGCTCACCGTGTAGTCGTTGACGTGTCCGTAGATCGTGACGGTTCCGTCGTCGTGCAGCAGTCGCACCCACAGCCCGAAGCCGGACGCGGGGCCGGCGTCGATGACCTGTCCGTCCGCGGCCGCGAGCACCGAGGTGCCGATCGGTGCGGCGATGTCGATGCCGCCGTGGTGCGCTCCCCAGCGGGAACCGAAGTCGGAGGTCAGCTTGCCCGACACCGGCTGGACTGTGTGCTGCTTGACCGGGTTGACGGTGTTCAGCCACTGCTGCGCCTGTGCGCCCAGGTCGGGGCCGCCGAGGTTCTGGGCCGCGGCGCCGAGGTCGGCGGGCAACTCGAAACCGGAGGGAAGAACACCGGCCGGGATCTCGAACGGCAGACCCGGCAGGGTCTGCGGGCCGCTCGTCTCGTGGGACTCGACGGGGGCGGCAGCAGCGTTTCCGGCGCCCAGCTGGGCTGCACCGACCACGATGGCACCGGTGGCGGCCGCAACAGTGGCGGCCTTGATGCCCACACCCGCTCCGGTCTGCTGATTGCGATGGCGCCCACGCGCCGCGTCCGGATCGATCTCGAAGCGAAGGGAAGACCCGTTCGCCCGGTGGTGGGAACCCACAGTTGATACCTCGTCAGTCGTCGGATTGCAGCTCTCCCCATCCAGGGCGGGCTCCTCTGTCTGGCGACGAATGTAACAAAACGATATAGGTCCGCGCCACCGTTACCGAACGTTTATGTTTGGCGCTCCTCGAGCTCGGCCTTGAACGCGGCGTACCGAGCGCGGTGCGGGGCGCGACGGCGGATCACCGCCCACGCGATCCCGAGCACGATGAACCATACCGGGGTGACGAGAAGCGCCTCGAGGGTGTCGTCCTCCTGGGTCAACGCCCAGATCAGGAATACGAAGAAGGCCAGGACGACCCAGCACATCACCACACCACCGGGCATCTTGAACTTCGACGCCTCGTGCAGTTCGGGGCGACGCTTCCGGTACACGATGTAACTGGCCAGGATCATCGTCCACACGAACATGAACAGCACCGATGAGATTGTCGTCACAGTCGTGAAGGCCTCGATCACCGAGTCGCCGGAGAACAGCAGCGCGATCGCCGACAGCAGGAAGGCGCACGAGAACATCAGCGCGGTGGCCGGGACCTTGCGGGAACTGAGTTTGCCGAGCCGGGCCGGTGCGTCACCCTCCTGTGCGAGGCCGTAGACCATCCGGGACGTCGAGTAGATCCCCGAGTTCGCCGACGACGCCGCCGACGTCAACACCACGAACTGGATGACCCCGGCCGCGATCCCCAGACCGGCCAGGGTGAACATCGCGGTGAACGGGCTTTCGCCGGGCACCACCTCACGCCACGGCGTGACCGAGATGATCACGATCAGCGACACCACATAGAACAGCAGGATGCGGATCGGGATGGAGTTGATGGCCTTGGGCAGGTTCTTCTCCGGATCCTTCGCCTCGGCCGCAGTGGTGCCGACGAGTTCGATACCGACGAAGGCGAAGACGGCGATCTGGAAGCCGGCGACGAAGCCCATCGCGCCGGTCGGGAACATGCCGCCGTCGTTCCACAGGTTGTCGAAGCCGGCCTCCGCCCCGTTGGGCGACGTGAAGTGGGTGAACACCATCACGAGTCCGACGACGATGAGGCTGAGGCTGGCGATGATCTTGATCAGCGCGAACCAGAACTCGGTTTCACCGAACGCCCGCACGGTCGGCAGGTTCAGCAACAGCAGCGCCGCGATGGCCACGAGCGCGGGGATCCACAACTGGAGGTCGGGCCACCAGTACCTCACATAGCCGGAGATCGCGATGATGTCGGCGATGCCGGTGACGATCCAGCAGAACCAGTACGTCCACCCGGTGAAGAAACCGGCCCAGGGGCCGAGCAGATCGGCCGTGAAGTCGGAGAACGACTTGTAATGCAGATTGGAGAGCAGCAGTTCGCCCATCGCCCGCATCACGAAGAACAGCATGAAGCCGATGATCATGTAGACGAAGATCACGGACGGTCCGGCCAGCGAGATCGTCTTCCCCGACCCCATGAAGAGGCCCGTTCCGATTGCGCCGCCGATCGCGATCAGCTGGATGTGCCGGTTGGCGAGCTGCCGGGAGAGATGTGGCTCCCCCGCCGACGCCGTCCCCGAGTCGTCACCCGGTCCCGATCCGATCGAGCCCGTCGAGGAAGTTCGGTCAGCCATGGAACACCTGCAACCCTTCTCAGTCCTTGCCGTCACCGTCCGAAAGCGTGGGTCACGTTACGCCGGGACGGAATCCTGGGCGGAGGGACTTGACAGAAACCGCATAGCTAAGGCTAACCTCAGTCCGTTACTTCGAGGCGAGGAGCCTGCACATGATCGACGACCTGATCGAGATCGCGTACGCCCAGGGCGCTGTCACCTGCGTGGCTCAGGCCGCCGACGGCGTCGACGAGTACGAACTCGCCCGGGTCGACTCCGTCGCGTCCAGCGTCACCGTCGCGGTGCGCGCCGACGGCAAATTCGCGAAGGCCACCAGCGCCGAGGGATACCTCAGCCTCGGGCAGGTAGTGCGAGCATGCGGGCTGGACTACCGGCACGCCACCTCCAGCGCCCGTCAGTTCATTCACTGATCAACCCAGGTGCTCCCCGAAGAACCTGTCGATCCTCGTCCACGCATCGGCAGCCGCCTCCGGGTTCGGCACCATCCCCGTCACCTTCACCAGAGGCCGCAGCACCTTCGGTCCGGCCAATTCGTCGTTCATGAACGCGTGCCCCGCCGTCGGATACTCCTTCACATCGTGAACCACACCGGCCTGCGTCAGAGCCGCATCCAACTTGGCTGACGCGTTTCGCAACGCGAGATCCTTCCCGCCGTAACTCGCCACCACCGGGCACGCGCCCGCCACCGCCGCATCCAAATCGTGCGGCAGGATCCCGTAGTTCGGCGCCGCCGCGTCGAACCCCGTGCGCAGCGTCATCAGAGCGAACCCGCCGCCCATGCAGAACCCGATGACACCGATCTTCCCGGTGCACTGCGACGAGCCGGCCAACCACTGACGCGCGGCCTCGATATCCCCGTACGCCCGCCCCTTCCCCGACAACATCGCCCGCATCGTCGACACCAGACAGCGCCTCGCACCGCCCGCACTGAACAAATCCGGCGCCAACGTCAGGAACCCCGACTCCGCCAGCCTGTCGGCTTGCCGACACATCACATCGTCCAAACCGAACGCCTCCTGCACCATCACCACCCCCGGCCACGGACCCTCACCCGACGGCCTCGCCAGATAGCCGTGCAAATTCAGCGAACCGTCGTGCCGCGCAGCGAGGTCGGTCAAGTCGATCTCGGACATGTGAGTCTCCCGTTCCGTCGTCATTCCAGAACATCTGCGACAACCATGCCCTCCCCATCGCGGGCGCACCACCATTCCCGCTACACTCACCTCGGTGTGCGCCCCGCGCGTGCACCGCGCCCTCGTAGCTCAGGGGATAGAGCAACCCTCTCCTAAAGGGTAGGTCGCAGGTTCGAATCCTGCCGAGGGCACACACACCGATTTCGGGGTTATTCACTCAGCGTGGTCAATGTGCCTCCGTGCATCTCGTTGCTCCTCTCCGCCGGACGGCAAACGGCGCCGAGAGTGCTGACAACAGCGTTCGAGATCCTCCGAAGCAATGGAGTTGACCGCCGGTGATCCATGCCTCCAGAACGTGCGCAGCCTCGACAACCTTGAACCGAAGAGCAGTAACGCGGGTCACACTACGGGCGATATGAAGCACATGGTCGGGAGGACCGGGAGTGAGCCGTGACGCCTTGGAGTGGACCGGCCAATGACGCAATCATCTGGCTCGCGACGGTGACGCTGCCGATATGGGGTCCAGACCTTCAGTGGTGACAGGAGATGAATCAATGATTGGAATACTCCCCGATCTACCAGCGTGGTTCTCGAGTGGCGAACTAGTGTCCTGAGTCGTTGTTCAGTTGATTAATTCGCGTGCAGTAGTTGGCGAGGTTGTCCAGGATTTCGTCTGCGGTTTTGGTCCACACGAAGGGTTTTGGGTCGTCGTTCCATGCGTCGATCCAG
>RRBB01000230.1:0-16166 GCA_006543605.1 Rhodococcus sp. WS4
CCGGGTCCTGCAGAACTCATGCCGGACATCGATCGTGTCAAGCGAGCAGGGCAGTGACCCGGCGGCACCTCGGGTGCATCGGCAGTCCATCTGAAACCACCGACACAAGGATGGTGCACCAGTGAGCGGCGTCAGCCAGGTCACCACCCACGTGCTGGACGCGGCCGAAGGCATACCCGCGCGAGAGGTGCCGGTCTCGCTGACCGTCCTGCGCGACTCCGCGTGGAGCACCGTCGCCGACGCCGTCACCGACCACGACGGACGCGTCACGACGCTGGGCCCCGCCCGACTCGAGCCGGGTACCTACCGGATCGTCTTCGACACCGGACGCTACTTCTCCGCGACGGGGCGTCCGACGTTCTACCCCGACATCACCATCACGTTCGCCCTGACCGACAGCGAACAGCACTACCACGTACCTGTCCTTCTCAGCCCGTTCGCATATTCGACCTACCGAGGGAGCTAATCATGAGCAAGATAGTGCTCGGCCAGAACCAGTACGGCAAGGCGGAAGTCCGGTTGGTCAAGATCACCCGGGACTCGAGGCGACACGAGATCGAGGACGTCAGCGTCACGTCTCAACTTCGCGGAGACCTCGACGCGGTGCACACCGAAGGCGACAACGCACACGTCGTGGCCACCGACACCCAGAAGAACACGGTGTACGCCTTCGCCCGCGACGGCGTCGGCGCGATCGAGACGTTCGCGATGCGACTCGGACAGCACTTCACCGGCGAGTTCGAGTGGATCACGGGCGGCCGATGGGAAATCGAGCAGTATTCGTGGGCGCGGATCCCGGTCGACGGGAAGGGGCACGACCATTCGTTCGTCCGGTCGAGTGACGAGAGGCGCAACACCGTGGTCACCATCGACGGCGACCAGACCTGGATCGTGTCCGGGCTCAGCAACATGGTGGTGCTGAAGTCGACGGGTTCGGAGTTCCGGGGATACCCGAAGGACAAGTACACGACTCTGCAGGAGACGTCCGATCGTATCCTCGCCACCTCCGTGAGCGCGCGGTGGCGGTACCTGACCACCGACGTCGATTTCGACAAGACCTTCGAGAACGTACGGTCGATCATGCTGGAGACATTCGCCACCACGCACTCGCTCGCCCTGCAGCAGTCGCTGTTCCAGATGGGTTCTGCAGTGCTCGAGGCTCATCCCGAGATCGCCGAGGTGAAGTTCTCGATGCCGAACAAGCATCACTTCCTCGTCGACCTGGAGCCGTTCGGGCTCGACAACCCCGGCGAGGTGTTCTTCGCGGCCGACCGACCCTACGGGTTGATCGAGGCGACCGTCGAGCGCGAGGACGCTCCTGACGCCGGCCGCGCCTGGGATTCCGTTCCCGGATTCTGCTAGGAGCGCGGCCATGAAGCGGATCGGACATCGGGTGGCCGGAGCAGCCGGACCCGAAGACGAGCGTTTGCCGCTCGGAAAGTCGTACGTGTACGGGTTGCAGCACATCCTGACCATGTACGGCGGAGTGATCGCGCCTCCCCTGATCGTCGGCGGCGCCGCCGGACTGACCGGCGTCGAGATCGGTCTGCTCGTGTCGGCGGCATTGTTCGTCAGCGGCGCGGCCACACTCCTGCAGACCCTCGGAATTCCGTTCTTCGGGGCGAAGCTGCCACTGGTGCAGGGCATTTCCTTTGCCTCGGTGTCCACGATGGTGGCCGTGGCGGCCGGACCGGGCGGACTCCGCTCCGTGTTCGGCGCCATCATGGTCGCCGGCGCGATAGGTCTGCTGATCAGTCCGTTCTTCTGCAAGATCGTGCGCTACTTTCCGCCCGTCGTCACCGGGTCGATCATCACCGTCATCGGCATCTCGCTCCTTCCCGTCACGGTGCGCTGGGCGATGGGCGGCAATGCCAAGGCTCCGGATTGGGGGTCGATGACCAACATCGGCCTCGCCGGGTTCAGCCTGTTCGTCGTGCTGCTGGTAAGCCGTCTGGTCCAGGGAACGCTGTCCCGGCTGTCCATTCTGATCGGCATCGTCGTCGGCACACTGTTCGCCGCACTGATCGGCAAGGCCGACTTCGGCGCCGTCGGGACGGGCGCGATCTTCGAACTACCGCAGGTGTTCTCGTTCGGCAGTCCCGTATTCCAGATCGGCGCGATCATCTCCATGACCGTGGTGATCCTCGTGATCATGACCGAGACGACAGCCGACATCCTCGCGGTCGGCGAGATCGTCGGGACGAAGGTCGATGCACGCCGGGTCGGTGACGGTCTCCGCGCCGACATGCTCGCCACCACCGTGGCGCCGGTGTTCGGAACGTTCCCGGCCAGTGCGTTCGCGCAGAACGTCGGGCTCGTCGCGATCACGGGGATCAAGAGCAGATACGTCGTCGCGGCCGGCGGCTCGGTTCTGTTCGCCCTCGGACTCTTTCCCGTGCTGGGGCGGCTGGTGGCCTCCGTGCCGCTGCCCGTCCTCGGCGGGGCGGGGATCGTCCTCTTCGGTTCGGTGGCGGCGAGCGGAATCCGGACATTGTCCAAGGTCTCGTACGACGGCAACCTCAACTTGGTGATCGTCGCGGTGGCCCTCGGGTTCGGTGTCATTCCGATCGCGGTCCCGGAGTTCTACTCGGCCTTCCCGGAATGGGTTCACATCGTCTTCGACTCGGGCATCAGCGCGGCGAGCATCGTCGCGGTACTGCTGAACATCCTGTTCAACGAGATCAAGACCGGTAACAGAGCCACTCCCTCGGTTGTCTCGGCGGCACCACCGGTTCTCGTCGACCGCGCCGAGGCCACGGATCGACCGGAAGCCACGGCACGCACCACTGCCGTGCGCAATGAGTGAACCTCCGTATCAGCCCACACTGGCGCAGCTCCGCGCTTTCGCCGCCGTAGCCGCCCATCTGCATTTCGGTTCGGCGGCAACCGATCTCGGGATCAGCCAACCCACCCTCTCACAGGGGCTGGCTGCTCTCGAGACCGGGCTCGGGGTCACCTTGATCCAGCGGAGCACTCGTCGGGCGATCCTCACGACGATCGGCAGGCGACTGCTTCCCCACGCGCAGCGCACCCTCGACGCCACGGAGGAGTTCGTCGCAATGGCGTCGGGGGCTACCGGTCCCCCACCGCTCCACCCTCCCGACGAAGGTCGAGCAGGCGCATCACCCTCGCCGCGCTCACCCCGTGGACGACGACGGAGAGGACCACGGTGAACGCCACCGTGGACCACAGCCATTTCTCGTCGTCCACGCCGGCCTCCGCCGCGGCGTAGGCGAGATAATAGATCGAACCTATTCCGCGAATCCCGAAGAATGCGGTGACCCGGCGTTCGGGACCGGACATCTCCTCGCAGCCGAGGAGGGATACCCAACCCGATACCGGCCGGATGACGAACACGAGGAGCACGGCGACGAGCACTCCACCCCACGTCAGTTCCGCCAGCAGACCAGACGTGAGCGCCATCCCCAGTAGCAGCAGCACGGCGAGAGTCAGCACGTGTTCGAGTTGCTCGATCAGGCCGTGCATCTCGGCGTGGTACTCATGGGCGCGTTCCGTCCGCCGGATGGCTACGGCGCAGGCGAACACCGCGAGAAACCCGTATCCCCCGACCAGTTCGGTTACGCCGTAGACAGCGAACGTCGCGGACAGCGCGAAGATGGGCTCGCTACGTTCGGCGAGACGCATGTGCGCGATCGGGAAGCGGAATACCGCGCGGCCGAGCAGGTCGCCGGCAATCCACCCCAGGACCGCACCGATGACGATCTTGCCGACCAGCTCCCAGGCCACCCAGCCGACTATCCAGTTCTCGACCCGTCCCTCGGCGATCATGAACAGTGCCAGATACACGAATGGAAAGGCGAGAGCGTCGTTCAGCCCGGCCTCCGAGGTGAGCGCGAAGCGGACCTCGTCGTCCTCCCGGTGGGAATCGCCGCCCGACGTCGGACCTTCCACCTGCACGTCGGACGCCAGAACGGGGTCGGTGGGCGCGAGGACGGCCCCGAGCAGGATCGCGACGGCGGGGGTCAATGCCGCCACCCACCAGCCGAGGAGCGCGACAGCGGCGATACCCAGAGGCATCGCGATCAGCAGGAGACGCCACGTCGAATTCCACGTCCGCCAACCCAGTGGCCTGTCGATCGCCAGTCCCACACCCATCAGCGCGACGATGACGCATGTTTCACTCAGGTGTTCCGTCACCGCCGGATGCAGTGCCGGCGACAGGGGCTCGGTGCCCGACTCGCCGAGGAACAGCCCGGCGCCCGCTCCGACCGCCAGGACGATCAGCGGCGCCGAGACGGCACGGTCCTGGAACAGGCGCGGAACGGTGGCGGCGAGCAGAAGAGCCAGTCCTGCCGTCAGATACACGAGATCGGTGTTCAGTGCGGTCCACCCACCTCCGCACGCAGCAACGTCGCCATCCGCGCGTCGAATGCCACGAACAGCACCCGGGGAATTCCGGCGTCCGACTCCCGGACGGCGCCGACCGCCTGCCGGACGGCGTCGTCCGCGGGCCAGCCGTACACGCCGGACGAGATCAGCGGGAACGCGACGGATTTTGCGCCCAGGTCGGAGGCCACCGCCAGGCTGCTGGTGTAGGCGCTGCGCAGGGTGGCCGACCGATCGACGGAAGCGGAGTAGACGGGTCCGACGGTGTGGATCACCCACCGGGCGGGCAGTCGGCCCGCGGTCGTCGCCACCGCGTGTCCGGCGAGCAGGCCGTCGTGCAGCGTGGTGGCCCGCAGTTGCCGGCATTCGGCGAGGATCTCGGGCCCACCGGCCCGGTGGATGGCGCCGTCCACACCCCCGCCGCCGAGCAGTCCGGAGTTGGCGGCGTTGACGATCGCGTCGACCTCGACCTTCGTGATGTCTCCCTGCACTACCTCGATGGCGGTCATATCCCCATTATCGTCGCGAGCCGACGGCGACCCGCACGATCAGTCCGGCGATCAGCGCCCAGAACGCGGACCCGATACCGAGGATCCCGACGCCCGAGGCGGCGATCAGGAAGGTGACGACGGCGCCTTCGCGTTCTCGGACGTCGTCGAGGGCGGAGGCCAGCGCTCCGCCGAGAGTGCCGAGGAGAGCGAGACCGGCAACCGCCTCCACCACGCCCTCGGGCGCCGCGGCGATGAGGGTGGCCACCGCGGCGGAACACGCCGCGAGCACCAGGTATGCCCAGCCCGCCGTGAACGCCGCGACCCACCGCCTCTTGGGATCGGGGTGGGCGGACGGCGCTGCGGCGAGAGCGGCGCTGATGGCGGCGAGGTTGATCGCGTGCCCACCGGCGGGCGCGCCCACCAGGGTCCCGACCCCGGTCACCAGCATCGCCGGCCGCCACGGCACCCGGTAGCCGAACGAGTTCATGACCGCGGTCCCGGGAATGTTCTGCGACGCCATGGTCACGATGTACAGCGGGACGGCGATCCCGATCATCGCCTGCCACGTCCACGCCGGTGCGGTGACGTCCAGCGACGGCAGCAGCGCGCTCGTGTCGAGTCCGCCGCCGCCGGAGACGAGACCGACCGCGATCACGACACCCGCGGCCGCGAACGCAGCCGGCACCGCCCACCGCGGCGAGTACCGCTGCAGAATCAGCCACACCAGGACCACGGGCGCGACGGCCAGCGGTGCGTCCCGCAGAGCGAGCACCGGCGCCAGGCACAGCGGCAACAGCACTCCCGCGAGCATCGCCTGCGCCAACGCGGAGGGAATGGCCGCGATGAGCCTGCCCAGCCGCGGCCACAGCCCGGTGAGGATCACCGCCGCACCCACGACGACGAACGCGCCGACCGCCGCGGGCCAGCCACCGCTCACCGTTCCCGCACCGGCGAGGAGAGCGGCACCCGGCGTCGACCACGCCAACGTGATCGGCATGCGGTAGTGCCGCGACAACCACAACATCCCCAGCGCCTGCGTCACACACAGCGCCAGCAGTCCTGACGCCGCCTGGGCGGAGTTCGCTCCCACCGCAGTCAATCCGGTGAGCACCACCGCGAACGAACTGGTGAAGCCCACCAGGGCGGTGACGATTCCGGCACTGATCGGCTGGGCGGCGGAATCGGGTGAACGCACGTCGCTGTCGGGCACAGACATAGGACGGGATTCTGCCCGACGCGTGGTCCCGGTGATCCGTGGCATTAGGGTCGGGGCGGTGAAACACGACGACGCCCCCGCGCTGCCGACCGCCGCCGACTTCCCCGCCCTGTGGCCGGTCCCGACCCGCTGGGAGGACAACGACCACTACGGGCACGTCAACAACGTCACGTACTACTCGTACTTCGACACGGCCGTCAACGGCTGGCTGATCGCGACGACGGGCACCGACATCCGGGATCTGCCCGCCATCGGCGTGGTCGCCGAGACGTCCTGCAAGTACATCAGCGAACTGACGTTCCCGGACCGCGTGCAGGTGGGGTTGTCGATCGAGAGGCTGGGCACCCGAAGCATCGTCTACGCGCTCGCGATCTTCCGCGAAAACGACGACGCACTCGAACTCGCGGCGCTCGGCCGCTTCGTCCACGTGTACGTGGACGCGAAGACCCGGAGGCCGGTGCCGATCCCCGCCGAAATTCGCAGCGCCGCAACCCTACTGGTGGTACCGGACGCCGACTGAGCGTCCGGTACCACTCAGTGGTTCAGCGCAGTCCCTCGGACTCCGCCGTGGCCACGGCACGGGCGATGATCCCGTCGATCAACGCGACGGTGGGCGCACCGGTCTCGGCCTTGTTCCGGGGGTCGTCGATCACACGGCGCAGGACACCTTCGGCGATGATCGCCAGCTTCCACAACGCCAGGACGTGCCAGTAGCCCACGTGCGTGACATCGCGTTTCGTGTGGTGGACATACGCCTCCACCAGTTCGGCCCGGGTCGGGAATCCCTCGAGCGTGGACGCAGGGAACGGTCCGGCGTCCTCGTCGCCCGCCTCGGGCCAGTAGGCCAGCAACGCGCCGACGTCGGCGAGGGGGTCGCCCAGCGTGCACAGTTCCCAGTCGACCACCGCGACCACCTCACCCTCCTCCGGGGAGGTGATGACGTTGCTCAGGTGAAAATCGCCGTGCACCAACGACAGTTCGGCCTGCTCCGGCATGTTGCGCTGCAGGATGCCCGCCAGCTCCTCGATCGCCGGGACGTCCCGGGTCCGGGATTTCTCCCACTGGTCCGTCCAGCGCTTCAACTGCCTTGCCGCGTAAGGCTTGTGGCTGGCCAGATCCTCCAGACCGGCATCCCGCAGATCGACCGCATGGATTTTCGCGAGGGCCCTCGGCATCGCGAGCCCGACGGCATTGCGCTGCTCGGGCGTCAGTTTCTTCGCCACCCCGACACTGTCGATCACCACCCCCGCGACGTAGCTCATCAGCACGAGCGGCGCGTCCGTGACCTCCGGATCGTCGGTGAGCCCGAGGATCTTCGGCACCGGAACGTCGGATCCCTGCAGAGACGACAGAATCCGATGCTCCCGCACGACGTCGTGCGCCGATGCGAGCAGATGCCCGAGCGGTGGCCGCCGCAGCACCCACCGTCCACCACCCGCGTCGCTGACCGCGTACGTGAGATTCGATTGACCGTTTCCGATCCTCTCGAAGCTCAGCGGCGCGATCGCTCCCACACCGAGTCCGGCAATCCACGCAGAAACGGCATCTTCGTTCAGCCCCACAGCATTCACGCGCTCGATGCTAACCGCTCGGGAGCCCGATCCGCGGGGAACCGGTCCGCACCGCAGGTCGCGGACCTAGGGTGGCAACAGTGAGGCCGCTTCGGCCGGAACTGGAGGGACGGACGTGGAAGTTTTCCTCATCGTGTGCGGCGTGCTCCTCGCCGTGAGTGCCGTCGCCGTGAGCATTCCCAAGCTGAGACTGAAGGGAACCGCGTGGACCGGGTTGCAGGCCCGGGGGCTGAGCGGGCAACAGGTCCGGCTGATCGGCGTGGCGGAACTCGCCGGCGGCGTCGGTGTCCTCGTCGGCCTGTACTGGACACCGCTGGGGGTGATCGCGGCGGTCGCGTTGCTGATCCTCCTCCTGTGCGCAGTCGCCTTCCACGTCAGGAACGGCGACTACGGGAATCCCGACACGCGGGCGGTCGCGATGCCCGCCGTGTACCTCGCAGTGCTGGCCGTTCTCGCCTCGATCGGGTTCGTGTTCGCGGGGTGATCCGGGTTCTCGGACCCTTGCAGCAACAACCTGCCATGGGGAGCGTCCGAACTGGTCATTAGACGCAGTATGACACCGCTGAGACCCCTGAAACTGGGCAATGTGCTCGATCGCGGCGGTGCCCCTTGCGCACTTCGCGTTCTCGTGGATGCTGTGAAGTAGGACACACACTTGCCCTACCGCAGTACACGTCTCTCACGAACCCACAAGGTTCACGGACTCGACAACGCGAGGTGAATCCGATGGTCGACAAGATTGCCTATCCGGTCCAGCTCATCCAGCCGGACGGCCGACGGGTCTTCAGACCCGACTACACCAGCCTGGTCCGCGACATCGGACCCGAACAACTGCGCGACCTCTACGAAGACCTCGTGGCCACGCGTCGGATGGATGTCGAGGCGGTGGCCCTGCAACGCCAGGGTGAACTGGGACTCTGGGCCCCGATGCTCGGTCAGGAAGCCGCACAGGTCGGCTCGGCCCGCGCGCTCCGCCCCGACGACTACGCGTTCATCAGCTACCGCGAACACGCCGTCGCCTACTGCCGGGGCGTGGACCCGGGGGTGATGACCCGCATGTGGCGGGGATGCGCCCATTCCGCCTGGGATCCGAGTTCCGTGAACGTGACGAACCCCGCGATCGTCGTCGGCTCCCAGGGGCTGCACGCCACCGGGTACGCCATGGGCGCCCATCTCGACGGCGCGGAGATCGCGACGATCGCCTACTTCGGCGACGGCGCCACCAGCCAGGGCGACCTCGCCGAGGCCCTCGGATTCTCGATGAGCTTCAACGCGCCGGTCGTATTCTTCTGCCAGAACAACCAGTTCGCGATCAGCGAGCCGGTCCGCCTGCAGAGTCCCGTCCCCATCGCACAGCGCGCCGCAGGGTACGGGATGCCCGCACTCCGGGTGGACGGCAACGACGTTCTCGCGGTTCTCGCGGTGACCCGTCAGGCCACCCAGCGGGCACGGGACGGCAGCGGGCCGACGTTCATCGAGGCCATCACGTACCGCATGGGCCCGCACACCACGTCGGACGACCCCACCCGGTACCGCGCGGCAGCGGAGACGGAGGTCTGGAAGGCCCGCGACCCGATCGACCGGATGAGGCGACTCCTCGAGCGGGAGGGCCTGCTCGACGACGCGTTCCTCGCCCGGGTGCAGGCCACCGCCGACGACGTCGCGGTCCGACTGCGGTCCGGGACCGTCGAGGCGCCCGATCCCGCGCCGCTCGACCTGTTCGAGCATGTGTATTCCACCGACCACCCGCTCATCGACGAGGAACGCGAGCAGTACGCCGCGTACCTCGCAGGCTTCGCCGGCATCGAGGAGGCACTGTCATGACCACCACCACGCTGTCGCTCGGCGCCGCACTCAACGCAGGCCTCCGACGCGCCCTCGAACACGACCGCAAGGTCGTGATCATGGGCGAGGACGTCGGACGCCTCGGCGGGGTCTTCCGGGTCACCGACACACTGCAGAAGGACTTCGGCGACAACCGGGTCATCGACACTCCGCTGGCCGAATCGGGGATCGTCGGCGCCGCGTTCGGTATGGCCCTGCGCGGCTACCGGCCCGTCTGCGAAATCCAGTTCGACGGATTCGTGTACCCCGCGTTCGACCAGATCGTCTCGCAGGTGGCCAAGATTCACTACCGCACCCAGGGCCGGATCACCGCGCCCCTCACCATCCGGATCCCGTACGGCGGTGGCATCGGCGCGGTCGAGCACCACTCGGAGTCACCGGAGGCGTACTTCGCCCACACCGCCGGACTGCGCGTCGTCACTCCCAGCAACCCGGCGGACGCGTTCCACATGATCCAGCAGTCCGTCGCGGCGGACGACCCGGTGGTGTTCTTCGAACCGAAGCGGCGGTACTGGGACAAGGCCGAGTTCGACGTGGACGCCGCACCGGACCTGCCGCTGCATCAAGCGCGCGTGGCCCGGGTGGGCACCGATGCCACGATCGTCGCGTACGGCTCCGTCGTCCCGACGGCCCTGTCGGCCGCGGCCGTCGCCGCAGACGAGGGCCACTCCCTCGAGGTGATCGACCTGCGGTCCCTCTCCCCGATCGACTTCGACACCATCGAGGAGTCGGTCCGCAAGACCGGAAGGCTCGTCGTCGCGCACGAGGCCTCGACGTTCGCCGGTCTGGGCGCGGAGATCGCCGCCCGCATCTCCGAGCGGTGCTTCTACCAACTCGACGCACCCGTCCTGCGGGTCGGCGGATTCGACGTTCCGTATCCGCCGTCGAAGCTGGAACTGCATCATCTGCCCGACGCCGACCGCCTGCTCGACGCCGTCGATCGCAGCCTCGCGGCCTGATCGCACTCATCGGAGGAGAGGAGTCGTCCGTTGGCGCAGGAATTCCGCCTACCCGATCTCGGTGAAGGGCTGACGGAGGCCGAGCTGGTCTCCTGGGCCGTCGAGGTGGGCCAGACGATCGAACTCAATCAGGTCATCGGTGAAGTCGAGACGGCGAAGGCGCTCGTCGAGTTGCCTTCGCCGTACGCGGGCGTCGTGGCGGACTTGCTGGTGTCGCCGGGAACGACGGTGCCGGTGGGGACTCCGATCATCCGGATCACCACGGATGCGGCCACCGAGGAACTGCCCACCCGCACGCCCGTTCTGGTGGGGTACGGGCCCGAGGCCGCGGCCGAGAGCAAACGTGCGAGGCGGAAGCTGGTGGCCGCAGAGGAGTCCGGTGCCGTGCCGGACCGTCGGCGGCCCGACTCCTCGCCGGCAGCCCGGGTGGCGGCCCGCGAACTCGGGGTCGACCTCGCCGTCGTCGCGGGAACGGGGCCGTCCGGCGCCGTCACGCGGAACGACGTGGAATCCCATGCCGGATCGGCCGGGCAGGCCGTGTCGCCCACACCGGAGCCGGCAGAGGCTTCGGAGCACGAAACGCGCACCCCGATCCGCGGCGTCCGCAAGCAGACCGCGGAAGCGATGGTCCGCAGCGCGTTCACCGCCCCGCACGTCACCGAATTCGTGACCGTCGACGTGACCCGGTCGGTGGAACTGCTCGAACGACTGCGGCAACTCCCCGAATTCGAGGGACTGTCGGTGACACCGCTGACCCTGGTCGCGAAGGCGATGATCGTCGCGCTGCGGAAGAACCCGAGCCTCAACGCGTCGTGGGACGAGGAGCATCAGGAGATCGTCACCAAGCATTACGTCAATCTCGGCATCGCCGCGGCCACGCCCCGCGGGCTGGTGGTCCCCAACATCAAGGAGGCGCAGTCGCTGAGCCTGCTCGACCTGTGCCGCGCGATCACCGAACTGACCGCGACCGCGCGCAGCGGCAGAGCCGAACCCGCGCAGCTGACCGGCGGCACGGTGTCGATCACCAACGTCGGAGTGTTCGGGGTCGACGCGGGCACACCCATCCTCAACCCCGGCGAATCGGCCATCCTCTGCCTGGGCAGCGTCACCAGGCGACCGTGGGTGCACGAGGACGAACTGGCGGTGCGGTGGGTCACCACCCTGAGCGTGTCATTCGATCACCGGGTGGTCGACGGCGAGCAGGGGTCGAGGTTCCTGTCGTCCGTCGCCGCGATGCTGCACGACCCCGCCTCACTGCTCGCACACCTCTGATCCTCGGTACGTTTGATCGGTGAGCACTCCCCGAGCGTCCCCGGTCGACAAGCGCGAACCGGTGGCCGAGCCGCTCCGCCGGGCCCGTGCGGGAACGTTCGGGATCTTCGGGATCAACGGATTCCTGCTCGGCATGTGGGTCGTGCACATTCCGGCGATCGAGCACCGGACCGGGATCAGCCACTCCACACTGGGTTCGCTACTGCTCCTGCTGGCGGTCGGCGCGATCGGCGGCATGCAACTCAGTGGTCCGCTGGCCGACCGGTTCGGCAGCAGGCGGATGGTGATCGTCGCCGGACTCGCGCTGTCGGTGGCCACTGTGGGTCCCGGGCTTGCGTCCGGCGCCTGGCAACTCGGTCTCGCCCTGCTCGTGTTCGGCTTCGCCAACGGCGCACTGGACGTGTCGATGAACTCGCAGGCCGTCGAAGTCGAGCAGCGGTACCGACGGCCCATCATGTCGGCGTTCCACGCCCTGTTCTCCGTCGGCGGAGTAGCCGGATCGCTCCTCGGAGCGGCGACGCTCGCCGCGGGATGGGCACCGGTGACGGCGCTCCTCGTCGCCGGCGGAATCGGCGTCGTCACGGTCGCCGCGGGCTCACGGTGGCTGATGGCGGACCGACCGCGGTCCCGGCACGAGTCTGCCCCCGCCGAGCAGGCGCACGGCCGGCTGTCCGCGCGGGTGCTTGCGCTCGGGGGAATCGCGTTCGTCCTCATGTTGTCGGAGGGTGTCGCGAACGACTGGAGCACCCTGCAGGTCAAGGAACATCTCGGAACGTCGGATTCTGTCGCCGCCCTCGCGTTCGGCGCCTTCTCGGTGATGATGACCGTGGGCCGGTTCACCGCAGACCGTGTGAGCGCCGCGCTCGGCCCCGTCGCCGTAGTCCGCTACGGCACCCTGATCGCGGCCCTCGGCATGCTGCTCGTCCTCGTCTCCGGACTGCTCCCGCTCACAATTGTGGGCTGGGCGTTGTTCGGCCTGGGACTGTCGGGCTGCGTCCCCCAGATCTTCACCGCCGCCGGCAACCTCGGCTCCGGTTCCGCAGGCACCAACATGTCGCGGGTGGTCGGGCTGGGGTACGTCGGATTCCTCGCAGGCCCGGCCACCATCGGCTGGATCACCCAGGTGGTGCCACTCACCGTCGCGATGGTGGTGCCGCTGGTCTGCGTGCTGATCGCCGCCACGTTCGCGGGCGCCGTCCGGCGCAACTGACCGTCAGGGCACGGCGCGGTACCTGAGCATCATTTCGTGGTCCTCGTGATCGAGGATGTGACAGTGCCAGACGTAGCCCTGCAATGGATGCGTACCGTGGACGCGTGTCCGTGGGCCGCGTGCGATCCGTGCCCGAAGACCGCGTCCGGATCGAAGCCCAGCCCCTCTGCTGTGGGAAACGCCGCGACGATCCGGGTGATGGAGTTGGCGTTCGCCAGTACCGTGTCCTTGAATCCCCGCTCCCACGGCTCTGCGGGGATGAGCGGGGAGATCGTGAACGCATCCGCTGACGGGGTCCAGCGGATCCCGAGAGGCGGTTGCGGGGTGGCGAGCGCGAACCGCACAGTTTCGATCACCTGACGTCCCAGCACCCGGAAATTCGCGAGGTGCAGATGCACCGGATGCGGATCGTTGGTCGCGTTGATGATGTTCCACTGCTCCACCGTGCCCTGGCGCGGCAACTCGATGTCCTCGGTCGAGTACCGGAGATTGTTCAGGGACATGATCGACGGCGGAAGCCGCACATCGCTCGGTTGGCTGAGCGTCACGTCCCGGTAGACGTCCGGACGCGGGATCGGCGGCAGTGGTTCCGGCTGCCCTGGTCCCCCGCGCAGCGTCGCGGGGGGCCCGCCGGTGAATCCACGGGCCCGCGCCCACCCGGAATCTGCAGAACCTCGGCATCGTGCGTTCGCCGATGAGCGCGGCCTGGAACGGCGGCGGCTCGTCGTTGCACAACTCCACCGTCGACCCCGGTTCCAACCCGCCGAAGTCGACGAGCAGGTCGACGCGTTCGGCGGGACTCAACCGCACGCGCGTCACCGCGACCGGAGCGTCCAGCAGTCCGTTGTCGCCGCCGATCACCCAGAACCGCATCCGGTTGCCGAAATACAGATTCCACACGCTCAGCGAACCCGCATTGACGAGTCGTAGCCGATACAACCCGCTGGCCACGTCGAGTTCCGGCCACACCTTGCCGTTCACGACCCCGACGTCGCCGACAGCGCCCCTTCCCAGCTGCCTTGCGGCACGGTGGGCGTCGACCGGATCCGCTGCCGTCCCTCGGCGGTGAACATCTTCTCCTGCAGTACGAGGGGAACCTCGAACTCCCCCGCCGGCAGTCCCAGCGGGTTGTCGGGGCGGCCGGTGTCGAAGTCGTCCCGCAGCAGATACAACCCGACCAGGCCCGCGTAGATGTTGAGCCGGGTCATCCCCATCGCGTGGTCGTGATACCAGAGCCCGGCCGCGTCCTGCCGGTTCGGCAGATGATGGGCGAACTCCTGCCCCGGACGAAAGACCTGCTCGGGGTGCCCGTCGAACTGCGGCGGATTCACCCCGCCGTGCAGATGCATCGCCGTGGGCACCGCGGTGCGGTCCCGCTCGCTCATACCGTGCAGCGACGTGTCCACCTCGACTGCGAACGGATGGGCTGCGATGGCGTTGCGGTACGCGATCGTCGTCGGCTGACCGACGTGCGCCTCGATCGTCGCGCCGAGATAGTCGGAGCCGCTGTAGGCCAGCGCCGGGGACGGCGCCAGATCGGTGTGGAACTGATGGACGGTGCTGCTCGCGTGAACGTCGACTCTCGTCCCGGAGACCGTCGGCAGAATCGGGAGCCGATCACGATAGGGCTCCAGCGGAGGCGACGAGAACATCAACGGCCTCAGCGGATCGATGTCGAAAGGGAACGCCGCGGCCGATCCGGCCGATACCGCGCCCAGCCCACCACCGAGCGCCAGCGCCCGCAGGAACGATCGGCGCGAAACCCGTCCACTCATATCTGTCACATCGTGCTGTCCACGCGGAAAGAGAGTCGAGATCGGTCCTGCGTTACGTTACGCCGCCGGAAGCCCTGGTCGCGGCATTCTCGTTCGGCGCACGAAGGCGACCGTTCACCGACCTCACAGTGGCCTCTCATCGATCGTTCAGCGTCGGTTGGCACACTGTGTGTCGTGACCGAATCGACTAGCAGGCTGCGTCGCAGTGTTCGTCGCCTCGCCTTCGCCGCGGCGGGTGCGGTGGCACTGTGCGCGCTGTACCTCATCCGCCCCGAATCGTCGGGTCTCGTCCTCCCGGAGGCACTCCGACCCGTCGCCGAACCTGTGATCCAGGCGATCGACGTCACCACGGTGCTCGCAGCGACCGTCGTCCTCGCCATCGTCGCGGCGATGCGAAAACTTTCGTACGGCATGGGCGCGGTGCTGGTGCTCTGCATCGGAGCCAATCTCACCAGTGCCGCGGTCCGGGCCTGGGAGGCGGACGCCCCGTCCGTGCTCCTGCCGAGCGGACACGTCGTCGCCGTCACCGCACTGTACGGTTCGGCGCTGCTGGTGTCGGCGCCCCGGTTCCGGCCCGTCATCGCGGGCCTGGGCTTCGCCGCCGTCCTCGGTGTCGCGGGCGCTGCCGCGCTGGTCGAACCGATCGGTATCTTCGGCCTCGCGGCCGGCTTGATCATCTTCGCGATCTGGTGGGCGCTGGCGTCCACCCTGATGCTCTACTCCCCTGTCGCCGCCGAGCGCGAAGAGCGTCGGCCCGACACAGCGGCCATCGCCTTCTCCCGGCACCGCGGCAGTCGCTTCTGAGGCGCCGCGCGCCCGTGAGTGGTGAACGAGTGCAGGGACTCGTTCACCACGCACGGGCGGCGAAGCCGCCTACAGGGCCTTGAGTTCCTCGGTGACGTCGGCGACCGACTTCTTCGCGTCCCCGAACAGCATCGAGGTGGTATCGGCGAAGAACAGCGGGTTGTCGATGCCGGCGAACCCGGAGTTCATCGACCGCTTGAGCACGATCACCGACTTCGACTGATCCACATTCAGGATCGGCATCCCGTGGATCGGCGACGACGGATCGTTGCGGGCGGAGGGGTTGGTGACATCGTTCGCACCGATCACCAGGGTGACATCGGTGCGGGCGAACTCGTCGTTGATGTCGTCCATTTCCTTCATCGCGTCGTACTCGACGTCGGCCTCGGCGAGCAGCACGTTCATGTGCCCGGGCATCCGGCCGGCGACCGGGTGGATGGCGTACTTGACCTCGACGCCCTTCGATTCGAGCATCTTGGCCATGTCCTTGACCGCATGCTGCGCCTGCGCCACGGCCAACCCGTACCCGGGGACCACGATCACCTGATTGGCGTACGCCATCTGGATCGCCGCATCCGCCGCGGAGGTGGACTTCGCGGTCTTGACGGTGCCGTCCCCGACCGCCGCCGCGGCCCCGCCGCCACCGAACCCGCCGGCCACGATCGCCGGGATGGAC
>RRBB01000231.1:0-16148 GCA_006543605.1 Rhodococcus sp. WS4
GTTCCACAAGGGCAAGCTGCTCGAGCGTCCCACCGACATCACCCCCGACACCTCACCTGCCGAGCCCGCCAACGCCGGATCGGAGGTCGCCTGAAACTCACTCATCCACAGGTATTGACAATATCTCGAGTTCGTGGTGGGTGCACATCAACGTTTCTTGCGCTGCTCGTCCACATCCGCGCTCTCGGAGAGTTGCTCCAAGAGCGAATGTGCTTTTCCCATGATTTCCAGCGCAGTCTCGGTGGTGGCCAGTCGCTTGTTCGCTCTCTCCAACTCGCGTTTGAGGCGTGCGATCTCGGCCTGCTCGGTGGTGAGTTTGCCGATCTTGTCGCCGGGCTTCTTTCCGTCGAGGACGCCGGCATCGCGTTGTTTGCGCCACTCGCTGATCAGGGACGAGTACAGGCCTTCGCGGCGCAGGTACGCGCCTCCGCTGTTGCTCTCGCAGGCCTGTTCATAGGCGGTCAGGTGGGCGAGCTTGTCAGCGGCGCTGAAGGCGCGTCGTCGCTGCGGGCCGTCGGCGCGTGGGTGCGAGGGGTCCATCCGGACATTGTCCTCGACCAGAACCGTGGGGGAAATCGTCATCGCGGGTTGATCCGTATCTCGCCCTGCAGGCGGGTTTGCTGTGAACCACTGGACTCAACTCACCCTGACACCCAGGGCAACCCCGAGTCTCGGACACATGCTCAGGCTGATCACTCAGTCCGCGGTAGGCATCTCAGAGTCGGATGCGACAGGTTTCGTTGTATCTAAGTGGTCTGATACATAAGTTCGTCGGGGTTGTTGCCGGCGGTCGGGTCGCCGAGGTACAGGCCACAGGCGCAGTCGATTGCGTCCTCGGGACTGCCGGTGAAGTTTCCGTTGGGCAGGACCGAGTCCTGGTACTTGCCAGTACTGCCGAGGTAGAGCGCGAATTCCCACACACTGGCGGATCCGCTGTACCGCAGTCGCATCAACGGAATCACTGTCCCGTCGGTCAGCACGCCGTCGACGTAGGCGAAGTTGCTGCGGAATCGGGTGTTGATCGTGGCCAGTTGCGGCCATCTGGTCCGGGCCCGATCCTGCAGTTTCCAGCGCAGCGAGCTCTTCGTTGATTCCGGTGGCGTCGGCATGTGTGTGATGGTGCCCGATTGTCATGCCTTTCGTGGCGTCGCCGTGTCGTTGGCTTGGGGATTGCTGTGGCCGGTGTGGTGTATGTGCCGTGAGTGATCCAAGTTGTTCTCCGGTGGGTGGTGCATCGTGGTGACGGCCAGCCCGTACCGGGTCGTGTTGACGGGCACCGACCGCGAGGTGCTCGATGGTTGGGTGCGGGCCGGGAGCACACCGCAGAGGACGGTGCTGCGGGCATTGATCGTGTTGATGGCCGCCGACGGTGACTCGAACGCCCGCGGGGTGGTGGGCTTTGAGGGTGAAGCCTCGGTGCCTGCTCGCCACGGTTGATCGCGGCGATGGTCCCAGTATCGCCCGTGGGGCCCAGCAACGCCATCGACCCCTCGGAGAGGTAGCGGCGCTCGCCGGACTGCCACTCATCGTGCATGTCGGCCAGGACCGCACCGACGAGTCGGATCACGGCCGCCTCGTTCGGGAATATGCCCACGACACGGGCTCGGCGCTTGATCTCTTTGTTCACCCGCTCCAACGGATTCGTCGACCAAATCTTCGACCAATGCGCCCGCGGAAATGTGCTGAACGCCAAGACCTCTGACTTCGCCTGATCCATCAAGGGACCGATCTTGGGGAGCCGGCCGGCCAACTGATCGCGGACCTCGTCCCACGTCGAGGCGGCGGTGGCGGGATCGGGCTGGGCGAAGATCGTGCGAAACACCGCGGCGACCATGTCGGAGTGCGACTTGGGGACATGCGCCAGCAGGTTTCGCGCGAAATGCACCCGACACCGCTGATGCCCCGACCCCTGGAACGAGCGCCGCAATGCCGCGACCAGGCCGGCGTGCTGGTCACTGATGACCAGTCGGACACCGGACAGGCCGCGTTTCTTCAGCGGGTGGTACCCCCAGGCCTCGATGACAGTGAGGACGAGGTGTTCTGGCGCGGCTTCCTCGCCGCGCTTGCGGGGACGGACCTCACGCGCACCCTCGGCGGTGATTCCCGTGGCGACCACGACCGCCATCGAGGTCACCTGCGAAGAGGTGCCCGCGTACGTGCAGGTAGGTCGCGTCGAGGTAGACGTAAGGAAACGCGGTGTGGTCGAGCGGTCGGGTGCGAAATGCGCCGACGACCTCACCCAGGCCCGCGCAGATCCGCGACACCTCGGACTTGGAAATACCCGAATCGATTCCCAGAGCCGCTACCAGCTCGTCCACGCTGCGGGTGGAAACGCCATGCACCTACGTGCTTGGCCGTACACACCGAAGATCCCGCCGATGGCCCTCTCTACGTCGGAGCCGCGCCGCTCAGTCCCAAACCCCACCACTCCACGGGACGCCTACGCGTCGCGTTCGGATCGCCCTTAGTTCCGCGCTGCTTGAAGCGTTGCGAGCCACGTTAGTGAGGCGCGTTGAGATCGACAGGGTGCGCGTTTACACGCTGGCGGTGACCCCGCCGTCGATGACAAAGTCGGCTCCTGTCGAGTAGCTGGATTCGTCGGAGGCGAGGAAGAGCACTAGCTTGGAAACCTCGTCCGGTTCGGCGACTCGGTGCATTGGGATCGCCGCAAGCGTAGCCTCAACAACGGACTGGTCAGTGGCGCTGCCCTGTTGGATCATCGGGGTGTTGATTGCTCCGGGGTAGACGGTGTTGACCCGGATGCCGTGTTGGGCAAATTCGAGCGCGGCAACCTTGCTCATGCCGCGGACCGCGTGCTTGGACGCAACGTAGGCGACTCCATTAAGGGAGCCCCCAAGACCGCCGATGGAGGAAATGTTCACGATCGTGCCACCGCCAGCCTTCTTCATCGACGGCAGCACGGCCTTCATGCCGAGGAACGGGCCGACCTGGTTGATCGAGATGATCAGGCGGTAGTCCTCTTCTGTGACCTCTTCGATCGGGGCGGTGCGGAAGATGCCGGCGTTGTTGATCAGGACGTTGACCGGGCCGAACTTGTGTTCCGCTTCCTCGATGACGTTGTTCCAGTTGTCTCGGTCGGTGACATCGAGCTTGACGAAGATCGCGTTGTCGCCGAGTTCGGCGGCGAGGAATTCTCCGGCGTCGGTGATCACGTCGGCGATGATGACTTTCGCGCCCTCGGCGACGAAGGCTCGGGCGTGGGATGCTCCCTGCCCCCGGGCTGCTCCTGTGATGATGGCGACCTTGCCGTCCAGACGAGCCATGAGTGTTGTTTCCTTCCCTCGGTATCAGTGTGTTGTGCACTGGTGTCCACTTGCTGTGTAAGTGTGCGAGCGCCGCATTTATGACGGTCGTCCGTAATCGGCAGGACTGCGCCGATGGCAAAAGACACCTGGTCGAAAAGCATTGTCACGACGTTGGCGATCTCGTCAGCGGAGCCGAGTCGCCCCAGCGCGGTTGGCTGCGGCAGCCCTGCTTATCTTTGTTGGGGGCACCCGCCCTGCCTGGTGTCGACTCCGCCTGACAGGTCGGTGTGCGATTGGTGCTATCGCGGAGGTTGTCGGTAGCGGAGGGATCCGAGTGGCGCCCGATGTGCCCGAAACTCCCATCGCCATGAGTGCCGTAAGGCAGCGCCGATCGCCTATCCAGGTTTTGAGTGCACGCAAGCTCAAGCCTGCGCAATGTCTCGGAGTCGAGGTAGAGGGCAGCCCGACGTCTCGTGATGTATGAAAGCACTTGTCGGTAGAATCTATCCGGCTCAACCCCGAAAGTTGGGTAGATGTATTCATCGCCGGCTTTGCCGTAAGCCGCCCACCTTAAGGCGAAGAGCAAATGCTCCCGAGTGTCTGGGGGTGCTGATGCGAGAGTCCGACCGGAGCCATTGCGAGCGCGTACGTTGTGATTTTGCATGAGATTACGGACTATTGGTTCGAATACGGCACATGCTCAGCACTCCCTCGCATCAACGATCAGGTCCCCGCCGTACCCCCCGCTGCGCAGTGCTTCTACTACCAGCGCCCTGCCCAAGCTCGCACCTACCACCTCTATCGCGTTCATTTGTCACCCATCTGTAGTGAACTGTCAGCATGTGTCGACCGACCGAACTCGTCAGGAACATTTCCCGTTTTGCCGCCAGGCACCGGCCCCCTGTTCTTCAGATTGCATCGGATGTTGCCGACGGACCGGAAAATGTGTCTTCGCAACGCACTGCTCACCAACTTCACTCGACGAGGGCAAGAACGCGACGGGCTTGTTTCAGGTGTGGCGCGTCGAGCATTTTCCCATCTAGAGCAACAGTTCCAACCTGGTCCGCAAACGCCTCTACAACACGTTGCGCGAACTCCGCCTCCTGCTCCGACGGTGTGAACGCGGCGTTGATCGTCTCAACTTGTGCGGGGTGGATCGCCATCCTGCCCGTAAATCCCTCGGACCTGGCCCGACGCGACGTTTCGGCGAGTGCCTCATGGTTGTGGATGTCCACGTGAACCGTTTCGACTGCTTCGACGTCAGCGGCTCGAGCAGCCATCAGCGTGAGCGAACGCACCAACTGATACGTTGCCGCCCACTCGCCCGTGATCCCAAGATTCGTCGAAGCTCCCAGTGCGGCGCTGAGATCTTCTGCACCCCAAGTGAGGCCGTACAGTCGTGGGATCTGCACATCGGCGAATTCGCCCAGACGGAAGGGGGCGATCGCTGTCTCGGTGGCGACCGGAAGTAACTGCGTCGACCCGACTGCGATGCCAGAGGACGCCTCGAGCGCTTCTAGGTAGCGATGCACACGCACCACGTCGGCAGGGCCGTTGATTTTGGGAATCATGATCCCCGCTGGCCGCGCCGCTACCAGGGCGGTTAGGTCGTTCAGCGCATGTTCGGTGTCGATTGGATTGATCCGAACCCACAACTGTGGCCCGCCTGCCTCCAAGTTGTGTTCTGCGACGTAATCGGCGACGAGTCCCCGCGCACGCGACTTCCGCGACTCACTGACCGCATCCTCAAGGTCCAATATCAGCGCGTCAGCTGGCGAATCGGTCACTTTGGCCAGCTTCTTTTCGCTGTCGCCGGGCACGAACAAGAACGAACGGAGCGGTTTCGTCACTGAAATCCCTTCCCTTCCCGCCTGGCTGGTCTGCACGAGCCAAGCTGCTGCCCAATAGTGAGAAATGGCATCCCAACCAAATGCTGGGCCAGACGTTGGTGATGCGAAACACACTAACCGACCGGCCGTTAGAATTACAACTGACTGGGATATACCCGGCCGGCCCCAATGCTCGACGGGCAGGTATATCGGCGCCCCACCCCTCAGAACCAGCTGGTCTCGCAGTAGGGGACCCACGGGCCGTCACGGCCGATGCCGTCGGGAGTGCGAAGGCGAGAGCCTTTTGAACGGCGCGTCGAAGCGAAAGCCTCGGCGGGCTTTCCGAACTTCGGTGAATCCGGTCCGGCGTGTCGGCCAAACCCGTTCATCCGTTTACCTCATAGCCCTCTGCCATCGAGGCGCTTCGATATTGGAGTGCGTAGCCTGCTTGAGCAGGCCAGCGCCGTCAAGGGGTCACGTAGCCGGCTAGTGAGGCGGCATCGATCACGGCTATACCGGGAACACAATATTCTCGTTCTGATTTGTTGTCGCTGAACCACCAAGCGGGCATTGTGGCGAGGATTGCGTCCACACCCGTATCGAGGTCATGGTCAGTCGACTTGATCCAAGCTTCGAGTGCACCAACAATGCCCGCTGCCCCATATCCGGCGAAGATCGCAAGGACGACCGGGCTTGGTTCGACGCTCGCCGGAAGCGTTTCTGGGTGGGCTGCAAAGTGGCGCTCGAGGGATGCGCGCGCAGCTGCCTCGATGGCTGCACGGATCGGCGCAATCATGTGCGGTTGCAGGCAGTTGCGATAGACAGCTCCGTGGTCGAGAACGTGCTGGAACAGTACACGAACGGCGGCTCCAATCCGATCTTTCGCCGTCGAATCACCAGCTAAATCACGGAATTCTACACTGACCGCGTTCAGCTCCTGGGCTAGAACATCGGCAAGCAATTCCACGGGCGACTTCGCGTGTCGATAGAAGGTGTCCTTGGTGACGCCGGCAGCGGCGCAAACATGTTGGACCTGCACATCGCTGACCGGCATGACGGTCGCGAGTTCATACACGGCGACGCGGAATCGTTCGCGAGATCGGCGGTATCGAGGGTCCATTGGATGATTCTAACGACCGGTAGACTGCCGAACGCTGGTCAGATAGACTCCACCAGAGCTTCGGTCAAGGAGAAGCGACCAGCGGGCAAGGTTCGCGTTGACAGGACACGAGAACGTTGGTGTCAGGCGTTGACGGACGTGCCCAGAGGTCAACATTCGATGCGCCTAGAGCAGACACAACGGAACACCACCCGCTCGCCGCCAGGGACAGGCTGTCGCAAGCGCTAACCCGAATCCCCATACGTTGACAGGGCACCACTCGCCTTGAGTGAAATCGACAGAGAGAGTGCGAAATGGACGGAACCGTACTAATAGCTGGAGCCCGCACCCCGATCGGAAAGTTGACCGGAGCACTCGCCTCGCTCAGCGCTACCGATCTCGGGGCACACGCCATCCGTGGCGCGTTGGCGAAGGCTGGCGTTGAAGCGAACGCCGTCGAAGCGGTCATCATGGGCAACGTTGTCCAGGCAGGTGTCGGCCCCAACCCCGCGCGTCAAGCGGCCGCCGCAGCGTCCATTCCACTAACCACTCCAGCGACTACGATCAACAATTTGTGTTTGTCGGGCTTGCAGGCGATCATCGATGCCGACCGTCTGATCAAGTCCGGAGACGCCGATATCGTCGTCGCCGGCGGCATGGAGTCCATGACTAATGCCCCCTATCTCGCCCGAGGCGCACGCACCGGATTTCGCTACGGCAATACATCGCTGGACGATGCCCTCGATCGCGACGCCTTGATCTGCGCTTTCGGCGACGTCTCGATGGGCGAGGCGACCGACAGCTATCTCAAACACACTGACATAGATCGCGTCAGCCAGGACGCATTCGCGGCACGCTCACATGAACTCGCCGCCGCTGCAACCGAGAACGGAACGTTCGGCGATGAGATCGTGCCCATTGAGATCATCAAGGGCCGTCACGGGTCGACGACGGTGACCGCGGACGAGGGCATTCGCGTCGGAACCACCACCGAGAGCCTTGGAAAGCTACGCCCCGCATTCCTTGAAGATGGCTCCATCACCGCAGGTTCGGCGTCGCAGTTGTCCGACGGCGCCGCGGCGGTGCTGCTGATGAGCAAGACCAAGGCGCAGCAGCTCGGCCTAACATGGCTGGCCGAGCTTGGTGCCTCCGCGTTCGTTGCCGGACCCGATACCTCGCTCCTGTACCAGCCCGCCAACGCCATTGCTAGAGCGCTGAAGAAGGAGGGAAGGCTAACGGTAGACGATCTCGACCTTGTAGAGATCAACGAAGCCTTCGCCGGGGTCGCTCTCGCCTCAGTCGGACAACTCGGCATCGACGGGGAGAAGGTTAATGTCCACGGCGGTTCTATCGCACTCGGGCACCCCGTAGGAATGTCGGGGGCACGGCTAGCCCTTTCCCTCGCACACTCACTCACTCGACGCGGCGGTGGCGTCGGTGTGGCCGCCTTGTGCGGCGGTGGTGGGCAGGGCAACGCACTGATCATGACACTGTAAGCCAAATCCTTACAGGTAACCTTTTGGTTGAGTGGAGTTGGCAGCAATTCACTCTCATTATTTAGCGTGACTCGAGATGTGGAGAGACTTAGTGGTCTGAACCGATAGTTCGTCGGCGGTTGTTGCTGGCGGTCGGGTCGCCGAGGTACAGGCCACAGGCTTGGTCGAGTCCGTCCTCGGGACTGCCAGCGAAGTTTTCGTTGGGCAGGATCGAGTCCCGGTACTTGCCGGTACTGCCGAGGTAGATCGCGAATCCCCACACACTGGCGGATTCGCCGTAACGCAGTCGCAGCAACGGGATCACTGTCTCGTCGGTGAGCACGCCGTCGACGTAGGCGAAGTTGCTGCGGAATCGGGTGTTGATCGTGGCCAGTTGCGGCCATCTGGTCCGGGCCCAATCCTGCAGTTTCCAGCGCAGCGAGCTGGCGGCCGGCGTGTCGCTGCCTCTGCGGAGCGGGTGTTGTGGGTTGTCGACAACAGCTCCTCGCATCGCGGCCAGGCCGCGATCGACCGGCTGACCGCGCGGTACCCGAACGCGGTGATGGTCCACACCCCGGTGCACGTCATCCTGGCTCAATCAGGTCGAGATGTACTTCTCGATCATTCAACGCAAAGCACTCTCGCCCAACGATTTCGAAGACCTCGATGCTGCCGAACGGCGCCTGCTCGACTTCGAGGACCGGTACAACACCACCGCTGTGCCGTTCAAGTGGCGCTACACCACCACCGACCTGCACCGACACCTCGAACGACTCGACCACCACGACCGAACCCGACTAGCGGCATGACTCCCGACGAATTTATTAACCCAACCACTCAGCGCAGTGGGGATTCGATGGATGTCGTACTCCACCGGCGCATGGACAAGTTGGAATCTCGGTGGACTGACGGTAAATCTCGGAGCGCATCGAGACCGTCGGAAATCGGACCAAGACGGCCCGCGATGCCGGCGGCCAGAGAAACCACAATGTGGTCGAATGCGTTCGGAACCGCATTTCGTACCGCTCACTCTTCCGAGCCAGTATCACTATTCGCCACCGGTACGGTCGATCGCGGCATGCTGGTTGAACACCCTCATTCTTTCAGCGAGAGCCATCGCCCTAACCGCGCGTTGACGATCCCCGCACACGATTCCGACAACCGAGGTAGCACCGGTGGCTTGATGCTCAGGGAGTCGTGCGTTCAGTCGGTCCGGCGTCGTCGCGAATGCCGTCGCATCGATGAGGTCAACTGTAAGCGCTTCGGCGGCACCTTTGGTGTCACCGGCGAGGTATCTTCGATGAACTTCTCTGGCAGACTCGCCATGCCCACATCGTTCAGCGAGCTCCACGAACACATTCTTAGTGGCGTGTCCCATCGCACCGAAATAGAATGTTAGCCACGGACGTACGTTGTCGCGTGCCTTATCAGTGGTATCTGCGACCGCGAGCGGCAAAGCGGGTGAGACGTCGAACGGCCGATCTACCGGTCTCTTTTGCTCTGAGAGCATATCGAGGCCGACTGGGAAGGGGAGCCAGCCGTCGGCGATCTGGAAGCACCGGGCTACCGCTTTGGGTCCCATGGCGCCGAGGTAAACGGGGACTCGCTCTTGAATCGGCCTCGCAAGCAATCTGATCGGCTTTCCCAGCCCGGCTGCCTGGGTCAAGTGAGAGTTCGATCGGCTCGCCCTGCAGCGCCCGGCGAACGACAGCAACGTAATCTCATGTCCCGCGCAGCGGACCGCCGAACGGTACGCCGTACCACCCTTCGGATACCTGGGGCCCGATGACGCCCAGTCCGAGACGGAAGCGACCACCACTCACGGCATCGAGAGCGGCCGCTCATCGCAGTTGTCGTCGGTTTGCGTGAGGAATCTGCATGACTCCAGAACACAAGTCGAGACGGCTTGTCTTCGCGGCGAGCAACGCGAGTACCGAGACGACGTCGTATCCGTATGATTCGGATACCCATACGGAATCTAGTCCGCAATCGTCGGCCAGCGTCGCCAACTGTACTTGTTCATTCAGCGACAGCCACGGCGAATACGCGAGGAAAATGCCCAGTTTCGTTTGCGCTCCCGCCGTTCACTTTCTGTTCCAGCGGCCGAATCGTCGGCCGCCCAACAAAAACCGACCTCGAACGGCGTTTGGTAGAACGTACGTCGTTCGGTTTCGCTCGCCGAAGATCATTCCCTTGACCTCATACGTACGAAGTTCGGATCCATATTTTCACTTCCGTGCATCGTCTGCAATGAGCCACCTCTTTGTCAGAGGCAGGCCTGCAAGCGCATGCTTGTCGCGCCGAATATTCGAAAGTCCAGATTTGCCTTCCAGTTTCCACGCTCAGCGTATTCAACCTGGCGACGGCGTCACACAGAAGGTGCGACAGGCGGCAAGGTCAGCCGTTCAACTGCCCCCCGTCAACGGGGAGCATCACGCCCGTGACGAAGGATGCCTCATCGGATAGCAAGAAGGTAACGACGTTAGCAATTTCCTCCGCTGATCCCAATCGCCCGAGCGGCATGGAAGCTGCGAACCTGTCGCGGTCCTCTTTGGGCATACCGGCCATCATCGGCGTCTCAACGCCGCCTGGCGCAATACCGTTGATACGGATGTTCTCTCGCAGGTTCTCGGCAGCGGCGGTGCGAGTGAGGCCAGTCGCTGCGTGCTTGCTCGCCACATACGCGCTTAGCCCCCTGGTTTGCGTGAGGCCGGCGAGTGAGAGGACATTTACGATCGCACCGCCTCCGGCCACCAACATGGCGGGAATCTCAGCCCGTAGACAGTTGAAGATGCCGGTCGAATTGACCGCGTTGACCCGATCCCACACGTCGATGTCCGTCTCCTCCAGCGGCTGGCTCTGCTGCGGTATTCCCGCAACATTGGCCGCGAGGTCGAGTGCTCCGAATTCCCCGACTGCCGTCTTGACCATCGCTTGAACCGACGCCATATCCGCGACCTCCGTGTGCGCGTACACAGCGCGCCCCCCGGCAGCGATAATCTCTTCGACGACGCGCTCGCCGTTATCGGCGTTGCGATCCCCCACTACAACTCCCGCGTGCTCATGCGCCAGGCGTTTCGCAGTGGCCTCGCCCATTCCGGACCCACCGCCCGTGACCACGGCAACCTTGCCATCGAATCGACTCATTTCGGTTCACTCCTGCTTTTCACGCGGCTCAGTGTGTATGCGACTTCCAAGTTTGGTGTAGGGCCCGTGGTGGGCTTCGCGCCGGTAACGATGCCAACTATCTTACCCACGTCAGATAGAGAGTCAACAGTCATCGCCCACGCCTCTGCTTCTGTGCGACGGAGCGAGGGAGCGAGGGAGCGACGGACTTCGGCAGTGCCGCCCGAGCTGTGTCGCCGAACTGGGGGTGAGCATCCGCTCGGTAGTGACTAGGACGGAATCCTGGGGTCCCCAATCGCCGCGCCAGCGACAACTGCCGGGCGCACAGATTTCTCTCCTCAACCGAGGCTCGCTGGCACCGAGTTCGCTCGGTTCGTCGAGGTGCCAACAAGCGCTCGACCTGGGCACGCCTGCCACATCGCAGTGCACCGTGGTCCTTGAGGGCTGCGTTCTCGGTGTCAAACCAGGGACTCGTGCGGCCGGTTCTAAGGTGGAGTTAATGGTCAGGAATCCGGCTGGTCCGAAATCGCAGGCAGGAGGCGCACGGACGTTCCGACCGGCCGCCTGTCATGGACCCTTTGGCCTCGAATCCACCACCCACGCTGCGATCTGTGCCCGCGAGGTGAACCCAAGCTTAGTCAGGAGGTGCTCGACATGGCCTTGCGCAGTGCGCGGAGAAATCACCAAACGGGCGGCGATTTCCTTGTTGGTCAGTCCTTCGGTAATAAGTTCGGCAACCTCCTGTTCTCGTTTGGTCAGTTTTGCTGATAGGCCAGGACCTGACGTATCAGGTGGATCTTGCGACTCGCCCAGCCCGTATGCGACGGCTGCGTCGAAACTGAGGGCACTGCCCGCTCGGCGGGCTGCGGAGATGGCCTGATCGCCCATTGCTTGTTTAATCTCACGCTCATACTCATCCTGGTGCACGTGTAGGCCGGGCAACCACACCAGCGAACTCCCTACGGAACGGCTGAGTTCCTCTGCGGCCCCCATTAATACGACAGCACGCCGGGATACTCGATCCTGGGCGGTTATCCATGCCAGTGCTACCAGGCACATGCTGACAATCAGGCGGTCATTTACTAGTCGTCCTATCCGAAGCGCCTGTTCCAATAGTTGAACTGCCCGCGCGGGATCGCCGTGCAGCCACACCGCGACAGCAAGCGCCCACAGCGAATACGATCGATACACGAATTCACCTCGGGCCTCGGTGATCGAAAGTATCTGCTCATAGCATTCGGAAGCCCGCCCGGTGTCGTTTTGCATTTCATATGTGAGGCCGAGACCGCCGAGAGCAACGACCTGCATGAGCAGGTCGTCGTTTGCCGCATAGATTTGCACGACCCCCTCGAGATGCGACCGTGCGCTGGGGAGATCTCCCTCGAAAAGCGCCAGATAGCCAGCTGCATGGTCTATGTGTGCGCATGTAGTTGGGTCGGTTGTCTGCTCGGTGAGGGCGCGTCCCTCCTTGACCAGGGCCGAGGACGCCCGAAGATCGCCCTGGATTCCGGCCAGTAGGCTGCCTGCGTAGAGTGCCTTGGCTCGTTCGGCGGTGAGATGATCGGCCCGGTGGGTCAGAAGACGGTCGAGCCAGCGCCGTCCTTCACTGAGTAAGCCACGGGTCAGCCAGAATGTGTAAAGCGCAGCGGCGAGACGAAGTCCGGCGTCCGGACTGTCGGATGTACAGAACTCGAGGACTTCTCTAAGATTCGGTTGCTCACGGCCGAGCGTGTTGACCCATTCGAGTTGGCGGGAACTGATCCACTCGGATTCCGCCTCCAGCGCGATGCCTTCGTACCAGTCGCGGTGCCGGCGGCGAATTTCGTTGTATTCACCGGCTTCCTGAGCCTTTGTGCGGCCGTATTCGCGGATCGTCTCGAGCATTCGGAAGCGGACCGTGTCACCAGACTCTTCCCGCGTCAGGATTGACTTGTCCACGAGACAGGTGACCGTATCAAGGATCTCCTCCGCTGTCTGGCTGCAAACGTGCCCTGCTGCGTTCAACTCGAAGCTGCCAGCGAACACCGACAGTAGCGCCCACGCTCGTTGCTCAGTCGGCGTACACAGGTCGTAACTCCAGTCGATGCACATACGCAATGTCTGCTGCCGTGACGGCGCGTGCCTGCTGCCGCGGGTCAGCAACGCGTAGCGGTCGGTCAGGCGCTGCCATATTTGCTGGGGTGTCATCGCTCGCAGACGCGCTGCCGCCAATTCGATCGGCAGGGGCAGTCCGTCCAGGCGCTGGCAGATTCGAGCGATGGTGACCTTGTTGTCATCGGTGAGTGCGAACCCCGGGACTGCAGCGGCGCCCCGTTCGACGAACAACGTGATCGCATCGTTGCGGGCGAATTCTTTCTCCAATTGGTCGGAATCGGGAACCGCGAGAGGATGAATCACCATCACGGCTTCCCCGCCGATACCTAGCGGCTCGCGGCTTGTCGCGAGAATTTTCAGCCGAGGACAGACCCGCAGCAGCGCCTCGGACAGGATCGCCACTGCGTCCACCATCTGCTCGCAGTTGTCGAGGACCAGCAAGACTTCGCGTGAGGCCAGGAATTCGGTGAGCACCTCATGAACCGGCCTCGCCGACCGGTCCCGCAATCCCAGCGAAGAAGCCAGTACACCTACCAAGAGTGAGTCGTCACGCAACTCTCCCAACTCGACCAGCCGCACACCATCAGCAAAATCACGTTGCGTTTTGGCGGCGGCACGCAATGCCAGGCGGGTCTTCCCTACCCCGCCGATCCCGGTCAGGGTGAGCAGCCGCGAGGCGGACATCAAGCGTCTTGCCTCGAGCATCTCGGTGCGGCGACCGACGAAACTGGTCAGTTCCAGAGGGAGACCGCTCGTCCGGCCCCAGTCCGCGGGTAGCCCGAGCCCTCCACCCTCGGGTGGCCAGGGTGTTGCTGGGGGGGATGGGTGCCCTCGCACCACTTGCGCGTCAGGTCGCTCAAGACTCGGTTCCGTGTGTAGTGCCATGTCGTCGACTGACAGCCCATGGCGTAGCTGGGCTCCCCGGAGGAGCTCACCCAACTCCGCGGCGGAGGGCCGGTTGCGAGCCTCGCCAGACATAGCAGTTTCAATGATCGCACTCACGTCTTCTGGAACACCGTGCTCGCGTGGATCAGGCACGCTCTCGCTCGCGATTCTCAGGAACTGGGTCACCACCTGCTCGCCGCTTCGGCGCTCGAACGCGGCGTGACCGGTGATCGCTGTGAACAGCGTGGCACCGAGTCCATAGACGTCCGCGGCGGTGGTCGGGGTCTCGCCCGCCATTACCTCCGGGGCGGTGTATGCCGGCGAGCCTGTCACTACGCCAGTAGTGGTCTGGAACCCGCCAGCGATATGCGCGATGCCGAAATCCGTCAGCGCCGACTCGCCGTAATCTGTGAAGAGGATGTTCCCGGGTTTGACGTCGCGATGGAGGATTCCGTGGTGGTGTGCAGTTTCTAGTGCGCCAGCCATCTTCACACCTAGCCTGAGTACTTCATGCAGGGAGAGCGGTCCATGCTGGCGGATATGCGCGTCTAGAGAACCCTGGGCGTGGTACGGCATGACGATGAAGGGGCGACCATTCTCGGTAACGCCGGCGTGGAGAACGTTGACGATGTTTGGATGGCCCGTCAGACTCCCCGCGGCGCGCTGCTCGCGGAGGAATCGGCTCCGGTTCTGCTCATCGAGGTCAGCGGTGAGAATCTTGACTGCCACGCTTCGCGCGAGTGAAGACTGAGTGCAACGGTAAACCACGCCGAAACCGCCGCGGCCGACCTCGTGGGCGTCCTCAAAACCTTCTGCCGCCAGCTCCGCCGTGACCGAGCCGGCCACGTCGCGCTGCGTTGCGAAAGGATCGACGCCGGTCATCGGCGACACCGATTCATCTGACCAACCGCTCTCGAAGATGCACCACCGCTCACCTCCCGATGATGTCCCCAGGATATATCCTCAGCCCCCTCGCGAGATCGCGGACTTGCGAACTGATCCTCCTGTCTGCGGCTGTTTGACGAGCATTTCCGGACCTGCTGACCCGTCTGCCGGGAACCGTTCTCTCATCTCGCGTCACGCGGACCAGGACCAGAGGTTGGCAACGCGTGGCCGGTGCTCGGCGCTGAAGCAACGGACAAGTCGCCCCGTTCGGTCTGAGCGGCTTCATCCTCTCGCTGCGCACTCGTGACGACATTCTCCGCGACGCGATCCCGGAGTGCGCGCTCATTGCTGTGGCCGACGTGCGGGCACGTCTTGGTCTAACCCCAATAGAAGGTGCGTCACGGGCTTCACCCCTATCCGACTCAGGTCAGGTAGATCGAGAAGGCGATAATGAACGAATGGACCCCCGATACCGCCGATCCCGCGAACGGTTTCGCGGTGCCGTCTATCAGCTCGCGACGCTCAAACCGATTACCGAGGTGCAGGTCCAAGAACTTTGCGAAGCGGCTGGCGTGACGAAGGACACTTTCTACCGCCATGCAACGTCACCCGTCGACCTGCTCGCGGACGTCCTCGCTGAAGAGTTCGACGCAATCACTGTGACCTACGACGATCTAGCTGGCAGTTCCGCCCCTGAGGCGCCGATTGGCGTAGCGACTCGAGTCCTCCTGCAGCACGTCCTCGATCACGAAGCCGTGTATCGCAAGTGCATGCAACCTCACCTCATCGCACCGATCCGAGCAACGCTCGAAGACGCTGCCCGCACCGCACTCGAGCGACACTTCGCGGCCCACCCCGAAGTACTTCCACCCACCGTGGAACCTGCGCCGGTCGTTCTCGCCATCTATGCCGGATACGGCGCTGCTGGCATCGTCGGTGCCCTCGAAGCATGGATCAGCGCACCCGAGCACGACATAGCTACAGGCGTCGCGGCAATTCTCGCGACCATGCCCGCCTGGTGGTTCACCAAGCCCGAGCCCAGCACGCATCCGCAGCAAGATGCCATCTCGGAACAGGTGTAACACTTATCGCAATCGGGTCGACTCGTCGTGGGGCTCGGTCACTGCTTGGCCGGACCCGCAACGAGTACAGTCGATTCGGTCGCGGACAGCGAGCATGGTCGCGGCCCTCCCAACAACCTGAGGACAGCGCCTCTGCCTGGCGTGAATTCACCAGTAACCATCTGAGACCCGCGTGGGCACTGTTCGAAGACCCACCCACTAGCCACGCAGGTTCAGGTGCCCGATCGGTTCGAAGACTTTGGGGTCGACGAGCGTGGAGGTGTCGCCGAGGTCGCGGCCTTCGGCGATGTCCTTGAGCAGGCGTCGCATGATCTTGCCCGACCTCGTCTTGGGGAGTTCGGGGACGATCGTGATCTGGCGGGGCTTGGCGATCGGGCTGATCTCCCGGGACACTTCGGCCTTGAGTT
>RRBB01000232.1:0-16086 GCA_006543605.1 Rhodococcus sp. WS4
TCTGCCCCTTCAGCCCGGCCTCGACCCAGTCGATCACGTGCGCGGGCAGCGTGGACAGGTTTGCCACGGTCTCGTTGCGCACCCGGGTGCCCTCGCGGAACGTCCGCCGCAGATAGGCGGACTCGTAGTCGCGGTGTTGCCCCTGTTTGTCCACATGCGACTTCCGCACTCTGACCACATGGACCGCGTCCCCACGCTTTGCCATACCTATCACGGTACTGCAATTCACGACGAACAGTCGCCGCGACACGCCAACGATTCTGACTACATTCGCGGAGCCCCGAACCTGAGAAAGGGCAGATCAGAGGCGAACCCGGCACTCAGACTCGCCGTAACTTCGGTCTAGCGAAACTGGCGGAGCCAAACCGAGTCACTGCTAAATGTTTGACCTTGCGCGCAGTGTTTATTGTCATCTACAGTGGCACTGTTCACAACGTCGCGAGCGCGACACGGATGTCGCGCTCGCGACGTGAGCGAGGCGCTGACGGCCCGGCATCGGGCGTAAAGACCCGGATCCCGCAGGCTATCGCCTGGGGGACGGCGTGACCGAAGCTGCCAGTAAAGGGCGGCGGCGGCCTGCGCTCCAACTAACCACTGTACTAACGAGATTCGAAGGACGACGATGACCAGACACGTCCAGACCGAGGGGCCGCTCACGGGCCTACGAGTCGTCGACATGACCACGTCGTACGCCGGTCCCACCGCGGCGATGTATCTCGCCGATCTCGGTGCCACAGTCGTCAAAGTTGAGCGGCCGGGTCACGGCGACGATGCCCGCAGCTGGGGACCGCCGTTCGTCGACGGGACCTCGGCGTGGTTCGCCTCGGCCAACCGGAACAAGAAGTCAGTGGTCGTCGATCTGGGCTCGGTATGCGGGCGGCAGGTGCTGCTGCGGCTGCTCGACACCGCAGACGTTTTTCTCCAGAACACGAACCCGGCCAAGCTTGTTCGCTTGGGAATCGACGGCGAAACCCTCCGTCAGCGCAACCCACGGCTGATCTACTGCGCATTGTCCGGCTTCGGCCTGGACGGCCCGGACAGCGACCTGCCAGGATACGACCTCGTGGCTCAAGCACGCTCGGGACTCATGTCGGTCACCGGAGAAAAGGGCGGCAGCCCCCAACGCGTCTCGACCGCGCTGTCCGACGTGGTCACCGGAATGTGCGCGGCGATCGCGATCAACGCGGCCGCAGTCCGCCAGGCCCGCACCGGGGAAGGCGAGATCATCGACGTCTCCCTGCTCGACACCGACCTCGCACTCATGGCGCCCCGCATCGCGGCCTACCACGCCGGAGAGCCCGAACCGGCCCCCAGCGGCGGCACCGACTCCGTCCTCGCGGTCTACCAGCCTTTCGACACCGCCGACCGAACCATCGTCATCGCGGTCGGTAACGACGCGATGTGGCAACGCTTTTGCACCGCCGTCGACCTCCCCGAACTCGCCGCCGACCCGGCCCTCGCTGATAACGCGGGCCGCCGCGAGCACCGAGCACGGATCACCGCAATCATCGCGCAGCGGCTCGCCACCCGGACAGCCACCGACTGGCTCCGCATCCTCGGTGAGGTCGACGTCCCCGCGGCCCTTGTACAGACACTGTCGGAGGTCGTGAAGGACCCCCAGGTCGTGGCGCGAGGTGCCCTGATGCCGGTACCGGGCTCGGCGGGCGAACTGGTCACGGTGCACAGCCCCTTCCGGCTCGCATCCGGACCGCCGCGCAACGAACGCTTCCCCTATCTCGGCGCCGACACCCGCGAGGTCCTGCTCGAGCTCGGTTACAGCCACGACGAAGTAGCCGGTTTGCTCCTCAGTGGCGCTGTCACCGAGCCGTCGACCGCTGTACGCGAAGAAGAGGCGGTCTCATGAGTGTGGTCAAGGTAGAGCACGCAGGCTCGGTCACGACAGTGACGATCAACAGGCCCGAAGCCTTCAACGCCCTCAACACCGACGTGATCGCCGCTCTACTGGACGCCGTCACCCACTCGGCCGCCGAACCTGCAGTTCGCGCGGTCGTGCTCACCGGCAGCGGGGAGAAGGCCTTCAGCGCGGGAGCGGACCTGAAGGAACTCGCGGGAATGGGCCCGGACAGGGCCAGGGAAGTCATGGCCGCGGGCCAGCAGATCTTCCGCACCATAGAACAGGCACCGATCCCGATCATCGCTGCCGTCAACGGACTGGCACTCGGCGGCGGGTTCGAGCTGATTCTTACCTCGACCGTCCCCGTGCTCTCGACGAAAGCGTCACTGGGACTCCCCGAATCCGGGTTGGGACTGATCCCCGGATACGGTGGCACCCAGCGGTTGCCTAGGGTGGTGGGGCAGCGGGTGGCCGCGCATTTGATGCTCACCGGCAGCCGACTCGACGCGGACCGCGCCTACGCGCTCGGACTGACCCCTATCCCGCCGGTCGAGCCCGATCAGTTATTGGCCACTGCGACCGCCCTCGCCGAGAAGATCGCAGCACAGGGGCCGTTGGCGGTCCGCGCCATCCTGCATGCGCTCGAGGTTGGTCGGGACGCACCACTCGATGCCGGGCTCGGCGTCGAGACCGGCTTGGCGGCACTGGCCGTGGCCGGTGACGAATCCACCGAGGGTATCGGCGCGTTTCTCGAGCGTCGGCCCGCGAAATTCGCGAATCCGGAGGCACACCGATGAGTGTCGAGCCACTCGAAATCGATACCGACCCGAAGGCATATCTGGCACTGCACGACTTGCTGGACGAGCCGGCGTCGGACGCAGCGCTCACC
This sequence comes from Rhodococcus sp. WS4, assembly GCA_006543605.1. Taxonomy (GTDB): domain Bacteria; phylum Actinomycetota; class Actinomycetes; order Mycobacteriales; family Mycobacteriaceae; genus Rhodococcus_F. The sequence continues at coordinate 2,745 of RRBB01000232.1, forward strand.
GACCGCGAACTACAGGTGCGTGCACAGACGCGTGACGTCGTGGCCCGTGAGGTCGCGCCGCGTGCCGCCCACCTCGACGCCACCCACGACTTCGCGCACGAGAGCGTCCAGGCACTCGCCGCGGCCGGGCTGTGCGGGCTGGTTTTCCCCGAACACCTTGGTGGCACCGGTGACTCGAACGTTGCCTATGCGGTTGCGATGGAGGAAATTACCGCCGGCTGTGCCGCGACGAGTCTGGTCTTCATGACGCAGATGCATGCGGCGTACCCGATTCTCCTCGCGGGAACCGACGAGATGCAGCGCCGCTACATTCCCGGTCTGCTCGACGGGTCACGCTACGGTTCGCTCGGGATCACCGAACCGGACGCCGGGTCGGACGTCTCGAGCCTGACGACCACCGCGACACCCACCGACGAGGGGTGGTCGCTCAGTGGTCAGAAGACCTTCATCACCACCGGTGACCGCGCCGACGTCATCATCTGCTTCGCCACAGTGGATCGAACCCGTGGCCGCGACGGCATCACCGCGTTCGTCGTCGACGGTGGCTGGGGCGGGGTCGGCCACGGCCAGCCGTTCCACAAGATGGGGATGCACGGCTCGAGCACCGCTGAACTGTTCTTCGACCACGTCGCGATCCCGCGGGACAATCTCCTCGGAACCGAGGGACGCGGCTGGTCGGTGGTGATGAGTTCGGTTGTCAAGTCCCGGATCAGCGCCGCCGCACAAGGCGTCGGCCTCGCTCGCGCCGCCTACGCCCGGACCCTGTCCGCCCTCACCCGGTTGCACGGCAGCCGGCTCTCCGACGAGCACACCTTCGCGCTCGCAGACCTGCGTGGCCGCATCCTGCAGGGCCGCTTGCTGCTGCACGCCGTCGCCCGTCAGGTCGACACCGATCCCCGCATCACACCGGGGCAGATCGGCGTGATGAAGCAGACCTGCACAGACCTCGGCTTTACGGCCTCGATCGAGGCCGCCCGCATCCTCGGCCCCTACGGCGACCTCGCCGATATCGGTGTCGAGCGGTGCCTGCGCGACGCGAAGGTCACACAAATCTACGACGGCACCAACGAAATTCAGCGGCTGCTCATCGGCCGCGAGACCACCCGCGCGATGAAGGAACTGGCATGACATCACTGGAAGGCAAGGTCGCGATCGTCACGGGCGCCGGCCGTGGGCTGGGCCGATCGATGGCGCACGCGTTGGTCGAGGCGGGTGCTGCGGTCACCGTGGCCGCCCGCACCGGCACCGAACTCGACAGCTTCGTCGAGGAGGTGAAGGCGGCCGGTGGACAGGCGTTGGCGTGTCCGACCGACATCACCGACGAGGTATCCGTGGAGCGGATGGTGGAGGCCACCGTCGAGACCTTCGGCCGGGTGGACGTGCTGGTCAACAACTCCGGGATCGTCGCATCCACCCCGCTCGTCGAGCAGTCCGCCGAGGAATGGGACCGGGTCGTCGCCACCAACCTGCGAGGCACCTATCTCGCAACCAAAGCTGTCGGCCGACACCTGCTTGCACAGAAATCGGGCAAGGTCGTCAACATTGCCTCCAACTTCGCCTTGCAGGGTGTTGCCAACCACGCGGCGTACTCCGCCTCCAAGGCTGGGGTCATCGCCTTCACGCGCTCGATGGCGATCGAGTGGGCGCGCAGCGGTATCCAGGTCAATGCCATCGCACCCGGGTACTTCGCCACAGCCCTTAACGCCGGGATGCGTGATGACGCCGACGCCTTGGCCAGCGTGGTGCGTGCCATCCCCGCGCGCCGGTTGGGTGAGCCCGACGAACTCAAACCGTGGTTGCTGCTGCTCGCCGGCAGCGACTCGAACTTCATGACTGGCGAGGTCATCGTCATCGATGGCGGCCAGAGCGTCCGTTGAAACCGACCGGAGGACAACCAGTGAGTAACGACAGCAAGACCGTCGCCGTCCTCGGCGCGGGCACGATGGGCTCCGGGATCGCGACCGTGATGGCCCGTGCCGGCCACCAGACGATCCTCTTCGACATCAACGAAACCAATCTGCAACGCGGTATCGACACCGTGCGCGGCTTCTTCGACAAGAGCGTCAAGCTCGGCAAGCTCGACGCAGAGGCTGGGCACGCCGCCAAGAACAGCCTGGTCGGCACCACCGATCTCACCGACCTCGCACCGTGCGACGTGATTGTCGAGGCCGTCTTCGAGGACCTCAAGCTCAAGAAGGACATCTTCGGCCGGCTAGACGAGATCGTCTCGGAATCGACTCTGTTCCACACCAACACCTCGACCCTGTCGGTCACCGGGATCGCGTCCGGTTCGCGGCTGCCCGAGAGGGTCGTCGGCACCCACTACTGCAACCCCGCGCCCTTGATGAAGCTCGTCGAGGTCGCCGACGGCCGGCATACCGCCGACTGGGCGCACAAGGCGACCATCGAATTCCTCGGCTCGCTGGGCAAGACCAGCGTGGTCACCAAGGATCGGCCCGGATTCATCGTCAACCGGTTCCTCATCCCGTGGGAGAACTCCTGCATCCGTGCCCTCGAGGCCGGCGTGGGCACCAAGGAGTCGATCGACGCAGCCGTGCTGGGTTCCCTCGGGCACCCGATGGGACCGTTCCGGCTCCTCGACATCGTGGGCATGGACATTCACCAGCAGGTCGCCACCCGCCTCTACGAACAATTGCGCGACCCGAAGTTTTTCCCGCCACCGATGGTCGAGCGAATGGTCGCCGCAGGCGATCTGGGGCGTAAGACCGGCCGCGGTTTCTACGACTACGACGACACCCGACTCTTCGGGTCCTGAGGAGTAACCATGAGCGAGTCCACCACCGACTTTTCGACGATCGGTCTGCTCGGGTTCGGCACCATGGGCGCCGGCATCGCCCACGTGCTGGCCGCCTCCGGGCGCAAGGTAATCGTCCTCGACACAGACCAGGACCGTCTGAAAGCGGGCTGTGCCTCTGTCGCCGCGTTCCTCGACGACAGCATCGCCCGCGGCACCGTCACCGACGAGGACAAGACCGCGGTTCTGACCCGCATCATCACCACCACGCACGTGGCCGACCTCGCCGGTGTCGACGCCGTGATCGAGTCGGTCACCGAGAACGCAGAGGTGAAGAAGGTCCTGTTGCGCGAAGTCGCCGCCGTGGTGGGGGAGCAAATTCCCCTCCTGACCAACACTTCTGCGCTCTCGGTCACCGATCTCGCTGCCGCGCTGCCCAACCCGGCGCGTGTGGCCGGGCTGCACTTCTTCAACCCAGCACCGGTACAGCGCACCGTCGAGGTGGTGCGCGCCCTGCAGACCGACGGGGACCTGATCGAGCGGCTCGTCGCGCTTGTCGACACCTTGGCCGAGAAAGTCGCGGTCGTGGTCAAGGATCTGCCCGGGTTCCTGGTCAATTCCCTACTGCTGCCCTACCTCAACGACGTCATCGCAGAGTACGACGACGGGTTGGCCACCGCGGAGGACATCGACGTCGCCCTCGAGCTCGGCCTCGGTTACAAGACCGGGCCCCTGAAGATGCTCGACACGATCGGCCTCGACGCCCACCTCCACGCGACCGAAGCAGCGTACGAAGCCACGTCGGATGTGCGGTACGCGCCGCCACCGTTGCTGCGTCAGATGGTCGCGGCCGGCCGCCTCGGCAACAAGAGCGCACACGGGTTCCGCACCGAACAGCCCACCGACGGGAGCAACTGACATGAGCTACGACGACATCCTCACCACCATCGACGGCCCGGTCCTGACCATCACTCTCAACCGGCCCGACGCGGGCAACAAATTCCGGTACCAGACCTGCCTGGAGCTCTTCGATGCGCTGCAGAAGTTCCGGATCGACCCGCAGCTGCGTGCCGCGGTGCTCACCGGCACCGGTGAAAAGTTCTTCTGCATCGGCGGCGAGCACGATCCGATGACCTCCCTCGACCAGTCCCAGGTGCTGCCGATCATCGACGTCTACCAGGCGATCGACACCATCGCGAAGCCGATCATCGCCGCCGTCAACGGCTTCGCGGTCGGCGGCGGAAACGTGCTGCACACCGTCTGCGACCTCACCATCGCGTCGGAGAACGCGATCTTCCGGCAGGTCGGCCCGATGGTGGGCAGCTTCGACGCCGGATACGGCAGCTGGTATCTCGAGGACACGATCGGTCGTAAGCGCGCCAAGGAGATGTGGTACCTCAACAAGAAATACACCGCGGAGCAGGCCCGCGAGATGGGCCTGGTCAACGAGGTCGTCGCTTCCTCCGAACTCCAGGCTCGCGCCGCCGAGGTGGCCCGTGAGATCACGACCCGAAGCCCGCTGGCGATCGGCGGGATGAAGGGCGCCTTCTCCGCCCGCCACAATGGTGTCTCCGGCCAGGCACGGATGGCCCACGACCAGCAGCTGACTCTCTACCTCCAGACCAAGGAGGCGCACGAAGTCGGTGCGGCGTTCGGCGAGCGCCGTCAGCCCAAGACCGAGAGCTTCTGGTCGTGAGCTGGTCATCGGGGTGGTGGGGTCCCGCCCTCACCAGCGATCAGAGTGATCTGCGCGCCATGCTGGACGCGTTTTACGCCGCGCACGACCACGTGCTCGACGACGACCCGGATGCAGTGGCCGGACTGGTCACCGAACTAGCCGAACTCGGGGTCTGGACCCTCGGCACAGCCGAATCCGCGGGTGGAGGGGGCGCGGAGCGGGAACTGACCGCGCTCGCCCTCGAACGGCTCGGCCGGGCCTGGCCCGCGCTCGGCTGGGCGGCCGCACAGGCACACGCCGCCATCGACGTCCTCGCCGGCGACAACCGATTCACTGACCTCGTCGCCCAGATCCATACCGGGCAGGCGTCCGTCGCGGTCGTCGACACCGTCTCGGCGCATGTGCGGCTGGCATTCACCGGTAACGCGCTCACCGGCTCGATCGACCGAGTCGACGCCGCCGCTCTGCAGCCACACCTGCTGGTGCTCGACGGTAACGAGAGAGCACTGTTGGTGCCCCCCGCCGCGGTCACATTCACCCCGCTGCGCCGTACCGGGCTCGGCGGCGCACTCACTCGAACCGCGGATGTCGACGCCACCACCGACACAATCCACGAACTGACCGGAATCGACGCCACCGCCGCCAGAAACCGTCTGCGGCTCGGCGCGGCCGCTGTGGCGGCCGGTATCGCCGGAGCGGCCGCCGATGACGCGGCGAGCTACGCGTCCGGCCGGCGACAGTTCGGTGCCGCGCTCACAGAGATACCTACTGTCCGACAGTCACTTCTCGGGCAAGCGACCCGATCCGTGATCACCCTGGGTTCGGTATTGGCCGCCGCCGATGACGACGTGCAGACACTTGCTGTAGTCCGCGAGGCGTGCGACGGCGCGATCGACGTCGCCGCTGCAGCACTGCAGTCTCACGGTGGCTACGGCTACCTCGCCGAGTACGGCGCCGAGCGTCGACTGCGAGACGCGGTGTCGCTCCGCGCCGCAGTCGACACCCAGGGGGCAGCCGTCGCCACGGCCCGCGCTCTCGTGAGCCTTCCGCCCGCGACCACCGCCCTCTGGAAGGACGCCTCATGACCTCGACCTACCGGCCACTGGCCGACGTCCTCGACGGCCAGGCCACACCGATCGACGACGAGACCGCCGCGTCCTGGCGAGCCGAGGGTTTGTGGGAGAACCGCTCGATCCGGTCGCTGCTGACTGACATCGCCGAGACCGACCCAGACCGGGTCGCTCTGATCGGCCGGCGCAGCGAGGGTGATCGGATCACCCGTACCTACCGGGAGTTCGACCAGAACGCGCACCACGCCGCCAGCGTCTTCGCCTCGCTCGGTGTCGGTGTCGGTGACGCGGTCGTGCTGATGCTGCCGAACTGGGTGGAATACCCCGAGATGGTGTTCGGGATCAACGAGATCGGCGCGATCTATGCAGGGATCCCGGTCGCCTACGGTGAGAAGCAGGCTGCGGCGATCCTGCGGCGGAGCAAGGCCAAGGTACTGGTCATCCCGCGCCGCTGGCGCAGCAACGACCACCTCGGACTCTCCCGCACGCTCCGTGCGCAGATCCCCACCCTCGAGCACGTGATCGTCATCGACGAGGACGATTCAGACCTCCGCGACGGCGAGTCGCTGTGGTCCAGTCATGCCGCCGTGCCCACCCGCCAGTTCCCGGACCCGGAGCCGAGCCGGGTCTGCTACCTCGGCTTCACCTCCGGCACCACCGGCGAGCCGAAGGGTGCGATGCACAGCCACAACACGCTGATCTACTCGGCCCGGCAGCAGGCGGCACACGTGGGTCCGACCGCCTACGGGGATCCGATGGTCCAACTGGTGGCATCACCGGTCGGCCACCACACGGGCTTCGTCTGGGGCATCCTCTTCACGGTCGTGCTGGGCGGGACGGGCGTGCACGTCGATCGCTGGGACCCGAAATGGGGTGTGCAGGTGATACGACAGGAAGGGGTGACCACGTTCTTCGGAGCACCAGCCTTCCTGCAGGACATGGTTCGCACCGACCTGGCCGGGGACCCGTCCTGCCCATTGAAATGCGTTGTCATCGCGGGCTCGTCAGTACCGCGGGGTCTGCCGGCGCAGGCACAAGAGGCACTCGGCGCCTACATCTGCCCGGCCTGGGGAATGACCGAGTGCAGCATCATCGTCTCGTGTACGCCGAAGGAACCCGATACGGTTCAGAGCACAGACGGCTCGGTGTTCGCCGGCTCGGAGGCGCGGGTCGTCGATGAGAACGGCGAGGACGTCGCCGTCGGGGAGGTCGGTGATCTACTCGTCCGCGGTCCGTCGGTGATCTACGGATACTACGATCGGCCGGACGCGACCGCCGATGCCTTCGCCCCAGGACTGTGGTTCAAGACCGGCGATCGGGCCAGCCTCGACGAGCACGGCTGGCTGTCCCTGCGGGGACGAACCAAAGACATCATCATCCGCGGTGGCGAGAACATCCCGGTCACGGACGTCGAGTCGATCATTTTCGACCATCCCGACGTGCTGAACGCCGCCGTCGTCGGCATGCCCGACGATCGGCTCGGTGAGCGGGTGTGCGCCGTCCTCGTCGTCAAGGCCGGCAGTCCCGAGCCGACCGTGGCAACTCTGGGGGATTACCTACTGTCCCAAGGCCTCTCCAAGCACTACCTACCGGAGCGGGTCGTCGCACTCCCGGAGCTGCCGATGACGCCCAGTGGCAAGATCCAGAAGTTCAAGCTTCGGGAGATGATTGTGTGAGCGCGATGGTAGCCGCCGAAGCCGAAGTGGACCACACTGAACCGCCCGCGGTATCGATGCACACTGCAAAGGCTGATCAATACCGAGCCCACAGCTCGTCTTCGACCCAGGCCCAGGGCCGGGGACGTCGAGGAATCTGCCCAACGCCACCGGGCCTTCGGCTCGCGTTCATACCGACTTAGGTGATGGAGCCGTTCCGCCCCAAGTCAGCTTCGGTTTCCGCGTGATGGTCGCCACCGCACCTCATATCATCCACTGCTCGCTCACCCTGAAAGGAGCCCGCCATGCGTGCGGCACTAGTCACTGAGTTCGGACCTCCGTCCAGCCTGGTGATCGAGGATGTCCCCGATCTGGTTCCCGGCCCCGGCGAGGTGGTAATCGAGGTCGGCGCGGTCAGCATCAACTTCCCCGACATCCTCGTCGTCGAAGGCACCTACCAAAACCTCCCACCGCGGCCGTTCGTCCCCGGAAAGGAGGCCGCGGGCCGCGTCATCGCGGTCGGTGAGGGCGTTGACCGCATCACCGTCGGGCAGCGAGTCCTGACACTGGTCGAGTTCGGCGGCTACGCCGAGCAAGTCGTGGTGCCCGAGGCGTTGGCAGTGGAACTCCCGGACAGCATGAGCTACGAGGAGGCGGCGGCCTTCGGGCTCGTAGCGTCTACTGCGCATCTCGGCCTGTTCCGCCGCGGCCACGTGCAACCGGGCGAGACAGTCCTCGTCACCGGCGCGGGCGGCGGAGTCGGTTCGGCCGCAGTGCAGTTGGCGAAGGCACGCGGTGCGCGTGTCATAGCTCTCGCCCAAGACGGCATCAAGGGTGAGCTCGCGCGGCGGCAGGGCGCCGACCTCGTGCTCACCTCCACTGCGGAGACACTGCGCGATGACCTGCTCGCCGCCACCGACGGCAACGGCGTCGACGTCGTACTCGACATGCTCGGCGGCGACTTCCTGACCCAGATCATCCGCGCGACCGCCTGGGAAGGCCGAATCGTGATCGTAGGGTTCGCCTCCGGCAGTCAAAGCCCCATCAAACCCGGCCATATCCTGGTGAAGAACATCAGCGTGGTGGGTCTTCAGAGCAGCGACTACCACGACCGCAACCCCGGATTGATACGGTCGACACTCGCCGAGATCTTCGGGCTGTTCGACCAAGGAAGAATCAATGCCGCCGTCGACATTACGTTTCCACTCGACAAGGTGGCCGACGCCCTGCAATACGTCAAAGACGGCAAAGTCAAAGGCAAGGTAGTCGTCACCACGGGGCTCGGCTGATGCCCACGTTGCTCGACGCCCCTATCCGGGGACGTTCAGGGAGCTCGCTGTCTCCGCGACTGGCCGAACTCGATAACTCGATGATCGCGTACCTCGGCATCCGGGACCGGGATTTCTCGAATCCGAACCGTACGATCTCGGTGGAAGATCATGACGGCGAAATGAAGCCTCCGGTGACAGCCATAATACGGTGCGGCGCCGTCCAATTCGACCATCCGATATCGAACGTCCACGTCACCGCAATCCAGCGGACCATGAGATACCAACCCGTCGCAAAGGAATTTCAATGACCGGCGCATACCTCTTCGCCGCCGCCCGCACGCCGTTCGGGCGTTTCGGTGGAGCACTGGCCGATACCCGTCCGGACGATCTGGCAGCGGCGGTCATGTCGGGATTGCTGTCGAAAGCGCCCACCTTGGATCCGTCGGAGATCGGCGACATCGTCTGGGGCAACGCCAACGGTGCCGGTGAAGAGAACCGCAACGTCGGCCGAATGGCGGCGTTGCTCGCCGGATTGCCGACCAGTGTTCCGGCGACCACGGTGAACCGGCTGTGCGGGTCGTCACTGGACGCAGCGATGATCGCGTCACGCACGGTGGAATCAGGGGACGCGGACATCGTGCTGGTCGGCGGCGTCGAGTCGATGACCCGGGCCCCATGGGTGATGCCGAAGCCATCTCGCGCCTTCCCCGCCGGTGACACCGCCGCCGTCTCGACCACCCTCGGATGGCGCCTGGTCAACCCGAAGATGCCAGCCGAATGGACGGTGTCGTTGGGGGAATGCAACGAGCAGCTAGCCGACAAATTCGCGATTTCCCGGAAGCGGCAGGACGAGTTCGCAGTCCGTTCACACGTTCTCGCCGACACTGCCTGGAAAGCGGGGTGGTACGACGATCTCGTGGTCGCTGTTCCAGGCGTCGACCTGACCCAGGACGAGGGCATCCGGCCGGACTCCACCCCGGAGAAACTGGCGGGACTGAAGCCGTCATTCCGGCAATCCGGAACGATCACAGCGGGAAACGCAAGCCCACTCAACGACGGCGCATCCGCGTTATTGGTGGGATCGGCCGACGCGTCCGATCGGATCGGGTCGGCACCGCTAGCCCGGATCGCCGGGCGGGGAGCATACGCGCTCGATCCGCAGAACTTCGGATTCGCGCCGGTCGAGGCCGTCAACCTGGCCCTGACCCGGGCCGGAATTTCCTGGGATGAAGTGGGGGCCGTCGAACTCAACGAGGCCTTCGCAGTGCAATCGCTGGCCTGCATCGACGCATGGAAGATCGACCCCGCGATCGTCAATACCTGGGGTGGAGCGATCGCCATCGGCCACCCGCTGGGTGCCTCCGGTGCCCGAATCCTCGGCACTCTGACTCACCGCCTGGTCCGGGACCGGCAGAGGTGGGGAGTGGCGGCCATCTGTATCGGCGTCGGCCAGGCATTGGCTGTTGTCCTCGAAAACGTTTCGTCCGGATCGGAGAACTGATGAGTTTGCCAACGAATGTCGGTGTGTACGGCGGAGGCCGAATGGGAGCGGGTATCGCGCATGCATTCCTGTCGGCCGGCGCCTCAGTGACGGTGATCGAGGCCGACGACACGGCTGTCGCAGCTGCCGAAGACCGAATCGGCGCCAACCTGGCGAAAGCGGCCGAGCGAGGCACACTCGCGGAATCGGTCGATCAAGTGCGAAGCCGGCTGACGGTCGCGCCAGACCCGGCGGCACTGGCTGGATGCGGGTTGGTGGTAGAAGCGGTGCCGGAGGTCGTCGATCTCAAGACCCGGGTGCTGACCCGGATCGAGGAGTTCGCCTCAGAGGCGGTGCTGGCCACCAACACCAGTTCCTTGTCGGTCGATCAGCTGGCGACCGGGTTGGCTCGACCCGAGCGGTTCCTGGGACTGCATTTCTTCAACCCGGTACCCGCGAGCGAGTTGGTGGAGATCGTGGTGGGTGCGAAGACCGCCGCAGATTTGGTGACCGACGCCCAGGGATGGGTTGCCGCACTGGGCAAGACCGCCATCACCGTCACAGACTCTCCCGGGTTCGCGTCGTCGCGGCTAGGTGTGGCGATCGCGCTCGAGGCGATGCGGATGCTCGAGGACGGAGTGGCGTCGGCAGAGGACATCGACACCGCGATGACATTGGGTTACAAGCACCCCATGGGCCCTCTGCGGACCACGGACGTTGTAGGCCTGGACGTGCGGTTAGCGATCGCCGAACACCTCTCCCGCGAAGTCGGTGCGCGGTTCGAGCCGCCCGCGATTCTGCGGGAGAAGATTGCTGCCGGACACCTCGGCCGCAAGACGGGTCAGGGCTTCTACACCTGGTGAGCAACCCGGCGAGCACAGTTCGGTGATCAGAACAGCCATGTGGCGCGGGAATACGTGCAAGTCGTCGACGTCGGCGGTGAGATTCGAACACGTCCCGGGGAAGCGCCAAGAAGATGTTGGTCCAGCCCGCCTAGCAGGGGCGACAGGTCAGTACACCCGAGGTTTCTGACGCACCGAGTTGTGTTGCCCATCATGCGCCACCGAAGTGGTAGGTGGTCTGCGGGGACCGCCCCCACTTCGGTTGAGGCGTGAGGTTAAGTGGTTCGGCCCGCGATCAAGGGCTTATCGGGGTAGAGCGTTTGCGCGGCCGATTCGCGCCGGTTCGGCGCCAGGCGGTGAACCGGGTGTTCCCTGCAAGCACTGGCTTGCACTCCTCGGTGAGTCGAGTTCGAGGTAGCGGAGTTCGCCGACGGCGTCCATGTCCCGATGCACCAGCAGTGCATCGGGATCGAACATAAGGGGTGACTCCGACAATCCTGCACTGAGTTGCGGTTACCGTCGACCGAGAGGTTCCGACCGCCTGATTCCCTGCTTCAGTCGGGTGTCACGCACATCGTTGACGTCCCGGGTCGTGGTGTTGAAGACTTCGCAGAAGTTCGCTTCTTATGCGGGATGGGTCGGTCCTCCACGAGACGGATATCCGCCGCGATATCGGATCAAACCTTGAGACGGTCATGAAGGCCCTCGTCGTCCCCGTAGCGTCTTCGCGTGGAAAGTCCGCCAACGACCGGTGCCATGTGCTTGGCGAGAAGCCGGGGCAGCACCTGGTGGCCGAGCAGTTCCAGGGATTCGTGGACGAAGTGCTCAGGGGTGCCGGGCAGGCCGACCTGGAAGACGATCTCGTTGAAGCCAAGCCGCTGGTACTCCGCGATTTGCTCAATAACAGTCTCGGGGCTGCCCACGATGGCACGCCCGGGAGGGAGTGAACTGTCCGAGTTTTCGATCGAGTGACGTTCTCCTACGACTTCTTTGAAAATTCCCCAGTCGCCCAACGCCCGATAGTAGGCCTCGAAGGCGTTGACGAACCTTTCCGTGGCCAACTCGTCGGTCTCTGCGACCATGCAGTGCCTCAACAGGGGACGGCGCTGGATAACCCGGCCCTCGGCGGCCAAAGCTTCGTCGAAGCGCGCCGAGAATGATGCCAAGTCTTCAATCGGCGTGTGGCTACTTCCCAACCATGCGTCGCCGAGCCGCGCCGCGCGTCGTACGCCCACCAAGGAGCTGGCCCCAATCCAAATGGGGATTCCCCCCGGACGCTCAGATTGAGAAACCATCCTGACTTGGTCGAATGAGTAATATTTCCCATTGAAGTTCAGCGGCTGGTCACTGGACCACAGGTGCCGCATCACCGTGATGATTTCTTCAAACCGTTTTGCTCGTTCACGGATTGGGACACCGATGGCAGCGAACTCGCGCGGAGCCCAGCCCAACGCGGCGCACAGGTTGAGCCTGCCACCGGAGATGTTGTCCAGACTCATCAATGACTCTGCCAGACGGATAGGATGCGCGAGGGGCAACAGGTAAACGCCGCCGATCTCCAGCGTCTCTGTTGCCCCCGAAATTCGGCCTAGGAACACACTCGTGTCGAGAACCGGCCAAGGATCACCGAGCAAGTGCTGGCCCACCCAGACGGACGTGAAACCTGCCTGCTCGGCTGCCACGACGCGTCCCAGCAGAGTGTCGGTCAAAGCCTTGGTACTTGGCGCTCCCGGGTCGAGCCACCCCGATAGAAACAGCCCCATACGGAACGCAGGACCCTCCAAATTGAGCACCGACGTAGTGCGTGACTCTGTCACTCGCAACCTCCTCGTGTTTGCGTCCCGACCGCAACCGATGACGCTGAAGGCGCGTGACACGGACGGAGATGCTTACACCCAGTTATTTATCTGACAATACACTCGTGGTCTCGTTCAGATATAGAGTTTGACAGACCCTTCCATGTGCATCATTGATCAGGGTAAAAAATGTTTGACCGAATGGCGAGAAGAATGCCGCCCGGTTTCTGGGTGGGTTCGTGTCTACGAAGCGCGCTATCGTCCGTGCGTCATCGTATACGGCGTACCCAGCGCGATCTAGCGGCGCCAAGTGTGCTTACGCTGCCGACGGATCGGCACCAGAAAAATATCAAAAAAGCTGCCATGCAGAGCAATACGCATATCAGTAACGGATAGTTCTCGCCTGATCACGCAGCGAAGCTGACCTCGGACCCAAGGCCCCTGCGGGGGGTGTGGTGCTTCGTGGGGTGTTCTCGTCGTATCGGTGCACGCCGGCAGCGCTGTCTCAGCGGCCGCTCCCGCTGCGGATGAGGGCTTGCGCGTTGGCGGCCGATGGGAGGAGATCTTTGGTGTGCTCCTCGGTTTCGTTGAGTGCCGTCCTCGGAACGCCGTCAATCGAGTAGACACTGGAAGGCTTTTTATTGTTTCCGCCGAAAACACGCCTTCTTAGCTTGTCGTTTAACCTCGGCCATCGCGTGGGGCAGTTGGTGCTGGTGTTGTTCGGCGTGTCGCCGCGGCATGAGGCGACCACCGCCTGATCATCTTGAGGTTCCTTCCACAGAACTTTCGAGACGA
>RRBB01000233.1:0-16003 GCA_006543605.1 Rhodococcus sp. WS4
CCAAGCTGCGCCGCACCCTCATCGCCACCCGATTTTCGGGCGTTACCGCAGATCGGATGGACCCCAACATAATCCGTGACTACGAGCTGGCCTGCGCTGCAGCCGCCGCATAACTGCGAAAGTCAAGACAGGAGGCCGTGACGGAATATCACAGTCTTCGAGGGGGCTCACCACGATGTTGCCGCCGCGGTCGGCCGCATCTCCGTCCGCAACGTCCAGGCACAACACCATGCGGGGATCTGTCGAGAGCACAACGAGCAGCAAATCCTGATCCTGGGGTTTCGTCGCCCCATGCCATGGCCTTCTGCCCTCCCTGCCGCCTTCCGCCATGCAGTCGAGTGCCCGACGCCAGGGTCGACCTTCGACGATGTGTAACCGGCCACCGGACCTCAGAGGCGGAAGTGAACAAGCCTCCGCCGACCCGGATGCGGAGACATGCGTCGCGCCGTGTTCGGTCGTCATCCTCCGGGCGTTCCCGTAGCCATTCCGCCCCGAAACATCGGATGCCCGCACAAACCGGAGCCGCGAAGTCCTGCGCGTAGTCGCCCCCTCCCACCGCTCACTGTGGGCTTCATCGCGTCGCTTCGAGCCCATTTCGCTCGGGACGCGGCAGTCCGGAAACACACGAATGCGAATCACCCTGCCTATTTAGGAAAACATTTTCGCTGCCCGCGACTGACCTGCAGACATTGAGTGTTGCCACCACAGGTGCATCCCAATAGCCCAGCCATCTATTCGAGCGCTGACCCGTCCGGTCGATGAGGACCTTTCCGCGAGAGTTTCTGTCCGATTAGCAATGAATGCAATGTTGGGCGCGCGACCTGGCTGAGGTGAGGATTGTGCGCAATGCACGTAAGGTGGATTCGTAAAATAACGAAGGAGTTGGGATGGCGCGCCAAACAGTTATCGAACACGTCGACGATATCGACGGAACTCCCATCGTGGAGGGAAAGGGCGAGACGATCGCCTTCTCCGTAAATGGAATCGAGTACGAGATCGACTTGTCGGCGAAGAACGCGAAGGATTTCCACAAAAAACTCGATCACTACATCGATCACGCCACGAAGGTAGGTGGCCGCAAGAGTCGATCCTCGGGCACACTCACGTCAGGTGCTGAGGTCAGACGGAAGCCTGTGCGGCAGAACCGTGACGATGTCAGAGCAGTGCGGGGATGGGCTCAAGAGCAGGGCTACGACATCGGTGTCCGTGGGCGCATTCCTACCGAGATCTCGGAGGCGTACAAGGCAGCTCACTGACGATCCCAGGAAAGCGCCGTTGCTATTTGGTTCCACAGTCGAGTGGGTGGAATTGGCGACAGAGGGCCGAGCGGGATTCGCAGGTGGCTTGTCGGCGAGAGTTCTGCGCTACATTCTGCTCCACGACCTGTCATACATCGCGAATGCCCTGTCGTGGAGCAACCGCGACCTATCCCCGCCCTTCCGGGGATCGATTAGCCCTTCCCGTCGACCTCGAACCGCCGAGATCAAATCGCATCGCGGGAGCTACCTCTATTCATCGAGACCAGGCACCAGGCAATGGATCTGATCCGCAATTCGTGATCGAACGCTCCCCCCGCCGACCGCAACCGCCTTGTCATAACACACCCAACAACGGCAACGCGGCATGACGCGGTGGATACCCCAGTCCGGGATCCGGCAACCGGCTCAAATTCCGCCGACCGTGATGGTGTCGGCGGCGGCCGCGCGCGGCTGGTAGCTCGGCTCGATCGTCACAGCCGTGAAGCCGACCGGCCGTTCCCACCGAAGGCTGCGGTTCCGAGGACGCCCTCTGGACGGGACCGTCCGCGCGGAGCCGGAGCCTGGCACCGGTCCAACCGGGAACTCCAGCGCAATCTACTCGGGCTCACTCCTTTTCGCGTGCAGCGACGATGGCAGCGAGGTTATCTGCGATGTTCTCCTCGGCGGCGGCTTTGTCGACCCCCGATCCGGTGAGCACACCGACCCCGTCCTCGACCTCGAGCAGAGCCAGCAGAATATGCTCGGTTCCGATGTAGTTGTGCCCCAGACGAAGCGCCTCACGGAAGGTCAGTTCGAGAACCTTGCGCGACTGCGTGTCGAAGGGGACGAGTTCAGGCACCTCCTCGACGGCGGGGGGTAGCGTCGCGGTCGCGGCGTGCCGGACCGAATCCAGCTTTACGCCCTGCGCGGCGATCGCCCGGGCGCCGAGCCCTTCGGGATCGGCCAGGAGTCCGAGGACGAGGTGCTGGGGCAGGATCTCGGCGTTACCTGCGGCCTTGGCCTCGTTCTGAGCGCCCACCACCACCTGTCGTGCGCGTGGGGTGAACCGGCTGAATCCCTGTTTCGAATCGAGGTCGGATGCCTGCCCGGGGTCCTTGGGGACGAACCGCTTCTGTGCGGCCTGTTTGGTGACGCCCATGCTCTTGCCGATTTCGGTCCACGATGCCCCCGAGCGGCGGGCCTGGTCGACGAAGTGTCCAATGAGATGGTCGGCCAGTTCGCCGAGGTGTTCCGCGGCGAGGACCGCGTCGGTGAGTTGCTCGAGCGGCGCTTCGGCGTGCACCTTCTTGATCGCGTCGATCAGGTCGTCGAGTCGGATGGGCGGGGTCGGCCGGTCTGAATTCTCCATGCGTCAACCTTAAGTCGACCAATCCGGAGCGTCAACCTCAGGTTGTCGCCCTCGGGCAGCAGGAGCCGACGGTCGGCGTTCCGCGGCGGCCGGTCGACACACCTCGAACCGCGAGCTCGCCTGCGGCATCCCACAGCTTCGGTGCCGAGCGAGACCGACATGGCAGGTGCAGAGCGCCCGACAAAGGGCAACGCCGTCACATCGCTCCACGCAGAAGGCGGACCGGCCTGACCGCGCGCCTCAGCCTTGGGGTTCGTACAGGGCCTCGCCGTGGCCGCCGACGAGGATCGACCTCAGCCCGAGTCTTGCGTGAATCAACCTTGGGCGCATCTGATTTCGTTGTGATCAACGGATGAAGCTCACCTTGCTGTAGGTCGACGCCGAATCCGCATCCGGCCGCGCCGCGGCCGCCGTGATCGTCGCCGCAGTGATGACCAGGCGTCGCCGTGATGGTCGGTGCCTCCGATCCCTGGGGTCCGGTACGGCGCGGCCGGCCGGGCGGGTGTGTTCTCGATGCCGCGGTGCGCCATCACAGATCACCACGCTGTGAGTGCCGTTCACCGCCGTACTCACCGCCCTTTATGGACCCTCGGCTGCCCGTCCGGGTCACAACTCGGAGATGGTGAGGATTCCGTCTTGGAGCGCCCGGACCAGCAGGGCCGGCTTGGTCGACGCGTCCCGCCCAACCAGCGAGTACTTCTCCCGGATCCGGGTGAGATGAGTGTTCACCGTGCCGAGAGCGATGCGGAGTTCGTTCGCGACAGCCTGCTTCGATTCCCCGCGCAGCCAATGCCGCAGAACCTCGATCTCACGCGCCGACAATGCGGGGCGATCGTACGCGGTGACAGCGACGGCGGGGGCCTCGCCCGACTCGGCGGGTGCAATGGACATGTCGAACTGATCCTTTTCGAGGATATGCCCCAGATACAGGTCCCTGAGGTAACTGCAGCCACAGCACGATAAGCCTTGACGCACGTCAAACGGCCGCGCGCCACCCCGACAAGTGACGGAGGCTGTCCAATTTTCCCCCGCACCGGCGAATCCGGACAGGGTCGAAAGCCCCTTTTGTCGGGTCCCTTTCGTCCCGTCGACCCGGTTACGGCGCGGATCCGGCCGGCGATCGTCGAACTGCGGACGGCGGGCCGCCTCCTACGCCGCGCCTAACGCCGACGTCCACAGGTCCTGTTGTCGCCCGGCGCATCTTCGGGGGTACCCCAATCATCGAGAACCCCGTCGTTCGGGTCGGCATCCGCATCATCCTCTGGCTCAGCGCTCGGGCTCAACGCTGACGGCCGCGGCCCGGCCGACCCCTACCTGGACTGGATCACCGCGTGCCAACCCCTAGCCGCCCAAGCGGTTGCCGAGGGCGACCTCCTCGACACCGTTGACCTGCCGACCTTCGCCAGGTTCGTCACGGCGTGTTCACCAGAGTCCAGACGGTCCACCCCACCCCACCCGGTACCGGGTCGCTCCGGACCATCTTCGGAAGCTGAGCCAGACCGGAGGGAATCGATCGGTGCACATCGCGCGTTCCTTGCACACAGGCCGCACCGGTGCCACAGCCGCAGTCCGCTCGGCGCATTGTGGATCATCCAACAGCGACGGAGCCGGAGCCGACGACGTGCCGCCCGCGACGGCACAAGCGACCACGAGCGGCCGACCGCGGTGCCCACATCGACTGCGACGAATCGGCGCCGATGGGTCACGCCTAATAGCGGACACACCCGTGTCAGCCGACCGCGGCCGGCATCTGCGCCTGAGCGTCATGGAAGGCCTGCGTCAGCGGCACAAGCAGATCCACCGCCAGCGGTGTGTCCTCACCCGACGGTGCTTCGTAGTGGTTGCCCCTCACCCGCTCATACCCTCGGGCGAGAAGATTCGCGTGCAGGTCCGCACCGCCGGCGACGACGGCGTCCATGCCCGCATCGGCATCGGCGGTCACGCGGGCCACTGTGCCCTCGGTGGGATACGCGTGGCACAGAATCTGCACCATGTGACCGCCGATGATCCGGTAGTTGTGCCCGGTAGCAGCGGCAGCGAGATCCGCGAGCGCACGTAAGCCGAGGTCCGCCGCGCTGGAGGCGGCATCGATGCGGACCACGTCAACCACGCCATGCCCCTTCCCGGATTGCTCTGCGCAGATGCTCGGCCGCTTCGGCTGCGTCCGGGCCCGGGCTGGCGAGCACGTCGTGCAATGCGATGATCGGATCGACGAGCACCGCGGGTGCCTCCCATTCCACGACGGCCGGCTCTCGCGGCGGATGTGCCGCTGCCGCCGCGGTGCCCCACACGGTGGGGTCCGCCGGCACCGTCACCACCATCGTGTACTCCGTATCGGTGGCGGGGGTGAAGCCCGCCCCGGTGAGGTCCAGCAGCTCCCGGCTGTAGAGACCGGCGATCGCCGGCAGCCGCCAGGGCGCGGTACACATCCGCAGCCACATCCCCGGTCCGCAGACAGGCCACCCCCACCTCGGTGCTCCAGGCTGCCGCTGAATCCGCTTGCCGCACCACTGGATCAAGCCCGTACCAGTAGGTCGAGACGCCGCTCGGACCCGGGTACTCGGACAGCCACCGCTCAAGCGCTTCGGCACGCCGGACGATCGACCATCCGTGGTCAGTGCGCTCCGCGAACGGATGACGGCGCAGGACATGGGAGACAGATTGCTGCGTGACCTGCAAGACGGTCGCCACATCCGTCTGTGTCATCGGTTCACCGGCCAACAGGAGCATGCGCTCGACCGCCCACCGGGTCCATGGCCTGCGCCCGCGACGCAGGCACCCTCCCTCTGAACTTGCGCCGGTCGACGCCGAGGCGATGTGGTCGGTGCCGGAGATGATGACACGTCCCTCGTCGAGCGCGATGAGGTCCACCACCGCCTGTGTCCCCAGTTTCTGCAAGTGCGGCGTGGCATGGGTGGTGACGAGCAGAAACCGGCTGCCTGTCCGGCCGCGGCGGAGGCCCTGGATGATGCTGGGGGTGCCCCCGAGCAGGACAGTCCCACGGCGATCCACCTCGGGATGGCCACGTTGCCTATGCCGCAGTCGGTGTCGTCATCACGGTACCGCTCGGCGCCCTCACCGACCTCCCTGGCCAACCAGTTCCACTCGCACGGACGTCGGCCATAGCAGTTCGACCAAGGGCAAGCTCATGCCGCCCGTTGAACCGCAGCACCCGTCTCCGGGTGTGGGGCCCGATCGGCCAGGTCACACCCACCCGACACTCGACGCCGCATTCGCGACAATCTCGATGCGACGCGGTTCGGCCGGGACTCAGAGCGGGTTCCACCAACGAACGAAGTTGTTCCACTCGAGGATCAATGGCCAGACGCCCTCCTCGAGAGGATTCGCCAAGAACAGGTCCGGCAGCAACCCCATCACGACAGCCTCCTCAGAACTGATTCCACCAGGACGCGAACGAATTCCACCACGTCCACGGCCAGAACGTCACATCCCCGATACCTGCCGGAAGGTCGAACACAACACCGATCATGACTTCTCCTTCGGGATAACTCCCCGACCACACAGTGTGTCGCCACCAAGGCCCTCAGCGCTACCGGCGGCACTCCACCACAAGGGACAGAAGCAGCAAAAGCTAACGCGGCCCGCGCCGTCGTTTGGGGCGTTGACCCGGTGAACCCTGCGCAGGGGCGGTGTCGGAGGGTCGGCGAGAGGGGCCTGACACGGACGAAAAGGCGCGGCCGGCAGCCGGATCACCGATTTGGGCCACGGTCAGGTGATGGTGCAGCCGAGCTGATGGGCCGCGCTGTCGATCGGGCCGGACAATCTACAATCCGGGATGCGACAACGGCAGCGACAACGCGGGCAGCGCAGGGAAGGCGTCGGTGGCCCGTTCGGTGACCGCGATGCAGACACCGCCGGCGAACCGGCCGCGGTAGAAAATCCCGTCCAGATCGCCGTGGACCCGGTGAATGGTGCGGGCCCAGTGCTGAATTCGACCGTGCGCGGCGGAGTCGAGGGCATGGTTGCCGCCGACCCAGGTCGCCCACCTACCCTCGCCGATGCCGGACACATCGAGCAGTCTCAGCCGCCGGGTGAATCGCAGCCCGGTCAGATACAGGTCGCCGCGGCGGCGGTCGATCATGCGGGCGCTCTGGAACGCTTCGGCCAAGGCGCCACGGCGACTGGTCGCGCCATACCAGATGCCGTAGCCCGCGGAGGCGGGTGGTGGTCGAACCGCAGGATCGGCCCGAACGTGCGCATTCCATTCCACAGCAGCACATGGGTTCAGACCCAGTTGCCCCGTTCGGGGCTCCGGACCGCGAACCTGTGCGATCCAACTCCCGGGTGACAGCACGCGTCGCCACCACCACGCCGTCACCACCCCGCTGGGTCTCCTTCATCGCCTCGAGGAGGAACGGCTTCAGCGCGTCGGTCCTTCGAGTGCATCCAACGCCCGGGAGGCCTTCCTCGACTCCCTCACGTATCGCAGATGAATGGTCGCCAGGACAAGCGCACCCACGGAAAAGACAATCGCCAGAAGCCACCACCACGTGTCAAACGCAAGGTGGAGCCCCACGCAGATGCAGGCGGCGCCGAGGAACGCCCACTGAACGCGGAGTACCTTCCGGGCCTTCTCATTGGCGCGGGTCATCTCGGAAAGATAGAACTCCTTGTTACGCAGATGAATGTCGATCTCCCGTTCGATATCGGTCGGGTGCTGCTGGAAAACTGCATGATCACCGTGGAAGGAGCTGTGGTCATCCATCGCTACCGCCTTTGCTACCGCCTTCGTCGAGTGCCTACCGAAGCGTAGGGGTTGTGGCCGACACTTTGTGGGTCGATGCCGGAGCGGGTGAGGTCGGCGACAACGTCGACCGCGACTCCAGAGACCACGACACGCGACACGACGTTTGTGCTCCCCCCTCCTACCAGTGCCCCAGGTTATCCCTCGATTCGTCGTGCTCCCCGCTACCGCCTCAGCGAAACGGACCCTCGAAGTCCGCTGTCTGCGCGCACACGGAAACCACCTGGCGCTGGTCGCGCCGGGACCGACCGCCACCCTGATGCCCGCGTCCTTCAAGTTGGCGTCGACACAAGCTCCGCTCGCGCTGTGCCGGCGATCTTCTGCAGCACTACCTGGTACAGGCTGGCGACCAGGTCCCGTTTACGACATAGACCAATGCGATCCATCCATTTCGTCGGCTGCGTCGATGATGCTGGTGTTCGTCGGAGTCTCACCCTCAATCGACAACCATGACCCGGTGCTCCGCAGACAGGAATACCTGGCCACTGCATTCCACCACGGCCATCCACACCCCACCCCACACCTACGACGAACACATCGCCCAGACGACCGAAGCACCGCCCAGGGCTGCTTGGCAACCTACGGGCCCGCATTGTCTAAAAGTCAGGCGATCGGATCCGCCGCGTCGGGACCGGCGGAGTGCACCCCGCCGACCTACTGCTCGGTTCGACGGATCTGGCTCGGCGTCTACCCGCGTGTTCGAGCGGGAGACGTCTCGTCGAGCAGCGAATCGACCAGGTCCGCTGCCGCAGCGGTTTTCGCGAGATTCTTCGTGGCCCCGCAGCCGGTTGCCGAGTGGTCCAGGTAACGGACTTCGCACGTGAACACCGGCGCGTGGGCGGGGCCCTCCATCCTCACCTCCCACTGCGGGGAGGGATGTCCGTGGTGTTCAGCATGGCTGATCACCCACGCGATCGGGTTCTTATGCGCGCGCTCCCGCCTCCTCGACTCCCGTCCCGAATCCGAATCCTGGGCTCCGCTGCGAGCGGATGCCGGACGCGCCCGTACGCCCGAATGGGTGGTGCTCGGCGGCACCGGTTGCGGCTCGTCCCGCAGCGGGGAGTCCGCGTCCGGGTGGATCTCCCCTGCCGCGACGGCCTTGGTGAGGCCCCACGCAGCGTCCTGCTCAGCTCGCTTCTTACTGCCCGCGGTTGCCCAGGGCCCGCAGACCTGTCCGACCCGGAACCGGGCCGCGAACACCGGTGTATGCGAGGGTCCGCGGTGATCACCGTCGATCTCAGGTCTGGACAGGTCGGGATGAGCTTGTAGCCACATCGACACCACACTCGGCCCGAACTCCAGATGCGACTGCGACGCCCACTCGAAGACATCGTGGCGGATCGGCGCCCAACTCTCCCCGGCGTCGAGCAACGTGACGATCGTGGTCACCGTCACCTCGTCGGCCTGCACTCGGCGGTGCAGCTCGCTGACCACCTCACCGATCGGGTCACGTGCCGCCGCGGCCGCCAGCACCTTCGCCCACCGCTTCGAGTCGAGACCTTCGAGTTCGCCGGCGGCGACGACCTGCGCGGTCACCCTCCGATCGCGTGCCTTGAAGTGCGCAGCCTTCTCGTCCCGGTCCGCGGCGATCCGCCGGTTGATATCAGCGGCGAGGTTGCTGAGTTGCTCTGTCGTGTACGGGGCAGGCATCGAATCGAGGTGGGAGAAGATCACCCGCTGGGTGATCAGGTCCGACACCCTGCGCAGCGGCGACGTCGCGTGCGTGTACGCCGCCAACCGCAGCCCGTGATGGCCGTGCACCGTCGGGGCGTACGTAGCAGCACGATATGACGATTGAAGGCGCGAACGCAGCTTCTCGAACAGCACCGGGTCAGTCATCGCCACCGCAACCTCCGCCGCGAGGTCCTCCGTGCTGCCCGCGGTCACCGCGCTGCGGTGATTGCGGAACAGGACCGGAAGATCCTCCTGCACGCACCACATGGCGATCGCCTCGTTGGCTGCGATCATCAATTCCTGCACGATCACGTATCCCACCGTGCGCTCGTCCAGTGGAATCGGCGCGATCCCGCCTTCCTCGGTGGAACCCCAACCGTGCGCGAGATCGTAGAGCGCGAAGGCGCCGGACCTGCGACGTCCCCGAAGCAGCACCTGCGCGGCGTCATTCGCGGCTCGCACACCCTCGTGCAGCGGGTCGTCAACCGAGCCGAGAATCTGTGTGATCTGCGCATGATCGACCGCGACGCACCTCCCGGCCGGCACCCGCCCGCGATCGACACTCACCCCGGAGACCACCCCGTCCGCGGACAGATCGGAACGTACCCGCAGCGTGGACCTCTCCGCTGTCTCGCTCAGCGTCGCCGCCTGCTCGGTGTCGCGGCCGAGCATCGGCACCGTCCGACGGGGCAGATACCTCGATTCACGACGCAGGAACGCCGTCGCATCGGCGTCAGAACCTAGGGCCACCACGTTCGCGACCCCGGCGATGTGCACCTCCAACGTCCAACCCGAACCATCGGCGAGCTCGATCACCGCGAACGCATCATCACGATCGAGGGCCTCGGACCGATCTACCATCAACAACGGCACACCGCTATCGGACACGGCGCCTCCTCAACAAGAAATCGGCAGCGACACTGCACCTGAAACCATCAGTACCAGCGACGGACATCAGTGTCGATCACCTCTTTTCTTCGGCGCCCGCGATCCCGGCGGACTTGCCGACGGACCGCCAGCGCCCTGTCGAGGCAAATTCGTCCCGACCACTCCGGTTGCTGCACGTCCCCGGTGCCGGTGCAGTTCTTGCCCCTTCGTACTCGGTGCTGCCGGATCTGACGAGCACCGAACCGCGAGCCGCTTCCCACCAAAAGCGTCCTCCAGGGTGCACGCTCGCGTCCGACCAGCACGAACAAGTCGACCACCTCGCTCCACAGAGTAGATCTGGTCTAACACCTGGCCCGACGACCTGCCGCGAGGCGCGCCGAGTATTCAGTGAGTGTTCACGCCCGTCCTACCTGCCCAGTCGTCCTGAGCTTCGGGAACGCCAACTCCGACACCGATCCCTCGCCCAGTAGGTTCATGGCCGCAAGGATGGAAAATGTTGTCGCTGAATCGAAGTCGGTCATGATAGTTTGTGGGCAGATCCGACAAATGTTCCCGAACTCAGAGCAGCAGTGGCATATTTCTGAGTATGCCCAGGTACCTGGTAACGCTCAGCGATGGAACATCGAGCGAGAAGTCCTTCGAATCGGACTTCCACGCGATCAACGAGACGCACCGCCCCCACGCACCCCGGCGCGGCATCGCCCAGATCGACCGCTACGGCAACGACGGAACCCTGACCCCCGTGTGGCCATCCCCCACAACCGAGTCCAGCTGAACAAGCATCGCTCCTCCAGTTAGACCGCAGGTGGGCATCGAATCACCAACCGCCCCTCCCGTGCCAACATTCTGTCGATTTCTCGACAACGGAGCCAGCACCCCGGCGACGTCCGCGCCGTGACGGCGACGCCCGATACCCCTCCTCACACGCATCCCGCCCCACCACACTGCCGACGGCAGATAACGGGGGCAGAATTAGAAGGGTGCCCGCCCATCAGCCCGCACCACCTCTCCGCACGGTAAAGCCCATGTTGGCGACGCTCGGTCCACCACCGAGCGGGGACGACTGGGCAGTGGAGATGAAATTCGACGGTGTCCGCGCCATCGCCACCATCACCGCATCCGCGGTGCACCTGTTCAGCCGCAACAACGCCGAAATCACCGCCGCGTACCCGGAGATCGCCTCCGGACTCTCCAGGATCGACCCAGGCGGTGGCCTGATAGTCGATGGCGAGATCGTCGCGCCCGCCGCCGACGGCGGCCGACCGCGCTTCGACCTGATACACAGGCGGACCCTCATCGAGCTCCCGCCGGCCTCGCTGCAGCGCGCCGTACCGGTCGCCTTCTACATCTTCGATCTGGTGACGCACCGCGGGGCGCCGATCCTGCAGCGGCCGTACCTCGAGCGTCGGCAGCTCCTGGCCGACCTGGATCTCGCCCCTGGGGGCGGATCGCTGCAGGTGCCCCCACACCGGGTCGACGTCGACAGCGACACAATGCTCGAGGAGGCCGACGAGCTCGGCCTCGAAGGAATTGTCACCAAGAAAATGACCGCCCCTTATCAGCCGGGGCGCCGCTCACCAGACTGGGTCAAGACCCCGCTCCGCAACAGTGCCGAGGTGATCGTCGGCGGCTGGGAAGCGACCAGCCACGGTGGATTGCGGTCGCTGATCGTCGGTGCCCACGCGGACCAGATCGGCCTGGTGTTCGTCGGGCAGGTCGGCTCGGGCTTCACCGAAGCCCACCGGCGGCGAACGCTGATGATGCTCCGTCCGCTCGAACGCCCCACCAGCCCCTTCGACACACATGTTCCCGATGAGCTTGCCACTCACGCCCGCTGGGTCGACCCGGTTCTGGTCGGCACGATCGAGTACCGCGAGTTCACCCCGGACCGGCGGCTCCGCCATCCCTCATGGAAGGGATTCCGCGCCGGGATAGCCCCCAGATGGGTGACCATTGAGGAGCTACCGTAGTCCCGCTCGCGTCGACCGCAATGATCTGTCTCAGCAGGAGTGCAGAACTCCGCTCATCGCATCCTTCTCCGCCTGGGTCACCCACAGCCGGTAGAGCGCTTTCACATCGATCTGCCGTGAGATGTAGGTGCACCGGTAGCTCTTGTTCGGCGGCAACCACGATGCGGCGTCGGAGTCGGACTTCTGCGAATTGGTGGGCCCGTCGACGGCCTGCAGATTTCGCGGATCATTCGCCAGGTCGCGGCGACACCGAAGGATGTCGTTGCGGGTACGTAGGCCCCCGGAGCGACCGATGTCATCGCGCCGCTCGATCACGGAGCACGGCCCTGCGAGCACCTTCCGCTCACGCCTCATGCACGACAGAACAGGACACTCGTCCAAGTTTTCAGATCTAATACCAACCTGTAGGTTTTGATTTGAACCGACGTCGAGGAAGGAGCATCTCTTGCAGAAACGCGCAATCGCCACGCGGCAGGCCGTGTTGGCGGCCGCAGCTGAGGTGTTCCACCGCGTCGGATACGTGAACGCAGGCCTCCAAGAGATCATCGCCGAATCGGGGGTGACAAAGGGCTCGCTGTACTTCCACTTCAGCTCGAAAGAGCAGCTGGCACGGGCGGTCATCGACGAAGGCTGCGCACGCCTGCAATCGGCATGTTCCCTACAATTCGACTCTCGCACACCAGCACTGGAGGCGTTAATTGGGATCTCATACGCGATGATCGACCCGTCCGACAACGACGTTCTAATGTTGGCCGCGTTTCGCCTGCTCAACGAGATTGGAGACTTCCGGGGCACCGGGCACGTGGTCTTCGATCAATGGACCACGACGTACCGGACACTGTCCGCGAGGGCAGTCGAAGAAGGCGACTTCCGCGCTGACATAGACCCAGACGAGGCCGGCCGCCTACTGCTCGAGATGACCTTCGGTACACGCCTACTGTCGGTCGCGACCGACACTCTGAGGGAACTACCTGAACGCATGACAACCGCATGGAAAGTACTTCTCCCCGGATTAGTAGACGGTGCGAAGGTCGATTATTTCTCCCAGTTCGCCGCTCGACGACTGTCCTCGTTCCTCGTACCCGCCTAGCGTCTCGCCTCGTATCCGCCTAGCGTCTCGCGGATTGGCCAATTCGATACGAACCCAGATCACTCCATCGAGTCCATGAGCGACTCGACGGGCTGGTGCGCCCCAGCGACCACATCAGAATCGTCGCTGCTTGAATCCGCCCGCCGAGATACGACGACACCGTCACCCTGACCGGACAAGACCACCTTGCGCAGCAGTTCCCGGGAAAGATTCTAAGCCGCTGATCGATACCGGCGGCTACCCCAGTGCTTGCAGTCGAGGAGACAAAAGGTGCAACAACGCGACGTCAAGGTCACACCGCCGGCCAGGCCCCAATCCGCGTTGACAAAGGGCCGCGACACAGTCTCTGCCAACTAGCACGCGAGCACGATGTGCGATCTGTTCTCGCTGATCGCCGCAATGTTACGCGCTGTTCGCGCGTACAAGCAGCGCCTTTCACCGCACAATAGTCCGCGGTAAGCGCCCGCTCCGAGGCGGACCTTCCGTCGGATTGATTCGACAATGGCACCCGACTGAACACTTGTCCGAGTCCAATTCTATAGTTCGACATTCCGGCGCATAGGACCGGTCGGTTTTCTATGGAGGGTTCGTGACGCGAGCATGCCAACCGCTACGCGAGGTGATGCCCGCTCTGTCTTTCGAGCGGACGATTGCCCGACGATACGTCCATCGGCAGGCTGTCGCCGAGGTCTTCCTCACCGATTGCGTCGAACGATCACAGCCGGACCAGTTCGCGATCGCGGCGCAGTGGCCACGACTGCACGGCTTCTACCGCGCAAGGGGCGGCATATACGACCCGATGTTGCTCACCGAAACACTGCGTCAATCAGCGATCTACGTTGCCCACGTGCGATACAAGGTGCCGCTGAGCGGACGATTCGTGATGCAGGACATTCACGTTCGCACACAACTGGATGCTTTGGAGGTCGGGCCGTCAGCAGCAGACGTGACGGCGGTCGCCTCCCTCTCCGATCTGGTGTATCGCGGTGAGGTGTTGTCGAGCTTCCGCATTGAACTGAAGCTTTGGCTGGCGGGTCGAGAGATCGGATCGGCGTCCGGTGTCACGTCGGTACTTCCGCCGTCCGCCTACACGAGGGCGCGATGGGGCTCCGCAGGCCCGCGCACCCCCGGCCCGGCGAGGTGCGGTACGTCCATTACACCTGCATTGGTTAGCCACGTCGAGGACCAGCACGTGGTACTCGGCCGGCAGACTGCGCGCGACGAGTGGGAGGTACGCGTCGACGTGACACATCCGGTGTTGTTCGACCATCCGCTCGACCACCTCCCCGGGATGCTGCTCCTGGAGGTACTACGCCAGGGCACGTTCGCCAGGTTTGAAGTGCGGGACGCGCACCTGGAGTCGATCGACGCAGTGTTCCACCGATTCGCCGAGCTCGACCAACGCACCACCGTCCGGATCCAGATCCTCAACGAAGATGCGTTGTCGGCCCGCGCAGTAGTCAGGCAGGAAGGTATCGACGTCACCACGGGAACCGTACGATTGGCTCGTCGCTGAGCGCCCAGCCCAGCAATCGCGCCGCCGCTCGGTGTTCGAGCTAGATATCCTGGGCACCGATACTGCGGGCCTTGCGGATTCGGCCGATCTCCGAATGCCGGTCTGCAGGCATGATCCCGGGTAGCAGAAATCCCCACGTGTCGTCGACACGCTGCTCGAGGTCTGTGCGCTGCGCGAGCACTTGCGAGACGGTCTGGACACCGGTGAAGGCGCCGATCACGAACCGG
Source organism: Rhodococcus sp. WS4 (assembly GCA_006543605.1). Classification (GTDB taxonomy): domain Bacteria; phylum Actinomycetota; class Actinomycetes; order Mycobacteriales; family Mycobacteriaceae; genus Rhodococcus_F. The sequence continues at coordinate 14,738 of RRBB01000233.1, forward strand.
GCGAACCGTGGCGGATCGATGTCCGCCTTGAGGTCGCCTTGATCCACGGCGCGCCGTGCCAGGTGCTCGCAGGTGTTGATCCAGTCCAGGTAGGGGTCGGCGGGACCTTGGTCGTCGGCACTGAGTTCAAGGGTGATCCGGATGCCGGCGCGCACGATCGGGTCGTGCACGATCTGCCGGGCCATCTCGTGACAGAGCATCACAATCTGCTCGATCGCCGAAGCTTCTTCGCGTCCGATCGCCTCCACCGAAGCGATCGAGGTCGCGTGCTGCTCGGCGACAATGCACCGCGCCAGTTCTTCCTTCGACTTGAAGTGGAAGTACAGCGCACCCTTGGTGAGGCCGGTTTTCTCGATGATGGTTCCAAGACTGGCTCCGACGAAGCCCTGCTTCTCGAACATCTCGGCCGCTCCGCGGACGATTTGCGCTCTTGTCGCCACAGCGCGCGCTTGTTGAGCCAATGCCACACCTTTCCTGCCCCTGTGAGCGAGAAACCCGACAAACGAAATTACACACCCCGTTTAGCGGCACGAACGCTACCAGCGCTCGGCGAGGTAGTTGACGGTCGTATGACCGTACGCCCCTGGAAATCTCCCCGCGAGTTCTCGCGGCTGCATTCATGTTGTCTCGGTCGGTGGCACGACGTGGAGTGAATCCGCAAAAGAAAACCATTCGTTTGGTTTTGGTGTGACAGTCCTCTTGTCGCGGGTTTGGCGTTCTCGTTGAAGTCGAGCGGATTGTGGATCTTCGTGTCGTGCCAGACCTCTCGACGTCGCCGCGATTCAACCCTCAGGGAGGCGCATCGTCATCTCGGGCTGGCTCCGACCGCAACCAAGCGCCGGGTGGTCAGTATTTGTCCAACGGTGTGTTGGACAAATACTTCGGGCGGCGGTGCTCCCAGCCTTTCATGGCAGTCTGCACCTTGGGCTCCGCGGCACGTGTCGAGCACGTCGTCAGCGCCTTCCGCCCGGAGGCGTTCGCCTAGCCAGCTAGGTCAGCTTGAGTCAACCTCCGAGTCAGTGATCGACGTCGCCGCGCGATGAAGGGCTCTCCTTCAAGCTGGTGAGGGTCTCGCCCACAGCGGAAGCGAGTTCATCATCGGTGGGAACGAGTTCACGGACCGGCGCGGGCAGGGTGTCATACCTTGATGGCTCATGAGCTTAGCGCGTGTCGGATAGCGGAAAAGTGCCTTTGACCTGGGAGAATGTGGGCTACTGAAGGTCCAGATTCGGCCAGTTCGAGAGGCACTTTTCCGGTGAAGAACTC
>RRBB01000234.1:0-15753 GCA_006543605.1 Rhodococcus sp. WS4
AGCCACCACGACGCGACACCCCACGGGTCATCAGCGGCGCCGAGGGCCGTGTTGACGGCGGCCACGGTGTCGCGGACCGAGGCGGTGGCCTCGTCGAACTGGAACGCCGGGTACCGGTAGCTGTTGCCGACGGGCAGGGCGACGACCTTGCCGGTGGTGCGGAGCCTGGAGGCGACGGTGCGATCTGATGCGGGTCGGTGCAGGACGGCGGCGACCTGGCCGGCGGTGAGCATCGGGTGGTCGAGGATGTGCCGGCGGGCGGCTTGCTCGATCTCGGCTTGTGCGATGGCGTCGTCGACGAGGTCGGCGCCGATCCGGGCGGCCTGGGTGCGGTCGGTCAGGGTCGGTGCCATCGCCAGCAGAGCGGTCACCTGGTTGCGGACCAGGTGCATCTCGGGGCGGGCGGCGAGTTCGGAGGCGACGACGTCGATCAGTTCGGGGGTCGACAAATCCGACAAACGCCGTTCGTCCGGCGACGGAGCGGCGCGCGGGAGGTCGAGGACATACACGGAGCGGCCAGTGGCGGTGTCGCGGCGCAGGCGGTGGCCGGCGAGCTTGTGGTGTCGCCTGGGAGAGATCGATCGGTGGGTCGACATGAGCACTCCTTGCTACGTTTGCACCGTAAGTTTACATCGTTGCTTTCGTTGCGGCGAGTAGAGGGGGGCATGCTGTTGATCACCGCCCACTCGGGGCAGGATGAAAACGTGAGCGACCGAACCGCTGCAGACGTCGGGCGTGAACTCGCCATGCTCGCCCACGTACGCGGCCGCCTGCGGGCTTCGGAGGGCAGCGACTTCCGCATCCCGACGACCGCCGTCGACCAGGTTCTGGACGAGTTCAACAGGCTCGAACGATCACCTGGGGAACCCACCTGACGCAGTGCAGGGCCTGGGGTGTTGGTCACCGGTGTGAAGGGTTGGCGGGCACGGGGTTGGTCGCGCCCCGATGACGTCACCGGGCTAGGTATCAGCTGCCACGTCACCCGCTTGTTTGGAAACCAGCCCACGTTTCCGGGTCAGGGCACAGTCCACATACCCATCCCCGGCCAGAATGTGGTGCTGTAGGGGATGCCCAGGGTGATGGTGGCGACGAGGACACCGGACCCGGTCGCGACGGCCACCGGCGGCGGTGAAGGCGGGGAATTGGATGCTCGCACCTCGGCATCCCCGGCCGCGCCGGTGGTGAGGTTGCGCCAATGCACGGTCCCGGTGCATCCGGTCTCCATGCGGAAGTACGTGAGACCCGGTGTCGCGGTATCGGTTCGCGCGATGACGCGGCCCTGGCAGATGCCCATCCACGTCGCATACTGAAACGACAGCGTGTTGCCGGCCACCGGCACTGGCAGAACCGTATCGACCGGTGCCGCGGACACGGAAGGTGCACCGACGATCGCAGCAGTCAGCGTCGCCAGGCTTGCGATTCCGGCCGCGAGAACGCGCGGCAGACGGGGGCGCGATGAATCCTTCATGACCGGTCCTCTCGGGCGATGCAATGCCATCTTCCGCCGGACATCCACCACGTTTGCCGGAATCGCGGACTCCAGTGGTGACGTCGGCGTGTGCACGGCGACGTGGGTACGAGCAGAGGCGGGCAATCGATCGCGGGCGGGATAGCTGTAGGGGGCGAATCTTCTCCGTGGTGCGCCCGGCCTGGACCCGCGCGTTGAACCCGCGGCTATCGGATTGCCGCCACTCCTGGCTCACTTCTGCTGGTTGGCAGTGTCATTCACGTAGATGACACCGGTCGGCTCGGGAGAATCGACCCTACGACGCCGCGCGGTCTTACAGTGACACGATGTTTGCCGGGTGGTGTCCGCGACTGAAACGAACCGATTAGTATGCGCAGTTGATGCGACGGACGTCGGTAGCCAGGCTTCGGCTCTTGTCCGGCCGCGCAGGGTTGGTGCGGTTCCGGGTCGAACGAGGGTGGTTGTGGTGGAGTTTCCGATGCTGTCGAAGGGACAGAACTTGTCGCTGCCCGCTGAGGTGGAGCAGATCGATGTGGTGCTGGGGTGGACCGAGTCGGAGGTCGAGGTCGATGCGTCGGCTTTGCTGCTGAACTCCGGCGGCAAGGTCCGCTCCGACGAGGATTTCGTGTTCTACAACCAGCCCGAGTCGACGGACGGGTCGATCCGGTTCCTGGGTACGAGCGGCACCGAGGAAGGTGCGCAGGCGAGGATCGCGATCGACCTGTCCACTGTGCCGGCTGACGTGCACACCGTGGCCTTGGTCGGCAGTGTGGGCGAGGGCAGGTTCGGTGATCTCGGAAAGCTCGCTCTGCGTGTCGTCGACGGGGCCGGGTACACGATAGCGGAGTATGTCACCGCCGATGCCACGACCGAGTCGGCGTTCGTGTTCGGCGAGGTGTACCGCCGCAACGCTGAGTGGAAGATCCGAGCGGTCGGGCAGGGCTGGGAGTCCGGACTGGCGGGTTTGGCCACGGACTTCGGTGTCGACATCGACAACGAACCGGAACCCGAACCCACAGGTACCCCCGATACCTCGTCCGACCTTGCCGAACCCGCCGTGCCGGCGCCGCACGGGTCCGCCGGTGACGCCCCGCAACTGGTGCCCGAACTGCCCACCCCACCCGCCGTCGCGCCGGCGACACCGGCGAAGGCGAGAGGCCGGGGTGTCCGCACCGCCAAGCGGGCGGTGAAAAAGTCGAAGCCGGTCGAATTCACCCTCGCCGAACAGGACACCTGGCAGTCGGCGCGGTTGTTCTCGGTCATCGGTGTCGGGACCGGTGAGGAACAGGAGCGGCGCGCTACCTCAGCCCTGATCGCCACCATGCAGGCCGTGCGCCCCTTCGCACGGGCGGTGTGCGCCCGGATGGGTGCCCCGGTCGGTGTCTTCGAAGGTTATGTGGAGGTGGCGTACGAGCGGGGTGAGACGAAGGTGATCCCTGACGCGGTGCTGAAGGTCTCCCGCGGCACCAGGGTGTGGACCGGCCTGCTCGAGGTCAAGACCGGCAACGGCAAGCTCACGAAGGAGCAGCTCGAGAACTATCTCGACGTGGCACGGAAGAAGAAGTACGACGTGGTGGTCAGCCTGTCGAACGACGTCCCCGCCAGTGCCGGGGAGTTGCCGGTGGAGGTCGACCGCCGCAAGCTCGCCAAGGTCGCGCTGCGCCATTTGTCGTGGGCGGAGGTGGCGCACGAGGCACGGATGTTGCTCTCGCACGGCGGTATCGACGATGACCTGCAGGCCTGGATCCTGGCCGAATTCCTGCGCTACCTCGATCACCCCCGCTCCGGGGCGGCCGAGTTCGTCGACATGGGCCGGCACTGGGTGACCGTCCGCGACGCGGTCACCGCCGGCACCCTCCGCGCCGGCGACCAGAAGGCCGCCGCCGTGGCCGACACCTGGGTGTCCCTCTCCCGTCATCTCGCGCTGCGGCTGACCGCCGAACTCGGTGTCACCGTCAAACACATCCTGCCGCGCCGTCACGGCAGCGACCCCGCGGCCCGCAATGCGGCGGTAGCCGAAAGGTTGGCCACCGACGGGGTGTTCGAAGCGGTGCTGCGGATCCCGGAGACCGCCGGTGATCTGGTGGTGATCGCGGATGTGCGGACCAACAAGATCCGCTGCCGCACCACTGTGGAGGCTCCGAACGAGGGAACCTCCGGTCGCCGGCTGTCGTGGCTACTGAGGCAACTCAAGGACGTACCCGGCGACGTTCAGGTCGAAGCGGTGTTCTCCGAGCGCGGCAACGAAGCCTGCGAGCACCTCGACACGGTGCGAGCGGACCCGAAGGTACTGACCAATGGGCGCTCCGGAGACATCGTCTCCTTCTCCCTCGAACAAACCTTCCCGATGGGCGGCCGGCGGTCGGGTACCGCGGCGAGCTTCATCACGAGCGTGACGTCATCGACCGACGCGTTCTACGGCACTGTGGTTCAACAGCTGCGGGAATGGGTGCCGGCCGCGCCGAAGCAGAATGAACCGCCGAGGCCCGGTAACGAAGAATCCGACGAGGCGCCCAATGGATCTTAATCAGGTCTCTTTGGGTCTGGGCATTGGAGCTTCTGCCGCAGCAGTGGTCGCGGCGCTATGGGCGTTATGGCAACTTTTCCGGAAATCGTGGGAGCGGACCGTCGGGGGCCGGCGATCGCAGGCCAGGATCCTGGATCAGTTGGCCTGTGGTAGTTCGCTCGCTTTTGCCGAGGCTCGATTGGGGGTGGCACAATTCGTCGCCCAGCGAGCCCCGTTGGAACAGCGAATCTATCGCCTACCTGGTGCATGGGTACTACTCGAAGTCTCCGACGACACCGTCCGGTCGTTCTCCATCACCATTACAGATCCAAGCATGCACTACCCCACCGAGCGTCTTACGTTCGGGAGGTTGGCCGTGGAGCTAGGAAAGGACACATTTACCTGCGCCGCTCCAGATTTCAACGGCGAACGCCTCTGGATTGGAGCACGGCGCATGGGGTACTTGCGCCATTACTACTTCGGTAACCCGGGTGGCTACCAGAACTATTGGCTCTCATACAACATGAGCGGTGCCGGCACTTTTCCTCCCGGAACGAGATTTGCATCGGGTGACTATTCCGCCTACTGCGATGAGGACAGCACAAGCACGTCGGACACGTCGTCGATAGTTGTCAACACGCTGACAGTTGTGTCTCCGGAGTGGCACGCACTGGAACATTACATGGAGCGAGACGTCCTTGGCCCCGACCACGACCTAGTGCGGCTATCTCGTGGCAACGCTTGAAAAGTTAACTCTCGGCGGGCGCGTCGGAGTACGGACGTAATTGTTGCCGCGAAGGCGGAGTCAGCCAGTTCGAATGGTCGGAAATTGCGAACTCGCCCTGTGCTGTGGCACCGACGTCCTTGACGATATCTCACCGGAGGGGTGGATCACCGGCCCGGCGGAATCGTTAAGCCAGCCACTCGACGGCACTGGCGGTGCTCGAGACCTAGGAGGACCTAGGAGCGGCCGACCGGTACCCGTCCATCACAGGCTCTGCGGGACCACGTTGCGTCATCGAGGCGGACCGATGCGAAGATTGACGTCTCGTGTGCGGCCCGGTATTCGGAGCGTCGCGGGCTACGGCGAAGGGTGGCGACGATGGCCTACGTGGACGAGACGGACGAAGCAGACCGCACCGAAGTCCTTTTGTGGTCCGCCCCCACGGGTCCGCTTCCCGCACCACCGATCGACACCAAGGCGCAGCTGCTCCCGATCGGGGAATTGCATTGGCCGGACGCTGAGCGTCTGTTCCTCAGGCTGTTGCACACGGTCCGGCCGGTCCAGTACGCCAAGCTCTTCGGCGTCGGGGGTCAGGCCCAGGCAGGTATCGACGCCTACGCTCGGCTCCCAGTAGACCTGGTAGCCGGCGAAACCGGCGGCCGGGACTACATCACGCTGCAATCACGACGGGTCCAATCGCTGACCGCGACCAAGATCAAGAAGGCTGTCGACGACTTGCTGAAGGGCGAATGGGCCGAGAAGACGGCGGCGTTTCATTTCGCCACCTCATTCGACCTGCAGGTTACAAAGTTGGATGCCGCGATCCGCGCGCAGACCGATCGGCTCGCTGAACTCGGGATCACCTTCGTTCCGTGGGGTGTTCAGGAGGTCTCCACGCTGCTGAAGGAGCACCCTCACATCGTCGACGACTTCTTCGGTCGGCCGTGGGTCGCACGCTTCTGTGGCCCTGAGGCCGCCCAGGCTCTCGTTGACAACCTGCCTCAACAGGACAGCCGAGAGCTGCGGGTCGGGCTGCGGGATCTCTATCGGGCGGTTTTCTACGCCCAGGGTGGAGTGCACCAGCGCGAGAGCGGTGAACCCGAGCGGCAGTTCGTGATCTTGGATGTCGATCCCAATCCTCAGCAATCGAACATCCTCGACGCCGAACGGCCCGAGGCCCCCGATGACGATCAGCGTCCTGCGCAGGGCCCGGTCGACGGCCACACTCTCGTCGCATCTCGGCTGGGAGCTCGCCGCCAGTCGTTCAGATCCGCCCGCCACTTGCTCACCAGCTCAAGCCGGTCCACGCCGGTCCCAGGCGGCACCATCGGGGCGGACGAGTGGCTGTCCGGAGGCCAGTATCGGTTGCTCATCGGAGGGGCGGGCGCGGGTAAGTCCAGCCTCTTAAGGTTCACTGCGATGGACCTGCTCTCGTCCCAGCCGCAGTCGATCGCGTTGCAGCGAGAACACGCCACTGATCTGCCGATTTGGTTGCCGTTTGGGTTCCTGTGCCGGCATTTGGAATCGTCGACGGAGAACTCGCTGGTTTCGGCCGCCGAAGCCTGGCTGAAGTCGCAGAGCGCTGCACACCTGTGGCCGCTGGTCCAGCGTGCACTGAAGGATGATCGCCTGCTGTTGCTCGTCGACGGCGTCGACGAGTGGAGTGACGTCGGCGCAGCCGAACGCGCACTCGGGATGCTGGAGGCCTTTCTCGCTCGTACCCACTCTTCGGCGATCCTCTCCACCCGTCCGTATGCGGTTGACCGGCTCAACTGGCAACTTCCATGGGCGCGGGCGGAGATCACGCCGCTAAACGATAACCAGCGCCGCACGATCGCGGCCGGGGTACTCTTGCCCGCCGACCAAGCCGAAGCTGCCCCCGCCAGCCGATCGACGTGGCGCGCAGGTGTCGAGCCGTTTCTCAACCAACTTGTGGCCACCCCGGAACTCGCCGAACTGTCCCGATCTCCACTATTTCTGACACTGCTTGCGTCGACTTGGCAGGGTGAGCCGCTACCGAGGCAACGGTTCAAAATTTACGCCAGGCTCGTCGAATTACTGGTGGAGAAGCATCCTCAGATGAGGCAACGTGCCTCCCTCGCACAGGGCGGACCTCTGACGGCCACCGAAATGACGACGCTGTTCGCCGCGGTGGCCTACCGCCTCCGCGTCAAGGACGCCACCGGCACCGTCGCGAAGCCGGAGATGCGCAAACTCATTGTCGAGTCGATGACCGACGACGAAGTCCTCGGATACGAGCACAGCGCCGCCCGGAGGATCGCCGATGCGGTCCTCGCCATGGCGGAAGACGAATTCGGCCTCATCGTGTCGCAGGGAGCCGGTGCCGTCGGTTTCCTGCACCGCGTCGTGCTCGACCACATGGCCGGCCAGTACCTGGCCACGCTGCCCGGCGACGAACAGATTGACGCTGTCCGGCGGTTTGTTCATGATCCGGCCTGGCGTGACGTGCTCCTCGCCCTGCTGACCGCACAGGTCAGCCCTCACGCAACCGAACCACTACTCACTGCCGCACTTGGCGCCGGTAACCGGCCGTGGGCAGACGTCGATGGGCACGAGCTGCTCGCCGAAGCGCTCGCAGCAGGAGTCAAGCTCACCCCGAGATCTCAGACCTCATACATGAACCGCCTCGTCGAACGCGTCGAGACCCATCCCGCACTGCGTCATCGGGCGAACCTCGTGACGGCGCTCGTCGGCACGCTCGCAAGCCACTCCGCCCGCAGTCATTTGCTTCCAGTTATGAAACGGTGGCTCACCGCGCCTCGTCCCGACCCGTCACCCACCATGTGGGCGCTGCGTGATCTCGATATCGCCGACGATGTCGTGGGCGAGTACCTGCTTTGGGGGATCCGGCACCCCGAGGACAATGTGAAGGGCAATGCGGCCTTGGCCATCGCACACCGGTTTGGGGGCCAACCAAGCATGATGGATCGGCTGGTGGCGTTCATCGAGACCGGTCCGTCCTCGGCGACGCAAGCCGCCGCTCTCCTTGCCCTCGGCACCGGCTGGGCAGAGGCACCCGGGACCAGCCGGTTGATCGACTGGGCCCGCCGTCAGCCGTCGCTCCCGCTGCGGTTGGTGGGGCTGCACTTGCTGCAGCGGGGCACCTCGCCCGGCGACGTAGCGGTGTTCCGTCTGGAAGAACGTGCCTGGCTGCTGTCATTGCTGCGTCGGGAGGACTTCGCCCGCGGGCCATGGCCCGTAGCGGACCTGGTTGCCCTCGCCGCCACCGACGACGCTCCGGTAGCCGACTTCGCCATAGAGACATTGACGACGAACGGACGCACCGGCGGCGATCGAGCGCTTGCGTGGTACCTCGCCTGCAACACCCTCGCCGATGACGGTCGCTTCAAGGCATGGGTCACCGCAGAACTCGCCGAACCCGACGGACACGGCTTGATCCTGTACGACGTCAACATGATTCCTCAACAGTGGTGCGACGACCCGGCATTCGCTTCGGTGCTCCACTCCTACGTGGATACCAACCTGCAGGGACCGATGCCCTACGTAGCAGCAGGTCTATCCACCACACTTCCTTCTGACGAGGCCCGGACCGTGCTGTTGGGGGGCTTGGACCACTCGCGGCCATACGCCGCAGCGCGCACGCTGGTCGAGCAGTACACAGGTGACGAGCAAGTCCGTATCGACCTCACCAGCCGGCTTCGTGGCGAGTACGCGCGCGCTGCACCCATGGCCGGTGTTGCCATCGACGTGCTCGGCCCGAAAGATGGGTTCGCGGTACTGGTAGACCTGCTACGGCAGCCAGGTGATCGAGACAGCACGGAGGAACAGGTCGTTGTTGCCCAGGCAGTGGCCGAGGCCTGGACGCAGCTCGAGGCATCAGCCCAGGACACAGGCGCCCACGGCGACGCCGGGCGGGAAGTCCTCGCCGGCTACGATCCGGCCGAGTTAGCGGCGCTCTGCACAGCAGTGGACCCCCACGTCCTGATGTGGCACGTCCCGGCCGTCATCGGCGCCTGGCCAGGTCAACCAGTGGTCCAGGAGTTCGCCGAGAAGCTGGTTCACGATCGAAGACCCCTCTCCGCAGGCATTCCGGACACCATATCGGTCGCGATTCTCCGGGCCTACTGCGACAGGGGAGACGAAACCTCCCGCCGAATCCTCGACAAGACTCTCAACCTGCTCAAGCACATCGAACCGGAACTACGCGAAGTTCTGGCCTTCGAACTGGCCCGCAACCCGCCCGGCGCGAATGACCTACTCGACGTCATGGCGGAGTGGAGGAACGAACCCGACACAGAGGTTCGCCGCTGCGCCTTCATCGGCCTCGTCGAAACGATCAAGCGCCACCAGCAAGCCGACAACGATGAAGTAGGCGCCGCGACCATGACCGCGGAGATGGAACAGCTGCGCATGCAGATCAGGGACGATATGTGCGCGTACGGTCCCGACTTCGAGGAGCTTCGGCAACTCGCGTGGACGGGCATGCTCATGCTCGGCGACCTCCAGCTCAGCGACGGCCTCCGGGAAACCATCGGCCACACAGGACAAGTGCCCGGTGTCACCCTCGACGTCGGTTACCACGGTGACGTGGACCAAATCTTGGTAGACCTCGTCGCAGAGAACTGGGAACGGCTGCGTGTCCATTTCGGCGATGACCTCTTCGAGCGTCTGAACAGCACATCCGACCGGCAACATCGAACTGTCAGCGAGCAACGGCGCCACGTCATGTCGGCGCTAGCAACCGTTGCCTCCCGATACCCCGCCATCGCAGAGATGCTCCGTGAAGACGCCAATACCGATGCCGTACTACGGCAAGATCCACACTTCCTTCTGTGGGTCAAAGACGAAAACAGGGGTGACGAACGAGCTCTCCGTGCGTTCGGGGCCAAAACCGCCGGGACGGCGCTAACCCGGCAAGTCGTCGACTCACTGCTGGACCGAGACAGCTGGAAGGTATCCGACGAGACGCTGAAGACCATCCTCACCGAGGACGCGATCGACCCCGAATCAGCCCACATCTACGACGACAAAAGGCTTGCCATATACGCGCAGCTCTTTCCAACGGACCCCGCATCCATCGCTGCTCGCCGAGACCTCGAACGGTGGTTCGAAACCCATCGCGCGACTCGCGAGCACCGGGACTGGGATGACACGCTGGCAATTGCGTTCGGCACAGCGGACGCACCAGACCTACCCGCCATCGTGACCCGCGTCCACACACGTCTCCGCATGGGTATGTCAGATCTAGACCTGCCCCTCTTCACCAAGCCGCTTATGCGACGGCTACGAGTGGACGCCGACGCCGTCGAAGCACTGAAGGCCTCGCTCAGCGAACCGATGGATATCCGTGAAGACAGCCCCATATTCGCCGCCCCGTGGGACCCAATCGCCGATGCATGTCTCGATCTGCAACCGCTACAGCGCCGGTACCTCTTCGCCGTCGTCCTACGCCAAGCAGGCGCTCTTCCTCAGCAGGAGGCGGCAGCGGCCAGCGAATTCTTGGCATCCGCAGCACCGGACACCGTTGTACACAACCCGTTCACTAGCCACGAAGGTCCGCTACGCCTCGCCGCGCTAGATCTCATCGCTCCCTGACATGGGACTGCATGAGATGCGCCCGTGTTGGCGCTTTCTTCACTCCGACGGTGAGACCGATTGCGGCCCAGTAGTGACCGTCTTCGCAGACGCGGTGACGGCGGCGTGAATCTCGGCCGCACCCCCGTGCTGACCGGAGCGATCTCTGAACCGGAGCGCTGAGCGCTCCACGCGTGCGGGTATCGGCACGACGAGGGTGCATCCGATCTTTGTTCTGGGGTGGTCAATGAGGTGAGTGACCGACGAGGTGCCAGCGTCCGGAGTCCCAGTACCACCCGAATCCGTCTGTGGTCACGAGCCACAGATGGGTGATTTCCGGGGGCAGCACGGGTGCCCGCCGGGGAAGGAGTCCCGCTCGTAGCGGTTCGGTGTATTGCTGGTAGTCGTAGTCGAACTCGGACCCGGGCCGCGGCGACGGTACCTTCTCGATGTGTAGGAATAGGCCGCCGTAGGGTTGATCGGCGTCTCGGGATCCGACCTTGCTGCGGATTCCCTGTTGGTCCTTCTCTGGCGTGTCGAGCCATTTCTCGACCATTTCTAATGTCGCGAGGGGATCGCCTGAGCCGGTAGTTGACCACATCCATGTGCACGTGACCTGCACGGGATAGTCGTCGTGACGTCGCGTCACCTTTGCGACATCGCCCACGTCGTCTAGGAGTCGTGCCAGTTCAAGTTTGTCCTGATCCCAGTGGATGACCGGTTGGAGCGATTCGATACCGCGACGCTCGAGCTCCGCGAGGACGGGAACCAACCGTTCCCGAAGGGGCTTCAGCCGCGCCGGCCCGTAGTTGAGAGCGACCGCCCACTTCCAGTCCAGCGAGGGGGCACTGAAGCCCTCGGCGAGTATCCTCTCGAATGTGTCTCGGCTGACCTTGAAGTCGCCGTTCGTGATGGTGCCGACTTCGAGGACGCCCAGCGGGTGCCGGGCGTGATTTGCAGCAGGTCGATCGAACACCCGGTAGTCGACCATGCCGTTTATGGATCCGTCATCATGAAGTTCCAGGGACACCTCAGCGTGCGCCTCGACCACTTTCCGGGCCCAGGCTTCGTCGATAGCCTCACCGGTCTCGAGCTTGGATCGTCGACCCACCACGTGCATTCTCCCCTCGTCAGGCGCGAACGGTGTCTCACCGGCTGGCAAATGCAACCGCCAACGGCTAGAGGTGAGCCCTTCGGGATCCTAGTCGCGGCTGAAGATCCGGCACAGCCGGTATTCGGGGTTGCGGATCGGCGAGGCCCGGCAGGCGCTGAGTGTGGTGGAGGAGACCACTGACGAGTTCAGAGAGACGCTGCCACCTGTCCTCGGTGGCGGTGTTGGTCGGCAGTGGTTCGCGTTCCTGGACGCCTGGCATCCGGTGCCGGAGGAGCAGGCCGCTCGCGAGCGGTCGCGACTCGGGTGCGCGAGGAGCTGGTGGAGATGGACCACCGCGATGCGCGGGTTAGCGCCGGGCGGGGAACCGCATTCGGTGTGGTGCAGGCGGTGAATACCTGTGCCCACCACAAGCAGCCCATCAAGGGCGCCCCGCGTGCCGAGCCGACCGCTTCGACGAGCTCGATTTGGCTGTCCGTGGGCACCATTGAGAAGGTCTTCACGAGCTGATCCATGCCCATTGCTGGCGGTCCGCATCCTCCGTCTGGGGTGCGGACCGCTTTGTGTGTGAATCGAAAGTGGGGCCGGCCTGGTAGGGACGGTGCGGTCTCCTTCGTGATTCTGCGGGTCGTCGGGCGGTTCGTCATGATGGGACCCCTGGTGGACACCAACTGTGCGGAAATCGTCTCGTGCACTCAGCTGCTGACGCCGTCCGCACCCACGTGGTCGAGGGCGACGTGCCTGGGCGCTCTGCAGATCATGCTGGCCTACCGATGACCTGTGGGCGGCTTGAAGATGCCGTCAGCGGGTGTAAGTACGATCGCTCAGTGAAGCTTCTTCGTTGGTTCTCGCCATCGCGTAGTGAACATTCAGTCCGGGTGCGCGGCCGCGCGGTGTATCACTCGTACAGTTTCGATCTCGGACCAGGGCTGGATATCTTTCGAGTTGCCCACACACTGATGGTTGAAGATATGGGATCGGTTGCTACCTCCCCGAAATCCAACGAGTTGAGGGTCAGCCGCTCCATCGTCGGTACTGAGACGGCTCTTCGCGAGGCCGAATCAATGGCCAAGTTCATGGACGAGTACTACTCGGACCAACCGCGGCTCGGAGTGTTGTTTAGACAGTCGCCATGGCTGACCATCCGCTTCTTCTTTATGTATCTGGCCCAAGTGTTCTCACTTGCCGGGACACGTTCACCCTCAGCGGAACAGGTGTCGAAAGACAATGAGAGTGAACTCTCCGACGAGCCGAAGAGAATGGTGGTTGAGGCAAGGGACGGCCTGCAGAAGGCGCTTGTGGATTTCCACGTCTGGGGAGCCATCCGTACCCGGACCGAGCAGAGCCAATACTCGTCTCGCTACTTCCACACGGTGCCGTACTTACGAGTGGAACTGAACAGGGTTCCCTACTCGGACGGACTCGTGGGAGACGAGGTACTGGATGTATCCCTGATGCTGCACCGGTCCGGAATCTGCATCCTCACCTTGTCGACAGCGGTGTACACCGAACTCGACGCCAAGAACATAGCCAACTGCATGGTCAGTGAGTACAGGAAGCTCGACCGAGCTGAGATTTCGGAGCCGATCATGCGGCGATTTGCGTCGGGAAACGGCCGAATTACGAGGGCACTGAAGAAGGCCGATCTGCCGACCTATGAGCGGCTGCGATGGGTAGTGATGCGACCAGAAGCTGATGGCCCAGTCTCATTCGACACCGTGTTCGAGGTCTATCAAACAGCGATTGAGTCCGTCGCCCGCCGCCCAAGTAGATCAGGTTGGAAGTCCTACACAACGCTGTCGATCGGTGCTCCAACATGTGGGTGTCATGGGTCGGGTGCGAAAGATCATCATCGGTCCGAGTTCGCTCAACTCATGCTCAGAGCAACAAGGCCATTGACCCTTAAGCCTGAGACCGAAGAAGACTTGCTCGAAAACCACCTGAAGATCGAAGACCAGGAGCTGTGGATTTCGGCGGGAAACGCGATGGCCGTCAGTTGGGAGCAGGACCAGCCTGATCTCGCCGACGATCTACACCACTTGATCCCGATCGAGTCGGCGATTCTGCAGATCCGGCAGCTGGAACAAATCGACCGAATCACTTCAGATGCCGTGGTTCGTGACAAACGGCTCTTCGGCGTCCAGCACCTTTTCGCGGTTGGCCTGCAGGAGTACAAGCGAAATTTGCTTCAAGGCCCCGATGCTGAAAACGTCGTAGAAGCCGTCCTGAACAAGAACTCGGCTCCTGATCTGTACGACAGACTGATGGATCGGGTCAAAGTGCTCGAAAGCATCGTCGCGACGCGATACTCAAGGATGGTGGCACGCAGATCCATAGCTATATCAGCGTCGGGATTCATCGTTGTACTTTTATTCTTACTGCCGCGGATTTCTGAAACGATTACCGAGCTCGAGGGACAGAATCAGCGGTCCAGAAACCTGATTCAAGCTGCTGACACGCTGCTGAATGGTCGCGGCAACTTGGTTCTTGCGGTGTACGTCTCGGCGATCGTGGTTGCAGCCCTCGTCTTGGTATGGATGTCAATCCGTAAGCGGATCAAACCGGTGCGATCTCGGCGGTTCGGTTTTCGATTGAAGCAACCGATTGAGGTTGCGCTGAAACAACCAGACGAGAGTCCGTAACGGGTTCCGAGATCGGCAACTGGAATCGCATGCCATCGACGAAGGAGTTGATGCACCTTTGGCGAGCTTTCCCCGCTACCCGAGCAAGCGGTCGGGCGCCCGCGACAGTGCCCGATACGCACATGCCAGAGGACCGTGATCCGGCCGCGCCCTCGGCCGGCACCGCCCCTGGTTCCGTTCGGGGCGCGACCATTTCGGTTCGGTTCCCGGTCGCCGGCACCTGGGGGTGAGAGGGTGCGGGGTATGACTTTGCGGCTGCCGACCACCCTCGCGACCGACTCGGACGCCGCGGCGATCGAGGCGCTGACGAAGTATTACGACCGCCCGTATCTGGGCGACGACGCCTACGTCGGCGCGCACTTCGACTCCTGGTCGAGTACCGGGGATCGGGCGGGGGAGGCGGACCGGTTCACCGCGGACGACCTGGTCGCGGCGGGTGTTCCTGTCCGTGCAGGTCTCCCCGAAAGCGGCGCGGGCGATCCTGCACACCCAGTCCGAGGCGTTGAACGCCCTTCTGAGGGCGATAGGTCCGGATCGGGACCTGGGTCGACGAACCGGACCCGCTGACCCCGGGGTGGCCCGCCTGGGACCTGGAAACGGCCTTGTGGGCGTTGCCGGGGATCGGCCAGACGAAGGCGACGAAGCTGATCGCCCGCAAACGCCCCCCGGCTGTTTCCGATCTTCGGTTTCGGTGGTCAGTCAGGTGCTGGGCACCGAGCGGGCACATCTGAATCCGGTCCGGGAGGCGCTGCGGGCGGACGACGGGGCGTTGCATCACTGGTTGCTGTCGATCCGGGGGGAGGCTGGCCTCCCCGAGGAGATCTCCGCATTGCGGGTGTTCGATGTGATCGCGTGGATGGACGGGAAGGCTCGCGGCCTGGGCGAGCCTTCGGAACGGGAAAGATGACACGTCCCGGTGTGTTGTCTTCGTCGGGTGCACGAGGATGATGGTTATGCGGATGAAGTTTCACGAGCAGCTCGACGAGCTGACGGACCGTCTGGCGTCGATGTGCCGGCTGGCGGGGGAGGCGGTCCGGGCGGCGACCGAGGCCCTGGTGTTGGCTGACCTGCCTCTGGCGGAGCGGGTGTTCGATCTCAACGATCAGATCGAGGAGTTGCGCGGTCCGTGTGAGGACCTGGCGATGGCGCTGTTGGCGTTGCAGGGCCCGGTGGCGCGTGATCTGCGTCAGGTGGTCACCGGTGTGCACCTGGTGGCGGATCTGAGCCGGATGGGTGGGTTGGTGCAGCATGTGGCCGAAAGTGTCCGCCGGCGTCATCCCGAGCACGTCGCTTCCGGTGAGGCGGAGGAGTTGCTCTCCGATATGGGGCGGGTGGCGGCCGAGTTGGCCGGCCTCGCCGAACGGGTTCTGCGCACGCATGATCCCGAACTGGCGGCCGAGATCGGTAGACGCGATGACGAGCTCGACGACCTGCACCGCCGGCTGCTCACCCTGATCGAGGATCCGGCCTGGACCGGCAGCATCCCGGCCGCAGTGGATGTGACGTTGTTGGGGCGTTTCTACGAACGCTTCGGTGACCACACCGTCGTGGTCGGGCGCCGGGTGATTTTCCTCGTCACCGGGGAACAGATGACCCCGTAGGTCGTCGCCGTCACGGGCCGCATCGCCGCGGCCGATCCGAGCGTGGACTTCGCCTCGGGGGGCTCTCGTGAGGGGGTTTGGAGGGAGGTGTTGTGGGGATTTGCCATTCGACGATGGTGCCTGTGCCTGTGCCTGTGTCTGTGTC